>CAISDJ010000089.1 GCA_903884105.1 uncultured Pseudomonadota bacterium | reverse complement strand
CGAGTACACGTGATCCTTGTGATGCCGCAGGATCTGCTCGTCGGCGTCCTTGGTCTTGAAGTGGTAGGTGAATTTCTTCTTGGCCTGAGCGGCAGACAGCCCGAAATGCTTCGCGAGCCGCTTGATGTCGGTCTCGGTCACTTCGATGCGCGGATGGCTGCAGCAGTACCCGGGGCACTTGGAACAGTCGAATCGGTCCTTCAAGCGGGACTCCTGGTGGATAACCGGGCCGCATTATAGTCAGAACTACGTACTGTCTTGCGGCAAGGCAAGCTGGGCATCCCCGCTGGTCCGTACTACGGTGGCGCCCCTCGGGTACTCCCGATTTCGACACTCAGGACAACGAACCATGTACGAACGAATTCTCGTGCCTGTGGACGGCAGCGATGCCTCGCATGCCGGGTTGAGCGAGGCTTTGGCGCTGGCAGCCGAGCACCAGAGCCGTCTGCGGCTCGTGCACGTTGTCGACGACCTGATCACGATGCCGATGTATGAGGGTGCCATTTTTGCCGGCGAACTGATAGAGCAGCTGCGCAAGCAGGGTCGCAAGCTGCTCGATGAATGCTTGGCGCTGTGCAAGAAGAAGGGCATCGCAGCCGAAGCCGTGCTGCTCGAACGGGTGGGGGGGCAGGCCGGCGTGCTCGTAATCGAACAGGTGCAGGAATGGCCGGCCGAACTGATCGTGATGGGAACGCATGGCCGCAAAGGGCTGAAGCGCATCGTGCTTGGCAGCGATGCCGAATACGTCGTCCGCCACGCTACCGTCCCGGTGTTGCTGGTGCGGGCAGCGCCCGAAATGGGCGTGGCCTGAGCGACTACCAGGGTCGGGACAACGGTTTCCTCGCGGGCTACCGCCCGCCCGGCACGAACGGATTGCCGTCAGGCACCGCGTCGCGTTCGCTTGGCATGCGGGAAATGGAGTCTGCCACTGCGTCCAGCTGGTTCAGCGAAATCCGTCCCAACCGCTGCCGCCCTTCGCCGTCCATCCCCGTGCGGTGTCCTGTCGCGAGCGCCGCCATCTGCCGCTTGAGATAACTGTAGTGCTGGCCACGCAGCGCCGGCACATACGAGGGATTGTCGCCTTCGCCAAAGCGGCCATGGCAGCCCGCGCAGTCGGCCTGGTAGATCCTCGTCCCTTCCGCGATCTGCTTGCCACTGCCCACGCCGGGCTTTGCATTCGGCGTGAGATCGGCCAGCCAGCTGACCACGTCGCGGAGCGACTGCGGGTCCTCGAACTGCCACCGCCCCATGAGCTGGTGCATCTCGGGAACGGAACGATCGTTCTCGAGCACATCGGCAACCTGCTTGAGCAGGTAGTTGGGTCGTTGTCCGGCGAGCGACGGATAGTTGCCCGCCGGGTCGCCGAGCGCGGTAGCGCCGTGGCAGGTCGCACAGTACTGGGAAAACAGCGTCCGCCCGTGAGTCGTGTCGGCGCGCAGCCGCAGCACGCGCTCGACTCGATCGGCCACGGCATCAGCGGCCAGTGCTTGCGACTGCGACAACAGCAGCGCTCCCCCGAACAGTGCCGTGGCAATCAGTGCGCGCAACGCAGGGCCGTGCAATGACATACGCATGCTTACTCCTTCGCCTGGCCTGTTTGCGCGTCGCGCGCCTTGGAACTCAGATCGTTGATCGCATGGATCAGGGCCTGCGTATCGACGGGTTTGGGCAGGAAGCGGCAGGCCGGCAACGCCGTGCCGGAGCGCCTGAGCAACGACGGCAGGTCTCCGGTGAGGATGATCCCCGGGATCAGGGCGCCCTGGCGGTGCCGCAGGGCCTTGATCAGATCGAGGCCGGTATTGTCGGCATCGAGATGATGGTCGGTGATCACGACATCGGTCGGCTGCACCGATGCGAACAGTCGTTCGGCGTCTTCGGTCGACGCGGCACTCACGACCTCGAAGCCCTCGAACTTGAGGAACAGCTCGGTGGCCACCCGTACGGCGTCATTGTCTTCCACCAGCACGATCCGGGGCCGGTCCTCCGCGACAGGCGCCGCGGCGACAATGGTCGGCTCGAGAGTCGGCATCGCCGTCGTGAGGAATTGTCGCGGAATGCTCACCGTAGCGCGCGTACCGCCACCCTGGCCCGCAGCAATGGTCACGTTGAATTTCAGCAGCTGCGCGACCTCACTAACGATGGCAAGGCCGAGACCCACGCCCATGCGCTTGCTGCCGTGCGTATCGACCTGATAGTACTCATCGAAGATGCGATCAAGCTTGTCGGCCGGAATACCGATGCCCGTGTCGTCGACGTTGATCGTCAGCATATCGTTGCCGAGCACGCAGTTGATCGAGACATGACCGCGATCCGTGTACTTGAGCGCGTTGCCCGCGAGGTTCTGCAACAGCTGGTGGAACAGGATCCGGTCGGTCCGCAAGACTGCCTTGACCGGCAGGATGCGCAGATCGAGGCCGCGGGTCTGCGCGAGCGCCTGGAATTCGGCACGGAGCTCCTCGAGGATTTCCTCGAGGTCGACGGGCACGAGCTCCGGCGTGATGGCTCCCGCTTCCAGCCGGCTGATGTCGAGCAGCGAGTTCAGCAACCGGATCATGCTGTCGATGGCTTGCGCCTGCTGCTGCAGGATGTCGCGCAGCTCGGGACGCGGCACCTTCATCATCGCGGCGTTGAGCAGGCGAATGGCCTGCAAGGGCTGCCTGAGATCATGGCTGGCGGTTGCCAGAAACCGGCTCTTGGCGCGATTGGCCCGGTCGGCTTCCTCGCGCGCTGCAACCAGCGCCTCGTTGATCCGGCGGCGCTCGGTCATGTCGCGGATGGCCGCAGCCACGAACAGCCGGCTGCCGATCCGGAAGGGAGCGAGCCGGATGCCGGCGGGAAATTCGGAGCCGTCGGCGCGACGCCCGAACAAGTCGCTGATCCGGGCGCCCATCTCGCGGGCCAGCGGATTCAATGTGTAGTGGGTGAAGTGGTGCTGGTGCGAACCCCGCAGCCGCTCGGGTAGCAGGATGTCCATCCGCTGCCCGACGAGGTTCGCTGCCGCGTAGCCGAACAGCTGCGTCAGCGTTTCGTTCGCAAACCGGATGCGGCTTTCCCCATCGACGACCAGCAGGGCGTCTGGAGAGAAGCGCAGCAGATGCTGGGTGATTTCGCCGAGTTCTTCCATTCCGTTTCGCACGGATGTCCTAGCCGTGAACCGGGGTGGAGCCTAGCACGGGTGCCCCCCCCAAGGCATGGACAGACTCTTGCGTCACCCCTCCAGGCGATCGCTTTCAACCAGCGCACTTCATGCATGTCACGGCATACGGCACCGCCGCGAGGCGTCTGGGATCAATGGCCTCCTGACAACGACTGCAGGCGCCGTACAGTCCGTTCTCCAGCCGCGAGAGCGCCGCGTCGATCTGGGCCACCTCGACGAGCGCTGCGCTGTCTATTTCCCGCAAGACTTCGTCGTTCTGCAGCTGGATCGCCTGATCCGGGGCATCGGCGACCAGCGGTTCAGCGCCGTGCCGCAGGTCTCGCTCGGCCCGACCCTGCCTTGCCTTGAGTTCCTCGCGGAGGCGCAGCAGTCGCTGGCGGACAGCATCGATTGGTACGGGTGTCATCTTGGTCTGGGGTGTCCGTGAGGGGAGTTCGTTCACTCCCAGTGTACTCACGCCTCCCGAGTCTGGGTCTAGGGGCCTGACGCAACGCGCTGCGGCTTTTTCTGAGATCGCGGCGGCCCGCTTTACGGCACTCTTGCCCATCAGGACCCATCGAGGCATTGCGCATGCTGGATCCGGCAAGCTACAAAGGCAAAGGACAGGAATCGTCACGCTCCCTCATGTCAGACAGCCCTCCCTCAGCCCAGCTCATCGAACAGTTGCTGAACATTGCACGTGCTTCGGCGCTTGAGGAAATGGCAAGCGGCATCGCGCACGAGCTCAATCAGCCGCTGGGCGCAATTGCGACCTTTTCGCAGGCGGGCGAGCGCATGCTCGCCCGGCCGGAGCCGATGCTGGCCGCGGCCATCGAGGTGCTGCAGCAGATCAACACGGCGGCCATGGGCGCGGGTGAGGGCCTGCGCCGCATTCGCCGTCTGTTCAACCAGGATCAGGGCGCGCGGGTGCTGCACCGGCTATCCGATGTGCTCGCCGAGCTCGAACCCGTCCTAGAGCTGCTGGCTACGCGGTCGGGCACGCGGCTGGTCGTCAACCGGGCGGCAAACCTGCCCCCGGTGTCGATCGACCAACGGCAGATCCAGCATGTGCTCTTTGTCCTGGTACAAAACGCCATTGAGGCCGGCCGTGCCAGCAGCAGCCCCGTGGTTCGCATTGAGACCAGCAGCGACGGCTATACTGTCCAGACTGCCATCATCGACAATGGAACGGGCATCCCCGCGAGCTTGCGCGCGGAGATTTTCCATCCCTTCTTTACGACGAAGACCGGTGGGACGGGTCTCGGTCTGGCCTCGAGCCGGACGGTCATCGAGTTTTACCAGGGTTCGATCGGCTTTGACGACGCGCCCGGCGGTGGTACAAGGTTCTGGTTCAGGCTGCCGGTAGCAAACGGATGAATGACAAGACAGGCGCGCACAACAAAAGCCAACCCATTGTCTACGTTGTCGATGATGACGACAGCATGCGTCGAGCGGTCACGACGCTGATCAAGACCGTTGGTTATTCTCCCGTCGCGTTCTCCGGTGCGCGCGAGTTCCTTGCGGCATACGACGAGAACCAGGCAGGCTGCCTGCTGCTCGACGTGCGCATGCCGGGCATGAGCGGACTCGAACTGCAGCAGGAACTCGGCAAGGCCGGTTCGATTCTCCCCCTCATCTTCATGACCGGCCATGGGGATGTGCCGATGGCAGTGCAGGCCATGAAGGAAGGCGCCTTCGACTTCCTGCAGAAGCCCTTCCGCGACCAGGACCTGATCGACTGCCTGAACCGAGCGCTGAAGGTGGATGCCGAAAACCGTGCGTCGCTCGAAAAGTATGCGGACATCAAGCACCGGTTCCAGTCGCTGACGCCGCGCGAAATGGAAGTGATGGAGATGCTGGTCGACGGCCGCGCCAACAAGGTCATCGCCATTGACCTGGGGTTGTCCGAACGCACCGTGGAAATCCACCGCGCCAATGTGATGGAAAAGATGGGAGTGCGCTCCGTCGCCCACCTGGTCCGGATGAAGCTCGCGATGGTGCCCCGCTGACGGAATCCCTAGCGTGCCGTCGCGTGGGCGACGGCATTGGTCGGCAACAGCACTTCCCC
This sequence comes from uncultured Pseudomonadota bacterium, assembly GCA_903884105.1. Classification (GTDB taxonomy): domain Bacteria; phylum Pseudomonadota; class Gammaproteobacteria; order Steroidobacterales; family Steroidobacteraceae; genus CAIUGU01. Next base: position 99,764 of record CAISDJ010000089.1, on the reverse strand, counting down.
GCTCGCACCCGGATCAAGGCCGGCTGCATTCGCCTCGTCCACATCGATGTGCATCTCGAGTCGAAACTCCGTCGAGACCCGCACGATCACAGCGCCGAATGTGAGGCTACGGCCGACGCTGTCGATGCGAACCGCCACGCTGTCGCGATCCTTGAGTCGCAACCGCACGGCATCGTCAGGGTGCATATGAATGTGGCGATGAGCACAGATCACACCGCTTTGCAGTGCGACGCGTCCCGCGGGGCCTGCCACGATGATGCCCGGCGTATGGGCCGTATCGCCTGACAGGCGCACCGGGGCGTCGATCCCGAGAATGAATTCATCGCTACGCGAAATCTCGATCTGATCCACTGCGCGCGGCGGCCCGAGTACCCGGACCTGCTCGATCTGGCCACGCGGGCCGATCAACGTCACGGTCTCCTGCGCCGAAAATTGTCCCGGTTGCGACAGCAGCCTGGTGACGTTGAGCGCATGACCGGTGCCGAACACGACGTCGATCGTTCTCTGGCTCAGGTGCGCATGACGTGCCGAGATGGCGACGGGCAGGGTGAACGTCTGCTTCGAGCTGTCGGCCTGCAACAAGCCTGCGACCGCGTTTGCCATCGCCGCTTCCTCATCGGCGCGGACCACCAGGATACGGACTCGCGAGTGCTCGGTCGCGATATCGATGACCGGCCTCGCCGTGCTCACGCGCGCATCCCGATTGCGGTCTTCGTCGATCACCGCGCCCAGGAAGTCGAGGCGCTGCGCGATGCGGTGGCGGATCAATGGACTGTTCTCCCCGATGCCTCCGGTGAATGCGATGGCCTCGACGCCACCCATCGTCGCGGCATACGCACCGATGTACTTGCGGGCGCGGTGGGCAAAGACCGCGATGGCAAGCCGGCACCCTTCGTCACCGTCGGCGGCCCGGCGTTCGATCTCGGCCATGTCCTCGGTGCCGGTCAGCCCCTTGAGCCCTGAGGCTTCATTCAGCAGCCGACCGAGGGTGGTGCGGTCGAATTCACCGGACTCGAGCAGCTGCAGCAGCACGCCAGGATCGATGTCGCCTGCGCGCGTGCCCATGACCAGCCCTTCAAGCGGCGTCATTCCCATGCTCGTTTCAACACTCCGGCCATACTCGATGGCCGTGATACTGGCGCCGTTGCCGAGGTGACACGAAATGACCCGCTGCGCCGTGGCCGGCACCTGCATGTAGCCGGCCGCGACGGCAGCGACATGGGCGTGACTGATGCCGTGAAAGCCGAAGCGTCTCAAGCCCAGCCGACGGGTCAGGTCGACAGGCAGCGCATATTCCCTGGACCTGCGGGGCAACGTGGCATGGAAGGCCGTATCGAAGACGGCAACCTGCGGCAAGTCCGGGAAGGCAAGCCGCGCTGCCGCCACCGCTGCCATGGCCGGCGGGTTGTGCAAAGGTGCCAGCGCCGCGAGCTGCCGCAATTTTTCGACCTTGGTGTCGTCGAGCAGCGTGGGCTCGCCAAATTCGGCTCCCCCATGCACGACGCGGTGCGCAATTGCCTCGATTGCGTGGGATTCCGTACAGTGCCGACGTACCGCATCGAATACCCTCTGCAGGGCTTCTGCGTGGCTCCCGTGTTGCCCCAGGGGTTCGCTGTGATCGCCGACGCACAGGGTTGCCTCCGGCTTGCCGAGGTTCTGCACGCGAACGTCGAGTACGCGCAACTGCCGGGCTGTGTCGACGAGCGCCGCCTTGATCGAGGAACTGCCACAGTTGAGCGCGAGCACCTTCATCGCCTTACGATGGCAGCAGGCGATTGTTGCCGCAAGGGGCTGCGCCAATTGCGTATTCCGCGGGACAGCCAGCGAGTCGATGCTGGCAACATGGAACGAGAATTCTCTATGGGGGTTGCTGTCATCCCGTCTGCCGCACTTGACCGGTCGCGCCTGTTGGCGCGCCATCGCTGGCATCCGCTGTGGATTGCCGTTGCCGCAGCCGTCCTTTCCCTGCCATTGTCTGTCAACGCGGCCGAGCGGGCGAAGGAGCTGCTGGCCAAGACGCTGGCACTGGCTGCCAATGCGAACGCGGGTGGACAAGCGTTTGCAAGGAATTGCGCCGGCTGCCATGGCGACAAGGCTTGGGGAGTCGGCGATGCGTCGATTCCCGCGTTGGCAGGTCAGCGCGAACGCTACCTGCTGACCCAGCTCATCGACTTCGCAGAGCTCAATCGCGATGCGGTCGAGATGCATCGTGCCAGCGCGGCCCTGGGCATCGCACCCGAGCAGCAATGGCGCAATATCGCAGCGTATCTTGCCAGGCTGCCGATGAATCCGCGCCCGCAGAAGGGCGACGGCAAATCGCTCGACAACGGATCCGGCATCTACCGCGACAGCTGCGCCTCGTGCCATCGGGAAGACGGCATGGGCGACGACAGCGTCGCCGCGCCTGCGCTGGCGGGCCAGCATTATTCCTATGTGTTGATGCAGATTCGCGGCATGGCGTCCGGTCACCGCTTCACCAATGTCGACTTCGACCTCGCACTGATGCTGGACAACATGTCCGCGGCGGACATGGCCGCTGTGGCGGACTACATTTCGCGGCTCAGCGCCATGCCGACCGCGGCACAACTGCTGCCCTAAGACCTGAAGACTGAACGGAGTCTCGACCATGCGTATCCGCTTCGCTGCTTTTGGATTGCTGCTGACCACGCTCGGCGCAACGGCCACCGCCGCGCAGGCACCGGACTTCTCCTCTTATTCAGGTGCCGACTTGTACAAGCGCTTCTGCAGCGCCTGCCACGGCGCGAAGGCCGAGGGCGACGGTCCGGTGGCGGCTTCGTTCAAGATCATGGTGCCGGACCTGACGCGCATTGCGAAGCGGCAGGGCGGCAAGTTCCCGGATGAACGCATCCACCGCATCATCGACGGACGGCAAGTGCCCGCTCCGCACGGCTCGCGCGAGATGCCGATCTGGGGCTGGGAATTCGCCACCGTCGCGAAGGACGGAACGCCGGACCTTGCGACCAGCGATCTGCTCGTCGCCCGACTCGTTGAGTACCTGCGCGGAATCCAGAAGCCGTAGCCGCCAGCGGCCTCTGGGTTCCTAGTCCCCGAGCTTCGGCCCGCGCCGAGGCACGGTGGACTTGAAGCCGGCCTGCTTGATGACCAGGATGTCGCAATCGGCGGCGTCGATCACTTCTTCTGCCGTGTTGCCGACGAATGAGCGCTTCAGGCCACGTCGCGACATGACGCCCATCACGAGCACATCGGCCTTCACGGCTTTCACTGCGCCGGCAATGACCTCGGCAGGTAGCCCCGGACGGACAACCTGCTCGGCATCGTTCATCCCGTGACGAGTCGCAAGGCGTCCGATGGCGGCACGAACGGCGGTGCGCGACCGCTCGGCGGCCACCACTGCAGCTTGCGGAATCATGACTTCCGCCAGGAACCCCTTCGGCAGCACCTGCATGACATCCTCCGCGTGGACGAGTGCAGCCTTGCCACCCAGTTGGCGCATCGCCACTGCCGCCGTTCCCAATAGGCGGTCGTCAAGACGAGTCGGCTTGGCGCGTGCGTGAGTCGGATCAACCGCCACCAGGAACTTGAGCGACCTCGGGAAGCGCTTATGCTTCACGAACCACACCGGACACGGCGCTTCGCGGATCAGCTCCCAGTCCGTGTTTGCCAGGAACCAGCGGCCCACGCGGGTATGGCGATGGGACTCTGCCACCAGCAGATCCGGCTTGGTTGCGAGCACATGGCGGACGATCGCTTCCGCAGACGGGAAATCCCAGACGACCTTGCAGTCGACCTTCAGTCCCAGGGCGCGGAGGGGCTTCGCGAGCAGCGCGAGCTGCTTGCGGCGCTCGTTGGCGACCATGCCCAGGATATCGTCGCTGTTCACGGGAATGCGGCTGGGCAACGGATACGGCATCGAGAACGCATGCAGCAATGTCACCCTGGCACCGCAACGGCGTGCGAGTTCTGCTGCCTTGGCGATGGCGACCTGGCGCTTGTTCTCGGGCGAGCGCACTGCGACGACGATCTGGCGCCACTCGGTTGCGGGCATGGGATTCTCCTTCGCGTTGCGATTAGTGTCCGCCTCAGGATGAGGTCAGCACGCCCAATACGTCAATGTATACGCTGAGCATGCGTCGATGGACTGGCGGATGCACGCCGGAACTGTGTCCACAGCTTACGTAGTAGTCCGGGCTGTTCTCCTGCGCTAGCCGGCACTCATCATGAAACCGTCGGCTACGTAGGCCGGGTCGCTCGCTTCTGCAGCAATGGAGGACGCCGCCGTGAGATTGCGGGAACTGATGTCGACACAGGTGATTACCCTCGCGCCCGACGCCGATCTCGTGGAGGCTGCACGCCTGATGCGCAAGCATCACGTCGGATTCCTTGTGGTCATGAAGCCTTCTCCGCGCGGCGGTGGGGTATTGGCGGGTGTACTCACGGACCGCGACATCGTGATCCAGACGTTGGCACGGGACGTCGACCCGCATGCGGTCACGGTCGCCGACATCATGACCACCGAGGTCATGACGGGCAGGGAAGACGAAGGCCTGGCAACCCTGCTGACCCGCATGCGCAAGGCCGGCATCCATCGGGTACCCATCGTCAACGGGGCGGGCATGCTGCAGGGCATTGTGTCCGTGGATGACGTCATCCGTGCCATTGCCGGGTTGGCAGGGCAGCTCGCCGATACCGTCAAGCTGAGTCGGCGCCTTGAAAAGCGGAAGCGCAGCTCGTAGTCCCAAGGCAAAGAAACTGCTGATGATGAGCCAATCGGGTGCCTGCTCCCTGCCGTTCGCGGAATTCGGACGCGCGGATGTCGCATTGGTGGGCGGCAAGAATGCGTCGCTGGGGGAATTGATACGGCATCTGAGCGCCCAGGGCGTCGCCGTCCCGCCGGGGTTTGCGACCACGGCCACGGCCTACCGCGAATTCCTCGCCGTCAACAAGTTGGTACCCATCATCGATGCCGCCTATGCAGCACTCGGCGCAGGCACGGCCACGTTGGCTCAGACAGGCAAGTCGATTCGCGCTGCCATCCTCGCCGCCAAGTGGCCGCCGGCACTGGCTGCAGACATCGTAAAGTCGTACCGGCAGCTGCAGCCGATGGCGGACGGCCCGCCGTTGACGGTTGCCGTGCGCTCGAGTGCCACCGCGGAAGACCTGCCGGAAGCCAGTTTTGCAGGACAGCTTGAAAGCTTCCTCAATATTGAGGGCGACGCAGGCGTGCTCGATGCCTGCAAGCGGTGCTATGCCTCCCTGTTCACGGACCGAGCCATCACCTATCGACAACTGAACGGCTTCGATCACCGCAAGGTCGCGCTCTCCGTCGGTGTACAGCGGATGGTCCGGGCGGACCTGGGCTGTGCGGGTGTCATGTTCTCGCTCGATACCGACAGCGGCTTCGACAAGGTGGTGCTCATCAGTGGGGCGTGGGGTCTTGGCGAAAACGTCGTGCAAGGCACGGTGGAGCCGGACGAGTACCAGGTGTTCAAGCCGTTCTTGAGCGATACCGCCCTGACTCCCATCGTGCATCGCAAGCTGGGCCTCAAGGCGCAGAAGACCGTTTATGCGGAACGAGGATCCGCAACCCGCAGCGTGCCCACCGCGGCGGCAGAGCAGGCTTCCTATGTCCTCAAGGACCGGGAAGTCCTGCAGCTCGCCCGCTGGGCGCTGATCATCGAGCGCCACTACGGCATGCCGATGGACATGGAGTGGGCCCGGGACGGCGAGACGGGTGAGATGTTCATCGTGCAGGCCCGTCCCGAGACCGTGCAGTCGCGCAAGTCGGCCGGTGTGCTCAAGACCTTTTCGCTCAAGGGCAAGGGTAAGGTGCTCGTCGAGGGCATCGCGCTGGGTGAAGCCATCGTCTCCGGTCCCGTTTGTCGCATCTCGACGCCGGCGGACATCGACCGCTTCGTCGACGGGTCGATCCTGGTGGCCGAAACAACGGACCCCGATTGGGTGCCGGTCATGCGCCGGGCAAAAGCGCTGGTGACGGATCACGGCGGCCGCACTTCACATGCCGCGATCGTCAGTCGCGAACTAGGGTTGCCTGCCATCGTCGGCACGAGCCAGGCGACCGCCTTGCTGAAGAACGGCGACGTCGTCACCGTCTCCTGCGCAGAGGGTGCGGTTGGCAAGGTCTACGCCGGCGCATTGGACTTCCAGATGGAGGAACTGCCGGTCAAGGACATTCCCGTGACTCGAACGGCGGTGATGCTCAATCTTGCCGACCCGGCGGCCGCCTATCGGTGGTGGCAATTGCCCGCTGACGGCGTAGGCCTCGCGCGGATGGAGTTCGTGATCAGCAACCATGTGCGCGTGCATCCCCTCGCGCTGCTCCGGTATGCGGCGTTAGAGGACGCGGAAGTACGGCGGCAGATCGACGATCTGACACGCGGATACGCGGACCGCAGCGACTATTTCGTCGACCAGCTGTCGCTTGGCCTCGCCCGCATTGCGGCCACCCTGCATCCCCGCCCCGTCATCATCCGCATGAGCGACTTCAAGACGAACGAGTACGCGAACCTGCTGGGGGGTGCTCAGTTCGAGATGGCTGAAGAGAACCCCATGCTCGGCCTGCGGGGCGCATCGCGCTATTACTCCGAGCACTATCGCGACGGGTTTGTGCTTGAGTGCCGCGCCATCCGCCGCCTGCGGGACGTGCTCGGCTTTCGCAACGTGCTCGTGATGATTCCGTTCTGCCGCTCGCCGCTCGAAGCGGATCGCGTGCTCGAGATCATGGAGTCTCAGGGCCTCAAACGCGGCGTCGATGGGCTGCAGGTGTATGTCATGTGCGAAATCCCGTCGAACGTCATTCTCGCACGCGAGTTCGCAGAGCGATTTGATGGATTCTCGATCGGCAGCAACGACCTCACGCAGCTCACACTCGGCGTCGACCGGGATTCGGAAGCGCTCGCGGCGCTGTTCGACGAACAGGATGCCGCCGTGCTGTGGATGATCAAGACCGTCATCGCACGGGCCCACGAAGCCGGCGTGAAGGTCGGGCTGTGCGGACAGGCTCCCAGCAATCATCCGGAGTTCGCCCGCTTCCTGGTCGATTGCGGCATCGATTCCGTGTCCGTCACGCCAGACAGCTTCGTGGCCGTCAAGCGTCAGGTGGCGCTGGCTGAAGCCAATGCCGATCACGCCGCACGCAAGTCGCCGTGATGCTTCCGGGGTTCCCGTTTGTTGTCAGAAGTCGAGGTCACTCATGCAAATCCCGGTAAGAATCACGTTCAGGCACATGGACACGTCCGCTAGAGTGGAGGCGAGAGTACGTGAACTGGCAGAGAAGCTCACGCGCATCTCGGACAAGATTCTGGACTGTCACGTCACCATCGAAGCGCCGGCGGCCCATCACCACAAGGGGTCGCCGTATTCAGTGCGGATCGACCTCACGGAGCCCGGCGGTCATCTGACGGCCCTCAATGGCCATGATTCCCATCCGGAGCACCAGGATGTGTATGTCGCCCTCAGGGACGCGTTCGATGCGATCAGGCGGCAGCTCGACCACAGCGTTCAAGGCAGGCGGGACCAAAGCCACGCCAGGGCGAACTGATTCGCTGCGCTCGACCAGGAAAGAGGGACTACGCGGCGTGACCTAGCGGACCGGCGTGACATCCGGTGCGCTGTGCCGTTCATCCACCGGATCCTCGACAGAGCCCAGAATCTCGATGGGTCCGTTGCCATCGACCTCTGCCTCGGCGGCAAGCCAGTCGTCGAGTTCGCATCCGGGTGCGAAGCCGCGCCGCTCCGCGCGGTAGTACGCTTCGCGCGCAATCGCCGCCTCGCGTGCTGCAGTACGCGCCATGATCTGTGCCTTTGCGCGCTGCTCGATGGGGCGATCATCCTTCGCCTCTTGCACCGTGTGTGGCGCATTTCGCACTCGTCCCCGGGGCGGTGCCTTCGGTTTCGTCCCCTTGGCTTTGACCGGATCGTGCAGTCGAACGCTCATGGCGGATTCCCTCTGCGGCGGATGCGAATGCAGCGGGCGCCGTCGTGGGTGCCCGCTTACGGGTGGATCCCTACTTTACCTCGACGGAAACCGCCTTCGGCTTGGGCGCTGCCGTACGCGGAATGTGCACGCGCAGCACGCCATCCTTCGACTCCGCCTTGATGCCCTTCGGGTCAATGTCGTCCGGCAGAGAGAAGCTGCGAGTAAACGATCCGCGGAAGCTCTCGATGCGAATCTCGTTCTCGTCCTTGCTCTCCTTTTCGTGCTTGCGCTCACCGCTGATCGTGATGACGCCGTCTTCGACATCGACCTTGATGTCCTCCTTCTTGACAGCAGGCAGTTCGGCCTTGATCAGGTACTCCGTGGGCGTCTCGCTGATATCGGCCGTCGGCGTCCACTCGGCAAGGTCCCCGTTACGAGGCCGCAAGGAGCGGGAGTACTGACGGAAGAGGTCTTCCATTTCCTTGAATGGTTCCCAGCGCGTGATGTTCATGCGGGTTTCCTTCAACAGAGTCCAGAGAGAGGGTTGCCGGTCGATGCGCCAAGCGCCTTCGTTCCGGAGCGGACATAGTCTCGTGGCCGACCGCTTCTCCGACAATGGGGGATATGACCTAAACCCCTAAGGACTTCTTGAAACGGACAGTTATGAGCTTTGGTTGTGCGCTGCGGCGCCTGAGATCGCATTGCGGACGTAGTTGACGGCCTGTTTGAGACTCGCGAGATGCCGGTAGTCGGTCTCCGGAATCTCTATCGCAAACTCGCGGTTCAGTGCGATCGCGAAGTTGAGCGTATCCATGGAGTCGAAGTCGAACTGGTCGCGGAACGGCGCCGCCCGATCGAGCTGTGCAGCGTCCACATCCGGGGCGACTTCCAGAAACAGTTTGAGGACCTTCGGCTCCAAGTCCGTGGTATTCACAGTGCCTCCGGGGTTTGCAGCGCATCGCGAATGCTCGCGAGAAAGCGGGCGCCTGTGCGTCCGTCCGACACACGATGATCCGCGGCGAGACTGAGAGTGACGACGGGTGCTGCGCTGACGACGCCACCGACGATCCAGGGCCGGACGACGAGCGAACCGACACCGACGATGGCCACCTGCGGTGGATGGATCACGGGCAGCACGACGTCGACTCCTTCTTCGCCGAGGCTGGTGACGGTAATGGTCGCCTGCGACATCTCTGAGCCTCGCATATGCCCGGAGCGGACCCGGGCCGTGAGATCGCGCAGCTCCGCCATGAGCGTCGGCGCCGTCTTCCGGTCGGCGTCGAGGAGGGCCGGCGCTACGAGGCGTCCGCCCCGGAGTGCAATCGCCATGCCGACATGCACGGCTTCGGCTTGCGCAAAGCCATGGTCACCGTAGTAGCCGTTGAAGCCGGGCAATGCCCTGGCTGCCTTAGCCACGGCGGCAACGAACAGCGCAGCGGGCAGGATCCGGTCGACCACGGAGGCGTGTGCATTGTGTTGCTCGAGCCAAGCCTGGGACGCCGTGAAATCGCAGGTCAGGGACAGGTAGTAGTGGGGAATCTCGCGCTTGGATCGGGACATTGCCCTGGCGACCACGTCCCGGAGCGTCGGTGGTGCGGTCACCGAGGCTGCCTGCCGGGCGACATCATCAAGCGTAATCGCCCCGTCCGGGCCCGAGCCGGTGAGGCCTTCGAGAGCGATCCCGAGTGCCAGCGCTTTGGCCTTTGCTGCCGGTGAAGCCTTGAATCCCGGGCGAACAGGATGGGCAGCCTCGCGCGTTTCTGCGTGCAGGGCAGCGGCAGCCGGTGCTGGCGTCGCCGCTGGCCCTTCGCTGCGAGGAGGCGCCTCTGTGGCCGTGCCGCTCAGTTCTGCGAGGGGTGCGCCGACGGGAACCGTGGTTCCCGGCTCGACGAGCAGTTTCAGCACGGTGCCATCGGTGAAGACCTCGACGTCGATGACGCCCTTCGAGGTTTCCACGAGCGCGATGACGTTGCCGCGCTTCACCACGTCACCCGGGTTGACGCGCCATTCCACGAGCGTGCCGGACGCCATGTCCGGCCCGAGCGAAGGCATCAGGAACTCAACGGCCATGGGGTAGCAAGCCGGCGACCGCCGCCACGATGCGCTCGACGCTCGGCAGCGCAGCCTGTTCCATGTGCTGCGCGTAGGGGATGGGCACTTCCTCGGTGCAGACCCGCTGCACAGGGGCATCGAGGTCGTAGAACGCCTGTTCCACAAGGCGCATGCCGATCTCTGCCGCAAGACCCGCGCTGCGCCAGCCTTCGTCGACGATGACGGCGCGGTGCGTACGGCGTACAGACTCGACGAAGGTGCTGTCGTCGAGCGGCCTGAGCGTGCGCAAGTCGATGACTTCCGCTTCGATGTTCTGCTGGGCAAGGATCGTCGCAGCCTCGAGGCACTTGTAGAGCGAGGCTCCGTACGTGATCAGCGTGGCATCGCGGCCGGGCCGCCTGATGGCGGCATGGTCGATATCGACGTGGTCCGCAGCCGCGGTGAGCGGGCCTTCGAGGTTGTACAACCCCATGTGTTCGAAGATGAGCACGGGGTCCGGGCACTTGAGCGCCGGTGCCAGCATGCCGGCAACATCGTCGATCGTTGCCGGCGCCAGGATGCGCAGTCCCGGAATGTGGCTGTACCAGCCTTCGAGACTGTGCGAATGCTGCGCAGCCACCTGGCGTCCCGCGCCGGTTGCCATGCGGATCACGAGCGGCACCGAACACTGCCCGCCTGACATGTGACTCAACGTGGCAGCGTTGTTCAGGATCTGGTCGAGCGCGAGCAGGCTGAAGTTGACCGTCATGATTTCAACGATCGGCCGCATGCCCCCCAGGGCGGCGCCGATGCCGGCGCCGACGAAGGCCGACTCCGACAGCGGGGTATCGCGAATGCGCTCTGCGCCGAATTCCTGCAGCAGCCCCTTGCTTACGGCGAAGCAGCCGCCGTACTTGCCGACGTCCTCCCCCATCAGGAACACCCGCGGGTCGGCGAGCAGCGCCGCGCGCAACCCCTGCCGGGCGGCATCCCGGTACGTGGTCATGCCCACTCCCAGGTCCCCGCTCATGGGCGTACCTCGGCATACACGAAGCGGGTCAGGTCCTCCACGGACTCGAGCGGCGCGTCTTCCGCAAATCTCACGGCATCTTCCACTTCCGCTTCGGCAGCGGCTTTCAGGTCCTGGAAGTCCTTTTCCGTGAGCACTCCCGCCCCCTTGAGGCGAGAGGTAAAGCTGATCAGCGGGCCTCGCTGCTCCCATTCCCTGACCTCGTCCTTGGAGCGATAGAGCTGCGGGTCATACATCGAGTGGGCACGCAACCGGTAGGTGCGCGCTTCGAGGAAGGCGGGCGTCTGTGTGCTGCGGATACCCGCGATGATCCGCCGTGCGGCCGCTTCCACTGCGATCACGTCCATGCCGTCCACGGACTCGGCAGGCATCGCGTAGGAGGCGGCCTTCGTGACGAGGTCGACCTGCGCTTCCGAGCGCGCCAGCGCCGTCCCCATCGCGTAGTAGTTGTTCTCGCAGACGAACAGCACGGGTAAGCGCCACAGCGCTGCCAGGTTCATGGACTCGTGGAACTCCCCCTCGGCCATCGCGCCTTCGCCGAAGAAGCACACTGCGATACCCGGACCCTTCTGCAGTTTTTCTGCCAACGCCAGCCCAACGGCCAGCGGCAGGCCGCCCCCGACGATGGCGTTGCCGCCGTAAAAGCGGCGCGACGCGTCGAAGAGATGCATCGATCCGCCACGGCCGCGACAGCAACCACTGACCTTGCCGAGCAGCTCGGCCATGATGCTGCGCATGGACAGTCCGCGCGCCAGCGCGTGGCCGTGCTCGCGGTAAGTCGCGAGGACGGCGTCTGCGGCGGTCAGGGATTGCATCACGCCGACCGCAATCGCTTCCTCGCCGTTATAGAGATGCAGGAAGCCGCGGATCTTGCTCGCCGAATACAGTTCGGCGCAGCGATCCTCGAATGCCCGGATGCGCAGCATCTCCGTGAGCAGTACCAAGGCATGCTCGCGATCGGGAAGAAGCAACTGCGCTTCGGTCATGTCCCGCTCTCCAGTGTGGACAGGTCGCCCTCCGGCAGGCCGAGCGTACGGGCGCGCAACAGGCGCCGCATGATCTTGCCGCTGCGCGTCCGCGGCAATGCCGGCGTGAAGTCGATGTCCCGCGGCGCGATCGCCGCGCCGAGCAGCCGCCGCCCGTGGGCAATGAGATCGCGACGCAGCTCGGGACTCGCGTCGATCCCCGGCTTCAGTTCGACGATGGCCTTGACGACCTGCGATACGACGGGATCCGGAATGCCGATGACGGCCGACTGCATCACGGCCGGATGCTGGTTCAGCGCGCACTCCACTTCAAAGGGGCTGATGAGGTGCCCGGCTGACTTGATGATGTCGTCCGTGCGGCCGATGAACCAGTAGTAGCCGCGGGCGTCACGCTTCGCCTGGTCGCCCGAGAAGTACCAGCCACCGGCAAAGCTCTCGAGGTAGCGCTGCTCGTTGTGCAGATACGTCTTGAACATCGAGGGCCAGCCCGGCCGCAGTACGATCTCGCCGATCCGGTCGGGTTCGGTCAGCAGCTCCACCGTCCCGTCGGGCCGACGCAGGGCCAAGGCCACCTCGACACCGGGAAAGGACAGGCCCATCGAACCTGGATACACGGGTTCGGCGGCGAAGTTCGCGATCATGATGGCGCCGGTTTCCGTCTGCCACCAGGTGTCATGCACGGGACGCCCGAAGGCCTCCATGCCCCACATGACCGCCTCGGGGTTCAGGGGTTCGCCGACGCTCGCGATGAATCGCAGCGAGGGATAGCGATGGGCGCGGACTGGCTCGAGACCGGCCTTCATCAACATGCGCAGTGCGGTAGGCGCCGTGTACCACACCGAGACTCTCTGCTGCTCGAGCAACGTGTACCAGCGCTCGACATCGAGTTCCTCGCGGTCGACGAGGGTTGTCACGCCGCACGCGAGCGGAGCGATCATCCCGTACGACACGCCGGTGACCCACCCGGGGTCCGCCGTGCACCAGTAGATGTCATCGGCATGCAGGTCGAGGGCCAGCTTTGCGGTCGCGTAGTGCGCGATCACTGCACGATGCGCATGCACGACGCCCTTGGGCTTGCCCGTTGTGCCACTGGTGAAGTGGAGCAGCGCATCGTCATCCGGCAGGGTTGGCGCCGTGTTGAACTCGTCCGGCATGCTGCCCATCACGGCGGCGAAGTCGAGCGTTCCTGGTGGCAGCGGTGCTGTTACATCGTCGCGAACGACGAAGACATGGCGCAGGGACGGCAACTGCGCGCGGATCGGCGCAACCTTGCGCGCATAGAAGCGGGCCGTCGTCACCAGCACGCTCGATCCGGACAGTTCCAGCCGGGAACGGATTGGCTCGGGTCCAAAAGCAGAGAACAGCGGCGAGAACACCGCTCCGCACTTGAGCGCACCGAACGCAGTGAAGAACAGCTCTGGACATCGCCCAAGCAACGTCGTGACAGTGGCGCCCGGACCCGACTCTAGCTGTGTCAGCGCGTTGGCAAAGCGGTTGGCTGCGCGCCGCAATTCATCGAACGTGAAGTCCTGCGTCGCAAACGCGCCATCAACAAAGCGCAGGGCGAGCTTGCCGGGGGTCGCTGCGGCCGGGCGATCGAGTGCCGCACCGGCGATGTTCAGCGCGCCGCCCGGTACGACCCCAAGCTCGGCGCCCACGGCATCCCAGGAGAAGCCCGCCGCGGCACGACGATAGTCGTCCATGACGGGACTGGTTGCGTCTGGCCCCCTGTGCTTCAGTAGCGGAGCCCATTCGGCCATGCCGGGGACGGATGTCATGGTGATTGCGCCTGTACTCCGTCAAACGCCCCAAGCTGCTGCACCCATCTCGACAGGAAAGCGCTTGCCTGCGTCGCAGTTGGCATGACGCGTCTGTCGGCTCGACAGGTGAGAGGACGGGACGTCTATGGTTTGGACGACTGACTACTACGCAGCAGCATGACTGGCACGCTGGTATGTCTGATGACGAGCTCGGCATCGCTGCCCAGAACCACCCGGCGCAGGCCGTGGCGGCCGTGCGTGCCCATCACGATCAGGTCTGCGGGCCATTGGGCGGCCTGTTCGACGATCAGGTCTGCAGCGCGCATGCCCATCGTCTCGAGCAGCATCGCCTGCACCGGAATTCCCTGCGCACTGACCGCGGCTTCCGACTTCGCGAGCGTTGCCTTGCCGCTCTCGCGCAGCGATTCGATCATGGCCTGGTAGTAGACAGGCACTTCGGGGTCGATCATCACCAGCTCGTCAACCACATGGACGAGACGAATCGTTCCGCCGCCGGCCTTGGCGAGGCGCATGGCTTCTTCGAGGCCTCGCTTTGACGTGGCGCTGCCATCTACCGGAACGAGAATGTTCTTGTACATCGATGTCACCCCTGTTTTGAGGAACCTCTGGGTCAATCAGAGGTTCCTTGACGCAACGAATCAGGTTCCTCTGCCCGGTTGTGCTTGCAGCGGCGCTCCCGCGACGAGAAGCCCAAGCAGAGTCTCGCGCTCCACGGTCTCATGTTCAAGCAACATCTGCGCGAGTGCCTCAAGCTGGCCGCGAGCCGACTCGAGCGTTACACGCACGCGGTCTTCAGCATCCTTGAGGAGTCGCCGCACCTCGGCGTCGATCTGGCGAGCCGTTTCTTCACTGCACTCACCTCGCACCGCGATACCGGCCTCCCCCAGGAACGGATTGACCGGGCGGGTATCCACCACGGCCGGGCCCAGGGTCTCCCCCATGCCGTACTGCGTCACCATATGCCGCGCGAGGTCGGTGGCTCGCTGCAGGTCGTTTTGTGCGCCGGTCGAGACTTCTCCAAACGCCAGCTGCTCCGCGACGCGACCGCCGAGCAGCACGTCCAGACGGTCCAGCAGCTCGCTGCGCTTCATCAGGTAGCGGTCTTCGGTGGGCAACTGTTGCGTGAAGCCCAGCGCACCGATGCCGCGGGGAATGATCGACACCTTGGACACTTTGTCGGTTGTCGTCCGCTTCTCGGCGATCAGGGCGTGGCCCGCCTCGTGATAGGCGACGGTTTCCTTTTCCTTCGGGTTCATCACCCGGTTCTTCTTCTCGAGACCCGTGATTACGCGATCGATGGCAGCATCGAAGTCCGCCTGGGTCACGGTCTTCTGGTTTTGCCGCGCTGCACGCAGTGCCGCCTCATTGACGATATTGGCCAGGTCCGCGCCCGCGAACCCCGGCGTCTTCGCGGCGATGACGGCGAGGTTGACGTCCGGGTCCAGCGCCAGCTTGCCGGCATGCAGCTTCAGGATGCGTTCGCGGCCGCGAATGTCCGGGCGGTCGATGGCGACCTTGCGATCGAAGCGGCCGGGGCGCAGCAGCGCCGGATCGAGAATCTCCGGCCGGTTGGTGGCTGCCATGATGATGACGCCCTTGTTCGTATCGAAGCCGTCGAGCTCGACCAGCAGCTGGTTCAACGTCTGCTCGCGCTCCTCATGCCCGCCGAAGCCACCGGCGCCGCGGGCCTTGCCGAGCGCATCGAGCTCGTCGATGAAGATGATACACGGCGCGAGCTTCTCGGCCTGATCGAACAGGTCGCGCACCCGCGCAGCGCCGACACCCACGAACATTTCCACGAACTCCGAGCCGCTGATCGACAGGAACGGCACGTTCGCCTCGCCCGCCACCGCCTTCGCCAGCAGGGTCTTGCCGGTGCCGGGAGCGCCGACGATCAGCACACCCTTGGGGATGCGTCCGCCGAGACGCGTGTAGCGCTCAGGCGTCTTCAGGAACTCGACGACCTCCATCAGCTCCGCCTTCGCTTCGTCGATGCCCTCGACGTCGGCGAAGGTCACGCCGATGTTCTTCTGCACATAGACACGGGCCTTGCTCTTGCCGATGCCGACGAGGTCGCCCATCTGCTTGTTGCCCATCCGGCCCAGCGCAAAGGTCCAGATGGCGACGAAGATCAGAGCGGGCGCCACCCAGGACAACAGTTGCATCAACCAGTTGGTGCCGGCCACTGCGGCGTACCGCACGTGCGCGGAATCCAGATCGGCAATCAGGGCCGGATCCTCCACCCTGAGCGTGGAAAAATGGAGTTCGCCACCGGTACCCTCCTGCGGCAGACGTTGCCGCGTGGCCTCGGGCAGTGCGGCGCGCGCATCGGCCAGGTCAACGTTTCCCGCGATCGACGCAGGCCCGATCTGCACTTCGTGCACGTGGCCGCTCCTGACCAGCGCCTTGAAATCGCTATAGTCGATCGGCACCGACTGCGACCGCGCCATCCACAGGTTCACGGCCAGCCCGACCAGGAGGGCCAAGGCGAGGTAAGTCACTTGCAGTTTCCGGCGTGGTTCCGTCACGGCCAACCGAGTCTTCTCCGGCTCATCACGTTGCAGCGCTGGGCAGTCCAGTCCCCTTTTGCACAGTATAGGACGGGTATTCGCAGAAACTCAGCGCGAAACATAAGGGCTATTCCCGTTCCCCTCCGCCAGCCAGCACTCGTATGCTGGCGACATGAATCCCGAAAGGGTCGAGTTCGACATCAGCGAGCTGCTGCATGCGGCGGCCTTCCCGCACCCCACTGGCGCCATCGCACTGCGGGAAACCCACATCTCGTGGGTGATCCTGACCGGACCCTACGCGTACAAGATCAAGAAGCCGGTCAAGGCTGACTTCATCGATGCGACAACGCTCGAGCTCAGACACTTCTATTGCGAGGAAGAGCTGCGCCTCAACGGCCGGCTGGCGCCGGAGATCTACCTGGACGTGGTGGCGATCACGCGCGTGAACGGACAGCCGACGATCGGCGGCACCGGACCTGCGGTCGAATACGCCGTCCGGATGCGCCAGTTCCCGCCTGAGGTAGAGCTGCCGGCCTTGCTGGCTGCGCACGCAGTCAGTGTCACCGACATCGCCTCGCTCAGCGCGTTGCTGGCCGGCTTTCACCTGAGCCTGCGTCCGGCTGCATGGAACGGGAGCTTCGACGGGACCGCGAAGATGCTCGAAACGGTCTTTGGCAATCTCGGGCAGTTGAACGCGGACCTCGAACGCGCCGGATCGGTGGCTCACCTCGGCCGGCTCATCGACTGGACCGGCCACACGGCGGAGGCGCTCGAAGGCACCTTCCAGCAACGGGAACGAACCGGCTTCATCCGCGAGTGCCACGGCGACCTGCATGCCGCGAACATCGTCCGCATCGCCGGACGGCTCATCCCCTTCGACTGCATCGAGTTCGATCCGGGCCTGCGCTGGATCGATGTCATCAACGATGTCGCGTTCCTGTTCATGGATCTGGTAAGCCGCGACCGGCCGGACCTCGCCTTCACCCTGCTCAGCCGCTATCTGGAGACGACCGGCGACTACGAGGGTGTCCGCGTTTTGCCTTTCTATGCCGTGTATCGGGCACTGGTGCGAGCCAAGGTCGATGCGTATGCAGCGGTGCAGATGCCTGCCCGCGCAGCCGAATTCCAGCAGCGCCTGCAGCAGCGTCTCCGCACCGCGGCGAGATTGACCGACCCGCCGCAGCCCTCGCTGTTCATCATGCACGGCGTTTCCGGGTCCGGGAAATCATGGATGAGCGAGCGGCTGGTACCGGCGCTCGCCGCACTGCGAATCCGCTCGGACCTGGAGCGGAAAAGAATGACGGGTGCGCTGGGGCGGAGTGCGCAGTCCGAAGTGGGACAAGGCATCTATACGTCGAACTTGAGCCACCGCGTCTACGCTCGCCTCGCGGACAGCGCCGAGATCTGCTTGCGTGCCGGCTGCAGCGTCATCGTTGATGCGGCCTTCCTGCAAGCAGCCGATCGCGAGCTGTTCCAGGGCATGGCCGCGCGCTTGCGCACGCGATTTCTGATCGTGGCCTGCGAGGCCGGCATGGAGGAGCTGGCCGCACGCATTGCAGATCGCGCGCAGGTCGGTCAGGACCCTTCGGACGCCACCTCGGCCGTACTTGCGGAACAACTGAAGAACCTGGCGGCCTTCTCCCGGCAGGAGCAACCGCATGTCGTTCGCGTACGAACCGTCGACGGCGATGCCGTGCCGTCCGTCGTCGGTCGCGTGGACCGCGTTGCTCATGACATCTGAGCGCTCGCGTCCCATGCCGGTCATTGGCCTTCCACGCCGTCGCGCCTGAAGCAGGGCTTACCCATGTTGCGTGCCCAGTCGCTCAGCAAGGTCTATCGATCCGGAGAGATCGACGTCCACGCGCTGCGCGAGGTCGACCTCGAGCTGCGCCCGGCGGAACTGGTCGTCCTGCTCGGACCCTCGGGCAGTGGCAAGTCGACGCTGCTCAACATCCTGGGTGGGCTCGATACGGCATCCAGCGGACGGGCGTGGTTCAGGGACCACGAACTGACCCACGCGGACGACGCAGCACTGACGCGCTACCGCCGCGAACACGTCGGCTTCGTGTTCCAGTTCTATAACCTGATCCCGAGCCTCACGGCGCTGGAGAACGTCCAGCTGGTCACGGAGATCGCGCGCAATCCGATGCCACCCGAAGACGCCTTGCGCATGGTGGGCCTGGGAGAGCGCCTCAACCATTTCCCCGCGCAGCTGTCAGGCGGCGAGCAGCAGCGCGTCGCCATCGCCCGTGCCATCGCCAAGCGGCCCGACCTGCTCTTGTGCGACGAACCCACCGGCGCGCTCGACAGCCAGACAGGCATTCTGGTGCTGGAGGCGATCGAGAGGATTCACGCCGAACTCGGCACCTCCACGGTGCTGATCACGCACAACGCGGTGATCGCCGACATGGCGGACCGCGTGCTGGTCATGGGCGATGGCCGGATCACGCACGAGCGGCGCAACGCCACACGCCGGCCGGCAAAGGAGCTCACTTGGTGATGCCGGTGCTATACCGGAAATTGCTGCGCGAACTGTGGCGCATGCGCGGCCAGGTGCTGTCGATCGCGCTGGTCATGGCGTCGGGCGTGGCCGTGCTGGTGATGTCGCTGAGTACGGTCGATGCACTGCTCGAGACGACCGACGCGTACTACGAGCGCCAATCGTTCGGCCAGGTGTTTGCGCAGGTGGAACGGGCGCCCGAGTACCTGACGGAGCGCCTTGCCAAGATTCCGGGCGTGCAGACCGTGGAAACCCGCGTGGTCCACACGGCCGTCCTGGATATCGAGGGCTTCACGGAGCCGGTCATCGGGCAGCTGGTGTCGGTGCCGGAGCGCACGGCGGCAAAGCTCAACCGGTTGTCGCTGCGCGCGGGCCGGCTGCCGCGGGCCGGCGCGGCCGATGAAGTGGTGCTGTCTGAACCATTCGCCACGGCGCAGCACCTCGAACCGGGTGACAGGTTCCGCGCAATACTCAATACGAGCTGGCGCGAACTGACCGTCGTCGGCATCGCGCTATCGCCTGAGTACGTGTACGCAATCGCACCGGGCGGCCTGATGCCGGACGACGCGCGATTCGGCGTGCTGTGGCTCGGGCACGAAGCCATGCAGGGCGCGTTCGACCTCGACGGTGCCTTCAACGATGTCAGCATGACGTTGCTGCCGGGCACGGATGCCGAAGAGGTCGTTGATCGCGTCGATGGATTGCTCAGGCGCTATGGCGGTACCGGGGCCTACGCCCGCGCCGACCAGATCTCGAACTGGTTCCTGATGAATGAGATTGCGGAGCAGCGGACGCTGGCGACCTTCCTGCCAGCCGTCTTCCTTGCTGTCGCCGCCTTCCTGACCAACACGCTGTTCGCGCGCCTCATCTCCGTCGAGCGCAGCGAGATCGGCTTGCTCAAGGCATTCGGTTACACGCAGGCTGATATCGCGTGGCACTACATCCGCTTCGTGCTCGCCGTGGGGGCGCTGGGCATCGCCCTTGGCTGGTTCATCGGCTACTGGCTGGGGCGCTATCAGACCGGCCTGTACGCGGACTTCTTCCACTTTCCGTTCCTGCTGTTCAACCCGGGGCCGAAGGCGTTCGCGATTGGTGCGGTCGCGAGCCTGGGTGCGGCGCTGTCAGGGGCGATCGGCGCGGTCCGCCAGGCCGCCGCGTTGCCTCCCGCCGAGGCGATGCGCCCACCCGCGCCCCCCCTGTTCCGGCGTGCGCTGCTGTCAGGCAGCCGCCTGTCGGCCGCGCTCGATCAACCGACACGGATCATCCTGAGGCAGATCGGGCGCTGGCCCGGCCGGTCCCTCATCACGAGCTTCGGGATCGGCATGGCCGTTGCGGTGCTGGTGACGTCGATGCAATGGCTCGACGCCATCGACCGGATCAAGGAGATCTACTTCCGCCAGGCGCAATTGCAGGACGTCGTCGTGAGCTTCGTCAGCGTACGCTCAAGCGAAGCCGTGCGCGCATTGGCCACGCTGCCGGGGGTGCGCGCGGTCGAACCACTGCGGGCCGTGCCGGCAAAACTGCGGGTCGGGCAGCGCGAACAGCGCGAGGCGATCCAGGGTGTGCCCGCGCACCAGAACCTGTACCGCGTGTATGACGTGTCGGGGCACGGCATCGACCTGCCACCCGAGGGCCTCGTGATCTCGACCATGCTGGCAACGATGCTCGCCGTGAAGCCCGGCGACCTGGTTACCGTCGAGGTCCTCGAAGGCCGCCGCCCGACTGTCCAGGTGCCCGTGGCCGGCGTATTCGAGACCTATATCGGCTCGCCGGCGTACATGGAAAGCAACGCGCTGTCACGCCTGCTCAAGGAGCGGCCCAGCGTCACGACGGTCAACCTGCTTACCGACCCCACCCGGCGCGATGAGTTGTTCAAGGCCCTCAAGCGCCTGCCGCACATCGGCGCCGTGACGCTGAAGGATGTCGCGCTCGTGATGTTCGACGAGACGATGGCGGATACCATCCTGATCTTCGTCCGGTTCTTCATCGTCTTCTCGTGCACGCTGGCTTTCGGCGTCACCTACAACGCTGCCCGCATCGCGCTGGCGGAAAGGGGCCGGGAATTCGCCACGCTGCGCGTGCTCGGGTTCACGCGCGGGGAAATCTCGTACTGCCTGCTCGGCGAACTCGGCCTGCTCACCCTTGCCGCCCTGCCTCTCGGCTGCGTGCTCGGCTTTGGCCTGGCCGGCTTCCTGGTTCGTGGTCTCGAGACGGAGCTGTATCGCATTCCGCTGGTGATCGACAACTCGACCTATGGCCTGGCAATGTTGATCGGTCTCGCGGCTGCCGTGGTCTCGGCGATGATTGTTCGCCGCCGTCTCGATAGACTGGACCTGATCGCGGTACTGAAGACCCGGGAGTAATCGATGGATGCCGCCACGCGACGCCGCCTTATCTTCTGGGCTCCCCTCGGTGGCGCACTCGTATTGGCGCTGGCGTGGCTGTTGCGACCGACGCCCGTGTCGGTGGATCTGGTGACGGCGGAGCGCGGCCCGTTGCAGGTCACCGTCAGCGACGAAGGCGAAACCCGCGTCCGCGATCTGGTGGTGGTGTCCGCCCCCGTGGCCGGCTGGATGCAGCGCGTCGAACTCGAGGTCGGTGATCGCGTCGAGGCGGGCAAGACGGCTGTTGCCCGTATCGAGCCGGCAGACCCGGCGTTCCTTGACGTCCGTGCCGATGCGGAAGTGCGAGCCGCATTGGAGGCCGCAGCAGCAGCTCGCACGCTGGCGCAGGCACAGCTGGCCCGGGCCGAGGCGGAGAACCGCTTTGCCGCTGCGGAACAGAAACGCGTGCGGGCGCTGGCGGAGCGCAAGCTGGTCGCCACAAGCGCCGTGGAAGCAGCTGATCGCTCGGCGGAGACGGCGGCAGCAGCGGTGGCGGAAGCGAGGGCCAACCTGACAATGCACAATGCCGAGTACGAGCAGGTCCGCGCGCGACTGCGCATATCGCCCTCCCTGGGGCGCCGCAAGCAGGACGACTGTGAGTGCGTCGTTGTCCGCTCTCCCGTGAACGGGTCTGTGCTGCGCATCGTCACCGAAAGCGCGGGCGTCGTCGCATCAGGCGCACCGCTGATCGAGATCGGCGATCCCGAGCAGCTGGAGATCGTGGTGGACCTGCTGTCGGCAGCTGCCGTCCAGGTAAAGGCGGGGCAGAGGGTCCTCATCGAGGCCTGGGGCGGCGACACGGCGCTCGAGGGCGTCGTGAAGCGCGTCGAGCCTTACGGCTTCACGAAGGTCTCTGCACTCGGAATCGAGGAGCAGCGGGTCAACGTGATCGTTGACATCACCTCGCCGCGTGCCGAATGGACGCGCCTGGGCCACGGGTATCGCGTGGAGCCCAGCATCGTGCTCTGGTCCGCGGACGACGTGCTGCGCGTGCCGCTCGCGTCGTTGTTCCATTCGGGCGAGAGCTGGGCGGTGTTCGTCGCAGACGGGGCTCGGGCTGCGCTGCGGAAAGTGGAAATCGGCAAGCAAAGCGGCTTCGAAGCGGAGGTCGTATCCGGTCTTGAGCCCGGTGAGCGTATCGTCCTGCACCCGAGCGACCGCATCACCGACGGAATCCGGTTGACCGAGCGCCGTTGAGCCGGCGCGAGGGCCAGTCATCCTTGATCGCCCGCGGGATCGACCTGAGCCTCGTCGGTCACGGACGCGCGGGGCAGATCCGCTAGAGCGGCATTTCCGGTGGCGGCGCTTTCTTCTCTTCGGGAATGTCGGTCATGGTTGCTTCCGTCAACAGCAGGACACTGGCTACCGATACGGCATTCTCGAGCGCGACGCGTACCACTTTGGTCGGGTCGATGATGCCCGCCTCGAACAGGTCGACGTAGCGGTTCTGGGCAGCGTCGAAGCCGATGTTGCCGGCCGCCTCCGCCATGCGATTCACGACGACCCCGCCATCGACTGCCGAGTTGACTGCGATCTGCCGCGCCGGTGCCTCCAGCGAACGCTTGAGGATCTGCACGCCGGTGCGTTCATCTCCGTCACAGGTCGCCTCGAGGCTGGTGACGGCAGCTACGCACTTGAGCAGCGCGAGGCCTCCTCCCGGCACGATCCCCTCGGCGACCGCAGCCTTGGTGGCGCTGATGGCATCGTCGAGCGCATCCTTCCGCGCCTTCATCTCCGATTCGGACGGCGCGCCGACACGGATCACCGCCACGCCACCTGACAGCTTCGCGAGACGTTCCTCCAGTTTCTCCTTGTCGTAGGTGCTGGTGGCCTTGTCGATTTCGCGGCGGATCTGTGCCAGCCGCGACTTGATGGCCGCCGGATCGCCGGCGCCACCGATGATCGTCGTCGAATCCTTGTCGACCACGACCCGCTTGGCGCGCCCGAGGCGTTCAAGCTGGATGTCCTCGAGCTTGATGCCGAGTTCTTCGGAGACCAGCTCGCCGCCCGTCATGACCGCCATGTCCTCGAGCATGGCCTTGCGCCGGTCGCCGAATCCGGGCGCCTTGACGGCCGCGCTCTTCAGTACGCCGCGAATGCGGTTCACGATCAGCGTCGCGAGCGCTTCGCCCTCGATGTCTTCCGCGACAACCAGAATCGGCCTGCCCGTCTTGGCGACCTGCTCGAGCAGCGAGATCATGTCCTTCATGATGCTGATCTTGCGATCGGTGAGCAGTACGAAGGCGTCTTCGAGGACCACCTCCATCTTCTCGGTGTCCGTCACGAAGTAGGGCGAGAGATAGCCGCGGTCGAACTGCATGCCTTCGACCACTTCGAGCAGCGTCTCCGTCGTCTTGGACTCCTCGACCGTAATGACGCCCTCGCCGCCGACTTTCTCCATGGCGTCGGCGACCAGTTCGCCGATACTCTCGTCGTTATGTGCCGAGATCGTCGCGACCTGCGCCTTCTCCTTGCGGGTCTGCACGGTTCTGGAGAGCGTCTTCAGCGCCTCGACAGCGCCCTTCAGGCCGCGATCCAGCCCGCGCTTGAGGTCGATGGCGCTCGCTCCTGCGGTAACGTTGCGCACGCCGTCCGCGAAGATCGCGTGGGCGAGGATAGTCGAGGTACTGGTCCCGTCACCGACAACGTCCCCGGTCCTTTCGGCAGCCTGCCGCAGCATCTGTGCGCCGAGGTTCTCCTCCGGATCCTTGAGGCTCAACTCCTTCGCAATGGTCACGCCGTCATTGCAGACCAGCGGCGGGCCCCACGCTTTCTGGATCAGCACCGACTTGGATTTCGGCCCGAGCGTGATCCGCACGGCATCCGCGAGCTGCGTGGCGCCGCGCAGCACCTTTTCGCGAGCCGCGGACTGGAACAGCAGTTGCTTGTGGGCCATGGCGATTGCTCCCGTGCGGCTGACGAAGGGCGGCAGTATGCGGCGAGCGGCAGGCCCGTGAATTACGGGAAAGGCGCAACGTCCTTGTGCCTTCCTTTTGCGGGGATTCCCGGGTCCGGCGCGCCGCCCCCCGGCGTATGCTCCATGAGGATCGTGTTCCGCGAGACGCGGCATCTCATCGATCCGGGAGCGTTGCATGCCGGTGCATAACGAGGATCTCGCCGCCGCCTTCGACGAAATGGGGGATCTGCTGGCGCTGTCGGCTGACAACCCTTTCCGGATCAACGCGTACCGGCGCGCGGCGCGGGTCGTACGCGGACTGCCGGAGGAGTTGCAGGCCCGGGTTGCTGCGGGCTTCGATCCCGACGACCTGCCGGGCATCGGCGCAGATCTCGCGGGCAAGATCCGCGTTTTCCTGGACACGGGCGAGCTTCCGGGCCTCGCCAGGCTCCGCAAGTCCGTGCCGACGGGCTTGCGTGAGTTGCTGGCATTGCCGAACGTCGGTCCGAGCCGGGTTCGTGCACTGCATGAAGCGCTGGGCGTCCGGGACCTCAAAAGTCTGCGTGCCGCCCTCGCGGCGCATCGGGTCCGCGAGGTGGCTGGCTTCGGTCCGAAGCGTGAATCCCAGCTCGAACAGGCGGTCGCCGCCCACGCAGGACACGACCGCCGCCTGCTTCGCCCCGTCGCGTCTCAGTATGCGGCTGCCTTGTTGTCCTACCTGCGCAACGTGCCGGGGATCGACCAGGTGGAAGTGGCCGGCAGCTATCGGCGCGGTCGCGAAACGGTAGGCGACCTGGATTTTCTCGTGTGCTCCCGCGGGCCCGTGGATATCGGCAAGGCCCTGCTCGGGTACGACGAAACCGCGTCGTTGCTCAGCGCGGGGCCGACAAAATCGTCCGCTGTCTTGAAGAGCGGCCTGCAGGTCGATGTGCGTCTGGTGCCACCCGCAAGCTTCGGTTCGGCACTGCACTATTTCACCGGCAGCAAGGCCCACAATATCCATGTCCGCCGGCTCGCGATGGAGCGGGGCCTCAAGGTCAACGAGTACGGTGTCTTTCGCGGCGAACGGCAGATTGCCGGCACAACAGAAGCCAGCGTTTTCAAGGCGGTGGGGCTGCCCTACATCGAGCCGGAGCTGCGCGAGGACCGCGGCGAGATCGAAGCGGCCGGTGTGCGCAGGCTGCCTTCGCTGGTGAAGCTCGACGACCTGAAGGGCGACCTCCATGTCCACACGCTGGCGACCGACGGCACGACCACGCTAGCGGAGATGGCCGCTGCCGCAAAGCGGGCCGGCCTCGACTACATCGCGATCACGGATCACGCGCAGCACATCGGCGCCGTGCACGGCCTCGATGCCAGCCGCCTCGCGCGCCAGCTCGACGAAATCGACTCGCTGAATGCCTCGTTGACAGGCATCACGCTGCTGAAAGGCATCGAAGTGGATATTCTCGAGGACGGTACGCTGGCGCTGCCTGACCGTGTCCTCGGGAAGCTCGACATCGTCGTGGCGGCCGTCCACGACCACTTCGGCCTGACCCGGCGCAGGCAGACGGACCGGCTGCTGCGCGCGTTCGACAGGCCTTTTGTTTCCGTGCTGGCGCATCCTGCGGCGCGTCTCATCGACGAGCGTCCCGCCCTCGACGTGGCTTGGAACAGGGTGTTCCGTCGCGCGCAGGAGCGGCCCGTCTATCTCGAGCTGAATTCACAGCCGACGCGGCTGGATCTCGACGATATCCTGGTGCGAGAGGCCATCGAGAACAACGTGCTCATCAGCGTGGCGAGCGATGCGCATGGTGCGCAGGGTTTCGCTTTCCTGGACGGCGGCATCCTGCAGGCCCGGCGCGGCTGGGTCTCAAAGGCCGACGTCCTGAACACCCGCCCGCTCCGCGAGGTCCGCCGCCTGCTGCGCAAGACGTTCCTGGCCTGACGGCCCTGCACATCGACAACGGGGCAAAGGCCTTTCGCGACTGACGATTCCTGTCGGGCGTCACCCCCCGTTGCGGTAGAACCAGCGCTTGGTCGCCTCGGCGGCGCCGACGTAGAACACCGTGATCGCGACCAGCGTGGCCAGCAGCGTCACGGGAAGCGGCACGAAGCCGAACAGGTCCATGTAGGGCAGGTACGGAATCACGAGAGTCAGCGCGATCAGCAGCACGGTGGAGGTCAGCAGCAGGTTTCCGGGCCGGCTGCGGAAGAAGGGCCGGCGGGTTCTCACCACCAGGGCGATCACCAGTTCCGTCAGCAGCGATTCGACGAACCACCCCGTGCGGAAGAGTTCCGGCGTTGCATTGAACAGGTAGAGGAGAGTACCGAAGGTCAGGAAATCGAATGCCGAACTCAGCAGGCCGAACTCGACCATGTAGCGGCCGATGAAGCGCATGTCCGAGCGCCTCGGCTTGTTCACCAGCTCAGGGTCTACCGCATCGTCTGCGAGCCCCAGGGCCGGGATAACCGAGAGAGACTGATTGAGCAGGATCTGGCCAGCGAGGAGCGGCAGGAACAGCGACGCTACCGCCATGCTGACCATGTTGCTCAGATTGGCGCTCGTGGTGGTCAGGATGTGCTCGCAGGGTATGCCGACCAGCCCGGCGACATGGCGCGCCACGCGCTTGCGAATGAAGTCGAACGGCACTTCAGCCAGCTTGCGTACCTGCGTCAAGTCCGGCTGCAGGGTCGCTCGTCAAGCCGGCCGTACTCACCTGCACATCGGCCAGCGCCTGCTCCGATGTCTGCGCCCAGTAGGTGCCGGTCATGTCATTTTTGCACTGCGTCTGGCCGCGCGATGCGGGTGGAACATGACGGGGTAACGCGGGTGCCAGCCAATTGGCAGACTGTTCCGTGGCTCCGCGGCGACTGCCAACTCATGTCCATGCTGCTCCTCCGCTCTGCAGCGGGTGACCTGCATCCTCGGCGGCCCGGGGGACCGGGCATTAGCGCAGTCATGCACGGGCTTCCCACGGTGGGCACGCTTCCTTGGCGAGGGGAGAATCGGCCATGCCTGATGTACAAGCCACGGTGGCTGACGTCGATTCGGATGGATCTTTGATGCCTATCGCCTCCCCCAGCGGTCCCCTTGTCTTTGCGTCGGCACAGAGCGCCGCGTTTGCGCAGGCCGTTGCGGCTGGCCTCGGCATTGCACTCGCCGCCAGCGAGGAGCGGGAGTTCGAGCATGGCGACCACAAGATGCGGCCCGTCCAGCAGGTACGCGGTCAACATGTTTTCGCGATCCAATCGATTCATGGCGACAGCACGGCGTCGACCAACGACCGCCTGATCCGACTGCTGTTCTTTGTCGGCGCGCTCAAGGATGCGGGTGCTGCCTCGGTGACCGCTTGCATGCCTTATCTCGCCTACGCGCGCAAAGACCGGCGCACGCAGCCACAGGACCCGGCGACCACGCGGTATGTGGCTGCGTTGTTCGAAGGGGTCGGTTGCGATCGTGTCGTGGTACTTGACGTTCACAACGAGGCTGCCTTCGACAATGCGTTTCGCTGCGAGACCGTTCGCCTCGAGGCAGACGCCGTCTTCGCGGGCGCAGTTGGATCCCCCGCCAACGGTAGCCGGATCGTCGTGGCATCGCCGGATTCGGGAGGCGTGAAGCGCGCCGAGCAATTCCGGGCAAGGGTGGAAGCGCACACCAGCACCAGCGTCGACTTTGCGTTCATGCACAAGCTGCGGGAGCACGGCCAGCTGTCGGGCGATACCCTGGTGGGCGACGTCACGGGAGCGGAAGTACTGATCTACGACGACATCATCGCGTCTGGCGCTACCGTGATGCGCACGGTGAAGGCGGCGCGGAGGGCTGGCGCGAAGTCGGTGCGCGTCTTCGCGACTCATCCCGTGTTCACGGCTGAAGCGATCCAGCTCTTTGGCGAGGGTGGCCCGGATTCGGTTATGGTGAGCGACTCGGTACCGGTCCGTGGACAGTACGCGTCGCTGCTGCGGGGCTGCCTGCGAGTGCGCTCCGTGGCGCCGCTGTTCGCGGACTGCATCCGGCGATTGCATGTGGGCGAGTCGCTGGCCGGGCTGGCTCGTACCGGCTAGGAGCTTGGGCGCGCACGCAGGCAATCCAGTGCTGTGCCGAGAAACTGCGCCGCGATGGCGGACCACGGCTGTCGCGACTTGAAGTCCGGGTCGCGCAGATGCCATGCGACGATCTTGGCCCGCGTGGCTGCACGGTGGCTTTGATACAGCGCGTAGAGAGCGTCTGAAATCGGATCGCCGGTCTCGCGGCGATACTGCGAGAAGACCCGCTCTCCCACCCACCCGGCTCCGGCTTGCCTGCACTCGAGGCTGAAGTAGGCAAGCTCTTCGCACGGATCCATCACCCGCAGGTCGAGCGAGAACTCGAGGCGATCGATGATCGCTGGAGGCGCGGCGAGGCAGACGTGCTCGGGACGCAGGTCGCCATGTGCTTCGATGATGCGCCGTTCCGCCGCTCGTGCCGCCACCTCTCCCTTGAGCTGCTCGAGGGCTGCGCGTTGTGCGGCGATCACTTTCTCAACGACGGCACCATCGAGCACCAGATCGGCTGCGAGCAGCTCCCTGCGATTGGCATCGATCTGATCGGCGAGTCGCTGCACGTAGGCTTGCGGCGCAATGTCGATCGGAAGCTGCCTACGGTAGTACCCGGTCAGCAATCGGGCCACGGCATCGACGGTGTCACCGGGAACACGTGCAGCGACAATGGCGCGATCCAGCATCTGCTCCTCGGGAAGCCGGCGCATCTGCACCAGCCAGTCGACAACAGCTCCCTCACCACCGAGATGCAGCTTGCCATCCGCACCGCGCACCAGCTTTTCAATACCCAGATAGACCTCAGGGGAAAGCGCGCGGTTGAGCCGCAACTCCTCGCTACAGTTATGGAAGCGCTTTGCCGGGGTGTCGAGGTCGAGTTCCGGTGCGCGGATCGGCTTCTTGAGCTTGTAGACGCTGCTTTCGGTCAGGAAGAGCCACGCGAAGTGGGTTTCGATGACCTTGACGTCGCGTATCCCGGCACCGTAAGTCGCGGGCGTGGACAGGACTTCGAGCTTCTCGGCGACATCGAAGTACGCACTAGCACCGGCACCGTGCGGGGAATCAGGGATTGCTGCCACCTCGTCAGACATGCGACACGTGCATCCCGACATGGGCCACGGAGCGGAAGAACATGACCATTCGCTTCGCAGACAGGACGGAAGCAGGGTACGCGCTGGCAGCGCGGTTGACGGAATATGCAGGACAAACCGGCGTGCTGGTGCTCGGCTTGCCTCGGGGAGGCGTTCCAGTAGCGTTTGCGGTGGCGCGTGCGTTGCGCGCCCCGCTCGACGTGCTGATCGTCCGCAAGATCGGGGCGCCGGGCCAGCCTGAATTCGCGCTGGGCGCGATCGCGACAGGCGGCATCCTGGTACCGAACGACGAGGTCCCAGCGTCGTGGATCGAGGCTCCGGAAGTGGCGGCCACCGTCGAGGCCGAGCGACGGGAGCTTGCGCGACGGGAGCAAGCGTATCGCTCGGGCCGCGGCGCCCTCACGCTGCGGGGCAAGCGCGTTCTGCTCGTGGACGATGGGGCCGCGACTGGCTCCAGCATGCTGGCGGCCGTGAACGCGGCGAGACTGCTCGGTGCCAGGCAGATCACAGTCGCGTTGCCCGTCGCCTCAATCGATGCCGCAGAGAAGCTGTCGCGGGAGGCGGATCGCGTCGTCTGTCTAAGCACTCCCGCCTCCTTCATGGCCGTAGGCCAGTGGTACGAGGACTTCCCGCAAACGTCGGATGCCGAAGTGAAGGCGCTGCTGCAACCGCCCCCGAACGACCCCTAGGCGGGTGCCGCAGCTCACGGTTGCAGCCCCCCTGGATTCGGGCGGCCCTATTTCATCGGGCCTTCGGCGAGCAGGCGCACGGCCGACAGCACCGATGGGCGAATCCGCAGGTTCAAGGTAGCAATGGGCAACCCGGCCAGATTCCGCGAGTACTCGACGAGCACTTTCTTCTGCACGGCCTTGGGCAGCAGCTCGCGGAATTCCGACAGCAGCCGCGGTGCTGCGACGAGGATGAGGCACTGGCAGTCACGACTCGCGAGCAGAGGTGCCAGCGACTGCGCCACTCCGGACAGCCAACGATGCATCAGATGCTGCTTTGCAGAGGAACCCTCTAACGTCTGCCGGGCGCCGGAAGTGCGGTTGTAGCTCCGGCCCGGCCGTGAACTGACGAGGTCACGTTCATGCAGCTTCGCAATGGCATTGCCGAAGTCGGCGATTTCGCGCAATACCCGCTTCTCGCCGGACACTTCGTAGAGACGGGCAATGCTGCCGTCGGCAGTCAATACATGGATCATGAGTCTCTCCTCGACAAGGAATCTCAGGGCGCGGACTGGATCTCGGTTGTCAGGACTCGTTCCGCCTTCAGTGAATTGGCGATGAGGCAGCCGCGCTCGGCCTTTTCCAGCAGACGCTGCGCCAAGTCCTTGTCTGCTTCGGGTCCGATACGGAGCACGGCCTGTGTCGAGATGCGGGTAAACAGAGTGGAGCCATCCTTGCGCTCGAGCGTTCCTTCCACATGACAGCCGAGGTGGCGCCATTCGAACTTCGAGGCTCGCGCGACAGCCCTGAAGGTCAGAATGAAGCAGGCCGCCGCCGCCGAGCACAACAGGAACTCGGGCGACCAGCGGTCACCAGGGCCGTCAAATTCGCGGGGCGACGCGGCGGCGAAGGATGGCAGTCCTTGCGCCGCAACCGTTACGTCACCTTCAGCTGCGGACTCGACGCTGACGTGATAGAGATGGGGAAGGGGCTGCATCTTGTTACATCTTGGGCCGGGGCTTCGGGTGGGTATTCATGCCGGTGATCGAATACAGCGGGCAGCTTCCGACGAGTGCAGTCAGCAGTGGCACGAGGCCGATGAGGCCGAACCACCGCGCATTGCCGTCGATGAAGAGCATGCTGAGCAGCAGCAGGCCGATAATGACGCGGACCGTGCGGTCCGCAGAACCGACGTTTTGAGCCATGTCCAGTCTCCTCGTTGACTTACGGGCACAGCGTACTCCCCCCCTCCCCTTGCGCACACTAGGGACAGCCCCATAGCGGACGGGGGGGTTTCGCGTCCCTTGCCGTACAGCTATGTTGCTTCTGATATGACACGGACCCCGCCGCCCCCCTCAGACCCCCAGGACGTCGCCTGGTATCAGTACTCCGCCGAGCAGACCTACTCTCTGCTGGCGGCTCGCCGCGAAGGACTGAGCGCCGAGGACGCCACGAACCGACGCACGCGCTACGGTGCGAATGTGCACATCGAGGCGCCACCTCGCTCCCCGGTCACGATCCTCGCGGCGCAGTTCAAGGACTTCATGATCCTGGTCCTGATCAGCGCGGCCGTGGTATCGGGAGCAATCGGTGATCTCACCGACACCCTGGTCATTGTAGCGATCGTGATTCTCAATGCCGTGCTCGGATTTGCACAGGAATTCCGGGCGGAGCGCGCCTTGGCTGCGCTGAAGTCGATGGCGGCTCCCTCGGCGAAGGTGGTACGAA
Organism: uncultured Pseudomonadota bacterium; assembly: GCA_903884105.1. Lineage (GTDB taxonomy): Bacteria > Pseudomonadota > Gammaproteobacteria > Steroidobacterales > Steroidobacteraceae > CAIUGU01. The sequence continues at coordinate 68,224 of CAISDJ010000089.1, read as the reverse complement.
GCGGCAGCCCATGCACGATTGCTGCCGCCGAACTGGTTCCCGGCGATATCGTACTTCTGGAGGCTGGCTGCATTGTCCCCGCGGACCTTCGCCTGGTCGAGGTTGCGGGCCTGCGTCTGAATGAATCCACGTTGACGGGCGAGTCGGCTCCGGTTGACAAGATCATTGCAGCGATTGCACAGCCGGATGTTGCCGTCGGGGATCGCAGCAACCTCGCGCACAAGGGAACCTTCGTAACTTACGGTCGCGCGGTGGGTCTGGTTGTAGCGACAGGGATGCACACCGAGTTCGGCCGTATCGCCAGATTGCTGAATGAAGCACGCGCTATCCAGACCCCCCTGCAGCGCCGTCTGGTAGCGTTCGGTCGCCAGCTTGCACTCATCGTCATCCTCATCTGCGTCGTCGTGTTCGCCACGGGACTGCTGCGCGGAGAGCAGGCCCTGCACATGCTGCTCATCGCACTGAGTCTCGCCGTGGCGGCGATTCCAGAGGCACTACCCGCGGTCGTCAGTATTTCGCTGGCACTTGGAGCACGCAAGATGGCCGCGAACAAGGCGCTCGTCCGGCGCCTCCCAGCCGTTGAGACGCTGGGCTCAGTGACGTACATCTGTTCCGACAAGACGGGTACCTTGACTGCTAACGAGATGCAGGTGGAACAGTACTTCTGCGATGGAATGCGGGCGACGACACCCGGCTCGGGTGCGCCCGCCGCCATGCTGCTTCATGCGATGGCGGTCAGCCATGACGCACTCGTGGACGCAACAGGCGGGGTCGTGGGTGATCCGACGGAGGTAGCGCTACTCGTTGCCGCACAATCGGCCGGCCTGAGTCGCGATGCCGAGGTGGCTCGCGCCCCACGGATCGCAGAACTTCCGTTCGACTCCGACCGGAAGTGCATGACGACCGTGCACAGCAGACCTGATGGTACCTTCGTGTCGATTACCAAGGGTGCAGCCGAGGTCATCATCGGGCTGTGCGTTCATGAACAGCGCAGCACCGGGCTTGTGAAGGTCGACCTGGGGGCTTTGAACCGCGCTGCGGATCAGATGGCGACAGAGGGACTGCGCGTCCTCGGCATCGGGATGCGCCGCTGGCAAGCGCTCCCGCCGAGCTTGGCGGCGGAGGAACTCGAATGCGACCTGGAATTCATCGGACTGATCGGCATGATCGATCCACCTCGATCAGAAGCGCAGCAGGCGATTGCCACCTGCATCGCCGCGGGCATCGTGCCTGTCATGATCACCGGCGACCATCCCCTGACGGCACGCGCAGTAGCGAAGCGGCTCGGCCTTCTGTCAGATGATGCGGAGCTGCTGACGGGCCCGCAGCTTGCTGCGCTTTCGCCGCAGGAATTCGAGCGCCGGGTTGGCCATGTGCGCGTCTATGCTCGCGTCGCGCCAGAACAGAAGGTGAGGATCGTCAACGCGCTGCAGAGTGCCGGGGAAGTGGTCGCCATGACGGGCGATGGTGTCAACGATGCACCGGCCCTGAAACAGGCCGACATTGGCGTTGCGATGGGAATCCAGGGGACTGACGTCGCCAAGGAGGCGGCATCGATCATTCTGCTCGACGACAACTTCGCGACCATCGTACGCGCTGTGCACGAAGGGAGGCGCCTCTATGACAACCTGCGCCGCTTTGTCCGATACGTGCTCACGACAAATTCCGGAGAGATATGGACCATCTTCCTGGCGCCGTTGCTGGGCTTGCCGATCCCGCTGCTGCCAATCCACATCCTCTGGATCAACCTGGTGACGGATGGCTTGCCGGGCCTTGCACTCGCCTCGGAGGCTGCTGAACACGACCTCATGCGGCGCCCACCCCGACCGCCCGCCGAGAGTCTGTTCGCGAGGGGTCTGGGCTTGCATGCTTTTGTCGTTGGCCTTGCCATGGCGGCACTCGCCCTGGGACAGCAGGCCTGGCTTCTGCGCTCGGGCTCGGCGGCGTGGCAGACCGCCGTTTTCACTACACTGTGCTTCGCCCAACTGGCGCACGTGATGGCGATTCGTTCGGAGCGCACATCGCTCTTCAGGATGGGTATCGCGTCGAACCGCCCACTCCTTGGTGCGGTTGTTCTCACCGTGGTGCTGCAGATGGCGGTGATCTACGTTCCTGCATTCAATGTCCTGTTCAGGACAGTGCCACTGCGACCTCAGGAACTTGGATTGTGCATTGGCCTGTCTCTCGTGATTCTCCTGATCGTCGAGCTAGAGAAGTGGCTGCGCCGCCGCGGGATGTTTGGCGAGAAGCGGTGATGCAGGGATCTTCCGCGCCTTGCTCCGATCAAGGCCTCACCGAGGCCGAAGCGCACCAGCGCCTCATGGAGCAAGGCCCGAATGAGTTGCCGGCTTCAAGACCGCATGGTGTTTCTCGCCTGCTGCGCCAGATTGTATCGGAGCCGATCTTCCTGCTTCTGGTGGCCTGCGGGACGATCTACATGCTGCTGGGTGATCGGCACGAGGCTTTGATGCTGCTTGGTTTCGTCCTTGTAGTCATGGGCATCTCTTTCGTGCAGCAACGGCGTACGGAGCAGTCGTTGGAAGCCCTGCGTGATCTGTCCAGCCCGCGAGCCCTGATCGTTCGCGAAGGCCAAACGCGCCGCATTGCCGGAAGTGAACTGGTCAGCGACGACATAGTGCTGCTGGCCGAGGGGGACCGCATTCCCGCAGACATGCATGTCCTGGCATCGTCAAACCTTGCCGTCGACGAATCCCTGCTCACGGGTGAGTCTGCCCCGGTGCCAAAGCAGGCTGGCGAGATGATGGTCGCCACGGCGCCAGGGCCGGGCGGCAACGATATCGCACGGGTGTTCTCCGGGACACTGGTGATACGGGGGACCGCGCGTTGCCGGGTGGTCGCCACTGGCGAACGCAGTGCCCTCGGACGCATTGGCAAATCGCTTGAGAGCATTGGCAGAGAGGAAACGACGCTGCAGCTGGAGACGCGTCGGATCGTGAAGCGTATCGCCTTTGTGGGCCTCGCTCTGGCAGGTGCGCTCGCGATTGCCTACCGTCTCTCGACCGGAGACTGGCTCCAGGGCTTGCTTGCAGGCCTCACGCTGGCGATGGCCATCCTGCCCGAGGAACTGCCGGTCGTTCTGACGCTCTTCCTCGGCCTCGGCGCCTGGCGCCTGGCGCGGGAAAGAGTGTTGACACGCAGCATCCCCGCTGTGGAATTGCTGGGAGCGACGACGGTGTTGTGCGTCGACAAGACCGGAACGCTGACTGCGAATCGAATGGCCGTCAGAAGGATCTGGTCAGGAGTCGCGACATTCGACGGCGCGGGAGACGCCGCGAAACCGCTCGAGGAAGCCTTGCATCCAGTCCTTGAGTTCGCCGTTCTGGCGAGCCATCGCCGCGCCTTCGATCCGATGGAAGCAGCCATCGGTGCGGCAGGGCTGCACCTGCTGGCAGATACCGAACACCTGCACGCGGACTGGACTCTCATCGACGATTATCCGTTGTCGAACGAGATGATGGCGATGTCCCGGGTGTGGCGTTCGCCTGATCGGCGCGAACGGTTGATTGCCGCGAAGGGCGCACCGGAAGCCATCGTCGACCTCTGCCACCTGGATGCCGCACAGCGCGCAGAGATTGTCGACAAGGTGTCCGCGATGGCGAGTGACGGACTACGTGTCCTTGGCGTCGCGTCAGCCACCTTTCATGCTGAGGATCTCCCGGGCAACCAGCATGACTTCGAGTTCGCTTTTCTTGGACTGATAGCTCTGGAGGATCCGGTAAGGCCTGAGGTGCCAGGGGCGATCGCGGAGTGCCTTGCAGCTGGCATGCGCGTGGTGATGATGACCGGAGATCACCCGATCACTGCGGTCTCCGTTGCGCGCCAGGTGGGACTACCCGCCGACAGCGCGGTCATTACCGGGTCCGAGCTGGCTGCATTGAGCGACGATGCACTGCGCGCGCGCCTTGCCGATACAAACATCTTCTGTCGCGTTCAACCCGAACAGAAGCTGCGGCTCGTACAGGCGTTGCGTGCCTGCGGCGAGGTCGTCGCGATGACCGGCGATGGCGTGAACGACGCTCCGGCGCTCAAAGCGGCTCACATCGGCGTGGCGATGGGTGCGCGCGGCACTGACGTGGCGCGGGAAGCTGCTTCGCTGGTGCTGCTCAACGATGACTTCGCATCCCTCGTAACAGCGGTGCGTTACGGACGTCGAGTCTTCGCCAATCTCCGCAAGGCCATCGTCTTTGTGATAGCCGCGCACATTCCGATCATCGGGCTGTCGCTCGTGCCGGTGATGCTGGGCTGGCCGATACTCCTGATGCCGGTGCATATTCTTTTCCTGCAGCTGATCATCGATCCGGCCTGTTCGGTTGTATTCGAGGCAGAGCCGCTCGAACCCGGGGCCATGACCGCGCCGCCGCGCAGCCCAAGCCAGCGCCTGTTCGACACAGACGTGCTCACACGTGGAGTGTGGCAAGGGGTTGGCTTGCTGATGCTGTTGCTCGTGGTCTACGCGAGCGTTCGGTCAATGAAGCATTCGGACGACATGGCCCGCGCCGTTACGTTCATGGCGCTCGTGCTGTCCAACCTCGGCTTGATCCGCACCAACCGGTCCTGGAGCAGGAGCTCCTGGCACGGCGCAGCGGCGCCTAACCGTCAATTCGGCTGGATTGCATTGGCAACGCTTGCTTTGTTGGGCTGCGTGCTGGGCATTCCAGAGGTCAGTCAGCTGTTTGCGTTCACGCAACCGACCGTTCCCTTGTTCCTGGCGGGCGCCGGCATGGCCGTGGTCAGCCTGTTCTGGTTCCAGGCCGTCAAATGGGGGTTCAACCGACGTCGCAATGGTCGCGGTCCAGCCCCGGAACGAGCAGGAGGACGAGGGCCTGGCGGGTAGCGGCGGGCGATGCCAAGTAATCAGACGTGATGCAGGCTGAAAGCGTGCGCGTGCCGAGCGTGATACGCGAGCGCGTAGGCCAGTTCACCGGGGCTCTCTGCATGCACCGTCATCAGCGGTTGGCCGCGCTCGACGGTCCGGCCGACATGAGCATGCAGCTCTATGCCCGCCGCCTGCGCCCGCGGTGCACCGGCCAGTTTCGCAATCCGAGAGATCAGCCGATTGTCGATTTGGGCGATGACGCCACGGGCGGGTGAGAGGACCGGCGCCTGGTATTGCGCAACGGGTGGCGTGCGCTGCCCTCCCTGCGCTGCACAGATCGCGAGGAACTTTCTTTCTGCGGCGCCGCTGTCGAGCAAGGCCGTTGCCTTGTTGCGCCCCTGGCCAACGGGTTCGCCGCCGAGCTCGAGGAGATGGCCTGCCAGGTCGAGCGCCCGCTCGCGCAGATCAGCAGGAGCGTCCGGGGCGCGCGCGAGGACGGCAAGCACGTCGCGTGCTTCGAGGGCGGGGCCGATCCCGTTGCCAACGGGCTGAGTTCCGTCCGAGGGATGCAGGTGCACCCGCAGGCCCAATGCTTCGGCGACGGCAGTCAGCCTGTCGCCCAGCTTCTGCGCCGCTTCCTGAGTACGGATCTTCGCGGTGGGCCCCATCGGCATGTCGAGGATCACGTGTGACGCGCCGGCAGCGATTTTCTTTGAGAGCACGCTCGCTACGAGCTGCGCATCGCCGTCGAAGTCGAGCGGCCGTTCTACGCGGATCAGGATATCGTCGGCCGGGCTCAGTCCCACCGATCCACCCCACGCAATGCACCCGCCTTCCCGGTCCACGACTTCACGCATCTGCGCCAAAGTCAGCTCGACGGGTGCCAGCGTGGCCATCGTATCCGCAGTGCCAGACGGCGAGGTGATGGCGCGCGAGGAAGTCTTCGGGATCCGGTAGCCCGCCGCGGCCACAATGGCGACGAGGATGGGCGTCGTGCGATTGCCGGGAAGACCACCCACGCAGTGCTTGTCGAGGATGATGCCGGTGCCCCAGTCAAGCGTCGACCCGACGCCCACCATGGCGCGCGTGAGGGCTACCGTCTCAACGGTGTCCATCGATCCGGCTGCGCAGGCAGTGAGGAAGGCGACCAGCTCGAGGTCCGACAACCTGCCATGCACCGCATCGCGCATGATCTCGGCGTAGTGCACGCGTTCCAGTCGCTGCCCGTAAACCTTCGCGCGGATATGTGCCGTGGAATCGGCTGCGTCCGCGTGCCGGAACCAGGCTTTCTCGCCGGGCTTCGGCTCAAGATGACGCCATGCCGCTTCCGACAGGCCAGCCTGATGCGGCGGCAACCACGGGCTTGAGACGACGTTGAGGGTTGCAATGATCGAACGATCGCCGACATGCACGGCGATGCGGGTTTGCGCTTCAAAGCCCTCGGCGCGGCAGACCGTGCAGTCGGCGCGCATATAGACCACCGGCTCTTGGTACGTGTCGATGCCGGCACGGACGAGGTCGAGCGTCTCTGGTTCTGGAACGGTTTTCATACCTGCGTATTCGTGTCGAGATCGTATGTATCGCGATACTCTGGCACGGTGACCGGCCACTTGAGTTCGTGATCAAAGCGGTATCGCAGGGCCTCACTGGCGTCGGGCTCCCCGTGAACGACGAACGTGTTGCGCGGGGGCTTGGGCAAGCGACGCATCCACGCCAGCAGCTCATCGGCATCAGCGTGCGCGGAACTGGCTTCGAGCTGGCCCACCTCGGCGCGCACCGGGAACTCCATGCCGTGGATCCGGACCGTCGGTGCGCCGTTGATCATCGACGCACCGCGTGTTCCCGGTGCCTGGAATCCGGCGAGCAGCACAAGATTCTTCGGATCACCCACGAATGCCTTGAGGTGATGCAGCACCCGGCCGCCTGACGCCATGCCACTGGCGGACAGCAGGATCATGGGTTCGCGCCTGGCATCGAGGGCCTGCGATTGCTCCGGCGTGTTGACGAGCGTTGCGGCCCGACACATGCGCCTGCAATCGTCCTCGCTGAGTTTGTGGTCGTCGCGGTGTGCGGCGTACAGCAAGGTTGCGTCTACAGCCATCGGACTGTCGAGGTAGACCGGCAGGTCGGCGATCTCGCCCTTGCGCTTCAGGCGATCGATGTAGAGCAGCAGTGCCTGGGCGCGGCCCACGGCAAAGGTCGGGATGACGGTGATGCCACCGCGGTCGCTCGCGCGCCTGAGCCAACGAGCGAGCTCCTGTTCCGGATCGATGACAGGGTGACGGCGGTTGCCGTAGGTGGATTCGATGACGAGGTAGTCGGCAGGCAGCGGCGGCTCGGGCGCATTGAGAATCGGATCGTGTGGCCTGCCCAGATCGCCGGAGAACAGCACCGACGTGGTGTCGCCGGAGATCCGCACGGTACAGGCACCGAGCAGATGACCGCCGCGGCTGAATTCGGCTTTGAGTCCTTTGGCGACCACGAAGGGATTGTGCAGGTCCACCGCGCAAAATCGCTCGAGGCAGTCGTCGGCATCCTTGCGGGTATACAGCGGCAAGGCCGGCTGGTGCTTCGAGAATCCGTGGCGGTTGGCAAACTTCGCGTCCTCCTCCTGCAGGTGGGCACTATCGGGCAACAGGATCCGGCACAACTCCAGTGTCGCGTGCGAGCAATAGATGCGGCCACGAAATCCCGAACGACAGAGCAACGGTAAATAGCCGCTGTGGTCGATATGCGCGTGCGTGAGGACCACTGCGTCGAGCTTCCGCGGATCGAACTGCAGGGGTGCCCAGTTACGCAGCCGCAGCTGCTTGTAGCCCTGGAACAGGCCGCAATCGACGAGGATGCGGTGGCCATTCTCTTCGATGAGATAGCGCGAGCCCGTGACGGTGCCGGCTGCGCCGAGGAAACTTAGATTCATCGTCCCCACCCTGCTTAGATTATCGGAGTTTGGCAGTGTGGCGCGTTTACGGACGAATACAGTCCGTAGATATGCGCACGCGTCCTCGGTACCCGGTCATCTGGCAGGGTACTGCGTCAGGCTCGTATACGCGGATTCGATGAAGCCGGGGAGCTGGTCGTAACCGATCCAGTCCTTATGCTTTTCCAGCCGGATCGACTTCTTCATGTCCTCGAGCGTCTGGCCTGCGCGGATGCCGGCCGCAACAGCGGCTTCCAGGTCCTCGAGGTACTGACGGACGGCAATGAAGTCCGCACGGGAGCCCCCCTCCCAGTGGCTGCCGATGAAGGTGTCGAAGTCGAGCCGCTCCAGGTTCTTCAGGGAATTGATCCACGTGCTCATCGGCATGCGGTCGAACGCGAAGTTGCAGCACAAGCGCTTTGGCCAGACATAGTCCTGCGCGAACAGCACCCGCTCGCCGGGGAAATAGACATCGACCAGGTCCGATGTGTGCCGGCCGCCTGCATGAATCAGTTCCACGCGCTTGCCGCCCAGCGTGATCGTGTACCGATCGGCGAAGGTAATCTCGGGCGAACGGACATCGGCCAGCATTTCGGACTGCGTGAGGAACCCGTCGTGGTTCGCATCCATCGTGTCGAACTGGACACGGGTGCCGGTCTGGGCTTCCTGCCTGTCCAGGCGATCATCGCCGTCGATGTCGTTCGTGTCGCCGGGCGGCCGGGCGTCGCGGATCTTCGCCGTGAACTTGCCCGGCATGGAGGCATGGCCGATGAACTTCGCCGTGGCGGCAAACACGCCGCCGCCGCGAGCGTGGTCCCAGTGGTAGTGCGTTTGCACCACGAACCTGACGGGCTTGCCCGGGAACCGGGTTGCCAGTTCGGCCTTCAGCCAGGCCGCGAACTCGTTATTGATGGGATCCAGCAGGACGATGCCTTCGGACGTCACGAGAAAGGCAGTCACCGCCCCGATTCCGGGACCGCTCTGCACCTTGTAAACGTCACCCCTCACTTGCGTGATGGTTCGGACAAACGGGGTCGCTGCTGCCGCACCCGGCGCCTGGCCCGCGTTGCCCGATAGGGGCAGTGCAAGTGCGGCGGTTGCGATGAGCAGAACGGCGGGCAGTGAAGCGGCTTTCTTCATGGGTGTGGTCTATCCGGATAGCAGGGTTCTAGATTGTCGGCATCGAGCTGGCAACGTCAATGCGTAACCTCCGCCCTCACGCTGCGATTCGCCTCGGCGAACAATCCGAATCGCGCAATGATCACATAGCAGACCACGGGTACGATGAGTCCGGCTGTGAGGCCAAAGGCATCGGCAGTCAGTCCGACGAGGACGGGAACGATCGCGCCCCCGACGATGGCGGTGCAGAGCAGTCCAGAGGCCTTCGGTGCATCTTCCTTGAGTCCTTCCGTCGCGAGCGAAAAGATCGTCGGGAACATGATCGAGTTGGTGAAGCCCACCAGCACCAGCGCCCAGCCGGCGAGCGAGCCGTGGGTCAACGCGGAGACTGCAATCAGGCCAATCGCGCCGCTCGCAAAGGTCATCAATACCTTGCCGGGCTTGAAGCGACGGAGGAGGAAGCCACCAAAGAAGCGGCCGATCATGGCCCCCGCCCAGTAGTAGCTCAGCAGGATTCCGGCCGCGATCGGCACCAGCGCCATCGTCCGCGGCAGCCCGAGATAGTTGACCATCATGCTGGCGACCCCGACTTCTGCACCGACGTAGACAAAGATGCAAAGGCAGCCGAAGCGGAGCCTGGGTTTGTCGAGCAGTGCGAAGGCGCCTTCGAGACGCAGGGTTGTATAGCTCGCCTGGTCGAGGGACCTGCGCCAGCACCAGAAGACGACGGCCACCAGCGCCAGCACGATGGCGAGGCCCACATAGGCTTCCGCGATCACCGCGCTTTCCGTGGTGCGATAGGTGTCGAGCGCGGCACCTGCGAGGGTGGCCGGGTCCACATCCGCCACCTGGCCGAGGATCAACCTTGCGCCAAACGTCACGATGAGGAATACGCCGAGAGAATTGAAGGACTGCGCGAAGGTCAGGCGGCTGTGCGCGGTTTCCGGCTTGCCCAGGGAAATGATCAAGGGATTCACGGCGACCTGCAGCAGCGTGATGCCACCGCCCATCACAAACAGCGCTGCGAGGAACGGTGCATACGCTCCGGAGCGCGCGGCCGGCACGAACAGCAGGCAGGCCACGATCATGATGCCGAAGCCCGTCATGATGCCCTTGAAATACCCCACCCGGTTCATCAGCAAGCCCGCCGGGATCGAGAACAGCGCGTAGCTCGTGAAGAACGCAAACTGCACGAGCATCGCCTGCGCGTAGTTGAGCGAGAACAGCCCTTTGAGCTTGGCGACCAGCAGGTCGGACACGTTGGTGATGCCGCCGAACAGGAAGAAGACGGCGACGACGAGGAGCAGCAGCGGCAGGGTCTTGGCCTGCGAAGCAGGGTTGCCGCCGGCGGCTATCGATGGGGGCGAGGGTGCTGTCATTCTGGATCCCCTTCTTGATGGTTCTTGTTGTCCGTGCGCTGGCTATAGCCAGCGACGCACGCGGGCCCTGTAGCTGCTGAACTCCTCCCCAAAACGCTTCGCGAGGAGCCGTTCCTCGGGCTCGATCTGGAAGCGGTTGATGTAGAAGACGAACAGGATCGGGCCGGCCAGCGGCCAGAGCGCGGCAAGGAAGGCTGTCCATGCAAGCAGGAAGCACACGAGTCCCACGTACATCGGATTGCGCGAGTACCGATATACGCCGGTCGTCACGAGCGCGCTGGTGTTCTGCGGCTTGAGGGGATTGATCGTTGTCCTTGCCTTGCGGAAGGCCAGAAAGCCGAGGAGATCGAACGCGACTCCCACGGCGGCAATCACCAGCGCCATGGCGATGCGAACCTCGAAGGGCAGATCCAGCTTCGGGCCGCTGATGGAATTCATCCACATGGCGGCCGCGACGATCAGCGCCACGACGGGCGGCGGGATCCTGTGTTCAAGGGGATGCATGGGCACTCGCGAAGCGGCTCAGGGACAAGTCATGGAGTCGGGCGCGGAGAATACCGCGGCGCGCGCGGCTCGGCACGGGCTCACACGAGTCGCCGCACCTTCATAGTGCATTTGCGCAGATTCGTGGCCGAAGCGTCGCAAAAGCGGTGCCGCGGTGGCCTTCAGGTCTTCTCAACGCGTGCGATTGCCACCAAGCGAGCGCGCGTCGGGGCTACTCCTTTCAACGGCTTGAAAAATCTTCTTCACCCGGGATCTGGGTCTACTCCCCGTTGTAGGGGTTTCCACGAGTCGCGGGATGTGACGAAATTGAGTCCAATCAGGTAATCGGTTTCGCACTCGTCATCACAGGACCCCGAATGCGATGAGTCGCCCGTCCCGCAAGACGGCTTCTTCATTCCCCGCCAAGGCGAACCGGCGTGCGACCGTGCGTCCAGTCGATCCGCCGCCCGGACTATTGCAGGGTCTCATCGCGAGGTTCCAGAAGCTGATTCGCCCTGACGCAACCCCGAAAGTGGATGGAGCAACGGTCACGATGACGTTGCGCAACCCGTGGCGAGCTGTCGGCATTGCCCCCGGCAAGCACTGTTGCCAGGCAAGCCAACAAACGGACACCCGGTATCTCTGCGAAGAAGCGCCGCGGTTGCCGCTCGCGGCGTGCACGAATCCGGCGGGGTGCCACTGCACGTACCGCCATTTTGAGGACCGCCGCAAAAGCCCGCGACGCAGCCGTGACGGTGCGGCGCGCCCTACTGTCATGCATCACGCCTATTCGGGCGAAGCCGACCGGCGGCGCACGGGCGGCGGCCGTCGCATCACGGACTGAATCGCGCGTTCGTCAGGCGCGTCGTGGCTGCCGAGTTGTCGGCTACGGCGGCCGAGCCTACCCTCCGCAATCGTTCTTCGCCGCACGTCCTGCAAAGCGGGCATCAAACCAGTCGGGCAGCATTTCGGCGGCGGGCGGGACCGCACCGGAGTGGCCGACGCCCGGCAGCTCGTGGTACTCGACGACATTCTTCTGCTCGCACAGGTCGCGGCGCACGGCTTGGGTCAGCTGCACCGGCACGTCGGTATCTGCATCACCCTGAATGAGCAGCACGGGGATGCTGGTGGGCAGAGGCAGGAAGCGGTCATTGGCCTCGAGCCGGGCCCGCCACGGTGTTCCCTCTGCCAGCGCTTCGGGTCGCGCATAGGGTTCAGTGAGCTGCCTGGCCTTGACGAAGATCTCGAAGCAGCCCCACGACATGACGGGCAACATCTCCATGCCCGCTGGCGTCAGTATGTCGCGCAGGCGGAGTTCCGGATGACCCACTTGCAGGCCTGCCATTCGGGCGATGAAGTAACCGACATTCCTCGGGACACTCAAGTCATAGAAGGAAAGGTCGAGATGCCGGGATGCCGGGGCGATCGGCGCGATGCCGACGACCTTCAGTTCAGGGGCGTACGTTGCAGCCAGATTGGCGGCCCACAGGGCGGTCTGCCCACCTTGGGAGAAACCGTAGAAACCGACTTCGTTGCCCACGGACGATCCTGGAATCTTCATCGCTGCGCGTGCTGCGTCGAACGAAGCCTTTGCCTGCAACGGTCCATCGAGATAGGACATGCCGCCGGGAACGCCGAGCCCCTGGTAGTCGCTCATTGCGACGACATAGCCCCGCTCGAGTAGCGATTCGATGGCCGGAACGCGAGACGACCGGTTCTGTTGGTACAGCGGCGTGCGCGACGGGGCGCATGAGTCCTGGAAGCCGGGTGTCCCGACTGCCCAGATCAGAAGTCGGCGGGGAGCAGATGAAGCGCGCGGGACGTACACCTCCCCGGACGCATACTCGAGGCCCTTGTTGGCGCCCTCGGTGACGTACACGATATTCCATGCCCGTGCGGTGGCCGGCGCATCCGTGCGTTCCTGGATCCACAGCAGGTCCCCGCGCTTCGCATCCGCCGGCACCCGGGTAGGTACGGCGTCCCAGAACGCGCTGCCCTGGGGAGGTGACGACAAGGGTGGGGATGAACTCTGTGCGGAAACCGTGATTGCGGGCAAGGCGCAGGCCATGATGACAAGCCAGGCAATTTCATTCAGGGGGCGCATGATTCGTGGCTCTTGCTGTGGGTCGGTGGGGCCAAAACGAGTCTAACGGACGGGACTGCGTTTACAAGGTTCTTCCTGTTCACGATCTATACTTGGGGCTCCCTCCGTTTCCGACCAGTGTGCCAGTGGATTCATCCATGCCCGAAGACAGGACCCCTCATTGGGAAGCGGTTTACAGGACCAAGCAACTCGATGCGGTCAGTTGGTTCGCGCCTCATCTGGAGAGCTCGCTGGAGCTGTTGAAGGCGGCGGGTCTGAGCACGGATTCCAGGGTCATCGACGTCGGTGCCGGCGCGTCGACGTTGGTGGACGATCTCCTGGATCTGGGGGTGGGCTCAATCACCGCGCTGGATATCTCTGACGCAGCACTCGACGTCGCGCGGAAGCGCCTGGGTGACCGCGCATCACGGGTGCTATGGCTGTCTGTCGATATCCTGAAGGCCCGACTGTCGAACGGCGCCTACGATCTCTGGCATGACCGGGCCACGTTGCATTTCCTGACGGATCCCGCCGATGCGGCCCGGTATGTCGACAGCGCCTTTGCTGCGTTGACCAGAGGAGGTCATGCCGTGATCGGCGGATTCGGCAAGGAAGGGCCCACGCAGTGCAGCCAGCTTCCGGTGACACAGCGCGAACCGGAGGACTTGGCGCGTCTGTTCGGACCCCGGTTCTCGCTCGTGCAATCCAAGCACGAGATTCACCAGACCCCGTGGGGCTCACCGCAAGCGTTCGCGTTCGCCGTGCTCCGAAAGAACGACTGAGGCGTCAGTCGCCGTCGCCGCCGGCAAGCGGACCAGGCGTGAGCACAGGGAAGCCGGAACTCCCGGGTCTCAGGAACCGTCAATCGTCCTGGTCGCTGATCCAGGCGCTGAGCGGCGCGAGGCCGTCGCGCAACATGCCGGAGTGCGCGAATGCGAGAGCCTGGACGACTTCACCCTGCGCCACGATCTTGTCGACGAGGCTGCGCAGCGATGCTTCGTTCTCGGCGAGATCGTCGCAGAAGATCCAGTGCCCGCTCTGCAATTTACCCTTCGCGGTGGCATCGGCGGAGTCGCCGAGAAAGAGGATGCCGTTGATGAGATAGGCCGCGCTGCCCGCGGTGTGGCCGGGCACCGCGAACACTTTGATCGTCGTGTCGCCGAGCATCAGGGGTTCCCCCTCTTTCAGGGTTCGCGTCACGTTGAGCCCTGTGGGCTTCACCGGAAAGAACCGCACAACCGGTCCGCGAGGCTTCTTGAGCCCGGCGATGAGGTCCGCTTCCGGCGCCAGAGCCAGCAGCTGCGCCTGCGGAAACACGCCGGCGGCCGCGATGTGGTCAAAGTGTCCGTGCGTGAACAGGATTGCCTTGACGGACTCTGCAGTCAGCCCACGCTTCTCAAGATCGGCGAGGATGGGGGCTCCCGTCGCGTCACTGCCCGCATCAATGAGCGCCACTGCGGCTTCACCGATCGGCACGATGCCCACGGTGCTGCCGGTCCCGCTGGTCACGATGCGAATCTGGTTCAGCTCATCGCCGTCCGATGCGGGCTGCAAACCGCTGAAGGTGAGGCCCACGACTGCCGCCGATACCCCCAAAAGGACCGCGAAGCCGAAGCCGACGTACTTGAGTGTGCGTTTCATGCAGGACAGTGTAGCGGGAAGGGGGAAGGGTTGGCTGGTTGCCAGCGGGCCGTCGCGTCAGTGGACGCCGGTACCGTCCTTTCATCCGAGTGCAGATATGCACGAAATCTTGACACAGTACCGCCCGCTGCCCGCCCCGTCGGTGCCACTGGCCTATGCCTTTGGTCCTCGTTGTGAAACCGCTTCGATCCGTCCCCATCTTTCCCATGCGATCATCCCCTCCCTTGATCTCAGGGCGTTGATTAGCATGCCAGATCTTCGTACCTTGGTGACCCTGGTGGCCGCCAGCCTGTTCATCGCGCCACGGCCCGGGCTTCTGGCTGCCGAGCCCGCCGTGAACTACGACAGCGCCTTGCGCCAGGCGACGCAAGCCCTGCAGGGCGGACAGCCCGTGGCCGCGGAATCTTCGTTTCGAGCCTTGCTGAATCGCTTTCCCGGCAACCCGGAAGTGATGGCCGGTCTTGTAGACAGTCTGTGCCGGCAGTCGCGATATGCAGAGGGCTTGGCTGCCGCTGACACGATTCGCGGCGCCGCAGGCAATGCCGAGCTCGAGCGCCAGCGCCATCGGTGCGATTTTGGGGCCCGGCTCACGGCAGCCCAGTCTCAGAAGGCGGGGGACGCCAACCTTGAAGCACTGCGGTCACTTCACGAAGAGTGGCCGGATGATCCCTATACGACGGGCTGGCTCTATGCCCGCGCGCTGGAAGCACAAGATCGGCCCGATCAGGCCGCAGCCCTGTATGGCCGGCTCGCCGCACGCTACCCGGCGGACGGAGACTTCGCACGCCAGCGCGATCGCTTGCAATCGGCACGCAAGATTCTGGAAACACGCGCTGCGACGAGCGATGCCCTGCGCCAGGTGGCGGCCCTTGAAGCAGACAGGAACTTCCTGGAGGCCGCGGCGTTGCTGGCCGATTTGCGAAGCCGCTTTCCTGACGAACCCGCGCTTGCCGTGCGAGAAGTGGCAGACCTGGCCGCCGGCCATGACGGGCCGAGGGCGCGCGCGACTTACGCGAAACTCGATAGCAACGCCCAGCTTGCTGCGCAGGCCGCACTGGGTGGAACACTCGATGCGCTGTATCCGGATCAGGTGACGGCCTCCGTCGGCGGCGCTCGCTATGACCGCAACTCGCCCGATGACTCCCTGCAAGCGATTTCGTGGACTCGCGCCCGCCAGGGGCACGCGCTCACGCTGGCGGCCGAGCGGCAGCGGCGCTTCAGCCAATCTGCATCGAGTCTGTCGGCGACGCTCGATACCCGCCTGGCGCCGAGCTACGACGGCGCCTTCTCGGTTTCGTGGAGTCCAGAGGGCCGCTTTCTGCCCAAATACTCTGTGTCGGCGGACGTTGGCCATTACACCGGTGCTGGGCGTGCCTATCTCGTTGTCCGCCATCTTTCCTTTGAAAGCAGTTCGGCCACGCTGCTTGCACCGGGCTTTCTCTGGGAAGCCAGCGAGCGGTTTCGGCTGGACACCAGGCTCTATTGGGTCCCCGCATCAGATGCATGGAGCCTGATGGTTGCGCCTCAGTGGTTCACGACGGGAGGCCACCGTACGACGCTGACGCTGTCGGGCGGCATGGCCAGCGAGGAACTGGGCGTCGTCGGGGGCACGCTTCGTGCGTCCACCTACAGCATCAGGCTCGCTCAACGCTGGCGGCTCGGACCGCGCTGGGCGCTGGGAGGCGACGTGTTCCACGAACACCGCACCGACTTGTACAGCCGCAGCGGCGCCTCATTGCAAGCGGTGTACTCGTGGTAGCCCCATCGGGATTGGAGCGCCTGCTTGAGCTGATCATCCTCGTCATGATGGTCAGCCTCGTCGTGCTGATCCTCTTCATGATCGTGCAGAAATTGCGGATCGAATATGTCCGGCGCCGCGAGGAGCGTGTGGCCCGTGAACTGATGCAGGTGCTCTCCAAAGGGTCGACGGCACAGGTGCCGTCGCTTGATCCTGCTGTGGCCCCCGATAGACGTGCCCTGGCGCGGGCCCTCGCCATCCATGGCGACGCGGCTGCTGTGACTGCTCTGTTGTCCGCTTATCCGCGACTCCTGAAACGATTGCAGAGCGAATCGCTGCATGGGCGATGGGGGCGCCGTGCCGCGGCCATCGAAGGTCTCGGCCTGCTGCAACTGGAATCGCTGCGGGACTTCTTCATGAACACACTGGCGAACGATCCGGATGCGCGAGTCCAGGCGACAGTGCTTGAAGCGCTGGCCCGCCTGGTCCGGCGCCCGGAAGACCTGGAGCAGCTTGCCGCCGTGATGCCAGGCGTTCCGGACCTGGCTGCCGGGTTCCACGAAGGGGTGCTGGTGCGCGCACTGCAGTCCCTGGCCGCCACCGGCGAATCTTCTGCCGAAGTCTTTGCCATCTTCCTGGAGAAACTCTCCGCAACCAGTCCCTTGCTGCGCGTTGCACTGGCTGCGGCCGGACGCACGGGGCTGCAAAGCTTCGTACCGCTGGTAGCCGCGCGCACCATGGATCCGGCGCTGCCGTTGGCCAGCCATCTTTCCGGACTCCGCGCGCTCGGCCGATTGCAGCCAGATCATCCTGTCCTGCTCGCGTCGCTCAAATCGAGCCAGCCCGAATCACGCCTCGTCGCGGCGCGGGAGATCCGCGATGCGTCACCTGAAGCGGTGTCGGCACTGCGAACAGCGCTCGAGGACGCGAATTTCCACGTGCGTCGCAATGCCGCGCGGACGCTGTTCGCCCTCGGCGAGGTCGGGAGCGAGGCGCTGCGGGCCACCGGCGCCGGGACGGATGTCTACGCCGCCGACATGAGCCGCTTCGTGCTCTCCCGGGAGACGCCGCGATGATCCACGCCATCGGCGCGGTGCTGCTCGGCTGGCAGCTACTAGTCCTTGGCTACTACATCGTGGTGAACGTGGGCTACCTGTTCATCACCCTCTTTGCGTTCCGCGATGTCAGCCAGGGCATGGCCGCGACCGCGGACGAAGAGCAGTTCAGGCGGCGGCTTGGCGATGCCAACCTCCGACCCGTGTCAGTGCTCGTGCCGGCGCACAACGAGATCGCCACGATCGTGCCTACCGTGGAATCAATCCTGGCCTCGAAATATCCGGAATTCGAAGTGGTGGTGGTCGATGACGGCTCCACCGACGACATGCTCGCGCACCTGATCGCCCACTTCGCGGCAGAGCCCGCCGAGGTCCCCGTTCAGCGTCGTCTGCAGCATGCAGACGTCAAGGCAACGTACCTGTCGCGTCGACATCCGCAACTGCTCATCGTTTCGAAGCAGGGCGGCGGCAAGTCGGATGCGCTCAATGCCGGCATCGAATATGCGCAGTACCCCCTCGTCTGCGCGATCGACGCGGACTCGATGCTGGAAGCGGACGCGCTGCTGCGGCTCAGCCAGCAGTTCCTCATGGACCGCCGCCTCGTCGCGGTGGGAGGCGCTGTACGCGTACTCAATGGCTGCCGCGTCGAAGGCAGCCGCATCACCGAGGTCCGTGCACCACGGGGTTTGCTGGAATGCATCCAGGCGGCTGAGTACACGCGCGGCTTCCTTGCGGGTCGCGTCGCCTTGAGCCGCTTCCGCAGCCTGCTGATCGTGTCTGGCGCATTCGGGATCTTCCGCAAGGACCTGCTGGTCGAGATCGGCGGCTACCGGCACACCGTCGGCGAAGACATGGACATCGTGGTCAGGCTGCACCGCTACTGTATGGATTCAGGCATCGATTACCGGGTGAGCTTCGTGCCGGAGCCCGTGTGCTGGACGCAAGTGCCGCGGGACCTCCGGTCGCTGCTGCGGCAGCGCAACCGCTGGCAACGCGGCCTGGCAGACAGTCTGTGGAGCAGCCGGGGCATGTTCCTGAAGAAGCGCTACGGTTCAGTGGGCCTGTTTGGCTTTCCGTATTTCGCCTTCGTCGAGTTGCTGGGGCCGGCCATCGAGTTCCTGGGCTATGTCGGTTTCGTGATCTTCCTGTTCCTCGGCTGGGTTGACCGTGACTTCGCCCTGCTGTTCTTCACGCTGTCGGTGCTGTGTGGCATGTGGCTCAATGCCAGCGCCGTGCTGATCGACAACCTGCTGCTGCACCGGTATCGCCGGCTGCGCGACACGCTGCGCATCGCGCTTCTCGGTTCGCTTGAATTCATCGGCATCCGGCAGCTGGTCTCCGCAGAACGGCTGATCGCCACGTTCCAGTTCACGCGGCGGCACTGGGGCCGGGTGAAGCGCCACGACCATGGCTGAGCGCGAGCCGTTCATCGCCCGCCTGCTATCGGGCCTGGCGCACTGGCTGGTGTACCTGGTGTTCCTGTCCGTGCCGGCGTGGCTGGTGTTGACGAACTTTGCGGTCTTCGAGCCGTGGCTGTATCCGCTGCATCTTGCCCAGGAGCAGGTCCACGCCCAGGGTGCCCAGATGTTCGGGCCTTATCCCGATGAGGCGGCGCTCGCCGGACTGCGCGCGAGGGGATACACGACTGTCGTCTCGCTACTCGATCCTGCTCGGGTCTACGAAGTCTCCCTGCTCGAGAAGGAGGAAGCAGCGGCGAAGCGGCAGGGGCTGCGTTTCATCAACCTGCCGATGAACAGCGACGAGGCCCCCGACAGCCCCAAGAATGCCAAGGCGCTCGCGCAGCTGGCCACGATGTTCAAGGCGACGCCTGACCTGCCTGCCTATGTCCACTGTTACCTTGGCAAGCACCGCGCGAGAACCGCGCGGGAATGGCTGGGCCAACTCGGCAATCAAGGTGGCCCGTTGACTACCCACCCCGCGAAGGCGCCATAAGGCAACGTGCGTTGCAGCTGGCGGGCCAACGCGGCTGCATCACCATGGAACGACAGGTTCCGCCCTCGCACGGTGTAGTGCTCGTCGACCGGAACTCCATCCGCCGGGCCACCCGGGAGCTCCCAGTTGTTGCCATTGCGCTTGAGCAGGGACTCGAGCCTGGAGCGCGACGCGATGTAGTGCTCTTCATCCTTGAGTAGCGTCGACTCGAGCCCGACGCGGACCGGTTTTGCGGCGAGGGCGGCGTAACACAGCGTCGGCTTGGACAGCGCCTCGATCTCCGTGGCGTTTGTCCGGTAAGCCATGCTGGCGAGGCTGTCCACGTGCTTCAGGATGGCGGCGACCAGGTTTTCACCCTTCACTTCTTTCTGTGAGTACCAGAACGGGATGACGGCTGAGAATTCGAACCCCGGGGGTCGCTTTGCATGCAACGCAGTCAGCAGGTCGAGGTAGCGCCGATAGTGAACCTCTTCAGTGAGGTTGAACCCGGAGCGCACGTACGGCTCGACATCCACTTCAAGTCCGGAGAATCCCTGGGGGTGGCGCGTGTTGAAGGCGAGCACCCCGTCGAGCACTCGCAATAGCCCGGCAGGTTCGTCACTCGCATCGGGGTCGCCATCGAGTGCGTAGGCGCGGATATTCCGCCGTGACAGTGACTGCAGGAGTGGTGCGAAGCCTTCCGGATCGGCGGGGACCTGCAAGTACACTGCACTCAAGCGTTCACGCTGCATCTCCTCCGCGAACTGCTCCGGCTCCTGGAGCGCTGCAGCGACGTCCCAGATCCACCGCGATCGCGAAAGGTTCGAAGACGGCCGGGACACCAGCCGACAGTCGATCGCAGGACGCTCGTCGGCACGTCTGTCGGTCCCCGTTCCAGGCCAGTACACCACCTTGGGTGACAAACCTCCCGGGCTTATATAGACAAACTCGATTCGCTCTGCCTCGCGCCAGCTGTCGGGATCGATCGGCACGGGCGCAGCCGACACGTGGCCCGCACCGGCGATCAAGGGCGACAGAAGGAGGAAGCGAAGGACCATGCTCCGCAGTGTGCCCGGAGCGACAGCGACACTCACGAGCAAGAGCGGAAAAGGACGAGTGTCAAGGCGGGCGCGGGAATCACACATCGTCGACAGGATCATGCGGGTGATCGTGATCCGGAACGTCAAAGGATTCAGATGCCGCAAGGTCCGTTAGTTCGTCCATGTCGGATTGAATCGATTCATTCGTCAGTAGCAGGTCGGGCAGAACGGCCTGCCAGGTCTCGGCATCGATGCCCTGCAGGTGCCGTTGCAGGCTGGCGACGTGCAACCGCAACGCCGCGGCCGCAGATGCCGCCTCATCGAATTCCAGCAGTCGTTCAATCTTGGCTTGCAGTTCGTTGGCCTTGCCCAGTGAACTTTTCGCCACGGAAGACCAGTTGCCGTCGTTGAGCTGCGCCGTCTCCAGCGCCAGCGCTTGCTGCGATACTGCCACCGACTCCAGCGCCGTTCTGTAGCGTTCGATCTCCGGTATCTCTGATTCGCCGGAGCGATCCGCTGCAGCGACGATTGGAGCGTCTGTATTGCGCGAGCAGCCCGCTAGAAGCAAGGCTGAGGTGACGATCACGGCAAAGCGATGACAAGCACGCTTCATGCTTGTCAGAATCCTGCCTTCAGTGTTCCCTTCTGGCGCGCGACTTCCAGCAGCGTCGGGTAGAACTGCACGAAGCTCATTTCCACGGCTGCGTTCTTGCTGTGGCAGTCGGAGCATTGGGCGCGCTTCAGTTCCTCACCCGCGAGAGGCTCGGCGGTTTCACGAATCGTGCCTCCTCGACCAAACAGATAGAAGGCCCAGCCGTCCGGCAAACGACTGTCCTTGACCAGCGCTTCCATCCCGGCGAGCTCGGTCTGGAACCAGCCGTTCTTGTTGATGGATCCCACCGTGCTGGAGCGGCGACCTTCGAGAATGAACACCGTGCCATTTGGCCACTTACCGGTCTTCATGAAGCTGCGGTACGAAGAAGGATTCACGAATACGTTGCCGAATCCCGGGCCGGCCGGCGATCCCGCCGGCGGGTCCCCAACAGCCGGGTCATAGCTCATGCCGATCCCGGAACTCAGGAAGATCCACTCCCGATAGTCCGCAGGGCGCACGAGGGCGTTGCCTTTGGTAAAGCGTGGACCGTCTTGGGACGAGGACTGCTGCGCGCCTGCCTGCATCGCCAATGTGATTCCACAGAGGGTACTGACCATGAACAGCCACGGCTTAATGCTCATGCTTGATTCCTTTGTGCAACATCGTCGACCCCGCCGGATCCAGAGCGCTCATTGACGTTTGTCCGATGGAAACTCTAGCAGGAGTCCGGAACGGTTTCGCCTACAATGAGGGCCCCGGTCTCGCATTGAGGCGCGCCATACGCCCATTTATTGACGTATTCGCCGTCTCGGAATGCATGGTGCTCGAACCTCCCTTCCCGTTTGAAGCCGCACTTCTCATAGAGAGCGATTGCGGGCGCATTGTCCACATAGACGGAGAGCTCAAGCCGCGACAGGTTGGGCCAGCGATCAGCGAGGTCGATGACGGACCGCAACAAAGCCGTCCCGATCCCTCACCCGCACCAGTCGTCATGCACGACGATGCCGATCTCACCCACATGCTGGCGCCGCGGGTTCGGAGGGGTCGACAAGCCGATGTCGCCCACCAGCCTGTCATCCACGCAGGCGACCAGCAGCCGCCGGCTTTCGGGTAATTCAGTCACCGGCTTCCGCCACAGCTCGACCGAAGGAAGCGGGATCTGCATCGTCCCCCGAATGACCCCCGGCAGCGCGAGCAGCGCCTGCATGGCCCGATAGCCCTCCGGCTCGATGCTTATGATCGTGAGATTCGGTATGTCCATAAACGAAAAACCCCGGTGAGGAGACTGCCTTCCAGGGTTTGATCCATCAAGGCAGTCGCGTTTTAACGAGCTGCCTGCGGTACGCACACGATATGGCCTGTCCTCAGGCTACCTAGCCGCCCCACCTGCCGGCAGGCGCCCTTGTCGGCAGAGCCGACCGGTCGCGGGTCCGCACTGCTCCTATTGCACCGCACCCTCTCCCGCTGCTATGTTCAGCTCATGCGTAATTCCCAGCAAACAGGAGCCATGCCCCGTCTCGGCAGCTCGTTGCTGGGTGCGCGCCTGCACCTGCGTCGCTAGACGCAAAGCTACCCCGTGCAGGCGCCTCATTCATGGCGCCACTGAAATCCCCCGATTGAGTTGGCTGATCCCTTAAGAGGATCTTGAATCCATGTTGCAGCATCCCGTTTCCAAGTACCCCCCGTTCCAGCCGATCGACATCCCCGATCGGACCTGGCCCACGAAGACCATCACGGTGCCGCCGACGTGGTGCAGTGTCGACCTGCGCGACGGTAACCAGGCGCTCATCGAGCCGATGGACGCCGCGCGCAAGCGTCGCATGTTCGATCTGCTGGTGCGCACCGGCTTCAAGGAAATTGAAGTCGGTTTTCCCGCAGCGTCGCAGACGGACTTCCAGTTCGTTCGCGATCTCATCGAACGCGGCCTGATTCCTGAAGACGTCACCATCCAGGTGTTGACGCAGGCGCGGCCCGAACTCATCGCGAGGACATTCGAGTCACTGCACGGAGCACGGCGCGCGATCGTCCATCTGTACAACTCGACTTCCACGCTGCAGCGACGCGTCGTGTTCAATCTCGACAAGGCGGGCATCGTCGATATCGCAGTGCAAGGCGCGAAGTGCGTGCTGGAGGAGGCGCGCAAGCAGCCGGAGACCGACTGGTTCTTCGAGTACAGCCCCGAGAGCTTCACCGGCACCGAGCTCGATTTCGCTGTAGAGGTGTGCGATGCCGTGACGGTCGTATGGCGAGCCACCCCTGAGCGCAAGGTGATCCTGAACTTGCCGGCAACAGTGGAGATGTCGACGCCGAACACCTACGCAGACCAGATTGAATGGTTCTGCCGCCACGTGGCGCACCGGGATTCCGTGGTGATTTCAGTGCATCCGCACAACGACCGCGGCACGGCCGTCGCTGCCGCGGAACTCGCAATGATGGCGGGCGCTGACCGGGTGGAAGGCACATTGTTCGGCAACGGCGAGCGCACCGGCAATGTCGACGTCGTGACGCTCGCAATGAACATGTACACGCAAGGCGTGCACCCGCAGCTCGACTTCTCGAACATCAACGAGGCGGCGCGTTGTGTCGAACAGTGCAATCAACTGCCGATTCATCCCCGGCATCCTTACGTCGGCGACCTCGTTTTCACGGCGTTTTCGGGTTCTCACCAGGATGCAATCAAGAAGGGGTTCGCGGCCCGCAAGCCGGGCGACGTTTGGGCCATTCCGTATCTGCCCATCGACCCGCGCGATCTCGGCCGCACCTATGAGTCCGTGATTCGCGTGAACAGCCAGTCCGGCAAGGGCGGTATCGCATACCTGCTTGAGCGCGACTACCAGCTGGCGTTGCCACGGCGGTTGCAGATCGAATTCAGCCAAGCGGTGCAGGCCGTGACCGATGCAACGGGCAAGGAGCTCAACTCGGCCGAGATCTGGTCCTTGTTCGAGGAGCAGTACCTGAAGCAGGCGGGGGCCTACGACTACCGCTCGCATCAATTGGCAACGGCCACGGACGGGACCGACGGCGAGCGACTCACGATCAAGTTGACGTGCAATGGCCAGGGCGCGGTGCTGTCAGGCCGGGGCAACGGGCCCATCGATGCGTTGATCGATGCACTCGGTCTGTCCTGCGACGTGCTGTCGTACGAGGAACACTCGATCGGGTCGGGCAGTCATGCCAAAGCCGTGGCGTTCGTCGAGGTCACCACCCCCTCTCGCGTCACGCTGTTTGGCGTTGGGCTGCATGCCAATATCGTCACAGCCTCGTTGCTTGCCGTGCTCTCCGCGATGAACAGGGCCACCGGACGCGGCCTGCTCGACGACTCCATGCGGGTGGCTGGCACCGGCAGCTGAAACATCGGCGTCGCGACGCCGAGTTCGGGCAAAGAAAAAGGGGGCGATGTCGCCCCCTTTTTCATTCAACGCTTGCGTAGTCAGCGTGACGGGGTCACATCACCTGACCGGTTTCGTCAATGGCCCGATGGCCGATGCCGACCTTGATCGGCGCCGTCTCACGCAGGAACAGCGAGGCGACGAACCCAAAGATCATGCCGATCAGTGCGACATACAGCGGGCCGCTGAAGCCGTAGTTCGGGATGACGAACGAGCCCGTGATCGGGCCCAGGCCACCGCCGAAGATCTCGCCGACGCCGACGACCAAGCCGATCGAACCCGCCACTGCGCCGACCGGGGCCGATTCCGTCGTGATCGGGCCCGTGATCAGCGCGATGTTGCCGAAGCAGAAATACGTAGCGAGGAACAACGGCAGGAACAATGCGCCGACACCACTCTGCACCTGGATGAACCAATAGAGGCAGAGCGCGGCCATCACGAAGCCCACGACGGTGACGGGCTTGCGGCCAAACTTGTCCGACAGACCTGGCCACGAGAACTGGCCGAAGAATCCGCCAAAGCCGATGGCCGAGGTGACGACGCCCATCTGGGCGAGCGGCAGCTTGAGCTGGAGCTCGAGGTACACAGGCACCATCGCCGCCAGCGTGAAGAGACCGCACATGGCGCCGAACAGCGCAATCATGCAGACCACGATGTTGTAGCTCTTGAGCGGGGCCAGCGCGCCGGCAGACTCACCCGCCTTGTGCTCGACCACACCCAGGGCCGCGGCACCCATGGTGTCCCTCGGCTCACGCAGCACCTTGATCAGGAACAGGCCGACCAGGAAGCCGGGGGCGGCAATGATGACGAAGACCCAGCGCCATGAAAGTCCGGCGTTCATGAGCTGCGTGGCGAAGATCGGTGCCAGCGCCAGGCCAAGGAGAGACACGCCGCACTGCTGCAGGCCCTGGTTCAGTCCGCGCCGGCTCGGCTTGGAAGCCACCGCCACCGCAGTGAACGAAGTCGGCGTATAGCCGCCTTCCATGACGCCGAGCAGCGCGCGGATGAGCACGAAGAACATCATGCTGCCGGCGAAGCCCGTGAGGCCGCCGATCAGCGAATAGAGGAATACCGCCGGGATCAGGATCTTCCGGTGGCCGATCTTGTCAGCCAGATTGCCGAAGATGATCGCGAAGATGCCCCAGAAAACGCCGGTCAGGCCGGCCAGGGTGCCGATGGCTGCGGGATCCAGCCCCAAGTCTGCTGCAATGGTGCCCCACATCGAGTTGATGACGAAGCGGTCCATGCCGACGAGGCCGAAGCCGATCGCCAGGAGGAGGACGATCTTCCACTCGTAGGCGGTATCCCAAGGTTTCTTGTTTTCTGCTGGCTGCATTACAGGGTCCCCTTACACGTTATTGAGATGGAAGGTTTACGGCTTGCAAAAAGGGCCCTTCTTGAAGGCCGGCTTCCGCCTCTCCAGTAAAACCTTGCGCACTGCCGCCTGACCGTATCCGCTTGACGCCTATGGCCCTGTATTCGCCTACAGGGTTCAGTACTTGCAATTTGGACAAGCCCGGCAATTTCTTAGGATCGCGCGTATAAAACGCGCCGCAAGTATAAAGAGGCTTTGGCGATTAGGCCATCCCGTTTTGACTTGGTTGCCCGTGCAACACTCCCCCCCTTTGGAATCGTGGCTGGACGAGACGAACGGCTCGTCGTCTCCTTTTTTTGCAGTCGCAAAAGATAAGGGATCAACTCGTGATGAATTGCTGCAACTGCACGATGGTTTCCTGCTGCTCCTCTATCACCGCCCTGACCAGATCGCCGATCGACACCAGGCCGACCAGGCGGCCACGGTCGACGACCGGGAGATGGCGCACCCGTTGCTCGGTGACGAGCTGCATGCAGTGGGTCACTGTGTCTTCGGGCGTCACAGTCAGCACTGGTGAGGACATGATCTGCCACACCGGCGTCTCGCCGGAGGAACGGCCGAGCAGGATGACTTTGCGGGCGTAGTCGCGCTCGGACACGATTCCGACGAGTTCAGTGCCGCGCATCACCGGCAGGGCGCCCACTTCCCGGTCGGCCATGATCTGGATGGCTTCCAGGACCGGATCCTCCGCTTCAACCGTCCAGATATCCTGCCCCTTGGCGATCAGCAAATGCTTGACGCGCAGCATGGTGCTTTCCCCCGTGGAAGCTCGGCAGGGTGATTCCTGCCGGACAGTCACGGCCGAGTCTACTCCTCGGCTGTAGGGGAAGTTCAACGGTAGCGTGAGAGGATCAGCTGCTCAGCCTGCAGCCAGTCCTCGATGTCGTGACCCGGAGCGAACCCGCGGTTCGCGGCAATCAGGTAGGCCGCTTCGGCAATCATCGACGTGAGGTCGACGATCTCCGGAGGGTCTTTGACGACTGTTCTCGACTTGCGGACGGCAGGCTTCTTGGCGACCGCAGCGGAGGGAACCTTGGCTTTGGTCGGCACTCGCTTGGGGGATAAGGTCGGGACTGAAGTGGTGGCAGCGGCTTCCATGATTCCTCCTGCAAAGACTCAAGCGCCGTCCGAAGGTAGACGACCTTCACCTCCATAAGCAGGATTGATGCCAGGCTCGGGAGGGGATGGAAACAAATTCCGGAATCCCCTCCCTGTGCCTGGCTGCTCGCGCCGCAGTGCTTGGCGCGAGAATCTTAATACAGGCCCGCAACAGCGGACTGCCGCCCTTTCCTCGCGTCACCCGCTTCGGGTAGCGCAAAACCAACGGCAGTGCCTGCCTTTGTCTCCGCAAACAAAAACGCCGCAAGCACTGCTGCCTGCGGCGTTCACGGTTTCTCACTCTGCCTTATCGAGGTGCGCTATTCAGCGTCGGACGCCCCACAGGCGAGCCTGAGTTCAGTCGTGGTGATGTCCACCCGGACCATGGACGTGGCCATGAGACAGCTCTTCTTCGCTCGGGTCACGCACTTCGGTGATCTCGACGTCAAAGTTGAGGGACTCGCCGGCGAGTGGGTGATTGCCATCCACGGTCACCATGTCGCCAACAATGCGGGTAACCGTCACCATGCGCGGGCCCTGGTTGGAGTCGGCCTGGAACTGCAGGCCGACGGAGATGTTGTCGATGCCCTTGAACGCCCGGCGCGGCACGTCCTGGACCAGCGAGGGGTCTTTTGCGCCGTAGCCTTCTTCAGGGGACACCTTCACATTGAGCTTCTCGCCCGCACCCTTCCCTTCGAGCGCCTTTTCGAGGCCGGGAATCAGATTGCCGTTGCCGTGAATGTAAGCAAGCGGCTCGCCACCCGAGGAACTGTCGAGGACTTCGCCGGAATCGTTGGTCAGCGTGTAGTGGATCTGAACGACTTTGTTGTGTGCGACGACCATGACCGGAACCTCAGGAAACATTGAAAGAGGCAGCCATGGTAGCCGTTTCGGAGGCTGTGGCCAAACCGGAAATGAAGGGGGAAGTGGTTCGCGGGTTGTGGTTCGTGTCTGGCAGCAAGGCCTTGCTATCCTTGAACCGCCAGTCACAACCCGCTGACGAAGTCACTCGACGGTGACCGACTTCGCAAGGTTACGCGGCTGGTCGACGTCGGTCCCTTTCAGGAGTGCGCAGTGATAGGCGAGTAGCTGCAACGGTATCGTGTAGACCGCGGGAGCCTGGAAGTGACTGACGTGCTTCGGCATGGTAATGACCGTGACACCTTCCGACTCACTGATCCCCGCATCCGGATCGGCAAACACGATCAGCTCCCCGCCACGCGCACGCACTTCCTGCAGGTTCGACTTGAGCTTTTCGAGCAGATCGTTGTTCGGGGCAACCACGATGACAGGCATATCGGCATCGACCAGCGCGAGCGGACCGTGCTTGAGCTCCCCGGCCGGATACGCTTCGGCGTGGATGTAGGAAATCTCCTTGAGCTTGAGCGCGCCTTCAAGCGCAATCGGATACATCTGGCCACGGCCGAGGAAAAGCGCGTGATGCTTGTCGGCGAACCGCTTGGCGAGCTCCTTGATCCGCGGCTCCAGATGCAATGTCTTTTCGATGAGCGACGGGATCTCGATCAACCGCTGCACGAGGCCGCGTTCTCGCTCGGCATCGGAGCCATGGAACTTGGCCAGTGCGACGATCAGCAGGCCAAGCGCAGACAGCTGCGTCGTGAACGCCTTGGTTGACGCGACACCAATCTCGGGGCCTGCGCGCGTGAGCAGCACGAGATCGGATTCGCGCACGAGCGAACTTTCAGGCACGTTGCAGATGGCAAGCGTCGACAGATAGCCCGACTGCTTGGCCATGCGCAGTGCTGCCAGCGTATCGGCTGTTTCACCCGACTGCGAGATCGTGACGAACAAGGTGTTCTGAGGCACGACGGGATTCCGATAGCGGTATTCGCTCGCGATTTCGACCCAGCAGGGCAAGCGGCAGATCTGTTCGACGTAGTACTTGGCAACCGCACCGGCGTGGTAGCTCGTACCGCAGGCAACGATCTGCACGGCATCGGCACGTTTGAAAACAGCGGTGGCAGCCGGCCCGAAAGCGGCCTCCAGCAGCTTGCCGCCGGCGACGCGCTCTTCCAGCGTCTGGGCGATGGCCTGCGGCTGCTCGTAGATTTCCTTCAGCATGTAGTGGGCGAACTCGCCCTTTTCGGCAGCGGCTGCGCTCAAGGCGCTGTCGCGGGCTTCGCGATGGGCCTTGTTGCCCTCGACGTCGAGAATGCGAATGCTGTCGTGGCGGATCTCGGCTACATCGCCTTCCTCCAGGAACATGAAGCGGCGCGTGACGGGGAGCAGGGCCGCGACGTCGGAGGCGACGAAATTCTCGTTTTCACCGATGCCGATGACGACCGGGCAGCCCATGCGGGCGAGGACGATGCAATCCGGATTGGCCTCATTGATCACGGCGAGTGCATACGCGCCTTCAAGCTCGGCCACCGTGGCGCGCACGGCCTTGAACACATCGCCCAACTTTTTCTGGTGATAGTGGATGCGATGCGCAATCACCTCGGTGTCCGTTTCCGACGTGAAGACGTAACCCGCCTTCTGCAGCTCTTCACGCAGCTCTTCGTGATTCTCGATGATGCCGTTGTGGACGATCGCAATGCCGTCGTCGGAGATATGCGGATGCGCATTGCGTTCTGAAGGCACCCCATGGGTGGCCCAGCGCGTGTGGGCAATACCAAGGTGGCCTGAGGTGGGATCGTCGTCCAGGGCTTCCTGCAACATGCGCACCTTGCCGACGGTGCGCAGCCGTTTCAGGTGCTGGGTGCCGTTCAGGACGGCGACGCCGGCGGAATCGTAGCCTCGATACTCAAGGCGGCGCAGCCCGTCGATCAGGATGGGGACGATATTGCGTGTCGAGACAGCGCCAACGATTCCGCACATGCAGATTCAGCCTTTCTTTTTGACAGGTTGCGGCATTCTACCGGAAGGGGGCGCCGGAATTATGTCGCGGACGTCACAGGTTGGCGCGGGCGAGAGCGAGGCTATAAGGCTACAGTCAGGAGAGGCGGCGGATGCTCCGAGCGTCAGGGACTTTGGAGTTCTTTCTCGCTGGAGCCTGCAGCCCGTGACCTAAGTCTTTTTCTTAGGCCGCTTCCACCCTTCGATGGTCATCTGCTTGGCTCGCTCCAGGGTCAGCTTTCCCTCCGGAGCGTTCTTGGTCAACGTTGAACCGGCACCGATGGTGGCATTGGCGCCCACCGTGATGGGCGCCACGAGCATGGTGCCTGAACCGATAAAGCTGCCGTCGCCAATCTCGGTACGATATTTGTTTGCGCCATCGTAGTTGCAGGTAATAGTCCCGGCCCCGACGTTTACTTTCTCCCCTATGGTGGCATCACCGAGGTACGAAAGATGGTTTGCCTTGCTGCCCTTGCCCACATGGCTATTCTTGACCTCGACGAAGTTACCTATGTGAACGCCCTCTTCCAGTCTGGCGCCTGGACGGAAACGCGCAAACGGGCCAATGGAACAGGCTGCGCCAATCGTGGTTTTCGTGACTACACAGTTCGGAAACAGTCTGGTGTCAGAGCCTATTTCGCAGTCTTCTAGGTAGCAGTTCGGTCCGATATGCGCGCGGTCGCCCAGCCTGACATTGCCGACCAGCACGACGTTTACGTCAATGAACACGTCCCGGCCAATTGTTACGTCGCCGCGGACATCGACGCGCAACGGGTCGGCGAGAATGGCTCCGGCGACCAACAAATGGGTTGCGCGTTCGGATCGCAATGCAGTCTCCAGCTGGGCCAGTTGTGTGCGATCGTTGGCTCCGAGTACCTCAATTTCAGTAGGTGCTGGGACCGCCTTGACTCGCAGGCCTTCGCGAACTGCCATCGAGACGATGTCGGTGAGGTAGTACTCGCGCTGCGTATTGTCGTTCTTGAGCGCCCCGAGCCACTTGCGCAGCGATTGCGCCCGCACGGCCATGACCCCGGTATTGCCTTCGGGAACGGTGCGTTCCTTGGTATTGGCATCCTTGTGCTCGACGATACGCACGACGTGCCCGGCATGATCGCGAATGACGCGGCCATACCCCGTGGGATCTCGCAGGATCACGCTCAGCATGCCGATGGACTGATCATCAACGCTTGCCAGCAATTGCTCTAGTGTCTCCGACTTGATCAGGGGCACATCGCCGAACAGGATAAGGACGAGATGGTCATCGGGAATGGCCGGCAATGCCTGTGCGACGGCATGGCCGGTACCGAGCTGCTCTGCCTGCAGCGCCCACTGCACGGGCTCGTGCGCGAGTACCTCGCGGACCCGATCGCCGCCATGTCCGTAAACCACATGAATGCCGGCGGCGGAAAGCTGCTTGGCCGTGTCGAGTACGTGCGCAAGAAGCGGCTTGCCGGCGAGCGGTTGCAGCACCTTCGGCAGGTCCGACTTCATGCGCTTGCCTTGACCTGCGGCCAGGATGACGATGGACAGCGGGGGCCGGACGGGGCTGGGTGTTGTCATGTGGAGACTGGCGAGCATGTGTTCTGGAGCGACTTGCGCGCAACTTTAGGAGGTCTGATGCTGCGGGACAATCCCCGTTCTGTGACCCGGCTCCAGAAACGGGGCCACAAAAAGAAACGCGCCCCATGGGGCGCGCTCATATTCGCTGCAGCTTGGGCTACGCGCGTTGCCGCACGCAATCCTTAGCCACCCGTCCTGCTATCGGATCTTTCTTAGCTTCTCGAGGGCCTTCAGCTGTGCAACCGCGCGGGCCAGCTCGATCTGGGCCTCGGCCATCTCGATCTGGTCGCCCCGGTCCTTGAGCGCCTCTTCGGCGCGCTGCTTGGCCTGCATGGCGGCAGCTTCGTCGATGTCCTTCGCACGCAGGGCCGTATCTGCAAGCACTGTGACCAGGTGCGGCTGGATCTCGAGTGCACCGCCCGACACGTAGAAGAACTGCTCTTCGCCGCCCGGCGTCTGCACGCGCACTTCACCCGGCTTCAGCGTGGTGAGGAGCGGGGCATGGCGGGGCGCGATACCGATTTCGCCCATCGCCGCCGGCGCAAACACCATGGCAGCTTCGCCGGAGAAAATCTCTCCCTCGGCACTGACGATATCGACGTGAATGGTAGCCATAAGCACTCCGTGCAGTGGTCAGTGTCCAGTGATCGGCGGGCTGTGTCCTGCACTGATCACCGGCCACTGTCCACGGGTCACTGTAATTTCTTGGCCTTCTCGGCCGCTTCTTCAATCGTGCCGACCATGTAGAACGCCTGCTCGGGCAGGTGGTCGTAGTCGCCGGCGAGAATGCCCTTGAAGGACTTGATCGTCTCCTTGAGCGGGACGAGCTTGCCGGGGTTGCCGGTGAACACTTCGGCGACATGGAACGGCTGCGACAGGAAGCGCTGGATCTTGCGCGCGCGGGACACTGTGCGCTTGTCGTCTTCCGACAGTTCGTCCATGCCGAGAATCGCGATAATGTCCTGCAGTTCCTTGTATCGCTGCAACACGGCCTGTACGCCGCGGGCCACGTTGTAGTGCTCTTCGCCGATGACCAGTGGGTCGAGCTGACGGCTGGTCGAGTCGAGTGGGTTCACGGCCGGGAAGATACCGAGGGCCGCGATCTGGCGATCGAGCACGACGGTGGCGTCCAGGTGGGCGAAGGTAGTGGCGGGTGAAGGGTCAGTGAGGTCGTCCGCAGGGACATACACGGCCTGGATCGACGTGATCGAGCCCGTCTTCGTCGAGGTGATGCGCTCTTGCAACACGCCCATTTCTTCCGCCAGCGTCGGCTGATAGCCCACGGCAGACGGCATGCGCCCGAGCAGCGCGGACACTTCCGTGCCGGCCAGCGTGTAACGGTAGATGTTGTCGATGAACAGCAGCACGTCGCGGCCCTTGCCCGACTCGGTCTTCTCGTCGCGGAAGTACTCGGCCATCGTGAGGCCCGACAGCGCGACACGCAGGCGGCAGCCCGGCGGCTCGTTCATCTGGCCATACACCATCGCCACCTTCGACTCGGGCAGGTTCTCGAGGTTGATGACGCCGGCGTCCGCCATCTCGTGGTAGAAATCGTTGCCTTCACGGGTACGCTCGCCGACGCCCGCGAATACGGACAGGCCGGAGTGCGCCTTCGCGATGTTGTTGATCAGCTCGAGCATGGTGACGGTCTTGCCCACGCCGGCACCGCCGAACAGGCCAATCTTGCCGCCCTTGGCGAACGGCACGAGCAGGTCGATGACCTTGATGCCTGTTTCGAGGAGGTCCTGGCCACCTGCCTGTTCGTCATACGACGGAGCCGGACGGTGAATGGGCCAATACTCGGTTGCCTGAACGGGGCCGCGTTCGTCCTGCGGCGCGCCGAGCACGTCCATGATGCGGCCGAGCGTGCCCTTGCCGACAGGAACGGAGATGGGGGCGCCGGTGGCCTTCACGGCCAGGCCGCGCTGCAAGCCTTCGGACACGCCCATGGCGATCGTACGGACGATGCCGTCGCCGAGCTGCTGCTGCACTTCGAGCGTGAGGCCACCCTCCTCGAGCTTCAGCGCCTCATAAATCTTGGGGATCTGGTCACGCGGGAATTCCACGTCGATGACCGCGCCGATGATTTGTACGATCTTGCCGCTAGACATTTGCTCGTTCCTCTATCCGAATTCTTCAAACCGCAGCCGCGCCGCCGACGATCTCCGACAGTTCCTTCGTGATCGCAGCCTGGCGGGCCTTGTTGTAAATCAGTTGCAGCTCTTCGATGAGCTTGCCGGCGTTGTCGGTCGCACTCTTCATGGCGACCATGCGCGCCGCCATTTCGCAGGCGACGTTCTCGACCGCTCCCTGGTAAACCTGGGACTCGATGTAGCGCATCAGTATGCCGTCCAGCAGATCGGATGCCGATGGCTCATAGATGTAATCCCACATCTTCTGCAGCTTGCCCTCGTCCTCCGCGGACGTGATCACCGGCAGCAGCTGCCGCACTTCGGGCTTCTGCGACATCGTGTTCACGAATTCGTTGTTCACTACGAACACCCGGTCGACCTTGCCTTCCTTGTACAGGTCCAGCATCACCTTGACGGTGCCGATGAGGTCGGCCGCGCGCGGGCGATCACCGAGGTGCGTGATGGTAGCCAGCGTCTTCGCGTCCGACAGGCGCTTGAAGAACTGCACGCCCTTCGAGCCGATCAGGCACAGCGACACCGAGGCACCCTGCTTCTGCCATTCACGGATGGACGCGATCGCCGCTTTGAACAGGTTGACGTTCAGGCCGCCGCACAGACCGCGGTCTGTCGTGATGATGATGAAGCCGACCGACTTCGCTTCCCGCTCGACCATGAACGGATGCTTGTAGTCAGGATTGGCGTGGCTCAGGTGTCCGAGCACGCGGCGGATCTTCTCCGCATACGGACGCGTCGCGCGCATGCGCTCCTGGGCCTTGCGCATCTTGCTCGCCGCGACCATTTCCATGGCCTTGGTGATCTTTTGCGTGCCCTTGAAGCTCGCAATCTTGACGCGGATTTCTTTTACGCCGGGCATTGGTCGCTTCGCTCTGTGGTCAGTGAACGGTGATCAGTGGTCGGCACAAGGCGGCTAGCGGCGAGAGCGCGCTCTGCGCTCCTGCACCGGCCACCGGCTACCAGCCACTGCCCACTCATCAGTACGTTCCGGTCGCGACGAATTCTTCGCACAGCTTCTTGAGCGAAGCCTCGACGTCCTTGCTGAGCTCCGGCTTGGCCGCAATGCCATCCATCAGGCTCTTGTAGTTCGTCTTGGCAAACGACTGCAGCGCTGCTTCGAAATCGCTGATTTTCTTGATCTCGACCTTGTCCATGAAACCGCTGTTGACGGCATAGATGGACAGCGCCATCTCCTCGACGGACATGGGCGCGAACTGCTTCTGCTTCATCAGCTCCATCGTCCGCTGGCCGCGCTCGAGCTGGCGGCGGGTGGCTTCGTCGAGGTCGGAGGCGAACTGCGAGAAGGCCGCGAGCTCGCGGTACTGTGCGAGTGCAAGGCGGATACCACCGCCCAGCTTCTTGATGATGCCCGTCTGGGCGGCGCCGCCAACGCGCGACACCGAGATGCCGGCGTTCATCGCTGGACGGATACCGGCATTGAACAGGTCGCCTTCGAGGAAGATCTGGCCGTCGGTGATCGAGATGACGTTCGTGGGCACGAAGGCCGTCACATCGCCCGCCTGGGTTTCAATGATCGGCAACCCGGTCAGCGACCCGGTCTTGCCCTTCACGCGGCCGCCGGTCTTCTGCTCGACGTATGCCTCGTTCACGCGAGCCGAACGCTCGAGCAGGCGCGAGTGGAGGTAGAACACGTCGCCGGGATACGCCTCGCGGCCCGGAGGACGGCGCAGAAGCAGCGAAATCTGGCGGTAAGCCCAGGCCTGCTTGGTCAAGTCGTCATAGATCACGAGGGCGTCTTCGCCCTGATCCATGAAGTACTCGCCCATCGTACAGCCGGTATACGGCGCGAGGTACTGCAGGGCGGCGGGCGTCGAGGCCGATGCCGCCACGATGATCGTGTTCTTGAGCGCATCATGCTCTTCGAGCTTGCGCACGACGTTCGCGATCGACGACTGCTTCTGGCCGATGGCGACGTAGATGCACTTGATGCCGCTCGACTTCTGGTTGATGATCGTATCGATCGCGAGCGCGGTCTTGCCGGTCTGGCGATCGCCGATGATCAGCTCGCGCTGGCCGCGGCCGACGGGAACCATCGAGTCGACGGCCTTGTAGCCAGTCTGCACGGGCTGGCTGACGCCTTTACGCGCGATCACGCCCGGCGCAACGCGCTCGATCGGCGCCTTGTGCGGCGTCTCGATCGGGCCCTTGCCGTCGATGGGCAGGCCCAGCGCGTCCACGACGCGGCCGAGCAGCGCTTCGCCGACGGGGACTTCGAGGATGCGGCCCGTGGTCTTGACCGTGTCGCCTTCAGTGATGTGCTTGTACTCACCGAGCACCACGGAGCCGACCGAATCCTGCTCGAGGTTCAGCGCGAGGCCGAAGCTGCCGCCGGGGAACTCCAGCATTTCGCCGTACTTCACGTCCGCGAGACCGTGGATGCGCACGATACCGTCCGTGACGGTCACAACCGTGCCGACGTTGCGCTCTTCAGTGCTGCCTGCGAATTTCTCGATGCGCGCCTTGATCAGGTCGCTGATTTCGGATGCC
Source organism: uncultured Pseudomonadota bacterium (assembly GCA_903884105.1). Lineage (GTDB taxonomy): Bacteria > Pseudomonadota > Gammaproteobacteria > Steroidobacterales > Steroidobacteraceae > CAIUGU01. Next base: position 32,466 of record CAISDJ010000089.1, on the reverse strand, counting down.
TTGATGGACATAGCCTTTTGGTTCCTCGTATCTCTGCGCCGACTCTCCCGGTGGGAGCCCTTCTGCGCCGTAAGTCCTAAGTCGTCAATTCAGTCGTCAGCCGCTTGAGGCGTGCGTTCAGCGAGCCGTCGATCACCAGGTCCCGTGAGCGGATGATGGCGCCGCCGAGCAGCGAAGCATCCACGGAGCAGTGCAGCCGCACGTCGCGACGCAACCGCTTCTTGAGCGCGCCAGCCAGACGTTGCTGCTGCGCATCGCTAATTTCGACGGCCGACACAACCTGCACATCGGCCACGTTCTCGATGTCGGCGCGCATCACCTCGAACATCAACGCGATCTCCGGCAACAGCGCTAGTCGGCGATTGGACGCAAGGGTCGTGATGTAGTTGCGCAAGGTGACGTCGCTGCCAACGCCACCGATGTCGACCAGCAGGGTTACCAGTTCTTCCGGCGTGACCCTGGGGTTGCCGAGCAGGCTCGCTACGCGGGGGTCGGAAACGACTGCTCCCGAAGTCGCCAGGACCTCGGACCAGCGTGACAGGCTGCCCTGCTCACGCGCGTGCGCAAACGCCGCTTTCGCGTAGGGCCGGGCGATGGTGGCTTTTTCGGCCATAGTGAAGCTCTGTTGTACCTGTTACTGCCGGTTAGCCGTTTTCTAGTTCGACGGCCAGCTTCTCGAGCAGGTCCGCGTGGGCGCGTGCGTCGATCTCGCGACCGAGCAACTTCGACGCGCCTGCGACGGCGAGTGCAGCCACTTCCTTGCGCAGCTGTTCGCGAGCACGGCTCTGGTCGAGCTGCACTTCCGCGCGGGCAGCCGCCACGAGGCGTTGGCCTTCTGCGGACGCGCTGAGCTTGGCTTCGTCGATGACTTCGTTCGCGCGACGGCTCGCCTGGTCGACGATCTTCGTCGCCTGGACGCGGGCATCCTTCACGAGCTCGGCGACGTTCGCCTGCGCCTCTACGAGGCTCTTCTCGCCCTTGTCGGCAGCGGCAAGGCCATCGGCGATCTTCTTCTGCCGTTCGTTGAGCGCCGCAGTCAGCGGCGGCCAGATGAACTTCATCGTGATCCATCCCAGGATCAGGAAGACCAGGGTCTGGACGATCAACGTTGCATTCAGGTTCATGGGAACATCCGCTCTTGCCGTGCGAGGCCGGCCGCTAGGTGCGCGTCAGCGCAGCTCACGACGCCCGTAAGTTGCCGTTAGCCCGCAAACGGGTTGGCGGTTGCGAACCACAGCGCGATGCCGGTGCCGATGATGAACGCCGCATCGATGAGGCCGAGCAACAGGAATACCTTGGTCTGCAGCACGTTCATCAGCTCAGGCTGGCGGGCCGAGGCTTCGATGTACTTGCCGGACATGATGCCGATGCCGATACAGGCACCGAGCGCACCCAAGCCAATGATCAAGCCGCAGGCAAGCGCGACAAAGGAAACGTCCGTCATGAGTCTTCTCCGCGATTAAGAACCAAGAAAATCAAAGAGGCCAGGTCAGTGCTTGGCGTGTGCCTGACCGATATAAACGAGCGTCAGCATCATGAAGATGAACGCCTGGAGCAACACGATCAGGATATGGAACACGGCCCAGAGGGTGCCGGTGAACAAGTGCATGCCGATGCCGAACACAGTGGCGGTGCCGCCGAGGCCTGCGATCAGGAAGAAGATCAGCTCGCCGGCGTACATGTTGCCGTATAACCGCATTCCCTGCGAGAGCGTGTTTGAAACGTACTCGACGAGGTTCATGAAGACGTTGACGAAGGCGAGTGCGAGCACCGCGAGCCACGACAGCGGGTTCAGCGTGATCCTGGCCATGCCGAATGGCGCGCACAGCAGCTGGTGCACGAAGCCACCCACGCCCTTGATCTTGACGTTGTAGTAGAGGACCAGGACGAGCACCGCGACGGACATGCCGAGGGTGCCATTGATGTCGGCGGTCGGCAGCGGGCGGAGATAATGGATTCCGAAGAGCCTGGCCAGCGACGGCAGCCAGTCGACTGGCAACAGATCGACCGCGTTCATCGTCGCAACCCACAGGAAGACGGTGAGCGCGAGCGGCGCGATGTAATCGAGCTTACCGTGGACAAGGCTGCCGGCCTGCTCGTTGACCCACTCGATCAGCAGTTCGACCGTCAACTGCAGCTTTCCCGGCACTCCAGCGGTGGCGCGGCGAGCGGCGAGGCGCAGGAAAATCAGGACGAGGGCAGCGCAGAAGAGCGAGAAGAAGACGGTGTCCCAGTGGACCACCGAGAAATCAAGGAGTGAGTGCTGCTCGTGGCTCTTGAGATGGGTCAGATGGTGAGAGACATAGTCGGACATGCTCTCTTTTTCAGCACCACCTGCACTTGCCATCCCGCTCACTCCCACCATTCACTTATCCACGTCACGTATCACGTCGACCCGATTCAGTCCGATCAGGGCCGGCCGTACTCATCGCCAACCAGCTCGCCACGAGCGCGCCACACAAACCCGCCATCAGGAACGCGGGCGGCAACTGCCGCGACGTGAACGCTATCAGCAGCAGGCTCATGACCAGCCCCAGCTTGATCGCCCAGCTCAGGAACACATCCCAAATCATCTTGCCGGGCTCGATACCCGGCCGCACTTTGAACAGCGCGATCCCGAGGTAGGCCGATCCCAGCATCGAAATGCCCCCGCCGACCAGCACGGCGGCTCCCGCGCGGCCGCTCGATGCAATCGCCGTAACCAGCCCGAGGCCGCCGGTCATGGCCGCCTGCCAAAGGAAGGCGCGCACAGCTTGCTGCCTGGCAACCGTAAAAGGGCTGGCGCTCACGAGCCTGTTTCGCACCTGGTTGGCGGGCAACAAAAACGCCACCGTGCAGGCCAGTTCGGCAGCGACGGGTGGCGTTCAAAGTCCTTCAAACCCCGTGTCCGCCAGCGGGCCGGCTCGGGAAAGGCCGCGCATTATACGCAGCGTTTTACAGTGCTTCAAGAAATGAAAGTGACAGAAAAGGTGCGGATGTCGCTTCGGAATGCCGCCCTGGGAACCGCGGCCGGGCAAGGCGCGACCGATGTCGTCTGAAGCGATCCAAGCCCTTGCTTGCTAAGGATTAGATTCGAACCTTGTCAACGGGTGCCCGGATATCGAGATTCACAGCCGATAGCGCACTTTAACGAGAATCTGGTCGGCTTCGCGGACCTGGTCGGCGTCACTGAACAGAGCCCCCAGCTGCCGGTCGTCATCGTCCCGGAACTGGAAGCCGCCCCGGCTGTAAACCACGTAGATGTCGGACAACGGACCGAGCTGGTAGCGATACCGGACCTGGACACCCACGTTGTTCACCGTGAAGGGCAAGAGGGGGTCGGAGGTAGGGGTCAAATCGCCCTTCCCTGCGGTCCGGAACGCTTCGGTCGGGCTGGCGTTGATGCCGATCCACTGCAGCTTTACCCGCAGTTCGTGGCCAGGTGCCGGCAACCAGTCGATCCGTCCGTAGGCGTCGAGGCGCCGCGCCGTGTAGTGACCGAACAGGTTCCCGTCCTGCCACAGCAGCCACTCGCTGGAGCGACGCGGATAGAGTGTGAGGTTCAAGGTCAACCCGTCGCGCGGGTACCAGGAATTGGTGAACTCGAGTTCGTAGCCGTTGCCGTCCGCGCCACCGCGGAAGGCGTAGCCGGCGAAAGCCTGCTGCCACGCGCCGTACCTCGGCGTGGTGTAGCGGCCATACACGAACGCGCGGCGGGGAACCTGCACCAGTCCGTTGCCTCTCGACAGCAAGTCGTCAAGCCCCGTGGATTCGTAACTGATTTCCTCGTGTCCCTGCCAACCACTCTCGTATTGGGTATAGCGCACGAGCGTGGCGTAGTTGGGCAGGCGCAAACCGTCGCTGTTCTCGCGATAAGTGAGCTTGAGGTCGAAGTTCTCACCGGAGAGCCAGCTCCCGGGCACGAAACCCGCGCGCGTCCAGCGGGAGTCCCAGCTTGCGCGCCGCAGATTGTTCCGCGCGAGGTAGCCGAGGTCGTTCATGTCGAAGCGGTCGTCGATGTGCTGCAGCTGCAGCGAGTGCGTCAATGAGAGCGTCTGGCTGAAGTCCGTCTGCAGCCACGCTTGGTAACCGGTGGCCTCTATCCCCTCTGCATTGATGTCTGATCGAATGACCTGGCCGGACCAGCGCCAGCGTCCCTGCGGATGCACTTCGTAGTCGATGGCATTGACGAGCGCAGTGCGGTCAAGAGCCGGGCGGTCGGCAAACGTCGCGAGATGGCCGAGACGGAAGCCGTCGAGCGGCAGGGAAAGCCGCGTCGCGGCGAACAGTCGTCCCAGATCATCTCCGTAGCGGTCCTCGACGGCCGTGAAGGCGCCATAGACGACCTTGCCGGCACTGCCATTGATCTTCAAGGCCGCATCGATGTCGGACGTCGAGCGCAGGCCATCGTCGGAGGCCGCCCCGACGCGGCGCGTGTAGATGAGCTGTCCGTCATCTGGCGTGCGCAGGTCGAATGCGCCCTGGTTTTCAGTGAAGAAGGGCCGCTTGTCCGTGAAGAAGGTTTCGATCGCAGAAAAGTTGATGACGAGCTCGTCGCTCTCGACCTGCCCGAAGTCCGGGTTCACCGCGGCCACGAGCTGGAAGTCACTGGAAGGCTTCCAGAACAGGTCCGCCCCGATCTTGAAATGCGAGGTGTCGTTCAACTGGTCGGACACCCACGTACCGTAGGGCACGATGTCGAGCTGCTTCGCGCGATGCTGCTCGATCGTGTAGTGCCTGAAATCGGACAGGAACACGGGTCGCTCGATGCTGGCACCGGGGCAGGCGTAGCGTTCGTTGCGGTCATACAGCGTGCGCTCGAAGAAGGCCGCGATGGTCCGCTGGTCCTTGTTGCCGTCGCGCATGCTGGCGGTGGACCAGGGAATCAGCAGCTCGACAAACCACTCGTTGTCGGTCTCGCGCACCGCATGCTGCCAGACGCCGTCCCAGTCGGCGGAACGCTCATTCTGGTTGGTGATCAGGCCGTCGCGGATCCCCTCGCCAAGGGCCACCGAAAACTCGAAGCCGACACGGCCGTCCGCATCGAAGTCGACCATGAAGCTGACGGAGTCACCGTGAAAATCTCCGGCGTCGCGCGGGGTGCGCGGCTTGGTACGGTGCTCGCCGGCGGGTTGCTCGAGGACAAAGGCAACGGCCAGTCCCTCGGGCGTCGAGACCATGCGCGCCTCATTGCGATTCCGGGGAGTGTCGAGCGCGAAGGGCTGCGTGCGGACCCAGTCGGTACACGCCATGGCCCCCTGCCATTCGGATTCATCCAGACGACCGTCGACGACGATGTCGGCGACAGCGGCGGCCGACAGCCATTGCGATGCCAGCAGAGCGGCGAGCGTCAGCGAGGATGCAGGCAGGTGTGCCATGCGGCCAGCTCTTCCGTGAGGGGGGTGCTCTGCGGTCCTTGCATTGGTCGGCTGCCGTACTGGCCTTGCGTGATTGAATTCGGGCGGCGGCGGGGCGGACCTGTCAGCGGATGCGCTCCAGGATGCCATCCAGCTCGTCAAGGCTGGTGTACTGGATGACGAGCTTGCCCTTCCCCTTTGCACCTTGATGAATCTGCACTCGAGCCCCGAGCTTGTCGGTGAGATCGTTCTCAAGTTTGCGAATGTTTGCGTCCGCCTTGGGCGTGTCGGCAGCGGCCGACGCAGCGCCAGGGGCGACCATGCGCCGGACCAGTGCCTCGGTGTCCCGAACTGACAATCCCTTTTTTGCCACGAGCGCGGCGACTTCCGCCTGCTTCCTGCGGTTCTCGAGACCGAGCAGGGCCCGAGCATGTCCCATCTCGATCTGCCGCTCCTCGACCAGCGTCTTCACTTCGTCTGCCAGCTCCAGCAGCCGGAGCAGGTTCGAGACTGCGGCTCTGGAGCGCCCGACGGCATCAGCCGCCGCCTGGTGCGTCATCTTGAACTCGCTGATGAGTCGCTCGAGCGATCGGGCCTCTTCCAGAGGGTTGAGGTTCTCCCGCTGAATGTTTTCGATGAGCGCCATCGCCACCGCCGCTTCATCGCCAACCAGCCGAACGACCGCGGGAATGTCATGCAGGCCTGCGAGTTGCGCAGCGCGCCAGCGGCGCTCACCGGCAATGATCTCGTAGCGTTGCGGCTGACCAGGCGCGGCGCCGGCCACGGGACGAACCACTACCGGCTGGATCACGCCCTGGGAACGGATGGAATCCGCAAGCTCCTGCAGGCTCTCGGGACGCATGTCGAGTCGCGGCTGGTACTTGCCCCGCTGCAGAAGATCGACCGGGACCTTGAGCAGCTGCTCATCGGACCGCTGCGCGGAAGGCGTCTCGTCGGCGCGCGATGCCGTGACCGGTTGACCCAGCAGCGCGCCGAGGCCCCGACCCAGGCTGGGTTTCTTGATTACCATGTCGCGATACTAGCGGGTAAGCGGGTAAGCGGGTAAGCCAATTCAGGGCGCGGCGGGAGCAGCGTTTTCCGGCACTTCATCGGCGCGGCGGATCATTTCGCCGGCGAGGGCGAGATAGGCGAGTGCGCCCCGGGAGTCCCTGTCGTGGTACAGCACCGGCTTGCCGAAGCTGGGCGCCTCGGCAAGGCGCACGTTGCGCGGAATGATCGTGCGGAATACCTTGTCGCCGAAATGCAGGATCAGCTGCGAGGAAACCTCGTTCGCGAGATTGTTCCGCGGATCGAACATCGTGCGCAGCAGGCCTTCCACTTCCAGCGACGGATTGGGACCTGCCCTCATCTGTTCGACAGTGGCAAGCAGGGCGGACAATCCCTCCAGCGCGTAGTACTCGCACTGCATGGGGATCAGGACACTGTCGGCGGCCACCAGCGCGTTGACCGTGAGCATGTTGAGCGACGGCGGGCAGTCGATGAGGATGACATCGAAGTCGTTGCGGATCGGTGCCAGGGCATCACGCAGGCGGCGCTCGCTGCCGATCCGGCCGGCCAGCTGCACTTCGGCGACCACAAGGTCCTGATTCGCAGGCATCAGCTGGAACGCAGCGTGTTCGACGAGCACGAGCGACGCGGCTGCGCTGCATTCACCAAGCAACACTTCCATGGACGTACGCTGCACGGTGCGCTTGTCGATGCCGCAGCCCATCGTGGCATTCCCCTGCGGGTCGAGGTCGATGAGCAGCACGCGGCGCTTGGTCGCGGCAAGCGATGCCGCCAGATTGACGGTGGTCGTCGTCTTGCCGACGCCGCCTTTCTGATTGGTGACTGCGATGACGCGGTGCATGGGATTGATCGGCTTGCTTGCTTGACGCTAGACGCGGTCGTGGGAGCGGCAGATTTCCACAAGATGACGCTCCTCGTCCAGCGTGGGCACGCTGAGCCGATGCACGGCGGCCACTTTCCAGCCGGTGGGGATGGCCGCGATCTCCGCTTCCGGAAAGCGGCCTTTCATGGCCAGCAGCCGCCCGCCGCCGACGACGAGGGGACCACACCAGTGGACGAACGTCTCGATGGGGCCGACGGCTCGTGCCAGCACGCAGTCGAAGCGTTCCTTGGGCTTGAAGACTTCCGCGCGGGCATGCTCGGTGGTGACGTTGGTCAAGCCCATCTTGGCCGCCGCATGCTCGACGAACCGCAGTTTCTTGGCGGTCGAGTCAAGCAGCGTGAAGTCCCGGTCCGGATTGACGAGCGCGAGCGGCAGGCCGGGAAAGCCCGCACCGGTGCCAATGTCCGCGATGTGCTTGCCGCGCAGGAAGGCATGGATCGAAAGGCTGTCGAGCAGGTGTTTTGCGATCTGCTGCTCCCGGTCGCGGATCGCAGTCAGGTTCATTCGCTGGTTCCAGTCGTCCAGCTCATCGAGCAGTACCAGCAGGTGCTCTGCCTGACCCGCGGACAGCACAACGCCGAGTCCTGCAGCCCCTGCCACCAGCTTCGCGGTCTGTGCTTCGCGGATTGCCTGCATCGTCGCGATCCTCAAGGTCTCGAAAAAACAAGGCCGGGCATTGCCCGGCCTGTTGTGTCTGCTACCGCCGGCGCGGCCGGCTACAAAGTTCCCTTAGGTCTACTTGCACTTGCCGTGCTTGCGGACTTCGTCGGTCGCGCACAGGCCCTTCTGGCTTGAGAAGTAGGCGGCGATCGCCTTGATGTCGTCATCGGTCAGGGCGGTGACGAAGCCCGCCATGATCGGATTCTTGCGAGCACCGCTCTTGTAGGCATGCAGCGAATGCTCGATATAGTCCGCCTGCTGGCCGGCCAGCGTCGGGAAATCAGGGGTGATGCCCACGCCGTCATTGCCGTGGCAGGCAACGCAGGTAGCCGTCACTGCGGGAGGCGTGCCCTTGGCGGGATTGCCGGCCTTGACCTCTTCGGCTTGCAGGAACGCGGCGATATCGGCCATATCCTGGTCGCTCATCGTCGCGGCGTGCGAATACATGGTCGGATGCGAACGCTGTTGCGAGCTATAGCCCTTCAACGCGGCAACGATGTAGTTCGCGTGCTGACCGCCCAGCTTCGGCACGCTGTAGGTGGGGTACGCATTCTTGTAGTCCGGGATGCCATGGCAGCCATGGCAGGTGTAGGCCAGCGTCTTGCCACTACCGGCATCGCCCTGCAGGGCCGGAGCCTGGGCGTGAGCGGCCGACGACAGTCCGGCAAGGACAAGGCTGAACGCTAGCAGGATCGAACGAAACTTCATGCCAATCTCCATCGCATCTTCCATCCGTGCCGGCTGCTTGGCCCCCGGCTGGGCGCGCAATGTTAACGGAAAAGCCCTGTTCAGGGAAAATTAGGCAAATCCGTGGCATCCTCAAACCGGTTTCCGGTGGCCCCGTTCCGTGGGCAACCACCGCTGCGGATTTGCCGGCGCCTGTCTATTATAAGGAGAGCCTGATGCGACCCCTCCCCCCGGAGATGACCGGACTTTCGGCTTGGCGCCACGGTGCCGTCAGCACTCTGGCCCTGGTAGTCGCCCTGGCCTCCCTTCCCGTCCATGCCCAAACGACATCGCCCGCTCAGCCCCGAACCCTGAGCGTTTCCGGTCAGGGCGAAGTCAGGGGTGAACCGGACCGCGCCTTCGTCACCCTGGGCGTTGAGGCACGGAACCCGAAAATGGAGGCCGCCCGCGTCGAGGTCAGCCGGACCATTGAGGCCGTCTTGAAGCTGACGCTCGACCTCAAGATCGACCCGAAATACGTCCGCGCCACCCGCATCGCTATCCAGCCGGAATACAACTGGGACGGCCAGGCACGGGAACGCGCCCTGCTCGGTTATCTGGTGACGCGCCAGGTGCAGGTCGAACTCCGGAACCTGGACCAGCTGGGCCCGCTGCTGGAGAAAGCCTTCGACGTCGGCGTCAACCAGGTCGGCGAGCCGCAACTCGATGCCAGCCGCAAGCGGGAACTCGAGCGCGAGGCACTCGCGAAAGCCGTTGAAGACGCCAGGATGAATGCGGAAGTGGTCGCCCGTGCAGCCGGAGTGAAGCTCGGTGCCGCCAGAACGATTGCGGCACAGTCAGTCTCGGCACCCCAACCGATGGCCTACCGGATGACCGCCAGGGCAGCAGCCGCGCCCGGCGCCGAGGGCAGCTACCAAAGCGGTGAAATCACCTTCACTGCGTCTGTACAGGTCGAGTTCGATCTCGTTGCTCCATGAGCACCCCCGGGTTGCGTCCGGGAGCAGCAGCTCTGCTTGTCGTTGCAGCACTCGCGTCGACGATAACGCGCGCGCAAGACGCGCTCCCCGCGCCTGACTTCGTCGCCCACGCTGAAGAAGTCGCACATCGCCAGCTGTTCAGGGGACTCGGTGTCGATGCCAGGGTCATCACCGCGTTGGCGCAAGGGGATTTTGCGGGTGCCGTGGGCAGCCTTTCCGTTGGCGCGGCGCAAGGGAGCCCGCCTTTCAATATCGCGTTGATCCGATTGCAGCACGAGTGTGCCCGGATCGTGCAATCACCGACGGTCGTGAGTCCCGCACAGCTGGACAAGCTGCGAACGGATCTGCCTGAAGCGCGGGCCACGCGGATCATCGCCGTCCTCGATGCGCAGAACGAGTACACCCGCAAGGCGCAGGCGAGTTGCCGCAATTCGCGGTTTGATCTGCGGCGCATCGAAGCGACGCTGAAACAATCGGCAGAGCAGGGTGATGCCGTCAGCGCCACCGAACTCGCGCGCTACACCGGCGACGCTGCACGACGCGAAGCCATGCTCGTCGCTGCGGCCGCGAAGAACTACGCGCCTGCGCAGCACGCACTGGCGCAGAGCCGGGTGATGGGCGTGCAGCGCGGACTCTCCACCGAGAACGTGGCCTCGATCCGCATCCTGCTGAAGCAGGCCGGGCAGACGCTGCCGCTCGCCAAGCTCGACTTCGCCAACTGCGTGGCCGTCGGCTGCGACGGCCATCCGGCGGATGCGCCGACGGCTGCGGTCTTCGGGATCGACGCGGCTCGCGATGGTGAGGCCGCCGTTTTTCCCGCGATGATGCGCATGCCTTGGCGCCAGCGATTGAAACCCGAAGAGCTGATCGCCTGGCAGTACTTCGGCGATCGCCTCAACGAGTGGGGCTGCGCCGGCGAGGGCTACATCGGGGCAGCAGTCAATTTCACACAGATGCTGGGTCAGCTGGAGAAAAACGTGAGACCGGATGTGGTTGCAGCGGGCAAACAGCTGGCGGATCGCTACTGGACGGACTTCGGCGAGCGCGCGAAGAAAGAGCAGCTGTGCGACTGAGGAATCAAGGTAGGGCTGCCGTTGTCGCCGGGTAGACTGCCGCTCTAGCGGCTCCGCCGCTCAGGCCGGCGCCCGATCCACGAGCAGCACCGTTCCATCCACGCCTGTCACACGGACTTTTGCGCCCGCGGGCAGGGTCGGCCCGCGAACGGCCCATTCCCTATTGCCGAGGCGGATTCGGCCCTTGCCGTTTTCCAGAGGCTGTTCGAGCACCACAGCCTGACCGATATGCTTGAGGCCGAGGCGATGGTCTGCCGTCGGACTCTCGAGTTCGCGCTGGCGTGAGCGGTACTGGCGCCAGAAATAAATGCCGAATACGAGGGCGGCGAAGAGGAGGAACCAGGTCATACGCGGAAGGGCTTGTGGATGGTCGGCCTTGAGTGACCGCAATTTAGCAAACCTGCGCGTGACGTGTTGCCGAACTGTTCACAGTCCCTCGACAACACCCGTGGCCGGCAAGAGAAGGGAGCTGCGAGGTAGACACGCCGCCAGCAGTGAACGGCGTCAGCGCTCCGTGCCGGTCGACGTGGCGCGTCGGGCAAGGAATGCGCCGTGCTTTTTCAGATGGACGAGCAGCAAGGACATGGCGGCAGGAGTAACGCCCGGGATGCGTCCAGCCTGGCCCAGTGTCTGCGGCCGCGCTTCGGCGAGACGCTGGCGAACCTCGTGCGACAGGCCACGCACCTCAATGTAGTTGAGGGCGGCCGGGAGCTCCGTGTCCTCGTTACGACTCTGCCGCTCGATTTCCTTGGTCTGCCGGTCGAGGTACCCGGTGTACTTCGCCTGCACATCAACCTGCAGCGCGATCTGCTCGAGGAGGCGCTCGTCATCCGTCAGTGATTCGTCGGCGAGCATCCCGACGCTGGCGATCCCGGTGAGCCGTGCGTAGCTGACTTCCGGGCGCCGGAGCAGGTCGAAAGCCCTGGCCTCCTTTGTCAGCAATGCGCCAAACGTCGCGATAGCCTGGTCTTCGTCCACATGATGCGGCTGCACGATGGTCGTTTCGAGCCGCGTGACTTCGCGTTCGACGGCGGAACGCTTGGTCTCGAAGAAGCGCCATCGTTCATCCTCGACCAGGCCGAGCTGGCGACCTTGCGGAGTCAGGCGGAGATCGGCGTTGTCCTCGCGCAGCGAGAGCCGGTATTCCGCTCGACTGGTAAACATGCGGTACGGCTCCGTCACGCCGCGCGTGATCAGGTCATCCACCAGCACGCCGAGATACGCCTCGGACCGCTTCGGGCACCAGGCAACCTTGTCGCTGGCCTTGAGTGAAGCATTGAGGCCGGCGAGCAGCCCTTGCGCGGCTGCCTCTTCGTAGCCGGTGGTGCCGTTGATCTGGCCCGCGAAAAACAGGCCTGCAATGAACTTCGTCTCGAGGCTGTAGTTGAGGTCCCGAGGATCAAAGTAGTCGTACTCGATCGCGTAGCCCGGCCGCGTGATGTGTGCATTCTCGAAGCCGCGGATCGACCGCACGAGTTCGTACTGGACATCGAAGGGCAGGCTGGTGGAGATGCCGTTGGGATAGATCTCAGGCGTCGTCAGACCTTCCGGCTCGATGAAGATCTGGTGCGAACCCTTGTCCGCAAAGCGCACGACCTTGTCCTCGACCGACGGGCAGTACCGCGGGCCGACGCCCTGGATGACACCCGTGAACAATGGCGAGCGATCAGTGGCCGCCCGAATGATCTCGTGCGTCCGCTCATTGGTCGCGGTGATGTGGCACGGCAGCTGCTCGGGATGCTCGCTGCGCCGCCCAAGGTACGAGAACACGGGCGCAGGCTCGTCGCCGGGCTGGACCGTGAGCCCGGAATAGTCGACCGTGCGGCCGTCGATTCGCGGCGGCGTGCCCGTCTTCAGGCGGCCGACGCGGAACGGCAATGCACGCAAGCGCTCTGCCAGACGGTTCGACGGCGGATCACCCGCGCGTCCACCCTGAGTTTGGGTGAGGCCGATGTGGATCTTGCCGCCGAGAAACGTGCCGACCGTCAGGACCACGCAGGGCGCGTTGAACTCGATCCCCATGATCGTCATGACGCCGCGAACCTGGTTTGCGGTCACCACGAGGTCCGCCGCTTCCTGCTGGAAGATCGTGAGATTGGGCTGGTGCTCGAGCATGGAGCGGATCGCCTGCTTGTACAGCACACGATCGGCCTGCACGCGGGTTGCGCGGACAGCGGGGCCTTTGCTCGCGTTCAACGTGCGGAACTGGATGCCGGCCCGGTCGGCGGCACGCGCCATCGCCCCGCCCAACGCATCGATCTCCTTGACCAGGTGTCCCTTGCCGATGCCGCCGATCGCCGGGTTGCAGCTCATCTGGCCGAGCGTCTCGACGCTCTGGGTCAGGAGCAACGTGCGCGAGCCCATCCGGGCAGCCGCCAGCGCAGCTTCGGTGCCGGCATGGCCGCCGCCGATCACGATGACGTCGAAGGGGGTGGGGTAACGCATAGGGGGCGGCATTCTAAGGCCAGAGCGTCCCGTCAGAACAGCTCATCAAAACGCGAGGCTCGCCGTCGCGAGCGCGTATAGGTCAAGCAGAGGTTCCGCAAGGCGTGACCCAGTCTGCTTTACAGGCCGGAGTGCCGCGGCCACCATCCATGCCGTGCACCTCCCTCCTGCTCCCGACACCGGAATTCGCCGCCTGACAGCCCGACTTGGGCCGCATGCGCTGGCGATGACGATGGTTTTCAGTCTGCTCGGCTCGGCCTTCGGGGCGGAAGCCGCCGTCCCGCCGCTCACGCTGGATGAGTGCCGGCTCGAAAGCCCATCCGGCATCGGCGCGATCGCCGCCCGCTGTGGTGACCTCACCGTTCCCGAAAACCCTGCCGTTCCAGATGGTCGGCAGATCACGCTGCATCTGGCCGTCGTGTCTGCCCTGAACCGTCGCGCCCAGCCCGACCCGCTGTTCGTATTGGCCGGGGGTCCGGGGCAGGCCGCCACCGATTTCTACGCGGGATACGCTGCGGCGTTCTCGGCGATCGGACGGGACCGGGACATCGTCCTGGTGGATCAGCGCGGCACCGGGAAGTCAGCCCCTCTTAATTGCGAGTATCCCAAAGACCCGGAATCGCCGACCGTCGAGCCCGATCAGCTCAAGGCCGCGACGCTCGAGTGTCTGCACCATCTCGACCACGACACCCGCTACTACACCACCACCGTTGCCGTGGGCGACCTTGAAGCCGTGCGAGGGGCGCTCGGTGCAGAGCAGATCAACCTGTATGGCGTGTCGTACGGCACCCGGGTTGCCCAGCATTACCTGCGGCGCTATCCGCAGCGAGTACGCACCGTGGTGCTGGACGGCGCCGTTCCCCCGCAGGTCCTGCTGGGTCCGGACATGGCGATCGACGCGCAACGGACGCTGGACGCAATTCTCGCGCGCTGTGAGCACGATTCGGCGTGCCAACACCGCTTCCCCGACATCACGGCCGAATTCAAGGCGCTGCAGAAGCGACTTGAAACTCCTGCCCGCCTAACGTTTCCCGATCCGGCCACCGGCAAGCCCCGGACGCTCGAGTTCGGCGCTGAACACCTGGGCGGTGTCGTGCGATTGCTGTCGTACTCGGATGGAACCGCAGCGCTGCTGCCGCTGCTGCTGCACTCCGCACAGTCCGAAAACAACCTCGCCCCCCTTGCAGCGCAGTACTTGTTGATCGAACAGACCATCGAAAGCCAGTTCGCATACGGCATGCACAACGCCGTCGTGTGCACGGAAGACTTGCCGTTGATCAATCGGCTACAGATCGATCAGAGAGCACTGGCTGCCACGTATCTCGGTACGGCTTCGTTCGACGGGTTGTCCGCGCTGTGCAGCGTTTGGCCGGCCGGCGTGCTCGATGCGGATCTGCACCACCCCCTCAAGAGCGACAAGCCGGTGCTGATCCTGTCAGGGGGCAACGACCCCATTACGCCAGTGCGCTATGGCGAGCAGGTGCTTGCGCAGTTTGCGAACGGACGGCACCTCGTCATCGGCGGCTACGGTCACGGGCAACTCGCGTCGCCGTGCGTGCCGGGGCTGCTCGCGCGCTTCATCAATCTCGGTGCGACCGCAGGCCTCGACACGCGCTGCGTGGCCGGCCTCGAGGCGGCTCCCTTTCTGCTCGATTTCACGGGTCCTGCGCCGTGATCGAGGTGCAGCATCTTGCGAAGCGCTTCGGCAAGGTTGAAGCCCTCGGCGATATCACTTTCCAGGCCCGCGACGGCCGGGTTACCGGCTTGCTCGGCCCGAACGGGGCTGGCAAATCGACGACCTTGCGCATTCTCTATACCGCGATCCGGGCGGACAGCGGTTCTGCCGCGGTCGACGGGCATGACTGCACTCGCGAGCCGCTTGCCGTGCGCCGCAGCCTTGGCGTGCTGCCCCACGCAACCGGCCTGTATCCCAATCTGACTGCCCGCGAGAACGTGCGGTACTACGGTGAGTTGCAGGGTCTGTCGGGCGAATTCCTTGAACGCAGCATCGAGACGCTGGTCGCGCGCCTCGATCTCGCAGGCATTGCCGACCGTCGCGCACACGGGCTGTCGCAAGGCCAGCGCATCAAGGTAGCCCTGGCTCGTGCTCTGGTGCACGGTCCACGCAATGTCATTCTCGACGAGCCGACCAACGGGCTCGACGTCATGGCGATCCGCACGCTCCGCGATCTGATCCGTGGCTTGCGCGATGAAGGTCGCTGTGTCCTGCTCTCGAGCCACGTGATGCAGGAAATCGGTGCGCTGTGCGATGACCTCGTCATCATCGGCAAAGGCCGCGTGGTGCTGCAGGGTTCGCCGGACGAGGTGCGTGCGGCAACGGGCTGCGACGACCTCGAAGAAGCTTTCGTGCGGTTGTCGCAAGCGGAGCACGCGGCTTGAAGTCGCCGGCCCTGATCGTCGCCGTCAAGGAAATCCGCGAGAACCTGCGGGATCGGCGCACCTTCTTTTCGGCGCTGGTCTTCGGACCGCTCGTCGGGCCGATCCTGTTCGCATTGATGATGACGCTCACGCTCGATCGCGCCGTGAGCAACCTGGATACGCCGCTTGAGCTCGCCGTGTCCGGACAGTCCGTCGCACCGAACCTGATCCGCTTTCTGGAAGAGAACGGCACGACGATCAAGACCGCGCTCCCGTCGCTGGCCGCAGCACAAGCGGCAGTTCGAGCAGGCGACGCCGACCTGGTCCTCGTGATCCCGGAGCGATATGCGGAGCGACTGCAACAGGGTCAACCCGCACCGCTCGACCTTGTCTGGGACAGCTCCAACAATCAGGTGGCCAAGTACGCCGCGCGCGCTCACAACCTGCTCGAGGCCTACGGGCGCCAGCTGGCCGCCGTGCGCCTGCAGGCAAGGGGCATCAGTCCCATCACGATGCTGCCGATCGATGTCCGGACCGTGGATGTGTCGACGCCGGCCGGCCGCTCGGTGCTGGTCCTCGGCATGATGACTTACCTGATCCTGTTCGCAACGCTGATGGGTGGCCTGTACCTCGCCATCGATGCAACGGCAGGCGAACGCGAGCGTGGCTCCCTCGAAGCGCTGCTGACACTGCCCGTGCAACGCGGTTCGCTCATCGGCGGCAAGATCCTCGCGACCTGCCTGTTCATGACGCTGTCGCTCGCGCTCACGGTAGCGGCGTTTACCGTGAGCTTGCGTTGGGTGCCACTGGAATCGCTTGGCATGTCGTCGAACTTCGGCGTACCGGTGGCGCTCGCGGTGCTGGGCGTGACGCTGCCGTTCGTGCCGCTCGGCGCAGGGCTGATGACGGTGATCGCGTCGTTTACCCGCAGTTACAAGGAAGCCCAGACCTGGGTGGCGCTCGTGCTGCTCATTCCCACGCTGCCTATCCTCGTGGCCAGCCTGTACTCGCTCAAGGAGAACGCCTGGCTGATGGCGCTGCCTTCCTTAAGCCAGCACTTGCTGATTACCCAGCTGCTGCGGGGAGACTCGCTGTCAGCCAGCAACATCGCGATCTCGGCGGGCACCAGTCTGATCGTAGGTGGCCTGTTGGTTGCCCTGGCGATCCGCCTTTATCGCCGGGAAGCCCTGCTCGGCTAGCGAAGTACCGATTCAGCCACGGTTCACGGGCGCGAGCCCATTCTTCGTCCCAAGGGCCTGAACACGGGTCTTTGGGCGGAGAAGCAGTTAAATGAGTACACCCCTGTTCGCGCGACTCCGCACGCTGGCCTTGGCCGCCGTGCTGTCCTTACCGCTGCTGCAGGCAGCCTCCGCCCAGGAAGTCGCGGAGGGCGACGATCCCCCCGATCGCGTCGCCCGCCTGAGCTACCGACAGGGCGAGGTGACGCTGGAAGAGGCCGGCTCCGACGAGCGCGCGACCGCTGCGTTGAATCGGCCGTTGACCACCGGCGGCCGGCTATGGGCCGACCAGGATGCCCGGGCCGAGCTGCAGGTGGGCTCGGCCGCCCTGCACCTCGACGAATACACCTCCCTTCAGCTCAAGGATCTCGGCAGCGACACCCTGCGCATTGCGCTTGATGAAGGCGTGCTGACCGTGCACGTTCGCGACGTGGGCCGCGAGGAAACCATCGAGATCGACACGCCGAACGCCGTGGTCTCGTTGCTGGATCCCGGCGAGTACACCATCGAAGTCAACCGGGGCGGGGATACCACTGTGGTCAAAGTTCGCGACGGCGCGACCACCGTGGAGAGCGGCGAACGCGGTGCGCGTACTTACCACGTCGATTCAGGCCGCCAGGGTATCTTCACGGGCAAGGATCGCCTGTCCGCCGCCATCGACTCGGTCGAGCGCCGCAGCGGTTTCGAGCAATGGGCCGACGCTCGCGAGGAGCGGGTCACGCGGGCAGCGTCGACCCGTTACGTTTCCCGTGAAGTCATCGGCTATGAGGACCTCGACGACCACGGTGAGTGGCGTTCTTCGCCGGAATACGGCTATGTCTGGTACCCGCGCGCCATCGCCGTGGGCTGGGCGCCGTACCGCTTCGGTCATTGGGCCTGGGTCAAGCCGTGGGGCTGGACCTGGATGGATGATGCGCCATGGGGCTTTGCCCCGTTCCACTATGGCCGGTGGGCTTTCGTCGGCAGCCGCTGGGGCTGGGTTCCGGGACCACGCTCCGTTCGTCCCGTGTATGCGCCCGCGCTGGTTGCGTGGGTCGGCGGCCCGTCTGTCAGCGTGTCCGTCTCCTTCGGCGCGGGTGTCGGCTGGTTCCCACTCGGACCCCGTGAGGTGTACGTGCCAGGCTATCGCGCCAGCCGCCGCCACATCAACGACGTGAACCTCTCGAACACGGTCATCGTGAACAACAGCTACATCACCAACGTGTACGACAGTCGTGGCCGGAACGAACACTACGCCCACCAGGGTCGTGGCGATGCCGTGACGGTGGTATCGCGAGACGATTTCACGCGCGGGCGCCCCGTGGACCGCAACCAGATCCGCTGGAACGATCGCGACCGTGGCGTCATCGAGTCCAACACCCTGAGTCCGGAACGCGATCCGGGGGCTGTGCGGGGCCGTGACGCAGGCTGGGTCGGCGGTACGCCTCGGCTCCAACGGGGACGGAACGTCACGCCGCGCGACGGTAGCGCGGCTCGCGATACGGTTCCCGAGCGCGAGACCCGTCGCCAATCGTCAGGGGAGCCTCCCTCCATTGCAGACCGCGAGCGGCGCGAGAGCCGCCTGCAGCGCGACAACGGCATACCGGACACAGAAGCCCCGCCGCGGGTGATCGGCCGGCAGAACATCGGCCGACGGCCGGCATCGAGCGAGAAGCAGGAACGCTCGAGCGTCGAGTCTCCCGCTGTCGGGGCGCCTGAGCCTGTCTACCGCGAATCGACAGCGCCTGCGCTCGAGCGTCGAGTCCCTCGTGCCGAGTCCCGCATTGACCGGCCACAGCAAGAGGTGCGGGCACCGACCCGACGCATCGACAATCCTCCCGTCTACCGCGAGGAGCGGGGACGATCGATTGAATCTCAAAACTCACCCGCACCCGTGCAGTCCGCTCCAGCGCGCGAACCGACCAGGCAGATCAACTCCCAGGGCGGTGGCAACGACGGCAGCGAACGGCGCGGGCGGCAGACTGGCCAGAGTGAAGACGGCGACCGGAAGGGACGGCGCTAAGGGCCGGGCGCTCGGTCTTCGCGCCGGCCATCGAGAGTTAACCCGAGCGACGAGAACGTTGCTCGTTTCGACAGGATCGTTAAGATGCGTTAAATGAGTCCATCCGGAAAGCGCGTCTTCCTGCTCGGCCTGACGCTGGTGCCGCCCGCGCTGCTCCTCGGGTCAGGCTGGCCTCTTGCGGCGCTGCTCCTGCTGGTGGCGCTGCACCTGCCGATCGTGGTCTCCACCCTGTATCCCCATTCCGGGTGGTTTGGACCGGTTATGACCCGGCTACCCACCGATCAGCCCGAGGTCTGGCTGACCATCGACGACGGGCCGTCGGCCGATACGGCCGCGGTACTCGATCTGCTCGATGAGTTCCACGCGCGTGCCACCTTCTTCCTGGTCAGTGACCGCGCGGGTGAACGACCCGAGCTTGTTGCAGCCATCCGCCGGCGCGGCCATGACATTGGCAACCACACTGCGACGCATCCTGCAGCCCGGTTCTGGAGTCTGGGTCCCGCGCGCATGGAATTGGAAATCGGCACGGCACAAGAAGTGCTGACGTCTTTGTCGGGGCAGGCCCCGCGCTGGTTCCGCTCGGTGGCCGGACACACGAATCCCTTCGTCGCTTCGTCGCTGGCACAGCACGGTCTGAGTCGCGTGTCATGGAGCGCTCGTGGCTATGACGCTGTCAGCGGTGACCCCGAACAGGTGGTGCAGCGGCTGTCACCCAACCTCCACCCGGGCTCGATCGTGCTGTTGCATGAAGGGGCTACCCATGGCCGCTCCGTGGCCATCATCCGGCGGGTGCTGGAGACGGTGCAATCCCGGGGTTTGCGCGCGGTATTGCCGTTGACCGTCGCGCCACGACCAGCCAGTTGTTGAACGGGGTGTTCCCCCAGAGAGGACTGAAACTGGCCTCCAGCCCGTGTGCGCGGAGGTGTTCATGGAGGAACGCGTTCGTGGGGTAGGCGCGTGGCGCAGCATTCATCCAGCGGATGGCTCGCGAGAACCAGTCGGCTGCCTTGGTCACACGCGTTCGCCAGCTCGCATCCTGCAGGCCGGTGCGAATGACGAGTCGGCCCGAGTCCGTGATGCAGGCAGCGGCTTGCGCGATGAGGACGGCCATGCGCTCAGGCGGGAGAAACTGCAGCACGTCGAGGAGCGCGACGCTGCCCTGATGAGCCGGCATGCCTTGCGCAAGGTCCAGAGTGTCGAAACGGCAAGCGCTCAATCCCGCTCGGGCCGCGGCCGCTCTCGCAAGCTCGATCTTGGCTATGTCGTTGTCGACCCCGTGATACGAGAAGGCAACGCCGCAAGCGCGGCAACAGTGAGCCAGCAACCCCATCCCGCAACCGAGGTCCAGCAGGGGAGCATGTGTACCGGCAAGGGCTTCGACAACGGCTGCGTAAAGCGGATCGGTCGCAAGCTTCGAGCGCGCGTAGTAATAGTGCCAGCGACTGGGCAGATACTGGCTGGCAATATTTTCAACCTGCGCTGCATCCATCCCCTACCCTCCTGTTTCCTCGATTGACCAACGCCCGCCTTCAACCCGCTTGCTATTGCAGAGCGCCGTTCGAGATCATAAGCGACCCGCCCGCAGGGTATCGATTCGATGCCATCGTTTAAAAGAGCGCCGGGCAAGCTCAGAGGCTCCCTGAATCCGCATGCAGCCAGTGACCGTCCGTCATTACACCGCCGTGTGCGCGGCCGGGCATGGCCGCTCTGCGCTGTGGGACTCCCTTGCGGCTGGTCGATCCGGACTCGCACCGAATGATCTGCCTGGCGCCCCCTTGCGGACGCATGTCGGACGGGTGCGTGGTCTCGAAGACTCGCCCCTGCCCGCCGAGTTTGCAGAATGGGATTGCCGCAATAACCGGCTTGCGCTCGTGGGCTTGCAACAAGACGGCATGGAAGACGCAGTCGTCGCCCTGCGTGAGCGCTTCGGGCCACGCCGGATTGCGGTGGTGCTCGGCACATCGACCGGCAGCATCGGAAGCACTGAGGACGCATACCGGCTCCGGGACAACGACAATGAGCTCCCTGCCGCCTATCGTCACCCCAGGGTCCATTCGCCCTATTCCCTGGTCGACTTCGTTCGGAGCTACTTCGGGCTCGAGGGTCCCGCATTCGGTGTATCGACCGCCTGTTCGTCAAGCGCGCGCGTCTTCGGTTGCGCAGAGCGCTTGCTGCGCCACGGGCTTGCAGACGCCGTGTTGGTCGGCGGCACGGACACGTTGTGCCAATCGGTGCTGCACGGTTTCAACTCCCTCGAACTGATGTCGACGGAGGCCTGTCGCCCCTTTGATGTCGCGCGCCAGGGCTTGAGCCTCGGCGAGGGCTCGGGCTTCGCGCTGCTGGAGCGTGGAACGGGAGGCGGCATCGTTCTTCTGGGGTATGGAGAAACCAGCGATGCCCATCACATGTCCAGCCCGCATCCGGAAGGCTTCGGTGCGAGGCGCGCGATGGAACAGGCGCTCGCGAGCGCGAACATTGATACGACAGCCATCGACTACGTGAATCTCCACGGAACGGCCACGCGTCTCAACGACCAGATCGAGGGCGAGGCGATGCGGACGCTGTTCACGGCTCCCGTGGCCTGCAGTTCGGTGAAAGGCTGGACCGGACACACGCTGGGCGCTGCCGGAATTGTCGAAGCGGTCTATTCACTGTTGAGCCTGACGCACGGTTTCATTCCACAGACCCTGAACTGCACGGAGGTCGAACCGCGGTTCAAGGACTACGTGCGCACCTCACCATCCCGCGAGTCCCTGCGCACAGTCATGAGCAATTCCTTTGGCTTCGGCGGCAATAACTGCTCGCTGATCTTCGGGATGGTGCCGTAGTGGGCGCCGCGGCAGTGCGCGTCTACATCGACGGCATCGGGGTCTGGAGTCCGGGCCTCGAGGACTGGGCCCGGACAAGTGCAGTCCTGCGCGGCGAAGCTCCTTTCAAGCCGGAGTCCGTACCACTCCCGTCTCCTGCAGTCCTGTCCGCAGCCGAGCGTCGCCGCAGTCCGGCAACCGCGCGAATTGCCGTGCAGGTCGCATCCGAAGCTTGCGGATCCGCCGGAAGCGATGCCGCGCAGCTGGCCTGCGTGTTTGCTTCGAGTCATGGCGATACCGAGATCAGCGATTACCTGTGCCGTGAGCTCGCCGCCAATGCGCCGCTGTCGCCGACCAAATTCCATAACTCGGTTCACAATGCCGCGAGCGGCTACTGGACGATTGCGGTGGGCTGCATGCAAAGCGCTACGGCATTGAGTGGTGGCGATGAGTCGTTCGCCTATGGATTGCTGGAGGCAGGCTTGCAGGCGGTCTGTAGCAACCGGCCTATCCTGCTCGTGGCGTACGATCACGCTGCCCCTGCGCCCCTCTCTTCGGTCTGTTCGATCTCGCGCAGCTTCGGCGTCGCGTTCGTACTCAGCCCCTTCGCCACACCACGCAGCCTTGCGCTCGTCGAACTGCGGGACCCCGATCAATGGGCGCGCGATGCAGTCGTGCTTGACCCGGAACTGCTGTCATTGCAAAGGGGGAATCCTGCCGCCAGGTCGTTGCCGCTGTTATCCTGCCTCGCAGCCGCGAGTACCGCCACGGTGTCCGTGTCGCCGCTGTGCCTGGAGATCACGTCGTGCAGGTAACAGTCCCACAGGACGAACTGCCCTTTCGCCGCCAGCGGGGGCGTTCCGGACCCAAGCTGTACGCCGACGATATCGCTGTGGTCATTCCCGCCCGCAATGAAGCCCGCTCCTTGAGGGCCGTCGCAACGGCCTGCCTGTCCGAGTCGCGCCTGGTCATCGTAATCGACGATGCCTCGTCGGATGGAACGCTGGAGACCATCACGGACCTGCCCCTGGTCGCAATGCGCAGCGATACGCACCTCGGCAAAGGGGGTGTAATGGCGCTTGGCTTCCGGAGAGCGATTGAGCTTGGCGCGCAGGCCGTCGTGACACTCGATGGCGACGGCCAACATGATCCGCACGATATTCCGGCGTTCGTTGAAGCGGCAAACCGGCACCCCGGCTCGCTGATCATCGGCGCGAGGTTGCAGGCTGCAGAGAGAGCGCCGTTGGCCCGCCGGTTTGCCAACCGCATCGCCGACTTCTGGATCTCGCGCGCAGCCGGAATGGTGATCAGGGACAGCCAGTGCGGACAGCGGCTGTATCCGAGGGAGTTGCTGTTGAGCGTCAAGCCGAGTGCCGCGCCGGAAGACTGCTTCGCTTTCGAGAGTGAGATGCTGATCGAGAGCACGTGGCAAGGCTTCGGCGTGGTGGCCGTACCCATCAAAGCCCGCTATCCCGGCGATCGGCGCGCGAGCCATTTCCGGCCGGCCCGCGACATCTGGCGCATTGCCCGCGTCGTCGCCCGAAAAACGTTTGCCGGTGATCGGCCCCAGTGGACGCGGGACATGCGTCGCGCGACTGACTGGCCCGCTGGGCACGAGAAAAACCTATGAAAATCTATTCCTGGAACGTCAACGGCATTCGCGCGGTCCTGCGCAAAGGCGAATTGCAGCGTTTCCTGGCGGCCCATCAGCCGGACATCCTGTGCCTGCAGGAAACCAAGGCAGAGCGAGGCCAGGTTGAAATGGACCTGCCCGACTACGTCGAGTACTGGAATTCCGCGATCAAGAAGGGTTACTCGGGAACCGCCATATTCTCGAAGCAACAACCGCTGAGCGTGATCAACGGCTTTCCGGACGAGATCAGCTCCCGGTTCGAGTTCACCGACGCGTTTGGCGACAGCAGCAGTGAGGGGCGCGTCATCGCAGCGGAGTTCGAGAAGTTTTACGTTGTCACCGTCTACACCCCCAATGCCAAGGACGACCTCGGACGCCTTGCGCTTCGCCACCGCAATTGGGATCCCGCGTTTCTCGCCTACTGCACGTGGCTCGAGAAGCAGAAGCCAGTGATCTTTTGCGGCGATCTCAATGTCGCACACACCGAATTCGATCTGGCCAACCCGAAGTCCAATGAAGGGAGGAAGGGATTTACCCAAGAGGAACGGGCGGGCTTCCAGGGGTTCATCGATGCGGGATTCGTGGATACGTTCCGGCTTTTCAAAGAGGGCAACGGCTACTACTCCTGGTGGAGCCACTTCGCGAAGTCCAGGGAACGCAACATCGGATGGAGAATCGACTACGTGCTGGTCTCAGCCTCGCTGAAGCCGCTGGTCAAGGCCGCAGACATCCACGCCGATATTCTCGGGAGCGATCACTGTCCGGTGAGCGTGACGCTGGACGATTCCATCGGGGAATAACCCGGTCCACTGCGTCGGCAAATAGACTTCCGTCGAATGGCCGCGGACGCAGCAAATGGCCGACTCCGTCAGCAAGCCAAGCCGTCTAGCTGCCCGTCTGGGCCATTTGTCGACCATTCGCCGGTAGGCCATTTGCCACCGAAGTTGGCCGGTCGCTCTTAACTCCTAAGCCATCCCCCCGTTCACTCCCACGATCTGCCCCGTCACGTAGCTGGCTGCGTCTGAGGCGAGAAACGCCACGACGGCGGCGACTTCTTCTGGCCGCCCGAGGCGTGCCATCGGCACGAGCTGCTTGACGGTAGCGTCATCGAAGACGCCTGCTGTCATGGCACCGGCAACGAGTCCGGGCGAAACGATATTCGCCGTGACGCCTCGCGTGGCCACTTCCTTCGCGAGCGACAGGACGGCGCCTTGCAAGCCGGCCTTCGCGGCGGCGTAGTTCGTCTGCCCTCGATTGCCAAGCTGCCCGGCTATCGACGAAAGCGCAACGATGCGGCCCCAGCGCGTACGCAGCATCGGCAACAGCAGGGGCTTGGTGACGTTGAAAAATCCATGCAGCGAGACGTCGATGACCTTGTGCCAGTTTTCGTCGGAGAGGCCCGCCATCGGACCATCATGGTGAATGCCCGCACAATGCACGAGGATCTGTAGCGGCTGCTCGGCGGTGAGCCTGCTGATGACGGCCTGCGTCGCGGCGCTGTCGGTGAGGTCGAATGAAACGGCTTCCGCCGCGCCTCCGGCAGTCCGGATGGCGTCTGCAACGGCTTCGGCTTTCGCGAGATGGGTATTGGCATGAACGCAGACATGAATGCCGGCCCGGCCGAGCTGCCTGGCGCACTCGCTGCCTATGTCACCGCTCCCCCCCGTAACCAGTGCCCTCCGAATCATCGCGCCCTCTTTAATGCCACCGTGGCGCGGCCGCTGGCGAGGAGTTGCCCCGCGCGCGTGACCGCGAACTCATATTGCCAAGCCGTATCGCTCGCGGCCAACCGGCGCGCGGCGACCTCAAGCTCACCCGTCGCTTCCACGAAGGCAACATTCAGTTGCACATCGCGCAGGGTCACCAACCATCCCGATGGAGACTGCTGCCCGGACGCCTGCGTGGCCATTCCACCATGAACAGCCATCGCCTGCGCACCATATTCACATAGAGTCACCGCAGACAGTCGACCGCCTCGGCGTAGCGGGTTGTCCGGCGATGAGTGGCTGCGGGAAATGCAAACGATGGTGTCCAGTGTCGATTGCCGGACCTCGTCGAGTAGGCACATGCGGCCTTGATGTGGAATCAGAGCCGCCATCTGAGCTCGGGTGGTCGGCAACGGAGGTGACGTTGTTGTCATTTCGCCTCCGGTTCCGCATGTCGGGCAAGCAGGGACAACATGAAGCCGAGCGTCACTCCGAGCGCTACCGTAGAACCGAGTGCCTGGAGCACGGGCATTCTCGACAACATCAGCAGCGCGAAAGCGCCGAGCGTCGAAATCCAGCACACCATGACCGAATACCGTGTTCTGAGTGCCCCGTCATCCGTGGCTTCGCTGCGATTGAAGAACAGCCCGTAGTCGAACGACAGTCCCCCCACGAGGATCAGCGATACCACGTGGAACAGGGTCAGCTGGATTCCACCGAGGTTGAGCAGGGCGACCGTTGCCGCCAGCGTGGCCAGCACGGGCAACAGCACCGCGAGCGTGGCTCGCCAGCGCAATTGCACGACCATGACCAACCCGATGACGACGAGGGCAAAGCCGAGAGCGGCCAGGGCAAGCGTTCGATAGCGGGCGATCAGTGACTCGGCCAGGGATTTGAGGTCGAGCAACAGGACATCGTTGCCCTTGCTTGCGGCCCATGCGGCGAGCCGGACGGGATCCTTGACGTCGCTCAGTGTCACCAGTGCGGTTGCCTCGTCCGGCTTCTGCAGCAGGACGGCCCCCAGCCTGTCCGCCAAACCCGTGCCCGAGAGGGCGGCTGGGGTCAGCGGTGCCAGCGTGCGACTCCCTTCGATATCGGCAAAGAAAGTGGCAAAGGCGTCCTCGCGAAAGGCCGAGCCGGCAAGCGCATCGTGCATGCGGGAACGCAACGTGTCCGCGGCCGGAAGTCCCTTCTGGACCTGCTGTTGGTGGAGGACGCTCGGGAGCAGCCGGCTGGGAGACTCATAGCTGCCGACCACGCCCGTTGCAACGAGTTGCTCGAGTTCACCCTTGAGCGCCTCGTCCCGCTGCAGCGCGGATTCGGCATCGGGTGCACGAATCGCCAGTGCGTACCGCAGATCCGGTGCACCGAGTTCGCTGCGGAGTCGCGCGTCCAGATCCTGTAACGACTGCGGGACCGGCGTGAGGCCCGCGAGTTCGTTGCTCCAGAGCGGTCGGGGCGACACGATCAGCGCCGCGACCGCGGCCCCCAGGACTACGAGCGGCAAGGCCGGCAGCCGAGGCAGACGGTCTACGGCCAGCAGCCAGGCAGGTGGCGCGCTCGAATCAGAGGGGGAAACCAATCGGGGTAGGACCCAACGCAAGACCATGCCCGTCGCCACAAGTCCGCAAATCGTGAACAGCCCGAGCTGGGTGAGACCAGTGAAGCCCGTGAGGATGAGTGCCAGATACGCAATGCAAGTGGTGACAATGCTGAGACGCATCGTCGGCCAGACGTGGGACAGCGTCTGTCGTGCCGTTGCGTCCCTGGTCAGATGCAGCATCAAGTGCACCGGATAGTCCATCGCGACGCCGAGCAATGTGAAGCCGAACGCGAGCGTGATGCCATGCACCGATGGGTACACCAGAGACACGCCGACAATCGCGGCCAGGCTGGTCGTTGCCAGACACAGCAAGCCAAGGAGGGTGTGCCGCAGCGAGCGCAATACCAGCAGCAGGAACAGCACCGATCCGATACCGGCGAGGCCGCCGAGCAGCGTAACGTCGACGCGCACGGATTGTTCCAGCAAAACCGTGAAGGCGCCCGGCCCGGTAACCGCAACTGCAAGACGCCCGGAGTGCTCAAGGTCCCGGGCGGCCTCGGTGAGGGTGGTGATGGCAAGCCGTTGTCGATCAGCGTCAAAGCCCGGCGCGGCCGTCTGCAGGAACAGGAGCGCTTGCTGGCCATCGCGTGAAAACCAGACGCCGTCCTGCAGTTGCGGTTCAATCGCCGGTAGCCAGCTGTCCAGGATCGCCTGCATCTCCCCAGAGGGATCGCGCAGCAACAAGTCTTCGGCAAGGGCGCCGGCGGGTGAGCCGAGCTCGACCAAGCGGGCGTCGAGCTCGCGCCGCAGGGTCTCGGTTTCGCAAGCGCACCCCTGCGCTCGTGGGCTGAGCAGATAGCGATATCGAAGCATCAGCTCCTGCATCGTTGGATCAGACTGCAGCGTGCCGTTCTCAACGCGCGCAAAGGCAGGATGGTCGCGCAAGAGATTGGCCAACTGGTCACTTAACGGGGCGAGCTGCTCAGCGGGCAACCCGGATAGGGCGACCAGCAGCACCCGCGTGCCGGGACCCTCCTTGAGCTCATCAAGCAGGATGCGCTCCTCAGGAGACTGCGCTGCGGGCAAGAACAGGCGCAGGTCCGAATCGACGCTCAGAGTGCGGGCAACGAAATAGCCGCCCAGTGCGAGCAACAGCGCCCAGGTCGCCATCAGCAGCCACTGGCGACGCGAGGAGTAGCTTGTCTGGTCCACGCTCACCGGGGTGCGATTTCCGTCACGGTGCGATCGCCGCTTCTCTCCACCACTTCGAAATGCAGGGGCTCGGAGCGGTGACCGGAAACGTGGATGACCTCGAGGTATTTCGCGACATCAGGCTGCGACGGTCGCAGGTCGAGGGTCCACTGATCTGCCGTCCCGCCCACAGTGGTAATGAAGGTTGAATCGAGCGAGTCGAGCTGGCCACCGATGATGGCCTTGAAGCTGAGCATGAGTCCGCCGAGGAGCGGCTGGTTGCGCAGGGAGATCTGGCGGATCGCGCGGTCTGGAAACGCCATCGAGAGTGTCTCGCCTTCGATGCGGTAGGTCTCGCTCACTGGGAGGCGCACTCTCTTTTCGAATGTCGCAGGGGGCGCGAAGTACAGTTCGCCACGGCGTTCAAGCGGGGCTGTCAGTACGCGCCGGTACTGGAACTCGTGATAGTCCGCCGTGGCGGGGGCATCCCGGTGCAGCAACGTCGCGAGCTCGCTCATGGATATGCCTGTTGCGGGCGCTTCGGGTGGGGCGGCCGCGAACGAATTCCCTGCTGCCGTTGCAAGCCATGCGCCAACCAGCAAGAAGGCAACGTCCAAACGCCTGCGGCGAAGGATGTCAGGGCGCTGCCGTCGGGGTGTGTTCATCGTGCCAGTAGTCATAGAAGTTGAACCAATTGAATGGGGCCTCGCGAATTCGCGCTTCCAGTTGTGAGGCAAACTGCCTTGCCCACATGCCCGCGTCTTCGATCCGGTGCTGGCGCCGGAGATCGATGCGGTCAGCGAACGGTTCGAAGTGGACATCGTACGTACCGTCAGGTTGCAACACGCCGAAAATCAGCACGACCGGCGCTCCCGTCACCGCGGCAATGCGGTACGGACCGAGCGGCAGTCCAACGGGGCTGCCGAGCAGTTCGGCTGCGAGCAGCACCTCATTGTCATGCCCGCGATCGGCAAGGAGTCCGACCAGCCCGCCACGGTCGAGGGTTTCGTTGATGGCAAGCAGCACCCGGGTTGTATCGCCACCCGCATCGATGACGCTGGCTCCCGCCTTTGGATTCAGCGCATCGAGCATCTGCGTGACCTGGGGATTCCGCTGGTAGTCCATCAGGATGCGCACCTCGATTTCCTGATTGGAAAAGCCGACGTGGCGCACCGCTTCGAAACTGCCGAAGTGCGAACCGAACAGCAGTACGCCTCGTCCCGCTTTCAGGTAGTGCTGGAGGCACTCCAAGCCGTGGACGCGGACGGTTCGGGCCGTAGACTGGCTGGCCAGGAAAGCAACCCGGTCCAGAATGGAAGTGGCGAAGGTGTGGATGTGTCGAGCGATGTCCAGCAGGCCTGGTTCCCTGCCCAGTGCACGGCGAAGATAGTGCCTGGACGCGCGGCGTTCCTGCCCGCGCACAACGAGGAAGTAGGCCGTAATGGGCAAGAGCATGGCGCGTGCCAGTGGCGTGCTGACATCAAGCGCCACCCAGCGGATGAAGCGCACCATGCGCCCGGAACCCGCCTCGCTCCGATGGCGCCATGGTTCACTCATGAGGTGAAGTCCGGCTCAGCACCAGCACTCCTTCCGCCACGCGCGACGGACCGATGCGGCAAGTAAACCGGATTTCCTCCTGCGTTACGGCATCGAGGCCGAGCATCACCTGCTGCTCGGGCAGTAGGGGTTCAAGGAATTTTACCCAGGGGATGCGGGATGCAGACGCCCGCGGTTGAAAACTTTCGTGCGCGAATGCGAGCACGTGGTCAAGCAGCACGACACCCGGAACGATCGGGTTGCCGGGAAAGTGGCCCGGCAATGCCGGATGCCGTGGCTCGATGGAGAGCCATGAAACGGGACAGACGGGATGGACGCTAACCGTCACGCTCCAATGTCGCGGACTTGTTGGGCAAGCAGCCCGAGCAGTGCAGCCCGCGGCAACTTGCTCGTTTCATTGCGCGGCAATGCGTCGACCAGCAGCAGTGGCCGTGGCAGGAATGCGGGATCTATCACCTGGCGCATCGCGGACAGGATTGCTTCGTGCGTCATGCCGGGCGCGACGACCAGGGCGGCAGTACGCTGGACAGCGCGGGTCGACTCGTGCTCTGTCGGCGGGTCAGGCATGAAGATCACGCCGTCGCGGACGCCGGCAATCGACAGCAGCTTGACGTTCAAGTCGCCGAGGCTGGCCCGTTTTCCTGCGATGTT
This sequence comes from uncultured Pseudomonadota bacterium, assembly GCA_903884105.1. GTDB lineage: Bacteria > Pseudomonadota > Gammaproteobacteria > Steroidobacterales > Steroidobacteraceae > CAIUGU01. The sequence goes on along the minus strand of CAISDJ010000089.1, from coordinate 2,669 downwards.
GATGAGGTCGCTATTGCGGCCCATCAAGCGAAAGTAGCGGTGATCCGCGCGCTCGACGACATCCTGCAACAGCACGTCTCCGGGAAAATGCCGGGCTCGCACGCGGGTACCGTCGTTGCTTGGCTCGACATCGAAGAGCTCGATGAGCTTCCAGGGATCATCATTGACAGTGCGGCGAGTCGCGATCACTCCGGTCTCGGTGCTGCCAAAGACTTCTGTCAGCGGGGCATTGAACTTGCGCTCGCTCTTCAGGGCAAGCTGAGGTGCCAGTGGAGCGGTTGCGCAGACGATGCCTGCGACTGGCGGCATGTCTCCACTGAATTCCACGAAGGTACGCAGATGGACCGGCGTCGTGATCAACAGGCGCGGCGCCGGCGTCAGCGCCAGAGTCTGGCGAACGTCTTCTGGGAACAGCGGGCGAGCGCACTGCAGGGCACAGTGGCCGAGCAGCGGCATCAGCATGGTCGTTTCAAAGCCGTACATGTGCTGTGGCGGTACGGTGGTCACGACGGTCGCACGGGAGGACGCCGGAAAGATGGCTTGTGCGGTAGCGGCGGCGCCCCGGACCAGTGTGCCCCACCGCTTGGGATTGGGCATCGCCTTGCCGGTGCTTCCGGAAGTAAACAGAACGGCTATGACCTGCTCGACATGGATGGAGGGAATGGCAGAGCTCAGGTCTGCCGGCTCGCCTGGAGCAACTGACGCGTCGACGCTGATTCGATACTGGGGCAGCGCGCCGTCGGCGGTACTTGCGTCCACCAGCAGGTAGCAGTCTGCATGTTCCTCGGCAATTGCGACGACCACGCCGGGCACGCGGCTCGGCGGCATGAGGGTAACCTGCCCGCGTGTTACGGCCGCAGCGAAGCCCACCAGGAAGAGATAGGAATCGTTGCAGATGTTAATGACTCGAGCATGGTCAGGCAGTGCCCGTGACACCGCCAGAACGTCCCGGAGGAATCTCGCCCGGGTGATCGGCAGGGTGCCGCGCCACGCGATCACATCCTGCAGGCTAGCGTCGGCAGCAGGTCCAGGGCCCAGGAGAGGAAGACGCTGCTCCGATTGCGGGGCCATGCGAGAACCCTCACGCCGTGCGGTGGGTATGTACGTGCTGTGCGAGGCTGCCGAGCGAGGCGAAGATCCGGGCATTGTTGTCGTCGTCAGAGCGCAGCTCGAAGCCGTAGCGCCGCGAGATTGCGAGCGCGAGCTCCAGCGCGTCGATCGAGTCGAGGCCTAGTGTGCCTCCAAACAGTTGGGCCCCCGGATCGATGCTTTCTGGCGAGACGCCCTCCAGATTCAAGGCACTGACGATCAGGCGAGCCAGTTCCAGCTCGATCTCAGACTGTGCCGCCACGGACGCCCCCATCATTGAATGCTTGAATCTATCCCGGTGAGATTGTTTCTCGCGGTATCAGCAGTATACCTGCCGGAAGTTGCCCACTGCAGCGCCTCGAGAGCGTGGTCGGACGTCAATCGTCGAATGGGACGCCAGCCGGCGCTGCGCCGCTAGAAGAGGAATGCCGCTGCTGACAAGGTGACGACCGACAGCAGGATGCCAAGGGCCAGCATCGAGTTGGCCAGAGGCGGTTCGAGTTGGTTCTGGTCGGCGAGAATTGCCGCCGACACCATGGGTGCCATGGCAGCCTGCATGACGCCCACCGCCAGCATCGGGGGACCGATGCCCGCCGCGGCTCCGATCGCGTAGACGATCAGCGGGCCGAGTAGGAGCTTCCACGCGAGCCCCATAGCCAACGGACCCCGCTGGTCGCTGCTGACGCGGAAGCGGAACTGCACGCCGGCCGAGAACAACGCGATCGGCGTCAGCGTCCCGCCGAGGCGCAGCAGCATCGCATCCAGGTCCTTGGGCCAACCGCCCATTGCACCGACGCCAATGCCCAGAATAATCGCATACAGGGCCGGGAAGTGGATCAGGCGCTGGATGATCAAGCGCGACAATGCCAGCTCTCTGGTCGCATCCCGCTCGCTGTAGACAGCGGCCACGATGGCTCCGCCGACAATGAAGGACATGAAGGCTCCGCCTTGGTCAGCAATGACCGCGTAGGGCAAAGCTTCGCGCCCAAGGATGGCCTCGATGACGGGATAGCCGATGAACAGCGTATTGCCCAGACCGGCCGTCAGGACCAGCGCGCCTACGCGGCCCTTGGACCAGTCGAGCATGCGACCTAACGCCGCAAAACCGACCCAGGCTCCGCCAAAAATCAGCCACTGCGAGACGAGCAGGAACCAAAGATGCCAGTCGAACTCAAGCTTGGGCAGCAGTTCGAGCACCAGGGCGGGTAGCGCAATGTTCAGCACCCACCAGTTCAGCGGCAGGGTAAAGCTGGCAGCCCCTTTGACATTGCGGGCGGTGACCATGCCAAGCACTGCGCAGACGAGCAGCAGCAGGAACGATGTCATGGTGGGGCAACGCGAGTCATGGGTGGGCGTTAAGGCCTTAAAATGCCGGGTATATCTTGTGGCAACGCCCGTAGTCGGGGTATCAGGACCTTTCCTGAGAGAGGCCGGACAGTCCTGCCTCTGCGGCCAGGCTCCCCTACTTTCCGATGCAGAAGCTGGAAAAGATCCTCCCGAGCAGGTCCTCGGAGGTGAAATCACCCGTTATTTCCGCGAGGGACTGTTGCGCCAGCCGCAATTCCTCCGCCACGAGCTCT
>CAISDJ010000088.1 GCA_903884105.1 uncultured Pseudomonadota bacterium | reverse complement strand
GTTGATGGCAACGATCGTGCGCGCATCCTTGATGCCGGTGAGATGCTGGATAGCACCAGAGATCCCGACCGCCACATAGAGTTCCGGCGCGATGATCTTGCCTGTCTGCCCGACCTGCAGTTCGTTCGGCACGTAGCCTGCGTCCACCGCCGCCCGTGAAGCGCCGACTGCCGCGCCGAGCTTGTCGGCGAGACTGTAGATGTGCTTGAAGTTTTCGGCACTGCCAAGTGCTCGCCCCCCCGAAACAACGCGTGCCGCACTTTGAAGATCGGGCCTGTCCGTTGCTCCCGATTCAACACCGATGAAGCGCGTGTGCCGAGGCAATACGGCTTTGACGGTCGCAGACTCGATCGCCGCGCTACCACCTTGGGCAGCGGCCACAAACGAGGCGGCGCGGACGGTCGCCACTACTTTTGCCCCGGGCGGCACCTCGATGGTCACGATCGCGTTGCCTGCATAGATCGGCCGGCGGAAGCGGCGCTCACCTTCAACCGCCATCAGGTCGCTGATCTGGGAGGTATTGAGCAGGGCAGCTACGCGCGGCATGACGTCCTTGCCAAACGTCGTGGATGCCGCCAGCAGGTGGGTGAACCCGGCAGCAAGCTCGGCAATCTGGGGCGCAAGCACGGCCGCCAACGTATGCGTATTGCCTGCTTGCGTGATCGTCAATACTCGCTGGACTCCGGCAAGCGCCGCAGCTTCTTTCGCGACGGCAGCGGGTTCGGCTGCGAGGACGACGATCGTGACGGCCGCGCCTGGAATCTGATTGGCGCACGTGACGGTGCGAGCCGTCGCCGCGCTCAGGCGATGCCCGTCATGCTCAGCAACAATCAGTACTGTACTCACTGCAGAATTCCCTTTGCCCGGAGCTGCGCCACCAGCTCGGCAGCGCTTTTCACCATGACCCCGCGAGTCCGCTGCGAAGGGGGCTCATATTTGACCACCTTCAGGGTTTCGGTGAGGTCGATCCCGAGCGCAGCCACGTCGAGGACATCGAGGGGTTTCTTCTTTGCCTTCATGATTTCCGGCAATTTGACGTAGCGGGGTTCGTTGAGCCGAAGGTCGGTGGTGAATACGGCAGGCAGGTCGACCTCGATCTTCTCAAGTCCGGCGTCCACTTCCCGCGTCACCACGGCAACCGCGCCATTGATCTCGATCTTCGACGCGAACGTCGCCTGCGGGCGATCCCACAACGCTGCGAGCATCTGCCCCGTCTGGCTGTTGTCGTCGTCAATCGCCTGCTTGCCAAGGATCACCACAGACGGCTGCTCCTTCTCGACCAGTTGCAGGAAGATCCGTGCCGCCTGCAAGGGTTCGATTGCCGAGGTCGTCCTGACCTGGATGGCCCTGTCGGCACCCATCGCAAGTGCGGTCCTCAGCTGCTGCTGCACGTCATCAGGGCCAATGCTCACAGCTACCACTTCGTCGGCGTGGCCTCGCTCCTTGATGCGCAGGGCTTCTTCCAGTCCGATCTCGTCGAACGGGTTGATACTCATCTTGACGCCATCGAGAGCCACGCCGGTACCGTCCGGCTTGACCCGGATGCGGACGTTGTAGTCCACGACGCGCTTCACTCCTACCAACACCCTGCGCACGCTTGAGCTCTCCCGCTGCCGCCCCGAGGATCGGGTCCGTTAGTGTAAAGCAAGACCCGGCAGGACGGCCCTCCATTGACGATCCGTACTACAGGCGGAACCGTCAGGGGTTCGGTCGGCGGGTGGTGATCGATCAACCCGAGGCGCTATGCTGTCGATGCTCCGTGACGACCGTTTTTCCACCCCAAGGCCCACCACTTGAAATTCTGCTCTTCCTGCGGCCAGCCCGTCACCGTAGCCGTGCCGGAAGGCGATCACCTGCCGCGCTTCGTGTGCACGGTCTGCAAGACCATTCACTACGAAAACCCTAGAATCATCGCGGGTTGCATCCCGGAGTGGCAGGGCAGGATCGTGCTGTGCAGGCGGGCCATCGAGCCGCGCAAGGGCTACTGGACCTTTCCGGCCGGTTTCATGGAGAACCGCGAGACGATCCAGCAGGCAGCTGCGCGCGAGGCCATGGAGGAAGCCCTGGCGAAGGTTGAGATCGGGTCGATTCTGGCCATTGTTTCGGTACTCCACGCCCACCAGGTTCACGTCATGTTCCGCGCACAGCTCATCGATCCAAACATCGGGGCTGGCCCGGAAAGCCTCGAGGTCAGGCTGTGCACCGAAGCAGAGATTCCGTGGGAGGATATCGCCTTCCGCAGCGTCGAGTTTGCCCTGCGCCGCTACCTGGAAGACCGCCGCCTAGGCCGGGAAGATCTCCATTACGACACCATAGACAGGGCCCATTCCCACGTATCCTGAACGTCGCGAATGGCGTATTTCCTGCGGCGTCCTTGCAGTCCGCACCGCGTTTGGCAGAATACGGCGCTGCTTCGCGGGGGTCGCCCCTTTCCCTTGTCCAAGTCTGGAGTCCGCCGATGACCTTTGTCGTCACCGAAAACTGCATCAAGTGCAAATACATGGACTGCGTGGAGGTCTGCCCGGTGGACTGCTTCCATGTGGGCCCCAACTTCCTGGTCATCGATCCGGACGAGTGCATCGACTGCACGCTCTGCGAACCAGAATGCCCGGCGGAAGCCATCTTCTCCGAGGAAGAGTTACCGGCGGGCCAGGAGCACTTCAAGGCGCTGAATGCCGAACTGACCAAAGCATGGCCGGTGATCACGGAAAAGAAGGACGCGCCCGCCGACGCCAAGTCGTGGGACGGCAAGCCTGACAAGCTGAAGTTGCTGGAACGCTGATACCGCGGTGCTGATGGGAGGGAGGGCAGCCAAGCCCTCCAACCCACCGCTCGCCTTGCGGTCAATCGATCGATTGCCGCGCCAACCGACGAGGCCTGTTACAGGCTGGGACGCTTCCCGGATTCGAGATACTGGACGAGCTTGGCGGCGGGCAAGTAGCCGCCGATGTATTCGCCCGACTCTGTAATGATTGCAGGCGTGCCGTTGACTCCGATCTGCTCGCCGAGCGCAAACTCGCTGGCCACCGGAGTGGTTCCGCAATTCGGCGACTTGACATCCTTGTCCAGCTTGGCGTCGGTCAATGCCTGCTTGCGGTCCTTGGAGCAGAACACCTGTTCCATCTTTGCCCAGGAATTCGTGTTGGGACCGGTACGCGGATAGGCAACGTAGCGGACCTTGACGCCTAGCTTGTTCAGCTCGCCAATCTCGCTGTGCAACTTCCGGCAGTAGGCGCAATCAATGTCCGTGAACACGGTGATCGTGTGTTTCACCGTAGCCGGCGCAAACACGATCATCTGGTCTTCCTTGAGTCCCGATAGCAGCTTGCGACGGGTATCCGCCTTGCGCACGTCCGTCAGATTGGTTCGGGAAGCGATCTCAAACAGGTCTCCGCTGATGACGAAACGGCCATCGGCACTGATGTAGCCGACGCTGGTATCAACCGCGACCTCGTACAGCCCGGGAATCGGGGTTTCGCGGATGCTCTGGGGGGTCGCGCCGGGAATCTTGCTGGCCAGCTTGGTACGCAGCTCGGGGCTCAAGGCACTGGCAGCCGGAGTGTCAGCCGCCATGACACCGGCCGTCACGCCAAGGGCCAGGAAGCCAAGCAGAATCGAGGCAAGTCTGTTCATCGGTGCTCCACGCGAGCTTGTCAGCGATCGGGCCCAACACGGTCTGACAAGGCGAACCACTCAACTTGAGGCTTCCGGTTCGACCTGCAATCCCCGCCGCGGTTCAATGATGAACCTCGACTAAGGCCTTGATCATAGCAGACGAATCCCGGAATTTTCCCCCTAAGGACGGGGGGGGGCCGCGGGATCACCCCCTGGGATGATGCTGGGCGTGTAATTCCTTCATTCGCTCGCGTGCCACATGGGTGTAGATCTGCGTTGTAGACAGATCGCTGTGTCCGAGCAGCATCTGCACGACCCGAAGGTCAGCGCCGTGATTCAGGAGGTGAGTGGCAAAAGCGTGGCGGAGGGTATGGGGCGAAAGGCCCTTCTGCACCCCTGCCTTCTGGGAATATCGCTTGATGATGTGCCAGAAGGCCTGTCGGGTCATACGGTCGCCGCGACGGGTCGGAAAGAGGTATTCAGTCTGACGTTCGAGCAGGATCTCATGCCTGGCGCCCCGGGCAAACTGGCCCAGCCACCGGACGGACTCTTCACCCAGCGGGATCATCCGCTCACGATTACCCTTGCCGATGACCCGGATGACGCCTTGATTCAGGTTGACCTGGCTGGACTTCAAATTCACCAGCTCCGAGACACGCAAGCCCGTGGCATACAGCACTTCGAGCATCGTCCGGTCCCGATGGCCCAAGGGATCGTGGATGGTGGGCGCGCCGAGCAACGACTCGACCTCTTCCTCGGTCAGCGACTTGGGCAGAGATCGACCGATCTTCGGCATGGCGATCTGCGCGGTCGGATCTTCCTTGATGAGCTTCTCGCCGATGAGATGGCGGAAGAAGCGGCGAAAACTGGAAAGCTGTCGCGCGGTAGATCGAGGCCTGGCCCCCGATTCGACGCGCCAGGCGATGAATGCCAGAATGTCGGCGCGATTGGCTGCGGTAATGGAGGTGCCTGCGCTCTGCAGCCAACGATCGAGCGCTGTCAGGTCGGCGCGATAGGCGGACAGGGTATTGGGAGACAGCCCGCGCTCCATCCAGACTGCGTCCAGAAAGTGGTCAATGGCCATCAGTGAAGGGCTGTCGCTTTCTCCGCGCACCGTGCTGTGACCAGACTTCGCGTAGACGGAAGATTTCGTGGCGGTATTCATTAAGGAAAGTATGCTGACGGTCTGGCAACGCTGGACGTGACAGCTCTCACAGAACGGTCCGCGTATTAACATAAAGAGAACCAGTTCACAGAATGTCCGGCTCCGGAAACCAAGCGCCATCCGCGATACCAGCCAGTTCGCGCTTCTCCAAATGACCCTCGCGCTCCGCAAGCTACTGCGAGTGGCCTATGGTCTGTACGTCTGGGCGTTGTTCCTGGTTCTCAGCCTGACAACGCTGATCCTCGTCCTCCTCGTACCACCGCTCACGATCCGTCGCGGTATCGCGCGGCAGAGCTCGAGTCTTTTCCTGCTCCTGGCGGGGATGCCTGTCCGGGTGAAAGGTACGAACCGCCTTCCAGACCAGCCCTGTGTGGTCGTAGCCAACCACTCAAGCTACCTGGACGGCGTCATCCTGAAAGCTGCCCTGCCCGCGCACTTCTGCTTCGTCATCAAGAAGGAAATGGTGCGTGTACCGCTGGCAGGCGCGCTGCTGCGCAGGATCGGCTCGGAGTTCGTGGACCGTTTCAATCGGCACAGTGGCGGCATGGATGCCCGCCGCATTATCCGGAAAGCGAGCGGTGGCCAGTCCCTGGCGTTCTTTCCCGAAGGGACGTTTACCGAGCAGCCTGGAATCGCCCGTTTCCACATCGGTGCCTTCATCATCGCCGTACGCGCCTCGATGCCGGTAGTGCCCATCGCAATCCGGGGTGCTCGCCGCGGCCTGCCCGCCAACAGCATCTGGCCTTGCCCCGGACGCATAGAGGTCGAGGTCCTGAGCTTGCTGCCATCGGAGGACTCCGTGGATTCAAGTGCGGCCGCAGCGAGGCTGCGTGACGTCTCAAGGGACCATATCCTGGCTGCGGTAGACGAACCGGACCTCGAGCAGGAGCCCGCCCCGCTTCCCACTCCCCTCCCGACTTGATCCAGAGAGAGCCTGGATCCGTCCGAGTGCACACTTTCCAGCCACCCCACCCCAATTTCTTTGTGCAACGCACAAGGAGCGGCTAACATCCGGCCTGCACGCTATCGGGGTCCGAATGAGTGACCCGACATGTCCAACCAATCGCTCTCAAGCGGCCCGTGTGCGGGCAGCGCAACAGAGCCGGGATGAGAGCCAATGCAGTTGCAGTCGAAGCTGGTGGCGATTACGGGCGCAGGCAAGGGCATTGGACGCGCCATGGCCCTGACTTTCGCGAAAAAGGGAGCGAACCTCGCCCTGCTCGACGTGAATCCGGCGGATCTAGACGAAACGAAAGTGCAATGTGCCGCGCTCGGCGTTCGAGCAGAGCGTTACCTGTGCAACGTTGCGGACGAGGAACAAGTCATCACGGCCTGCAACTCCGTGGTCAGTGATTTCGGCCGATTTGATGTGCTGGTAAACAACGCCGGCATTACGCGTGACGCCCTGCTGGTAAAGGCTCAGGAAGGCAAGGTCACCGCGAAGATGTCGCTGGATCAATGGCAAGCGGTCATCAACGTGAACCTCACGGGCGTATTCCTGTGTGCCCGTGAAGCTGCAGAACGGATGATCGCACTCGGCCAGGGCGGCGTGATCATCAACATTTCCAGCATTTCCCGCAGCGGCAATGTCGGCCAGACGAACTACACGGCTGCCAAGGCCGGCGTAACGGCCATGGGCGTGACGTGGGCCAAGGAACTGGCTCGCTACGGTATTCGCGTGGGGAGCATTGCTCCGGGCTTCACCCGTACCGAAATCCTGAGCGCGATGAAGCCGGAGATCCTGGAGAAGGCCATCGCGCCGGTACCGCTTAAACGCCTGGGCGAGGCCGACGAGATTGCCCATGGGGCCATATTCATCGCCGAGAACGACTTCTTCACCGGGCGAGTGCTCGAAATCGACGGCGGCCTGCGGATTTAGACCCGGTCGGGCATTCGTTGCCCGCTTCACTCTCGCGGCGCCGCTGTGGTCTACTGCCGCTCCCGTGCAGAAGGATGGAGTTGCCCATGCGACCTGGTATAGCCGTCGTGCTGTTCGCTTCGCTTGGCCTCGCGGCCGGTTGCGCCACCACAGCCCCGCAGCGCGTCACAAAGGCGCCGGTCGCGGCAGCCACCAGCGGGCTCAAGGTTCCAGTCGAGTACTACAAGCTTGCCAATGGCTTGAAGGTGGTCCTGTCCCAGGACCACTCGGTGCCGGTCGCCACGGTAGCTGTCTACTACAACATCGGATTCCGCATTGAGCCGCGTGACCGTACGGGGTTCGCCCACCTGTTCGAGCACATGATGTTCCAGGGCTCGGCAAACCTCGGCAAGAACGAGTTTTTCCGCGTCGTGCAAAGCATGGGCGGAACGCTGAACGGGTCGACGCGATTCGACTTCACGAACTACTACGCGGCGTTCCCGTCCAACGCCGTAGAGACACTGCTGTGGGCCGAGGCCGATCGCATGCGCAGTCTCGAGATCACGCAGGAAAACCTCACCAACCAGCAAGGCGTGGTCAAGAGTGAAGTCCGCGTAAACGTGTTGAATCGTCCCTACGGCGGCTTCCCGTGGCTCGACATCCCGCAGTATGCGAACCAGAACTGGTACAACGCCCATAACTTCTACGGCGACCTCGGGCATCTGGATGCCGCGACGCTGCAAGACGTTCAGGATTTCTTCAACACCTACTACGCACCTAACAATGCGGCCTTGGTCGTCGTGGGTGATTTCGATCCTGTTGCCGTACGCGCATGGATCCAGAAGTATTACGGACCCATCGCAGCTCGCGTGACGCCGGCGAAGCCTGACCTCTCTGAACCGGCCCAGACGGCTGAACGCCGCGCGACCAAGATGGACCCACTGGTGCCGAGACCCGCCATGGCCATTGCCTACCACGTGCCCGAGCGCTGGACGCCGGACCATTTCGCCTTCGGACTGCTCGATGAGATTCTCCTGCAAGGAGACGATTCGCGCCTGCACCAGGATATGGTGCAGCGCCGAGGCCTGACTTCAAGCATCTCGGGCGGCATCAACCTGCTCGGCAACATGTTCAACTACAGCGGCCCCATGCTGTGGACCGCTTCGTTGATCCACGACCCGGCACAGACGGACACCGAGATCCTCGCGGCCTTCGACTCCAATATCGAGCGCATCACGCACGAACCTGTCACGCAGGAAGAGCTTGACCGCGCGCGCACCCAGATCCGATCGTCGCTCTACGATCTCGTCGGCAGCAGCACCCGTTTCGGACTCGCTGATCTGCTTGCCTGCTTCGCACTGTTCGATGACGACCCGACGCGGATCAACCAGATCGAGAGCGAGTTTGCGAAGGTCACTCCGGCGATGTTGATGCAGACGGCAAGCCGCTACTTGCGCCCTGAAAGTCGCACGATCCTGCAGGTCTTGCCGGATCCGACCAAGCCGACCGCGGCAGGAGCGACGCGATGAGCCCACTTCGCTTTCGATCCGCCGGCCTGCAGAGCGCGCTGGTGGCCATCGTCATGATGGCGGGCTCAACAGCGCTTTGTTCAGAGGCGCCGCCCCCACCTTCGGCTCCGAGGCCGATGCAACTGCCGACTCCCGAACGCGGCGAACTTGCCAACGGCCTCAAGACGACTCTGGTCGAGTTCGGCACTGTGCCAAAAGCGACGATCGTGGTTGTCGTTCGCGCGGGCAGTGTCAACCAGGGAACGCAAGTATGGCTGCCCGACATCGTCGGCGACTTGCTGAAAGAAGGGACTCGCAAACGGTCGTCGGAGCAGATTGCCAACGCAGCTGCCTTGATGGGCGGCGAACTGGGCATCGGCGTCGGTTCCGAAGAAGCCTCGCTCAGCCTCGATGTACTGTCGGAATCATTGCCTGACGCAGTGAAGCTGTTGGCAGAAGTCCTGCGCGAGCCACTGCTGCCGGAAAGCGAGCTGCCCCGCATCAAGCAGGACTACCTGCGCAACCTCAGCGTCGTTCGCGCCCAGGCCCAGTCACAGGCAGGCACCGCGTTGGCAAAGCTCCTGTACGGTGACCATCCCTTCGGACAGACGCTGCCCACTGAAGAGCAATTGGGCAGCTACACGATCGAAGACGTGAAAAGGTTCTACACGACCAACTTCGGCGCTGCCCGGACCCACATTTACGTCGCCGGTCGATTTGATCGCGGTGCGCTGAAGAAATCGCTGGAAGCCGCATTTGGCGACTGGGCTCGAGGCCCGGTTCCATTCGCCAATCCGCCGCAAGCGTCCAGAACGCAACGCGTGCAACTGATCGATCGACCAGGGGCGCCACAGTCAACGATCCGCATTGCCCTGCCGGTCATCTCCCCTGAACACCCCGACTTCATGGCGGTGTCCCTCCTGAACACGCTGCTCGGCGGCTCCATTACGTCACGCATCACGACGAACATCCGCGAGGAGAAGGGTTGGGCGTACTCACCCAGCAGCTCAGTCTCTGCGCGTTACCGGAATTCGATCTGGAGCGAGAGCGCAGACGTCACTACGGCGTCGACCGGGCCTGCCATTGCCGAGATTCTCAAGGAGATCACCCGCCTGCAGCAGACGCCCCCCGCTGCCGCGGAGCTAGAGCAAGTCAAGAGCTTCCGCAATGGCCTGTTCGTCCTTGGCAATGCCACGCGCGGCGGCCTCATTGGCCAGTTGAGCTTCATGGACCTGCACGGACTGCCCAGCGACTGGCTGACCACATTCGTGTCGCGACTCTATGCCGTCACGCCGGAGAAGATCAGCGCGATGGCGCGCGAGCAGTTGCGCATGAATGAAGCCACGCTCGTCGTAGTCGGTGACGCCGCCACGGTGCAATCACAATTGCAGGCCGTTCCCCAATTACAGGGCATCAAGATCGAATGACTGACCGGGAGATCATGCCCTACGACGTCGTGGTCGTCGGCGGTGGGCCGGCCGGGCTCTCGTTTGCAATCAGGCTCAAACAGATCAAGCCAGATACGAGCGTCTGCATCCTGGAAAAGGGAGCCGCCATCGGCGCGCACTCATTGTCGGGCGCCGTACTGGAGCCCGGCCCGCTGGAAGCGTTGCTGCCTGGCTGGCAGTCGACTTACCCTGGCATGAAGGTAGCGGCCGCACAGGATGAGTTCCTGCTGTTGACCGCAAAGAGTGCCCTGCGCCTGCCGACCCCGCCGCAGATGAAGAATCACGGCAATCTGATCGTGTCCCTAGGGCAGTTGACGGCGTGGCTGGCCACGCAGGCCGAATCCCTCGGCATCGACGTTTTTCCAGGTTTTCCTGCGGCTGAGGCGTTGTTCGAAGACGGCGCAGTCCAAGGCATTCGCATCGGTGACATGGGGCTTGCCCACGATGGCACGTCCGGCCCGAACTATGCGCCGGGGGTCGAGATCCACGCGTCCCTGACCGTGCTGGCCGAAGGCAGCCGCGGTTCGGTCACCAAGCAACTGATCAAACGCTTCGAACTTGATGCCACTGCGTCGCCACCGACTTTCGGACTCGGCTTCAAGGAGCTGTGGCAACTGCCTCCCGGGCGGACGCAGCCCGGCAAGATCCAGCACACGGTCGGTTGGCCGGTCGATTCGAAAACCTACGGTGGCAGCTTCCTGTACCACCTGGACAACGACCGCGTGTATGTGGGCTACGTTGCCGGACTCGACTATCGGGACCCACGGTTCAAGCCGTTCGAAGCGTTTCAGCAGTTCAAGCATCACCCGCACGTCCGCGGCCTCCTGGAAGGGGGCGAAATCCTTTCAGCAGGCGCCCGGACAATCGCTGCAGGCGGCTGGCAGTCACTCCCGAAACTGGACATGCCCGGCGCGTTGTTGATCGGCGATGCAGGTGGCACGCTCAATGTTCCCAAGATCAAGGGAATCCACCAGGCAATTCGTTCGGGCACGGCGGCTGCAGAGCATTTCGCCGCAAGCGGTCGGTCGCAGGGCTTCGATGCGCACTGGCGCGAATCCCCGGGTGGCCGCGAGCTCTACAAGGTTCGCAACATCAAGCCCGGCTTCAAGCTGGGGCTGTATGTCGGCATTGCGAATGCCGCGCTCGAAACCCTGACGGGCGGCAAGCTGCCCTGGACGCTTGCGAATCGCGCCGATGCCGGACAGCTCAAGAAATTGGCGGAGTACACCTCGCCTGATCGCCACTGGGTGGACAGGACGCTGGCGCCGCGCGACCGCGTGTCGTCGGTGGACTTCGCCGGCAATTCGCACGACGAAAGCCAGCCGGTCCATCTCAAGGTAGCCGACACTTCAGTCTGCGTGACGCAATGTACGACGGCATATGGCAATCCCTGCCAGAATTTCTGCCCGGCCGGCGTGTACGAAATGGTTGGCGAAGGGGCCGAACGGCGCCTGCAGATCAACGCTGCCAACTGCGTCCACTGCAAGGCCTGCGACATCAAGGATCCCTACGGGATCATCACCTGGACTACGCCGGAAGGCGGATCCGGACCGAACTACCAGAACCTGTGACAACCGTCCGCGAACTCTACGACCGCGAGCTTTTGCGGCTTGGGTATCAAGGCGACCCGGCGCAGCTAGAGGCGGTCAGGCGCCTCGACGATCTGCGCGTACGGCTGCTTGCGACACGGCGCAGCCCGGGCTTCCTCGGCGGCTTTTTCCAGGGCAGGAAGGCGCTCGATCCGGAGCGCGGGCTGTACCTTTGGGGCGGCGTAGGTCGCGGTAAAACCTGGCTCATGGACCTGTTCTTCCAGAGTCTTCCCTTCAAGAACAAACAGCGCAGCCACTTCCATCGCTTCATGCAGGCCGTTCACGACGACCTGGGGAAGCTCAAGGATCAGCCGGACCCGCTCGAGATCGTCGCCGAGCGGATTGCCAAGCGCACCCGGGTGGTGTGTTTCGACGAGTTCTTCGTTTCCGATATCGCCGACGCGATGTTGCTGGGCACGCTGTTCGATGGCCTGTTCCGCCGCGGCGTAACGCTGGTGGCAACCTCAAATGTGCCACCGAGCAGACTCTACAAGGACGGCTTGCAGCGAGCCCGCTTCCTGCCCGCGATCCGCCAGATCGAGCAGCACACCGAAGTCCAGCACGTCGACGGCGGCATCGACCATCGTCTCCGGGTACTCGAAGCCGCAACGACGTGGCTTGACGCCGGCGCTGGCGATTCCGGATCGCAGCTCGCGAGCCTGTTCGAGGCCATTGCCGGAGATCAGGGCCAGGCCGACCAGACGATCATGATCGAACATCGCAAACTGCACGCGACGCGCGTGGCAGCCGACGTCATCTGGTTCGATTTCCAGCAGGTCTGCGACGGCCCGCGCGGCCAGGCGGACTACATCGAACTGGCCCGCTGCTACCACACGGTGTTCGTCAGCAGGATTCCGGTGCTGGACGGCGAACACGAAAACCAGGCGCGGCGCTTTATTGCCCTCGTCGACGAGTTCTACGACCGGGCGGTCAAACTCATCATTTCCGCCCATGCCCCGCTAACGGAGCTCTATCGCGGGTCCCGCCTGACCTTCGAATTCGAGCGGACTTCAAGCCGGCTCATTGAAATGCAGTCCCAGGACTATCTCGCGCGACCCCACAAGCCCTGACTTGGGCGGCAGCAAGTGGAAACCCGCAAGGCTAGGCCATGATCGGCATGGTTATAATGCGGGCGATCAGCGCATAGGTTTATCAGAGGTTCCTGCAAGGTGAAAGCGGTCGCGGAGTTCAAGATCCACTACGTCCAGATGCTGGACCCGAGTGGCCAGCCCGTGGCGGACCTGCCTGCTTTCGCCCACTCACGGGACGAGTTGGTCAAGATGTACCGCATGATGGTGCTGGCGCGGACTTTCGACACCAAGGCCGTCAACCTGCAGCGCACCGGCAAGCTCGGGACCTACCCGTCCTGCCTGGGCCACGAAGCAACGCACGTAGGCGCGGGAGCCGCGTTGCGTCCAGAAGACAGCTTCGCCCCCGTCTATCGCGAGATCGGCACGCAGTACTGGCGCGGCGTGCGCATGGTCGAAACGCTGACATACTGGGGCGGCGATGAGCGTGGCAACGATTTCTCGGGCCCAAAGCACGACTTTCCGTGGAGTGTTCCGATCGCATCGCAAACCCTGCACGCGGCCGGTGCGGCCATGGCCTTCAAGATCCGCCGGGAGCCCCGCTGTGCGCTGGCCTACGTCGGCGACGGCGGCACGTCCGAAGGCGCGTTCTACGAAGCCATCAACCTGGCGGGGGCGCGCAAGCTACCGGTCGTGTTCCTCGTCGTGAACAACCGCTGGGCCATTTCCGTGCCCATCGAACAGCAGACGGCATGCGCAACGCTCGCGCAAAAGGCGATTGCCGCCGGCATCCCCGGTGTACAGGTGGATGGCAATGACATCATCGCGGTTCGCGACACCCTGGAGCAGGCGCTTGCACGGGGACGTCGCGGCGAGGGGCCGACGGTGGTCGAAGCACTCACATATCGATTGAGTGATCACACGACGGCTGATGACGCCACACGCTATCGGCAGGAGGCGGAGGTCAAGGCAGCGTGGAAAATCGAGCCTCTGATCCGCACGCGCGCGTTCATGGCCGCGACAATCGGCTGGACAGACGCAGACGAGCAGCTACTGAAAACCGAATGCGCCCAGCAGGTGGAAGCTGCCGTACAGGAATTCCTCGCGATGCCAAAGCAGTCGTCGGACTCCATGTTCGACTACGTCTTCGCTAACCAGCCCGTACGGCTCACGGTGCAGAAGGCGCTGGCGCGTCGTTACAGCGGCAAAGGATCGCACTGACCATGGCACAGATCACCATGATCGAAGCGATCACGATGGCGCATGCCTGGGAGCTGGAGCACGACCCGAGCGTGGTCCTGCTCGGCGAAGACATCGGCATCAATGGCGGCGTCTTTCGCGCCACCGCCGGATTGCAGCAACGCTTCGGATCGGAACGCGTGCAGGACACGCCTCTCGCCGAAGGGATGATTGCAGGCATGTGCGTGGGCATGGCCGCGCAGGGCCTGAAGCCCGTGGCCGAAATCCAGTTCATGGGCTTCATCTATCCAGCGATCGACCAGATCGTGAACCACATGTCGCGCATGCGAAACCGCACCCGCGGGCGGATGTCCTGTCCGGTCGTCATTCGCACGCCGCACGGTGGAGGCATCCGTTCGCCTGAGCATCATTCCGAAAGCGTCGAAGCCCTCTTCGCACATATCCCAGGCATTCGGGTGGTTTGCCCGTCAACTCCGGCGCGCGCTTATGGCCTGCTGCTTGCCGCCATCCGCGATCCCGATCCGGTGCTGTTCCTTGAACCGGTCCGGATCTACCGGTACGCCAAGCAGGAAGTCGCGAACGACGGCAAGGCGCTGCCGCTCGACGTCTGCTTCCTGCTGCGGGAAGGAACCGATGTCACCATCGTCACCTGGGGCGCGATGACGGTTGAAACGCTGAAGGCCGCAACGCAGCTCGCTGCGGAAGGCATCAGCGCCGAGGTCATCGATCTCGCCACCATCAGCCCCATCGACAGTGAAGCGATCCTCGAATCGGTGGCCCGGACCGGCCGGCTCGTCATCGTGCACGAAGCGGCGCGCAACTGCGGTGTCGGCGCCGAGATTGCCGCCATCGTTGCCGAACAGGGCCTCTACGATCTCCAGGCGCCGATCCAGCGCGTCACCGGCTACGACACCGTCATGCCCTACTTCAAGCTCGAGCATGACTACTTGCCGAGCGTCGCCCGCATCGTCGATGCCGTGCATGCGACCTTCGTCGACTGAACTGACTTACCCGGGAACCCTATCGTGACTACTTTTCCGCTCCCCGACCTCGGCGAAGGCCTGCCCGATGCCGAGATCGTCACGTGGCACGTCAAGGAGGGCGACGCCGTCAAGGTGGACCAGCTCATGGTTTCGGTCGAGACGGCAAAAGCCATCGTCGAAGTGCCCTCACCCTACGAAGGCATCATCACCAAGCTGCATGCCGCGGCAGGGGATGTCGTCGGCACCGGCGAGCCGCTGGTCGACTTCCAATTGACAGGCGCCTCCGCCGCCTCCGCAGCTCCGACCGCGGTCCAGGTGGAGTCGCACGCGCCGCAGTCCGGCACAGTGGTCGGCATGATGCCTGTCACCGGCGAGATCATCGAAGAACACTCTTTGTTGCGCCGTACGCGTCATGCGGTGGGTGACCAGGTGCGCGCGGTGCCAGCAGCACGGGCATTGGCCAGACGCTTGAATGTCGACCTCGCGCAAGTCAGCGGTTCGGGCAAGGACGGCGTAATCACGCTGGACGATGTACTCGCCGCAGCGCCGCTTGAAAGCCCGCGCAGGAAGGTAGCCTCGGCGGTCGAAGCACCCGTCCTGGGCAATCGCCGCCATGACGACGGGGCCGAACTGTTGCATGGCCCACGTCGGGCGATGGCGCAGAGCATGAGCCGGTCGCGCGATGAAATCGCCACTTGCACGGTGTTCGATGATGCCGACGTGCATGCGTGGCCCGAGGGCACGGACATCACCGTGCGCCTGATCCGTTCGATCGCAGCGGCCGTAAAGGAAGAACCCGGGCTCAATGCTCGTTTCGATCCGAGCGGACCGAGCCGCATCCTGTTCGACCACATCCACCTGGCCGTCGCCGTTGACTCGCCGGAAGGACTGATCGTTCCGGTCATCCGCGACATCGACAAGAAGTCCGGCGCAGAACTCCGCGCTTCCGTCGACCACCTGCGCAAGTCCGTGCGCGAGCGCAGCGTCGCTCCCGAAGAGATGCGCGGGTACACGTTCACGCTGTCCAACTTCGGCACGCTGGCCGGTCGCTATGCGACGCCGCTGGTCGTGCCGCCCGCCGTCGCCATCCTCGGGACCGGGCGCTTGCAGCGGGACGTTGTTCCAACGGAAACCGGCATCGAAGCGCATCGTCGCATTCCGCTGTCGCTGACGTTCGACCACCGCTGCATCACGGGTGGTGAAGCCTGCCGGTTCCTGGCCGCGCTGATCCGCGATCTTGGCAAGAGCGCATAGTCCGCCCTGTCGTCCGCGCTGCCCTTATCTGGCATCCCCCTCTGCAAAGGACCTTTCCTCGTGACTGGCAAACTCGTTCTCGTCCGCCACGGACAAAGCACCTGGAATCTTGAAAACCTGTTCACGGGCTGGGTCGACGTCGACCTGACCGAGCAGGGCAGAAGAGAAGCAGGCGAAGCCGGTCGACTGCTGAAGGCCGAAGGCTTCAAGTTCGATGTCGCGTTCACGTCGGTGCTGAAGCGCGCAATCCGCACGCTGTGGCTGGTCACCGATGAAATGGACCTGCTCTGGATTCCCGTGGAGCGCAGCTGGCGGCTGAATGAGCGTCACTACGGCGCACTCCAAGGACTCGACAAGGCGGCGACGGTGGCCAAGCACGGCGCGGAGCAGGTCAAGATCTGGCGTCGCAGCTACGACATTCCGCCCCCCGCCCTTGACGCAAACGACAAGCGCCATCCGCGCTTCGATCCACGCTATGCCTCGCTGAATCCCGCTGAACTGCCGGCGACCGAATCCTTGAAGGACACGCTGGCTCGAGTATTGCCCTACTGGGAATCTCGCATCGCACCCGAGCTCAAGGCTGGCAAGAACGTGCTGGTGGTCGCCCATGGCAACAGCCTGCGCGCGCTCGTGAAGATGCTGGATGGCATGTCGGAGGCGGACATCATCGAGTTCAACATCCCGACCGGCGTGCCGATCGCCTATGAACTCGATGCAACCCTGAAGCCGCTGTCGCGACGCTTCCTCGGCGATGCCGAGGCGATCAAGGCAGCCGCCGACGCCGTCGCGCGGCAAACTGAAGGCAAGAAGTAGCAACAGCCCCGACAATCATGAGGCCATGGAAGCGGCGGAAGCGAGGAAGCTGGGGAAGCCAGGGCGGTCAAGCCGCCACTGCACACACTCCCTTCTTCCGGCTTCCATAGCTTCCCTGGCTTCCTAGACTTCCCGTCTGAGGCCAGGCGCTATTCCTGCGACACGATCCGCAGGCGGATGCCATCCAGCGCCTGCGTAAAGTCGAGCTGGCAGGACAGCCGTGATGCCTCGGCGACGTATTCCTCGGTGCCGCTAACGAGATCGGTCTCATCCGACTGGCGGGGCGGCAACTTGGCACGCCATTCCGGATCCACGTGCACATGGCAAGTTGCGCAGGCGCAGAGGCCGCCGCAGATCGCCGTCACTCCGTAGTCGAGCTCACGCAGGATCTCCATGATCTTCTGCCCGTAGGCGCCCTGCACCTCGTGCTCGACGCCGTCTCGATCAATCACTTTCAGCAAGCCCATTCGCAAGACCTCGATGAATTCGTCAAGTCGCTGAAGTCTAGCAGACCTTGCGGGTCGGACGCCCCGCGTCAGCCGGCCCTGACGGCCAGCCACAGCTTGCGAATATCATCGAAAAGCCAGCACGCGACCTCGAGGTGGCGGGTGGCTTCCCCGCTTTCCGTGTCCAGGTAGTGACGCAGCAGCTGGCGACGCTGATCCTCGTCGTAGTCGTGATTGCACGCCACCGACGCGAGGTCGAACCACGGCGAACCGAGCCCGGCGTACTCCCAGTCGATCAGCCACAGGCGCCCTGTATCGATCACATTGAGGTGATGGGCATCGTTGTGGCACAGGCAGTGCGGACCGAGCCCTGAGAGCTCGACGGCGGCCGCATGCATCTCCGGCCGAGTCCAGCGGGACGGCGGATCAGGTTGCCCCCGCTCCATCAGCGTCGCCCAGTAGTGGTCAAGGATCGCAGGCAGGTCGACGACCGCAACGTCGTCGCATAAGTCAAGCGAATGCAACTTCCGCAGCAGGCCCGCAAGCCGCCGGATGTTATCCGGGGCGAGAGCATCCTCGTGTGTCCACACCATGCCGGGAATGAATCGCGTCACCAGCAATCGGCCTTCAGGATGCCACCGCAGGACTTCGGGACCCAGGCCGGCGCGTTGCACTGCCGCGAGCACACGACCTTCACTCGCGCGATCGATCTGCAGGGCGGCTTCGTCTGCCGTACTGACGCGCACGACAATACGCTCGCCGGCCCCGGTTACCAGCCAGCTTTCATTCGTGAGTCCACCCTTGATGCGCTCGGCGCGCTCGATGCTCGCGACGCCCACACCCAGGGTCTCTGCCGCCAAGGTGGCGATCCTGAAAATCGCTTCGCTTTCGAACTGCATGGAGTCAGACCGCAGGTTGCGGCGTTACCACGGCCTGTTGCAAGCGCTGCTCACGCCGCCACACACCATAGCCGTGGATCACGATGCCGACGTACGCGCCAAAAAGCAGCGCCGTCGCGTGCAAGCCCTGAGTGAAATAGAGATACGCTGCCACGCTGTCAAAGACCACCCAGTAGAGCCAGTTCTCGATGATGCGTCTTGCGACCATCCAGGTCGTCAGGACGCTGCCCCACATCACGAAGGAATCAAGGTACGGGGACTGTGCGTCGCTGCTGAAACGGGTCAGAAGCCACCCGTTCACTCCACTCGCGACGACCACCAACCCCAGCCGAAGACCATGCCACAGCAACGGGCGGCTCGAAATCGATACCTGCCCGTCTTCCGTCCGGCCACGACGCCACTCAACGAATCCATACACCGCCATGCCGATGTAGAACAGCTGCAGCAACGTCTGCATGTACAAGGCCTGTCGGGCGAACAGGACGAGATAGATGACTGCGCTCACGAACGCGCACGGCCAACTCCACAGGTTCCGTCGCACCGCGAGCAACAGATACGCGAGCGCCAGCAGGACCGCCCCCGCCTCCCATGGCGAAGTCCCGAAGAGCTGCTGCATCCAGTTCTGCAAGTCCCTACCCCTCGCCGCCCAGGATTTTCATGACGAACACCTTGCGACCGGACTGATCGAAGCTGGTGGCCGTCTCTTTCGCGAGGATCTCGAACAGCCGGGCATGCTCGCCAGCGATCTGCGTACTCATGGCGTTCGTGGTGACCTGCAGTTCGGGATAGCCGTTCAGCCGGTCAATGAAATCCTGGATTGGCGGTATGAACTGGCTATCGAGGGGATACAGGCTGAGTTCAATTGCGGTACGCATGGATTCTCCAGTGATCAGTAGAAGGACCAGTTCACGGTGACGCCCACCTGTCGTGGGTCGCCGGGCTGGGTGTAGAGCTTCTTCTTGAGGAAGGGTGGCTCGTTGTAGAAGTAAAAGCCGCGAACGGCATAGTCCGCATCGAACGCGTTGCGTACCCATGCGTAAGCGCTCCACGCCGGCCGTTCGAAGCCCACCTTGAGGTTGACGGTCGTGTAGGCGCGGGACTGCTGATTGTGGTCGCTCGGCACGTCGAAGTAGAAGTTGTCCTGCGCGTTCACATCGGCGCGGACCATGAAGCCGCTGCCGTGGCGCCACGTACCGTAGGCGCCGAGCTGATACTCGGGCGCGTGAGCCTGTTCACGAGTGGCGACCGGAACGCCATTTTCGTCGAGCCCCCCGCTGGCCCTGGTGCGCAACAAGCCGACCGAGCCGCCGACTTCGAGCGCAGGTGTCAGGAAGTAGCGGATCGTCCCTTCCACTCCGAGGTTGTAGCCACGGTCGAGATTGTCGGTGATGAACAGGTAAGTGCCTGGATTCGCAGGATCAAGTTGCTTGCCGGTACGCACCTGCAGATCGCGGCGTGACTCGTAGAACACTGCGCCATCGACGAACCCACGGCCGCTCAGGAGGCCGGATTTGATGCCCGCCTCGACGTTCCACAAATACTCGGGCGAGAAGTAGCGCCCCCCTGGCGGCACTGCGCCCAGATTGAACCCTCCGGCCTTGTAGCCCCTCGACAACGACACGTACGTGCTGGCCGCCTGCGACAAGTCGAAGCTCAACGAGGCTTGTCCACCCAGCATGCGGTTGCGGGCGCTCAGGGAAGTCACCTGCGAGCTGCCACCCCAGATACCTGCATCGCTGTAGTTTGCGGTCCGCTGCTCCATGCGCATGCCCGCGGACCAGCGCCACCGCTCTGACAGGAAACCGTCCAGTTGGCCGAACGCGGCGACGTTGGTGGCTTCGTAGCGATTGGCCAGCGCGTCAGCGGACGTGCCATCAAACGACGGATCGGCAGGATCGGCATAGACCCCCTTGAGCAGATCGCGACCGTCTTCATTGAGATCGAGCAGATAGATACCCGCCAGCCAGGCGGTTGCGCCAGGGCCCTGCGCCGCGGGAGATGCCAGGCGCAGCTCCAGGTTCGCGGTCCTGCGATCACGCGAGGAACTGCTGTAGTAGTCGTAGGTGTAGGGCGCCCAGCTCGCCGCATTGCCCCAGTCCGCATCAAAACTGTTGAGGCTCTTCGAGTCGGCAGACGACCCGATGGCTGTCAGCGTGTAGGGCGACCACGACGTCGTCACCACACGTACGGATGCGCCCGTGGCGCGTTGCGAGTCCTCGCCGGGGCGATTGGACAACGTGTGGCGCGAGTTATCGATCGCAAACGCGTCATACCCGTTGCCCAAGTTGGCATGCAGGAGCGTGGCATCGACCGTGGTTGCATCGCTCGGGGCAAAGCGCCACTTCAATCGTCCCGTCAATTCGTCGCGGGCGTTCGTGTTGCGATCCAGGTACGTGTTGTGCGTGAAGCCGCCGCTGCGATAACGCTGCACTGCGAACCTCCAGCTTGAGTTCAGGATTTCAACCGGCGCTGTCGCGGTGAATCCCAGCGATCCGGTACCGAAATCGGCCAGGCTGCCGTCCACCGCATAGCCGGGCAGCTCACCGGGATCGGCGCTGTGCACGGCAATCAGCCCGGCCAACGCATTCGCACCGTAGCGGGTGCCCTGTGGTCCACGCAGCACTTCAACCCTGGCAACGTCGAACAGGGTGGCGGGCATCCCGATGCCGCTGAAGTCGATGTCATCGATCAGGAACCCGACTGATGGGTTCGGCGCACCCTCGTACTGCTCGCGTTCACCAATGCCACGAATCTGGAAATAACGCGGTCGTGACGTTCCACCGGCCCAGGCAAGGTTCGGAACGAGGGCCAGCACGTCCTGGATATGCTGCTGCCCGGCATCGTCCAGCGTCTTTTTCTCCAGGACGGTCACGCTGGCAGGCACCTGCGTCAGCGTCTGCGGCCTGAACGTCGCCGTGACGATCACTTCCTCAAGAGACGAGTCCCCTTTGCCGGGGTCGCGGCCAGCTTGCGCATGGCCCACCGCGACGGCAAACGGGGTGGCGGCCAGCACGGCAAGGCAGCTGACAACAGAACGCATTGCAGATCCTCCATCAGGACGACCCGGCAACGGCGCGGAACAGGCAAGACGAAATGGCGGCTTGTGGCCCAAGAACATACCTGCTCCCTACGCCGGTACTAACCGGATCAGGTTCAACGGGTTCGCAGGTCAGCGCGCGGTCGGGCACGCAGCCAGCATCTCAGGCCCTTATCGGGGCCACCCCAAGGTGACGCGAAGTATAGGGTGGCCCCGGCTGGATTGAAACCGGCCGACTCTGTCAACAAGGAGGCCTCCGGCAGGATGGCCTACCGGCAAATGGCTGACTCCGTCAGCAGGTCAGCTCTGGCTTGCCGACAGGCCCGCCTGTGGTGTCCCCCACCTACTTGCCGGAGGCCCCCTTGTTGACGGAGTCAGCCGGTTGCTCCGGTGCGTGTTGTCAATTGACGTCGGGCGCAGGTTCGGCGATAACGCACACTCACCTTTAGAGTTGGGCGCAAGGGCTCGTCTTAAAGACCCAGTAGAGCCCGGGAGATCAAGAGTTCATGACCAAGTCACGCCGCTGCCGGCTGTTTCATGTCGATGCCTTTACCCGGCAACGCTTCGGTGGCAATCCGGCCGCCGTGGTGCTGGATGCCGACGTGCTGACGGAAGCCGAGATGCAGACCATCGCAGCCGAAATCAACGTCCCGGAAACCGCGTTCGTGCTCGATGCCGAAGCGGATGAACATGACATGGAGGTGCGTTTCTTTACGCCCCGTCACGAGGTCTCGTTCGTCGGACATGTCACCGTGGCTGCGCAATACGTGCGCGCCAAGGTGAAGGGTCGGCCAAAGAAAACGCTGCGGCAACGCACCCGCATCGGGGTCGTCGAAATCGAAGTGGACGAAGTCGACGGCGACTATCGCGTCGCGATCACGCAAAGCCCGCCTTCGCTTGGACCCACGATCAATGACGAGCATCGCAAGGAAGTCCTCAACGCGCTCGGCATCTCAAGCCCCAGCCTGCACGAAGACTGCCCATTGCAGATCATGGCGAAGCGGACAACGCGCCTGCTGATCGGACTCAACTCGCCCGATTTGCTGACGTCCCTGAAGCCTGATTTCGACGAACTGCTGAGGCTGACGCCGCACGTCGGTGCCGAGGGCTTCTTCGTCTTCGCCCTCAAGGAAGGCCAGCCCGAACCTGGCTTTGCAGCCGGCACTGAATCGAGGATGTTCTGCCCGGCCATCGGCATCCCCGAGGACCCGGTGAGCGGCAATGCGCACGGCATGCTTGGCGCCTACCTCGTCAACCACGGATTATTGCAAGCCACAGACGGTGTTGCGCGTTTCCGTGGCCGGCAGGGTGCCTCCATGAACCGCCCCGGCGTCGTCGACGTGGACGTCGCCTGCTCCGGCCGCGTCGTGCAGTCCGTGCGCATCCAGGGCGATGCCGTCATCGTCTATGAAGCGGAACTGCTGCTCTAGTCCGGTCTGAAGCAGGCCCATAGTCGTAACATCACAGCCCTGTCCTCCATGCTCGAACTCATGCGCTCGATTGATGGCACGGCCCTCGGCCATACAATGCTCGCGTCGCGCTGGTTGTTTGCGTTGATGGAAGTTCTGCATTTCGTCGGCATCGCGCTGCTCTCGGCCGGCATCGCTGCATTTGACCTGCGAGTACTCGGCGTGGCCCCGCGACTTCCGATCGCCAGCGTGCACCGGTTCGTCTTGCTCTCCCTGGCCGGCTTTGCGTTCACGGCGCTTTCCGGCGTGCTGTTCTTTGTGGCGGACCCGGTGCGCTACGGGACGAACCCGATCTTCATGGTAAAGATGGCGCTCATTGCCCTTGCAGGCATCAACGCCTTGAGCTTTGAACGACTCTGGACCGGGCGATGGCGACACTTGCCAGTGAGCGCAGTGCTGCCGCCTGCGGCGAAACTGTTGTGCGCAGGCTCGCTGCTGCTCTGGACCGCCGTGATCGTCACAGGACGGGTTCTGCCGCAGTTCTCGCGAACGTTCTAGCGGGGCGCGTGCACCCAGGGCAACGCATCGAGGTCCACGTTGCCGCCAGACAGGATGATCCCCACCTTGAGTCCTGCGACGGGGACCTTGCCATTGAGCAGCGCCGCGAGCGGTACGGCGCTCGACGGCTCCACGACGATCTTCATCCGTTCCCACAGGAAGCGGGTGGCGTCAATGATCTCCGCTTCACTCACCGTGACGACGTCGTCGACGTGTTTCCTGAGGAGTTCGAGATTGCGCTCGCCGATCGAGCCGCGCAGGCCGTCGGCAATGGTGGCGGACGAGTTGATGACCACGCGCGTGGTCCCGTGGTAGGAGCGGAACGTGTCGTCGGCCAGCGCGGGCTCAACGCCGATCACGCGCACCTTCCTGTTCATTGATTTTGCCGTCAACGCCGAACCAGCCAGCAACCCGCCGCCACCCACCGGTGTCAGCAACAGGTCGAGATCCGGATAGCCCTCAAGCAACTCGAGCGCAGCGGTACCCTGTCCAGCCACGACCCTGCAGTCATCGTAAGGATGCACGAGGGTCCCGTGAGTCGCCGCCAGCACTTTCGCTGCCGCCGCTTCACGTGCAGACAGCGTTGGCTCGCATTCAATGATCGTCGCGCCGTAAGAAGCGACGGCCGCCTTTTTCACCGCAGAAGCGTTGGCGGGCATGATGACGGCACAGGGAATGCCGCGGCGTTGCGCCGCGCGGGCCAACGCGCCCGCATGGTTACCGGATGAATGCGTGACTACGCCCGTCGCGGCTTCGGCATCGGTGAGGGAATACACTGCGTTGTGCGCGCCACGGGCCTTGAAGGACCCTGTCTTCTGCAGGTTTTCACACTTGAAGAAGACGTGGGCACCCAATCGCGCATCCAGCTGCTCCGACGTCATGACCGGGGTACGGTGAATGAAAGGCCGGATGCGAGTCGCGGCCGCAAGGACATCTGCAATCGACAACGATGTCATGAAAGGAATGCCCGCCAGTCGAGGAGAGCCCGTCCCAAGCGGTCAGGAAGCAACGCCCGGCCGGCGCTGCTTCCTGCCACGCGAAGGATCACTTCGGCAATGCAAACACGTACAGCGCACTGACTGGCGGCACGCTGCCATTGGCACCCCGCGCTCCTGCAAGGATGTTGCCCGTGCTTACCGCGACGTACTGCTTGCCATCGACCGAGTAGGTCACCGGGAAGCCGCTTACCGGTGAGTTCAGCTGCACTTCCCACAGGACCTTGCCGGTCTTGTCGTCGTACGCGCGGAAATTGCCATCGAGGTCACCGCCGAACAGCAGGCCACCGCCCGTCGTCATCAGCGACAGCGGCGCATTCGGCAACTCGACTCGCCAGGTCGTCTTGCCCGTTGCAACCGAGAACGCCTGCAACACGCCCAGCTGGCCGGTATAGCCCGGCACAGGCGCGTCCTTCCGCGCGATCGCGTACAGCGAATCGAGCGTCGGCTTGTTCGAGATCGGCGTGACCATCGAGCAGGTGTTGCGCATCGGGAAGTACATCATGCCGCTGTCGGGGCTGTAGGCTCCTGACGGCCAGTTCCTGCCGCCGGCCGATGAGGGACATGCAAGCACCGTGGAAGCAGTGCTCGTCATCAGCGTCGCAGGATTGACGGTGACCTTGCCGGTGGCACCATCGATGTTGCTGACAACATTCTGGTACACGGTGGGGCGTGCCCACAGAAATTCGCCGGTCTGGCGGTCCAGCGTGTAGATGATGCCGGTCTTGCCCGGGATGCCCGTGATTACCTTGCGCTTCTCGCCCGGTTTGATCTTCGGGTTCATCCACGTGACCTCGGACTTGTCCGGCGCCACGACGGTATCGAGCAGCATGCGCTCGAACGGATGGTCGAGATCCCAGTGATCGACGACGTGCTGGTAGTGCCAGACGATCTTGCCGGTATCCGGATTCAGCGCCAGCGTCGAGTTGTGGTACAGGTATTCCTTGTCGTTGCCACCGAGCGCGAACTTCGGCGCCGGCGAAGTAACGGACGTGCCGATGTAGATCAGGTTGAACTCGGGGTCGTAGCTCGGAACCATCCACGCACCGACGTGCCAGCGGGCTTCGTCAGGCAGGTCCGCCCACGTTTCACTGCCGGGCTCGCCCGGACGCGGGATCGTGCGCGTGCGCCACAGCTCCTTGCCGGTCTTCGCATCGTGCGCAACGATGACGCAGGCGTCCGGCCCGCCCTCAGGCTCGCAACCTCGTCCGGAGATGGCCATGCCCTTGACGATGAGCGGGCCCGACGTCTGCTGCGCGCCCTTTTGGTACTCGAGGATCCGAGTTTCCCATGCGAGCTTGCCGGTCTCGGCATCGATCGCGTAGGCAAAGTCGTCCGAACTCGTGTCGATGATTAACTTGCCGTAGATCGCGAGGTTACGGCTCGTGGTCGGCGTCGGGAAGTACTTGCCAAGGTCATCCGGCAACGGGCGGCGGTACTGCCACTTCAATGCGCCCGTCTTCGCATCCACGGCCTGGACGAGGTCGGAAGGATGGGGAAAGTAGAGCGTGCCGTTGTAGACGAGTGGCGTGCCTTCCTGAACGCCCGGACCGATGCCGCGGGTCCATGCCAGCTGCAGCTTGCCGACATTGCCTTTGTTGATCTGCTTCAGGGGGCTGTAGCCCCACGTGCTCTGCGTCCGGCGCCACATCAGCCAGTCGGCTGGATCCGGATTCTCGATCATGGCATCGGTGACAGGCACGAATGCCTTGGGCTGTTCGGCGGCAAGCGCACTCGCGCCGTACAACAGACCCAACATGGAGAGTGCCAGAAGCTTGCTACCGTTCCTCATCAATTTGTCCCCCTGAACTTTCCGGATGGCTTTGCAGACGCTGCATGGTAGAGACGTGCCGCCCCGGTCGCAACGCATCCAAAGGGGTGCGCCGAAAAAAGAGTCGATTGCAGTGCGGCAACCGGCCCGGCTTGCAAGCGTTCCGGAGGCTATTTTGGCAACAGCGCAGCGCGGTTTGCGGTGAGGAATGCCTCGACCGATTGCGGAGCCTTGCCCGTCAGCTTCAGCACCGTGTCGGTGGTGACGGCGAAGTCGCCGGCCTGGTTGGCCAGGTCGAAGCTCACGAGCAGGTCCGCGACCGGCGCAGGCTGGCCATGCTTCACCATGCCCTCCTGCAGCGCCTCCGGCGGAATGGAGATGTGCGCAACCGGCCGCCCGGTGACGTTCGCCGCGATGGCAGCGACCTGATCACTGGTCAGGACTGCCGGACCCGTCACGTCCAGCGTGCGACGGCCACCGGTGTCCTGTGCCAGCGCAGCCGCTGCCACTCGGGCACAGTCGTCACGCGTGACGAACCCTGCGGCACCATTGCCGCGGGCATCGAACAGCTGGCCGGATGCCACCGCATTCGGGAGCGACATCAGCATCATGTCCGTATAGACGTTGTTGCGCAGGATGGTGAAATCGAAGGACGACTTCGCAAGCGCCGCTTCCGTGTCGCGATGATCACCCGAAATAAGGACTTTCGTAGCGGGGTGCGGATTCACGAACGAGGTATAGACCACATGTTTGACGCCCGCCTTCTCGAAGGCACGCAGCGCAGCGAGATGCTGGGCAATGCGTCGGCCCGGGCGATCGAGGGCATCCGTACTGATCAGCAGAGCGCGCCCCGCTCCCTTGAACGCGGCGACCAGCCCCGCTTCATCGTCGAAATCGGCCTTGCGCACGTCAACGCCCCGGGCAGCGTAGTCGGCCAGCGCTTCAGGCTTGCGGGTCGTCGCGATAATCGGGCCCGCCTTGGCGGCAAGCAGTAAATCCAGGACGCGACGGCCGATCTGGCCGGCGGCGCCGGTAACAAGCAGGGGAGCAGATGCCATGCGAATCTCCTTGAGTGAGGGGCGCAGCTTGCATCCGTCCCACTGGTGAAACAATATGCCGATCTGATTTTCTGTGGTGCGTAATGGCAACAATCGACCTGAACCTGATCCGGGCCTTCGTCGCGGTCCGCGATACGGGTAATTTCTCGGCGGCAGCTGCGCGCCTCGGCGTCCCTCGCTCAACGGTCAGCCGGGCCATTGCCACACTGGAAGGCACCGTCGGTGCCCGACTCTTCCACCGGACCACCCGCAAGGTGTCGACCAGCACGGCGGGCGCCGCCTTGTACGACAGGGTTGCGCCGTCGCTGCTCGCCCTCGAAGACTCACTGGCCGACTTGCCCGAACGAGAGGAACTGCCCTCCGGAACCCTTCGCGTCACTTCCACAGTGGACTTAGGGGGCGCCGTGCTGGCAGAAGCCGCCTCCCGTTACACCGCCCGGTATCCCGGCACCCAGATCGACGTCCATCTGGGCAACGAGGTCGTGGACATGGTTCGCGACGGCATCGACCTTGCGCTGCGGGTGTCGGCGCTCCCCCTTCGCGACTCCTCGCTCGTGGCACAGAAGGTCGGGCAATTGCGTATCCAGCTGTATGCCGCGCCGTCATACCTGCTCCGCAAGGGGACGCCTCGCGCGGCAAAAGATCTGAGCCTGCACGAATGGGTCGCATATCGCGGCGGCCAGCAAGCGCTGCTTGGAACCCAGCTGTCCAAAATCCTCGGCGACGCTCGTCGGCGCATCGTCGGCGACGACATGTCGTTCATCCGTGAAGCATTGAAGGCAGGCGGTGGCATCGGCACCCTGCCCTCCTTCATTGCCGACCCCGAAGTGACGGCTGGAACCCTGGTACGGGTACTGCCGCGATGGAAGGGCCAGACCAGCACCGTTTATGTCGTACAAGCCAGCCGGAAAAATACGCCTCCCAAGGTCACCGCCTTTCGCGATCTGGTCGCTGAGATCCTGCGGCAACGACCCCTCTCTGCCCCGTTCTGACACGAGCCGGGCAGCGTCGCGCGGCCCGGCTGGTTCGATTTTCTTTCGATCACGAGAGGCGCCTGCGCAGTCGCATCCGGCAGGGTGTTGACAGCGCGAGCTCCTGCGCCGGGACTCATCAAGCCCGGATCGAAGCCCCTCGCTGTCCCGGGTTCGCTGCTACAATTTCACTGAACGTTGGAGCCCCTGGGCACTTCACTTTTTTGCCACGCGTGGCACTTCAGGTTTTCCATCGCCCCGAACGCCATGCAAGACGCTCCCCGCAAACCCACCGCCGACTCGCTGCGCTTCGAGGCCAACCCGGGCACACGCTGGAGCGACCTGACGCAGCCAGCGACGCTGGATCATCGGCAAACCCTCATTTGCGCTTTGCAGGCGGTTCTCCCTGCGGACTGCATTCTCGAGCGCGAGGAGGAGCGTCGCCCCTACGAATGCGATGGCTTGTCGTCGCACACCCAACTGCCCATGCTGGTTGTACTGCCCCGTACAGAGGAGCAGGTCCGCGCTGTCTTGACCACCTGCCATGCGCTTGATGTTCCTGTCGTCGCGCGCGGCGCAGGTACAGGCCTGTCGGGCGGCGCCATGCCGCACGCGTCAGGGGTCGTCCTTTCCCTCGCGCGCCTGAACGGCATCCTCAAGATCGACCCCGAGGCCTGTACGGCGCGAGTCCAGCCGGGCGTCCGCAATCTGGCCGTGTCTGAAGCCGCTGCGCCCTTCGGTTTGTACTATGCCCCCGATCCTTCATCGCAGATCGCCTGCAGCATCGGTGGCAATGTCGCGGAGAACTCGGGTGGCGTGCACTGCCTCAAGTACGGGCTCACCGTGCACAACGTCCTCGGGATTCGCGGCTTCACGATCATGGGCGAACTGCTCGAACTCGGGGGTGGTGCGCTGGATTCGCCGGGCCTCGACCTGCTCGCCGTCACGATCGGTTCCGAAGGCCTGCTCGTAGTCGTAACCGAAGCCACACTGAAGCTCGTTCCGAAACCCGAACTCGCACAGGTCGTCATGGCCTCGTTCGACGACACCGGCAAGGCGGGCGATGCCGTCGCCGCCATCATTGCGGCGGGCATCATTCCGGCAGGCCTCGAAATGATGGACCGCAAGGCGACGGTCGCGGTGGAACCGTTCGTGAAAGCGGGCTACGACCTCACCGCAGAGGCCATCCTGCTCGCGGAATCGGACGGTACACCGGCCGAAGTTGCCGCCGAGATAGCGGATATCGAACGCGTGCTCCGGGCGAGCGGCGCCACTACGATCAAAGTCTCGCAATCGGAAGCGGAGCGGTTGCGCTTTTGGTCCGGCCGCAAGAATGCCTTCCCGGCCGCCGGCCGCATATCGCCTGACTACTACTGCATGGACGGCACGATCCCGCGCAAGACACTGGGCCGCATGCTGCGCGCGATCGGCGACATGGAAACGCGGTTCGGGCTCAGGTGCATGAATGTCTTCCATGCCGGCGATGGCAACTTGCACCCCTTGATCCTGTTCGATGCCAACGCACCCGGGGAAATGGATCGCGCCAACGAGTTCGGTGCAGAGATCCTCGAGCTCTGCGTCAAGCTCGGCGGCACGATCACGGGTGAACACGGTGTCGGCGTCGAGAAGATCAACTCGATGTGCGTGCAGTTCTCGACTGCGGAACGCAACGCCTTCTTTGCCGTGAAGAGCGCCTTCGACGAGACAGGGCTCCTGAATCCGGGCAAGGCCATCCCGACGCTGGCGCGTTGCGCCGAGTACGGCAAGCTCCATGTCCATCAGGGACAGATTCCGCATCCGGACCTGCCGCGCTTCTGATGGACACTGCACTTCATTCGATGCGGGAACGGATCGTCGCTGCGCATCACGCGCGCACGTCCCTGCGTATCCACGGCAATCGCACGAAGGACTTTTACGGCGCCACGATCAAGGGCGATCCCCTGGACACACGTGGCCATGCCGGCATCGTGGACTACGAACCGTCGGAGCTGGTACTGACCGCACGATGCGGGACCTCGCTTGAGGAAATCGCGCTGACGCTCGCGAAGCATGGACAGTTCCTTGCGTTCGAGCCTCCTGCTTTTTCCGGCAATCCGACGCTAGGCGGCATCGTGGCCGCGGGCCTCTCGGGTCCCCGGCGCGCGCAAGTGGGGGCGGTTCGTGATTTCGTGCTGGGAACTAGATTGCTGACGGCCGAGGGCGAACTGCTGCGTTTCGGCGGGCAGGTCATGAAGAACGTCGCCGGGTTCGATGTGTCGCGGCTGCTGTGCGGCTCCCTCGGCATCCTCGGACTGATCTCCGAAGTCTCGATCAAGGTGCTGCCGCTCCCGAAGCAGGAAGTCACGCTGCGCCTGCCAATGTCGGCGACGGAAGCACTTGCTGCATTCAATCGATGGCGGGGACAGCCATTGCCGATCTCTGCGGGCAGCTGGTTCGACGGCGCCACCACGGTGCGACTGTCTGGCGCGCCGGCTGCGCTGGCCGCAGCACAGGTTCGCATCGGCGGCGACCCGCTGGCGGATGACGACGCGGCGACCTGGTGGAACAGCCTGCGAAATCAGACGCATCCTTTCTTTGGAAATCGTACGTCACTATGGCGATTGTCGGTTCCCGCGACTACGCCGCTCATGGCGATTCCGGGACCGTTGGCTGCGGAATGGAACGGCGCGCTCCGCTGGCACGCGACGGAGCTGCCAGCGGAGGAGGTGCGACGACTCGCGTCGGCTGCAGGTGGAACAGCGACGCAGTGGCGAGGCGCCGGGGAAGACGGCATGTTCCATCCTCTGTCCCCCACCGTGCTCGAGATCCATCGCAAGCTCAAGGAGCGTTTCGACCCCCGTGGCATCTTCAATCCCGGCCGCCTGGTCACGGGTCTCTAGGGGACGCCACTTGGAAACCCGCCTGTCCCCCGCTTTCAAGAACACGCTGGCCGGCGCAACGGCGGAAAGCGTGCTGCGCGCCTGCGTGCATTGCGGTTTCTGCAACGCGACGTGCCCGACCTATCAGCTCGTCGGTGACGAACTCGACGGCCCGCGGGGTCGCCTCTATCAGATGAAAAAAGTGCTGGAAGGCGCACCCGCCACCCGCGCCACGCAGTTGCACCTCGATCGCTGCCTCACCTGCCGCAGCTGCGAGACAACCTGCCCTTCTGGGGTCGAGTACAGCCAGTTGCTCGAGATCGGGCGAGCCGAAGTGGACCGGCAGGTGCAGCGCCCGTGGAATGAACGCCTGTTTCGCTGGCTGCTACGAGAAGGCTTGACGCGGCAATGGGTGTTCGGCGCCGCGCTTCGTGCAGCCCGGGCTTTGCGATTCGCGCTGCCGACGGGACTGCAGGCCAAGGTCGGTGTCGCCCGTGCTCCAGGATCGTGGCCAACGCGTACACATGCGCGACAGGTCCTTTTGCTTAACGGCTGCACGCAGCCGGCAATGTCACCGTCCATAGACGCCGCCACCGCGCGCGTGCTGGATCGCATTGGCGTGCAGACGGTGGTGGATCCTGCATCAGGCTGCTGCGGAGCGATCCGTCAGCACCTCGGCGACCCTGCCGGCGCGCTCGACAACGCGAGACGAAACATCGACGCATGGTGGCCGCGTATCGAGCGCGATACCGTGGAAGCCCTCGTCATCAACGCCTCTGGCTGCGGCGCGATGGTCGCGGACTATGGTCGCCTGCTTGCACAAGACCCACGCTACGCCGCGAAGGCAGCGAGAGTCTCCGGGATGATGCGCGACGTCGCCTCGTACCTCGCACCGGAGTGGCCGTCCCTCATGCAACGCATGCCGGCATCAGCGCCTGCGAGAATCGCATTCCAGGCACCGTGCAGCCAGCAACATGGCCTGCGCGTCCGTGGGGAAGCCGAGACCTTGCTGAAGAGGCTGGGCGCAGACATCGTCCCGGTCGCCGATGGACATCTGTGCTGCGGCTCGGCCGGTACGTACTCGCTGCTGCAGACCGGCCTGTCGAATGTGCTGCGGGAACGGAAGCTCGGCTCACTGCTCGCAGCCAGGCCAGACGTCATCCTGTCGGCCAACATCGGATGCATCGGGCACCTCGAGGCAGGCACGGAGGTCCCCGTGCGGCACTGGATCGAATGGGTCGACGAATTGCTTCAAGGCAAGCCAGGTTGATCACCCCTAAGCGCGCGGACCGGGGACGCCTCGCCATCTGCCCCCACTTTCGCAAGCATCTGTGCCGCGTTGGAGCGGAGCTTCGCTCGTGTGTCTTGCCCATCGGCGGGCAGATCCGGCTATGCTCTTCCCCCTCCATGCTCGATTCGATTGAATTTCCAGAGTATCCGACGTGAATACATCCGTTGAACGTGGTCGATTGAAAGTGGATGCCGCACTGGAAACGTTCGTGCGGGAGGAAGTGCTTCCCGGCACGGGCATAGAGCCAGCCGCATTCTGGGAGGGCATGGATACGATTCTTGCGATGTTCATGCCCCGCAACAGTGCGCTGCTTGCGAAGCGCGACCACCTCCAGGCCGAGGTCGATGCCTGGTGGAAGGCTCACCGCGATCAACCGTTCAACGCAGACGAAGCAACCGCTTACCTGCACGAGATCGGCTATCTGGCTCCTGAACCGGGTGAATTCCGGATCTCGACAAGCAATGTCGATCCAGAGATCGCCACGATCGCCGGGCCTCAGCTCGTGGTGCCGGTCTCGAATGCCCGCTATGCGCTGAACGCGGCCAACGCACGATGGGGCAGTCTCTACGACGCGCTCTATGGCACCGATGCCCTCGCCCCCATCGACCCTACCGCAAAGGGCTATAGCGTCGAGCGCGGTGCGCAGGTCGTTGCCTACGGACGGCAGCTGCTCGACCAGGCTGCGCCCCTCACGCAAGGCAGTCACACCGACGCACTCGCCTATACCGTGGCGGGCACGGAACTTCGAGTCGATCTGCCGGGGGGCGGAACCGCTACCCTTGCCGATCCCGCATGGTTTGCAGGGTGGCAGGGAACGCCGGAGCAACCGGAAGCCGTGCTCCTCAAGCACAACGGGTTGCACATCGAGATCCGCATCGACCGCGCCCACCCCATTGGCCGCACCGACGCTGCAGGCATCGCCGACCTTGTCCTCGAATCCGCGTTGACCACGATCCAGGACTGCGAGGACTCCGTCGCCGCCGTCGATGCAGAAGACAAGATCCACGTGTATCGCAACTGGCTCGGCCTCATGAAGGGCGACCTCAAGGCCTCCGTGGCCAAGGGCACGGGCCAGGTGCTCCGGACCCTGAATCCCGATCGTGTCTACCGCTCGCCCCAGGGCGGTGATCTCACGTTGAAGGGTCGCAGCCTGATGCTGGTCCGGAATGTGGGCCATCACATGATGTCGGACGCCGTCCTCTTCGAGGGGCAACCGATTTATGAGACGGTCCTGGACGCGCTGGTCACCGTCGTGATCGCGCTACACGACATCAAGGGACCTCGCCGAAACAGCAGCAAGGGGTCAATCTACATCGTCAAGCCCAAGATGCATGGTCCGGAGGAGGTGGCGCTCGCCAACGAGCTGTTCGCAAAGATCGAGGGCCTGTTCGGCCTTGCGGCCGGCACGATCAAGATGGGCGTCATGGACGAGGAGCGCCGCACCAGTGCAAACCTCAAGGCGTGCATCAATGCGGCGGCGAGCCGCATCGCCTTCGTCAACACGGGTTTCCTCGATCGGACCGGCGACGAGATCCACACTGCGATGGAAGGTGGCCCGTTCCTGCGCAAGGACGACATCAAGAGCCAGCCTTGGATCGCGGCTTACGAGCGTCGCAATGTAGAGATCGGTTTGCTGACCGGCTTCTCGGGCAAGGCCCAGATCGGCAAGGGCATGTGGGCGATGCCGGATCGCATGGGCGCCATGATGACCGCGAAGATCGGCCACCCCAAGGCAGGCGCCAACACCGCATGGGTGCCATCACCGACCGCCGCGACATTGCATGCCATTCACTATCACAAGGTGAACGTGGCTTCAGTGCAGTCCTCCATGCTCGACGCATTGAGTCGCCACGCTGCCACTGGCACGGCGGAACTGCTGACCCCGCCTTTGGCCAAGGCCACGTGGAGCCAGGCCGAGATCCAGGCGGAACTCGACAACAACATCCAGGGCATCCTGGGCTACGTCGTCCGCTGGGTCGATCAGGGCGTGGGTTGCTCCAAGGTTCCGGACATCCACAATGTCGGCCTGATGGAAGACCGCGCGACCTTGCGCATTTCGAGCCAGCATGTTGCCAACTGGCTGCATCACGGCGTCTGCACGGATGCGGAGGTCCGCGCCACGTTCGAACGCATGGCAAGGATCGTTGATACGCAGAATGCAGGCGATGCGCTCTACAGGCCAATGGCTCCCGATCTGGCCGGAAGCACTGCGTACCAGGCTGCGTGTGAACTGGTCTTTGAGGGACGCGCTCAACCGAACGGCTATACCGAACACATCCTTCACCGCCGACGCCGCGAGCTCAAGGCAGGCAGCACGTGGCCTTCCAATCAACCTTCCTGATCACTCGCCACTTCAAGGACTCAGTATGTTGACTGCCAAGACTTTATCCCTCGCCGACGCCAAGGCCGTTGCGGCCGCCGCTTCCGCCTTCTCGGTTTCCAAAGGATGGACGGTCGTGATCGCAATCCTCGATGCCGGCGGGCATCTGCTGTATCTCGAACGCGCGGACGGCACGCAACTCGGCTCGGTAACCGTTGCGCAGGAAAAGGCAAAGACGGCGCTGCTGTTCAAGCGGCCCACGAAGGTACTCGAGGACCTGATCGTCGGCGGCAAGGTGCACATGATGACGCTGCCCGGCGCCACGCCGATTGAAGGCGGACTGCCACTCAAGTCGGGCGACGCCATCGTCGGCGCCATCGGCATCTCGGGGATGAGTTCAGCGCAGGACGGTGAAGTCGCTGCCGCGGGAGCCCAAGTCCTGGCAACGCTTTAAGCACAGCGCCGCTCAAGCACGTGGCCCGGATCGCCGGGCCACGCCAGCCTTATGAGGTCAGAAATTCACGGTCTTGGCGTCGGCCAGGATCAAGTCGTGATACACGGGCAGTGACCACCCGGCCTTCTCCAGCTCATTGAGGCGCGCTTCGAACTTCTGCACGTAGCCGTCCCTGGTTCCGTACAACTGCTTGAGCTTGGCCGCGGGAATCGGCGTCTCCCATGCACTCAACGTGCACAGCAATGCCGGCCCCATGACACCGGCCGTGCTCGTGAGGGCAGCCTGCGTCGGCGTATTCACGGCAGTGTACTTCGCCACTGGCACATCGACGTAAGGGTTGCGAATACCACCGCGGGCATTGCCGATCTCATCGAGCAGCATCAGGCTGCCATCGTTGGTGACATTGAAGTCGGCCAGCACGCGGTCTGCCTTCGGCGGCAGCGTGCCTTTGTCCACCCACTGCACGAGATGGTGCAGGGCAACCGCCATATAGGCCTCGTTCGGGAACGTCGTCAGCGGGTTCGCGCAATGGGACTGATTGAAGCGCGCGCCATTGTTCCGGGCATCGAGATGGGCAAGGGCCGCCACTTCATAGACGCGGAACTGGCTGCCGGGCTTGTCACCGTCCTGCTCCGCCGTCGCAATATTGCTGTACTCATGTTGAGTGGGCACCTGGATCATCGGCACATCGACCGGCTTGATCGTCGAGCCATTCGACGTCGGCATGAAGCCGTCGTAGATGTTCTTCATGTCCGGCGTCTTGTACATCCGGTGCGCCGGCAAGTAGTTCACGAGCAACGCCGACGTTGCCGACGTTCCCCAGAGCAGGACCTTGCGCACCGGCAGCCCCGCAAGCGGGCCCTTGGGACTGCGAACCAGCGCGCCGACCTGAGCCAGGATCTCGTTGGTCTGGCCCGCCGCCGTCTTGATGTCCTTGTAACGCTGAGCGTTGACCCCCGCGAACAGGGCGGAATTGACGGTCGCGATTTCCACCGTGATATGGCCGGAATCCATCAGGTACACCGAGTTGTACTCGAACGCGTGTGCGCCTCCGATCGGATGCATCGACTCCGCGACGACGATGCCGCTGAACTTCGCGTTGTCGGCGGGTTGACGGACAACGAACCGGGTCGTGTAGGGCTTGCCACCCGCAGTGCCGGAGACGAAGTATTCGGTCGCGACATACTTGTAATACTTCATGTCGCGGCCCGGCCATTGAGCCGGCGCCGATTCATACATCGCGCCGGGGCCGGTCACCTTCGCCGACAGGGTTGGCAGCGCGACGGCGGTAGGCTGCGCGGGCAACGGCGTCTGCGCCGCGCTCAGGTCCCTGATCAAGGCCTGCATCGGTCCGTTCATCACCATGCCGGCAGGAGGCGCACCAGGACCCTGGGCCCAGGCCGGAGCAGCGGCAAGAGCAACGAGCATGGCCATCGCCAGCACTGGCTTGAACGTCGAATGACCTGACAGTCGCATGTGGATCTCCTTATTGAAAACAATGCTGCGGGTCCGGCTCGACGGCCGACTCGCAATTCATTAAGTCACTTGCAGGCAGCCGGATCCCACTTCTCGCCGTCCTTCTCGCGCTTGAAGTGCGAACTGGTGACGAACGGCTCGAACAGGTACTGCGGGTCCTCGACGACGGTTGTCACCATGAACCACTCATCGCCGTTCGTGGACGGAAAGCGATCGAAGTACTCGGTGACCTTCGCGTTCGCGCTATAGGGCACACCGTTCTTCCGCAACCAGCCATCAGTCAGGTTCGTCGTCACGACCTGCAGCGAGCCACCGGGAGGATTCGGACGTGGGGGGCCGAAGTTGAATCCCATGAGGCCAAGCGGAACCAGGGTCCGGTTCCACTGCGCCATGGAGTAACCCTGCAGGCTCGATGCAGTGCCCGCAGGGGCAGGCTTGCCAAAGACCAGGCGCCGCGTCTGCTTGCCCGCGTCAGTCTCGATCTTGAGGAGATCCTCGCCTTCCCACGTGATATGGACGCGGGTTGGCATGCGCATCAAGCCGCCTGCGCCGTACGCCTTGCACGAGCCGTCTTGCGACGTATCCCACGTATCCGCAACCCTGCGGCCATTGGGATTCAGTGGCACGCTGGCGTAGTCTCCCTTGGGCGGCGTGACCATGCGCCAGCGCCATTCCTCATTGACGATCGAGACCCAGTACCCTGTCAGGTCGATCGGGGCGCCGGCCTTCGGTGTCTGTGGAGGCGGTGGCCCCGGAGGCTGTGCGGCCTGTGCCGTCAGCGCGAGCCCCGCAAGCCCTACGCTCGCAAGGACGCCATGAATTGCAGTCCGCGCGTGGCGCCGCAACCGGAAACCGCCGATTCCGTGGTTCATTTTCCTGCTCCTGCGCCATCACGCACGCCGGCGTACACGGCCTCGATGAACATGTCCGTCGTCCAGAAGCCGGAGGTGGCTCCGTAGCGACCATCGTAGTCACGGGTCGGCCGGGCGGCCCTCACCTGCTCGAGATTCATGCCCTTGGCAACCATCGCAGCGATGCGGTCACGGATGATCGTGATCATGTCGCGGTATTCCACGACATCGCCTTCGTCGCAGATGCGGCCATGTCCCGGGATCACCATCGTGCCGCCCTCCTGCTTGTCACGAGGCACCGTGATGTCGAGGATGCGGTTCAACGCATTGAGGATGCCGCCGATGCTGCCGCCGTGGGCGCGGTCGATGAACGGGTAGCCGTTGGTGACAAACACATCGCCGGTACTGAGCACATCCGACTTGCGGAAAAACACCATGGTATCGCCGTCGGTATGGGCGGCAGGCTGGTGCAGCAACTGTACGGCCTCGTCATTGAAGAACAGGTCGTACTGGTCACCCGTGTACGTCTCGGTCGGCCAGTTGGCTTCAGGGGTCGCCTGCGGCGTGCCCTCGGCCTTGACCATGGCGAACTGCACGTTTTCATGGGCGATGACGACTGCACCTTGCTCACCGCGAGGATCGTCGTTGCGCACGTTGCCACCGAACACTGCGGTACCAGAACGACGCATGCGTTCATTGCCGCCGACGTGATCGGGATGACCATGGGTATCGATGACAAAGCGGATCGGCTTGTCGCCGGCGAGCTTGCGGATCTCCGCGAGCAGCTTGTCTGCCATCGGGGCGAACTGCGTGTCGACGACGAGGACGCCCTGCTCACCGACCTGCACGGTGACGTTGCCGCCGGCACCCTCGAGCATGTACACGTTGCCCTGGACTCGGGTGGCCAGCACCTGGACCTGCGAGAAGTCCGGCTGCGCGGGTGCCGCCAGGGCCTGGACCTGACGTCCGCGAGCGGGTTGGGCGCCAAGTGCGACCGTGCACAGGACCAGTCCGGTCGCAGCCAGTGACAGCCGCACGGCCAACCGGATCGAAGAAGACAGTGTGTGATGCATGGTAACGGCTCCTGCTAGCGCTGGCCGGCGGGGGCCGCTGCGGGCCGGAATTGCTTCATGAATTCCGGCAAGGCCGTGTTCGCACCGCCACGTACTGCCTCGAGGGGAAGGTTGTACTGCTTTGCAAACTCCTGGCTCGCAGCCGTATCACCGAAGTCATGGTGGGGCACTTCGCCCTTGGGCCGCGGAATCTCCACGGCGGGACGGCAGGGATACGGCGCCATGGTGCCGTTCGCCACGAGCTGGAATCCGTTCGTGCGTACCAGCGGTTCACTCAGGTAGACGGGATCCTCGATGACGTAAACGTGCGTCATGAGGTTGCCGTGCCTGTAAAACCGGTCGGTCATTGTGGCCTGGTCGGAAAGGGCCAGACCATTGCGCCGAATCCAGCCGGCCTTGAGGTGTGTCGTATAGGCGACGAGTACATCGCCTTCCAGCTTGCCGGTTGAGAAGCCCT
The DNA here is from genome assembly GCA_903884105.1 of uncultured Pseudomonadota bacterium. GTDB lineage: Bacteria > Pseudomonadota > Gammaproteobacteria > Steroidobacterales > Steroidobacteraceae > CAIUGU01. Next base: position 66,891 of record CAISDJ010000088.1, on the reverse strand, counting down.
GCCAGGTGTGCGGCGCGGAAGCCGGCGGATGCGGCCGGCCATCCATCCAGATGACGCGGTGCTGCGCCTCCCACTCGATGTGCGTCTCGATCTTGATCAGTTGCTGCGTCTCGGGATCGCGGGTCTCCCAGATGCGCGTCGTGCCGATGCCACGGAACCCGTACGTCGACGGATGCGGCTTGCACTGGTGTTCAGGCACCGTCAGCAGGCTGGGATCCCACGTATCGCCCCGCAGGCGCAGCGCCTCGTTGATCGGCAAGCCTGCGTAGTCGCCCGCACTCGGGCCCGGCACCCGCTCGTCAAAGTCCTCGTGGTAGATCGGCAGCCAGTACCCAAGCTGTGTGACCTGCGCCTGCGTCGGCCCGTTAAACAACAACCCAAGCAACAGGCCGGCGAATGCGCTGCCCCCCAGGTTGCGACTCAAACCCAGCTTGATGGCCACGATCTGCTTCCTCGCTTACGATCGATCGGATGGATCGGGAACCTCAACCAGGGCGGACGAACGCAGGACGCGGCCTGCAGCCGCCACACGCAAGACGCGACTGCACTGCCAAATTGAATTCCCCGATTGTGCCGCGGCTCTGCGATCATCCGGACGACGTCGCGCGGCTTGCGAATACGGCACTTCGCGGAAGTATAGATACATCCTCGAATGATTGGAAATTGCGGAAGGGCCTGCGCCCGGGAGCTTTCCCCGCGGCGGCCGCGTGGTCCCGCGACGCACGAGACGGCACTGCGGCAAACCGTTAGTATCGAACCCGATTATCCTAGGAGCCTTCGGGATCATGGCCAGAAAAACCCGTGCGGAAGCCCTCGTTACCCGCGACCGGATTCTGGACACCGCAGAAAAAGTATTCGAGCAGAAGGGCGTTTCCCGTACGTCGCTTGAAGACATCGCCTCGGCTGCCGGGGTGACCCGCGGCGCGATTTACGGCCACTTCCGTAACAAGGGCGACCTGTTCGTCGCGATGTTCGAACGCGTCCACCTGCCGATGGAAAGCCGGTATGCGCTCGGGGCGGACGACCATACCGATCCGCTGGGACGCCTGCGAGCACTGCTCGTCGATATGTTGAAGGCGGTATCGTCGAATCGACGCGACCAGCGCGTCTTGAACATCGTGTATCACAAGTGCGAGTTCACGGATGACATTCACGACGTGGTCGCCAGCCACCGCACGATGAACCGCAAAGAGGCCAAGCGCATCCGCACGATGATCAGCAATGCGATCGAGCAGGGACAACTCCCGTCGAAACTGAACGTTGCAAGGGCGGAAACCCTGTTCCATGCCGTCTTGATCGGGCTGATCGGCAACTGGACCTTGTCCCCCCGCGCTTTCAACCTGAACAAGGATGCAGAAGCGCTGGCTGGCGCGTACATCGACATGCTGAAGCTGAGTCCGTCGCTGCGAGACTAACCCCGCTCGACTACGCGGGTCTTTCCTCCGGGGAGGATCTGCAGCACTTTGTTGACGGAAGGAATGACATCGGCTTCGTGATGCACGGCCATCACGATTTGCGTACCGCACTGGGCGAGTTGGTCGATCAGCGTCAGCACGTGGTCGTGGAGATCGGCGTCCAGCCCGGTGAACGGTTCATCGAGCAGCAACAACTCCGGATACAGCACCATCGCCCGCGCAATCAGGGCGAGGCGCAGCTGGCCATAGGACACCGCGCCCGGCCTTCTCGCGGCCAATGCTTCGAGCCCAAAGAACGCGAGCCAGTGCTGTGCCGCACGCCGATCCGCACGTGTCGGCGCATCGTTGAGACCGACGCTCGCGTAGCGACCGGAGATCACGATCTCCTCGATGCTTTGGGCGCGGAAATGCTCGGCCTGCAACTCGGGAGACACGAACCCGACCCGCTTCTTCCATGCTTCGATGTGGGTCCCGAACGGGACGCCACGCCGCTCGATCGAACCGCCGATCGCAGGGTGCAGGTCACCGTAGATCATCATGAGCAAGGTCGACTTTCCAGAGCCATTGCGCCCCCTCACTGCCCAATGCTCACCGGTGCCCAGGGTCCAGTTGAGATCCTTGATGACCGGCCGATAGTCGCGAAAGACGTTGGCACCACGAATCCGGACAAGCGGTTCGGCAGCAGCCTGGTCGACCACGCGCCTCGCGGGAATCCGCTTCCCGATCCTGGCGACCCGCGCAGTGGGCGCCGCACTTGGGCGCTGCTCCTTGCGCCCGACCGGGCCCGCCGAGATGATGCGCCCCGCGCGCACGTAGGCGACATGCGTAACGGACGACGGCAACTCGACTGCGCGGTGCGTCGACAGGATCCACGCCGGACCGCGCGTCCCGGACTGCTCCAGTGCGGCGCGCAGCAGTCGGCTGCTGACCGCATCCAGACCATTGAAGACTTCGTCCAGCAGCAGTGCCTTGGGATCGCCGGCCAATGCGCGCGCGACGAGAACGCGCCGGCGCTGGCCATAGGACAAGGTCAGGAAACGCCGCCGGCGCAAGGACCACAATGAAAAGCGCTTGAGCAGGCGGGTGACACGCGCACTCTGGGTCCGATCTGGACGGGTCAGCAGAATATCCTCGTCGAACAACCCCGTGGTCACGACCTGAGTGACAGTGAGGTTCCAGTCGCGCCGCAGATAGCGGTCCTGGCGTTCAGGCCCCACGTACGCAAGGCTTTGCTTGCTGCCAGCCGGCTGCGGACTTCCCGCAGGACCTGCGTCAGGATCGAGAAAGTAAGTACGCGATTCGCGCCCCAGCGGTGTAGGCCACAGGTCGCCGCGCAACAGCTTGAGCAGCATCGTCTTGCCTGCGCCGTTCGAGCCGATCAGCGCCCAGCGCTCCCGGGCGCGCAGCTCAAAGCTGACATCGTCGAGGACTGTGACACCGTCAAGCACAAGTGAGCAGCGCTCGAGCTTCACGAGCGTGGGAGAGGATCGGGACTTCTTCATGAGAGGGAGGCGATGGGCTCCACGGTAACGCGAACGGACGGCTGGTGCGCGCCACCCCCGACGATGACGCCTCTCAAGGGGGAAACGTCGCCAAAGTCCCGCCCCCACGCCAAGGCCACGTGATCGAGTCCCGCACGGATACCGTTGGTGGGATCGAGCTCGACCCAGCCAAGGGGCGGGCAATACACCGCAACCCAGGCGTGCGACGCATCGGCCCCGACCAGGGCGGTAGCGCCCGCCGCGGGTAGCGTTCGCAGATAGCCGCTCACATAGCGTGCGGCGAGTCCAAAGGACCGCAGGCACGCAATCATCAGGTGGGCGTAATCCTGGCACACGCCGCGCCTGGTTTCGAAGATGCGCATCAATGGCGTCGCAATGCCCGTCTCGCCGGGCGCGTACGTCAGATCGGCGTGCAGCTTGCGCATCAGCAGTTCCGCCCCGACGAGTATCGGCTGTCCGGCAGGAAAGCAGGCCTGCGCATATCGCTCGAACGCATGTTTGACGCGGACATACGGCGACTGCATGCGATAACGCACCACTTCAAGCTTGCGCGGCGCGAGCGGTCGTCCCGTGTACGAAAGTTCATCGCGCACGCGCTCCCAAGGCTCCGTGCTGCCCGGATCGAGTTCCGGGCGCGCCTTGATCTCTACTTCCATGGTGGCCACGACGGCGAGCCGCTCGTGCGGCCGGTCAAACTCGAGGCGCGTCACCGTGTTGCCAAATGCATCCGGCTCATCGCGACGGCTGGCCGGCAAGGGGTCGAGCTCGATGCCGTGTGCAAGGCAGGTTTGCCAAGGGGCGCTCCGAGGCGTCAGGTGCAGCAGTTGCCGCGAATGCATGACGTTGCCGCCATAGGCATAGGCGGTCTCGTGTCGGATCCGATAGCGGACGGCGGCGCTCATGCCGCCACTGTATGCATATCGGACTTCACATGCGAGAAGTGGCGTGAAGACAGCAAGTCGGAAAGCCTGGCTGCGGCCGCAGCCAGGGCATCGAGACCCGCAGCAAAGGCTGACCTCGCCGCTTGCGCTCCATGCCCTTCGCCCTCGAGCGTGCCGAGGTCCACGTCAAGCAACGGCTGCAATGACTGCGTGAAGGCACTTTCCACTGAGCGATCGCCCGCGGCACCCAGCGACTTCGACAGCCGTTGCAGCAGGTCCTGGATGGCAAGAACCTGGAATGCCAGTGCGCGGGGATTGGTACCGTCGCGAACCAGCAGGTCAAGCGCCGATCCGATTCGCGGCATGGCGAGGTACCGCATGCGATAGGTGATCGTGCTGCCGGCGATATCGAGCAGCCATTCAACCTCCGCTTGCGATGCCAGCGTCGAGGCCGTCAACCGCTGCGAGATCAGCGTGGCCAGGAATTGCAGGCGCTCGAGACGCCGACCCAGCACCAGCAGCCGCCAGCCGTCATCCTGCGTCATGTCATCAAGGGCGAGACCTGCCAGCGCCACGAGCGGCGCGAGTAACCGGTCGAGGACTTCCCGTGGATCCGGCGGGACCACCTCACCGAGTGCCGCCGTGGTTTCCTGGGACTCGCGATTCAACGTGCCGATTGCAGCCCAATGCTCGGTGGACAGGCGACTGCGGACCTCGGTGGCGCAGTAGACCAGGCGGTGCAAGTCGGCAGTCAGGCCGATCGGGTTGTCGGGATCGAAAAGCGCCACGGCGATGCGCGGATCGGACCGCAGCACGCCGAAGGACTCGCACGCTTGCTTGGCACGCTGCCACACCTCCGGATCGGCTCGCACCGCCAGCGTTGCACGCAGCAGCCGGACCTTGTCTTCGCACCGCTCGGCATAGCGACCGAACCAATAGAGATTCTCGACGAGGCGCGATGGCAGGTCGTCATGCCTGACCCTGAAGCGTGCGCCCGGAGTCAGCTGCTGGGGTTCATCTGCCGTGGTGCCCAGTACCCACACATCCTTGCTCCCACCCCCGCGCTGCGTCGACACGATTTCAACGCGGCTGTCGCCAGCGATTCGCGCGAGCCCGCCCGGCATCACCTCGAACCCGTTCGCCGTGCGGATTGCGTACACCCGGATGCCGAGCGAACGCGCTGCAAAACCCGGCGTTTCTCCCGACCGCCACACCGGCGCCTGCGACAGGTCGAGCCGCTCCTGGGCAACGTACGCATGCGGGCGGGAACGCAACCGCTCGATCAGCCGTTGTCGCTGGGTGGGACTCTGGTACTTGCCGAACACGGGCTCGAAGCGCTGGCTCGGGAATGCCGGTTTGATCACCAGGCGGTCGAGGTTGGCGATGACGTGCTCGAGTGCCGGCCTCTCGCCGCACCACCAGGTCGCGACCGACGGCAGCAACAGCTGCTCGCCGAGCAGTTGCTCCGCCGCACCCGGCATGAAGCCCAACCACGCAGCTGACTCGAGCACGCCGCTGCCGAGTGCATTCGCGAGCATGACTCGCCCCGCGCGTGCAGCCGCCAACAAACCGGGTACTCCGAGCGCGGAGTCGGCACGCAGCTCCACGGGATCACAGAAATCGTCGTCGAGCCGGCGCAGGATCGAATGGACGCGACGTAACCCGGTCAGGGTCTTCAGATAGACCGTGTCGCCGCGCACCGTGAGGTCGGAGCCCTCGACCAGCGGCAGCCCAAGCTGCCGTGCGAGGTAGGCATGCTCGAAGTACGTTTCATTGAACGAACCCGGCGTCAACACGACTGCCAGCGGGGTCTCGCCTTCGGGTGCGAAGGCGAGCAGGCGCTCGCGCAAGTTGGCAAAAAACGCCGTGAGGGGCCGCACACCGAGCTCGCGAATCAGCTCAGGCAACACGCGGGCGACGATCTGTCGATTCTCCAGCGCGTAACCGGTTCCGGAGGGGGTTTGTGTCCGATCCGCGAGCACCCACCACGATCCTTCGGGCGAACGCGCGAGGTCCACCGCGTAAACATGGAGCCATTGCCCATCCGGTGGCGTCATGCCGTGGCAGGGCCACAGGAAATTCGGATGACCGAAAGGCAGCTCCGCAGGGACAACGCCCGATGTCAGTGTCTGCTGCGACCCGTAAAGATCGCGAAGCAACGCATCGAACAGCCGCGCGCGCTGCGCGACCCCCGCTTCAATCTGCCGCCACTCCGCCGCCGGCAGGACCATCGGCAACGGATCCAGCACCCAGGGACGATCCTTGCCCTGCGGGTCCGCGTACACATTGTAAGTGACGCCATTCTCGACAATGAGCCGCTGCGCCAGCTCGACGCCGCGGCGGGCTGCGCGCGGGCCGTCCGCGGTCAGGCGCTCGATCAGCGGACGCCAATGCGGCCTCAATGCTCCCGTGCGATCCCGCAATTCGTCATAGCGGTGCGCATCGGTTGCGTAGAATTCAAGACTGTCGGCCGCCATCGATGCTCTTCAAGACTTTACTTTCAGGTCCTGAGGTCGAGCGTAAACGGAAAGTCCGCGTTCGTCGAATCCTCGGGCGAAACCGCCATGACACCCGGCGTGTGGCCAATACGGAAGAAGCGCGCCAGCCGGCGACTCTCCGCTTCGAACGCATTGACCGGAAAGGTGTCGTAGCTGCGGCCGCCTGGGTGGGCCACGTGGTACTGGCATCCGCCCAGCGACCGTTGCATCCATGTATCCACGAGATCGAAGGTGAGCGGATTGTGACTGCCGATGGTGGGATGCAGGGCGGCTGACGGCTGCCACGCACGATAGCGGACGCCCGCCACGGACTCGCCAACCGTGCCCGTGGGCCGCAGCGGCAGGCGGCGACCATTGCAGGTGATTGCGAAGCGGTCCGGAGCCAGTCCCGAGACTTTCACCTGCATGCGCTCGACGGAAGAGTCCACGTAGCGGACTGCGCCGCCCGCGGCACCCTCCTCGCCCATCACATGCCATGGCTCAAGCGCATGTCGAAGCTCAATATCGACGCCGCGGGTAGCGAAGTCACCGACCTTTGGGAAGCGGAACTCGAAATGAGGAGCGAACCAGGACTCCTTGAGCGGGAACCCTGCAGCGTGCATCTCTGCCATGACGTCATTGAAGTCCTGCTGCACGAAGTAAGGCAGCATGAAGCGATCATGTAGTTCGGTACCCCAGCGCGCCAGCCGTTCGGGCTCATAGGGCCGCTTCCAGAAGCGAGCCACCAATGCGCGCAGCAACAGCTGCTGCGTAAGACTCATGCGAGCATGCGGAGGCATCTCGAATGCGCGCATCTCCAGCAGGCCCAGTCGGCCTGTCGGGCCATCCGGCGAGTAGAGTTTGTCGATGCAGAACTCGGTGCGATGCGTATTGCCGGAGACGTCGATCAGCAGGTTGCGCAGCAGCCGGTCGATCAGCCACGGCGCCGGCACGGTCCCGAGCGGGGGCAACTGCTTGAAGGCAATCTCGAGTTCATACAGCGAATCGTTGCGAGCCTCGTCCACACGCGGCGCCTGCGAGGTCGGACCGATGAACAGTCCCGAAAATAGATACGACAACGACGGGTGGTTGTGCCAGTAGCTGAGCAAGCTCCGGAGCAGGTCTGGCCGCCGCAGGAACGGTGAATCGTTTACCGTCGCCCCACCGAGGACGAAGTGATTGCCGCCGCCCGTGCCCGTGTGCCGACCGTCGAGCATGAACTTCTCGGTCGAGAGGCGCGTTTGACGCGCGACGTCATACAGGTGCGTGGTGCGATCGACGAGCTGGTCCCAGCTGGATGACGGGTGGATGTTCACTTCAATGACGCCCGGATCAGGCGTCACGCGGAACTGCTGCAATCGCGGGTCGCGGGGGGGCTCGTAGCCTTCGAGGATCACTGGCTGCGAGTGCGCTGCCGCAGTTGCCTCGACGGCCGCAACGAGTTCAAGGTAGTCCTCAAGACGCTGAGTCGGCGGCATGAAGATATACAGCACGCCATTGCGTGGCTCGGCGCTCATGGCCGTGCGGGTGACAAAGCCGGCCGACTTGAGTGGCTCGACCTCGTCATCTGCCGCGGCCTTGATCCCCTTGTCCTTGCCCTTGCCTTGACTCTGGTTCAGCGATGCAGCGGGCAGCGACGACTGGAATTGCTGGCGCAGTTGCGCATATGACTGCAGCGCCGGGAAGGACTGTGTCGGGTCGGGCGGATAGACGTACGGGAAATCGGCATCGGCAGCCCAGGGCAACGAATCGAGCGGCAGGCGGTAACCCAGCGCTGAATCGCCAGGGGTCAGGTAGCACCGCTCCGACCGCAGGAACCACGAACTGCTCTGCCAACCCGCACCGGATGCTGCACGACTGACCGGCAATACATGACCGACGGGCTTGTCGAGCCCCTGGCTGAACACCTTGGCCAACCGTGCGCGTTCGAGCGGATCCTCGAGCTTCGAGTTGAAGGGGTCCACGTTGGACGGAAAGCGCCGCTCGCGCCACAGATAGTAGAAGGCATCTTCATACGCGGAGAAGACAAAGTCCGGGGCGAGTCCGAGGCGTGCTGCTACTGACGACAGGAAGCGCTTCGCCGTCGCGTCGTCAGCGCCAGAGTCGACGGCTTCGTCGGCAAGCAGTTTCGGGTTCTGCCACACCGGTTCACCATCCGTGCGCCAGAAGCAGTTGAGCGACCAGCGCGGCAGCTGTTCTCCCGGGTACCATTTCCCTTGTCCGAAGTGCGCGAGGCCCTCGGGCGCGTACTTGTCCCGCATCCGGTGGTACACCGTGGCCGCCAGCTTGCGCTTGGTGGGACCGAGCGCCGTGGTGTTCCACTCGGGGCCATCGGGATCGTCGCCCGACACGAACGTGGGCTCGCCGCCCATAGTCAGGCGGACATCGCCCTCCGCCAGGTCGACGTCGATGCGGTGCCCCAGTCTTTCGATCTCCGCCCAGTCGAGGTCCGTATACGGCTTGGTCACACGGGATGCCTGCCAGACCCGGCTGACCTTCATGTGATGTTCGAAGGCCACTTCGCTCTCGTCGACTGCCCCGGTCACCGGCGCCGCGGACGTGGGTTCGGGAGTGCACGCGAGCGGGATGTGCCCTTCGCCCGCCAGTAGTCCGGAGGTCGGATCGAGCCCGATCCAGCCACCGCCGGGCAGATAGACTTCGACCCAGGCATGCAGGTCCGTGAAGTCCTTCTCGGGACCCGAAGGGCCATCGAGCGACTTCACGTCTGCTACGAGCTGGATCAGGTAGCCGGACACAAAGCGGGCCGCGAAACCAAGATGCCGCAGCAGCTGCACGAGCAGCGCGGCGGAGTCGCGGCAGGACCCCGATGCCTTTTGCAGCGTCTCCTCCGGCGTCTGTACGCCCGGCTCCATGCGGATCAGGTAACGGATATCCCCGGCCAGCCTGCGATTGATGGCGACCAGGAAGTCGATCGTGCGTACCGGGTCTCGCGGAACCTCCTTCAGGAAACGGGCCAGGAGCGGCGTGGCCGGCGGCTTCACCAGGTAAGGCACGAGGTCGCGCTTCTCGCCGGCGTCGTACTGCACCGGAAATTTCTCGGCATGCGGCGCGAGGAAGAAGTCGAAAGGATTCAGGACCGCCATCTCGGCAACGAGATCTACCTCGATGCGGAACTCCCGAGTCTCCTCCGGAAATACCAGCCGCGCGAGGTAGTTGGCCTCGGGGTCCTGTTGCCAGTTGATGAAGTGCTTCCTGGGAAGGATGGTGAGCGAATACGACAGGATGCGGGTGCGACTGTGCGGCGCAGGGCGCAAGCGCACGATCTGGGGACCCAGGGTGACGAACCGGTCGTAGCGATAGTGCGTAACATGATTCAGCGCGACGTAAATGGACAAGCCGAGTCTCCTACGGGGGCAATCCGAATAGAAGATGCAAGAGTCACTCCAGCGCCAAGAGGAACTACCCCACGTCCGGGCGACAGAACCCGTGCGATCCACCGCCTCACATTCAATGACGAATGCACCAATGGCGGGCGCCGGGCGCCGCGACTGCACCATCGTGAGGAACGCGGCTACGCCGATACGCTAGCGCCGATCACTTCCCCGCCCTGCGCGCAACTCAGGACCGGATGCGGAACCTGGCGTCCGCTTGCACTTTTGCCAGCGTCAGATCGAGACAGCGCCCGGCCTTGTCGACAAGCTCGTCGATCTGCGCCCGCGTGATCACGAGCGGCGGCGAGATGATCATCGAGTCCCGTACCGCGCGCATCACGAGCCCATTCTCGACGCAGAGGTCACGACACCACGTGCCCACCTCGCCGCCCGGCGTAAACAACGTCCGCCTGGCTTTGTCGCGCACGAGCTCGAGGGCGCCGATGAGCCCAACACACCTCGCCTCCCCAACAAGCGGATGCGTTGCCAGATCGGACCAGCGCTCCTTTAGATAAGGACCGACATCGGCCTTCACACGCTCGATCACGTTCTCTTCCCGGTAGATCTTGAGCGCCGCACTTGCGACCGCACAGGCCACCGGATGACCCGAGTACGTAAAGCCGTGATTGAACTCGCCACCGGGCCCGAGCAATACGTCGGCCACGCGATCGGCAATCATCACACCGCCAATCGGCTGGTAACCCGACGACAGTCCCTTCGCGATCGGCATGAGATCAGGGCGGATGCGAAAGTAGTCGGACCCGAACCATTCTCCCGTGCGGCCAAAGCCGCAGATCACTTCATCGGCCACCAGCAGGATCCCGTAGCGATCGACGATCTTCTGGATGGCGGGCCAATACGTCGAAGGCGGAATGACGACGCCGCCGGCTCCCTGGATGGGCTCGGCAATGAACGCCCCGACGCGCTCCGGACCGAGCTCCAGGATCTTGTCTTCCAGCGCCTGCGCCACGACGAGTCCGAACTCTTCCTGCGACAAGTCCCCGCCTTCGCCGTACCAGTACGGCTGGCGAATATGCACGATCCCCGGGATCGGCAATCCGCCTTGGGCGTGCATGGGCGCCATGCCGCCCAGACTCGCACCGGCAACCGTGCTGCCGTGATAGCCATTGTGGCGGCCAATGATGACCGAACGCTGCGGAAACCCGAGCGCAGTCCAGTAGTGCCTCACTGCACGCAAAACGGTGTCGTTTGCTTCCGATCCCGATCCGGTGAAGAAGACATGATTGAACTGCGCTGGGGTGACCTCGACCAGCGCCTGGGCAAGCTCGATGGCTGGCGGGTGGGTGCACTGGAAGAAGCTGTTGTAGTACGGCAGCGTACGCATCTGGCTGTAAGCCGCGTCTGCGAGTTCGGCGCGCCCGTAGCCGAGATTCACGCACCAGAGGCCAGCCATGCCGTCGAGCAGTTGGCGGCCTTCGACGTCATAAAGGTAAACGCCTTCGGCGCGAGCGATGACCCGCGTGCCCTTCTTCTGGATGGCACCGTGATCGGTGAAGGGATGCAGGTGGGCCTGGTCCAGCTTCTGCCATTCCGCCAGCGTACGCTGCGGCGTTGCGGGAGTCGTCGCGCCCCGCTCAGACATGGCGGCGGAACCGGCGAGCGTCGATACGGGCTTCAGGACTGGGGCTCCGGGCAGGGGGTTGGCAAGAAATGAATCCTGATTTGCACGTTTGCACCTCCAGCCTAAAGCCCCAAACCCTCTACGCAACGTCTTAGACGTTGAGCAACAGATGCTCCCGCTCCCATGAGCTGATCACGCGCAGGAACGTTTCATGCTCGTTTTCCTTGACCGCCGTGTAGGCGAGCACGAAGCGCTCACCGAGAATGTCGATCAGCGGACGGCAGTCCCGCAGCAGCCGCAGCGATTCTTCAAGGCTTCGCGGCAACGAGAACGGCAGGTCGTAGGCGCTGCCTACAATCGGATCGCTTGGACTCAAGCCCTCGATCATGCCGAGGTAACCACAGGCCAGGGAAGCGGCAATCGCCAGATAGGAGTTGGCGTCGGCGCCGCCCACGCGATTCTCCACACGCCGGTTCTCGGGACTCGCGACCGGCACCCGCAAACCGGCCGTCCGGTTGTCGTGCCCCCAGTGCGTGTTGATGGGGGCCGAACTGTGGCGCGTGATGCGGCGGTAGGAATTGACGTTGGGTGCGAACAGCGCCATCGCGCCCGGCAAGTACTTCTGCAGGCCCGCCACGTGCGAATAGAACAGTGCCGATGGCTTGCCGTCCGGATCGCTGAAAATATTCCTGCGGGTCTTCGTATCAACGATGCTCTGGTGGATGTGCATCGCGCTGCCAGGCTCGCGGGCCATCGGCTTCGCCATGAACGTGGCATACATCTTGTGGCGCAGGGCCGCTTCACGGGCAGTGCGCTTGAACAGGAAGACCTGGTCCGCAAGCGACAGCGCATTGCCGTGCAGCAGGTTGATCTCCATCTGCGCCGCGCCGTCTTCATGGATCAGCGTGTCGATCTCGATGTCCTGCGCTTCGCAGAACGCATACATGTCGTCGAACAGCGGATCGAATTCGTTGACCGCCGCGATGGAATACGACTGCCGACCGATCTCGGGCCGGCCGGAACGGCCGACAGGCGGCTTGAGCGGATAGTCCGAGTCGATATTGGGCTCGACCAGGAAGAACTCGAGTTCGGGGGCCACCACGGGATCCCAGCCGCGCTGCGCGTAGAGGTCGAGCACTTTCTGCAGCACATACCGGGGAGCCATCGTCACCGGGCGGCCGTCGGAATAGAAGCAGTCGTGGATGACCTGCGCGGTGGGTTCCGCTGCCCACGGGACGACCCGGACGGCGTTCGGATCGGCCTTCAGCACGATGTCGATTTCAGAGGGGCTGATCGCGCGGTCGTCGTCGGGATATTCACCCGTCACTGTTTGCAGGAAGATCGACTCGGGGAGCCGCATGCCCTCGTCTTCCGCGAATTTCTCCGCCGGCATCACCTTGCCGCGGGCCACCCCGGCCATGTCGGGGATCACGCCCTCGACCTCGGAGATGCCGTGCTCCCTGAAGAACTGCTGGATGACGCCGGTTTTTGTCGAACTCATGGGATCTGCCTCGCTGCGCGGGCCCGTGCCGCGTCACCGAATGCGCCGAATAGCGCACGCGAAAAATCATTGGCCTGCATCTTCCATTCCGGGTGCCATTGCACGCCGACCGCAAAGGCCGGCGCATCGAGCGCTCTGAACGCTTCGATCACGCCATCAGGAGCCGTCGCCTCCACGGCGAGCCTGGCTCCCAGTGTCTGCACGCCTTGGGAATGCAATGAATTCACTGCAAGCGTCTCGTGACCAGCCAGCTTCCTGAAAAGGCCGTCCTCCGTCAGGCGGACGGAATGAACGGGCGCGTACTGCACGTCAACCGGCTGCTCCTTGTCCTCGCGGTGATCGCGGAACCCGTCGACTTCCTGCAACTTCTGCCAGAGCGTGCCGCCGAACGCGACATTCATCTCCTGGAATCCGCGGCAGATCGCAAGCACCGGCATGCCGGCGGCAATGGCACGCGGAATCAGCGGCAGCGTCGTCGCATCGCGGTCGGGATCGTGCAGCGTGCCGGGATCGCTCGCCGGACCACCGTAGTGATGCGGCGCCACGTTCGACGGACTGCCCGTCAGCATCAGCCCGTCGAATCGCTCGAGCAACTCCTCGAGATCGAGGCCTTCACCCAGTGCCGGGATCAACACGGGGATGGCGCGCGCCCCATCCGCCACCGCAGCGATGTATTTCTCGCCAACGCAGTGAAAGTAGTGGGCCCCCAGCAGACGCCGATCTGCCGGGATGCCGATGAGCGGCTTCGACTTACGCACGTTTAATATCTTTAACAGCCGATGGAATCACCGGCGTCTCAATGCGCGGCCATTTAACCACACTCCCCTCGCCCAAGTCCGCCGGGTATAGACGGTTTTTGGCCGAAAACAGGCATAATGAGGCCGGATCAGCAAGCCGGTGCAGCGCCTTGCCGCGCGGGCACCCGGAAATCCGTGGCGATTCTGGGGCTTGGCGACGGCACTCGCCCCTTACTAAATATTAAACAGCAGGTCTCTTTATGGTGGCCCAGAACCCCCTTGCCGAGATCGCGAGCCACCTAGATCGCTACCCGGATACGCGCTTTGTCGACGTATTGCTGCCAGATAGCTGCGGAATCCCGCGCGGCAAGCGCCTCACCATCGAGGAGCTGCCCGGGGTCTATCGGGGAAGCTTCCTGCTGCCGGGATCGATGTTTGCGCTGGATGTCCTCGGCGACACCATCCAGGCCACCGGCCTTGGCTTCGATGAGGGCGACGCGGACCGCCCGTGCCTGCCCCTCCCGGGATCGCTCCTGCCCGTGCCGTGGTCGCGCGAACCCGTTGCACAACTGCAGGTCTCCATGCACGAGCGCGATGGGCGACCGTTTTTCGGCGATCCGCGCCATGTCCTCGCGAGCGTGGTCGAACGCTTTGCACGACTCGGGCTGCAACCGGTTGTCGCGATCGAACTCGAGTTCTATTTCGTCGACCGGGAACGGACCGCGACAGGCGCAGCCCAACCCCCTGCCGGCCCGGAATCGGGCCGCCGCGAGCACCGCATCCAGATCAATTCCATGTCCGACCTCGATGAGTTCTCGCCACTGCTGGCCGAGATCTCGGCCTACTGCGACATCCAGAAGGTGCCAACGGGCACCGCGCTCGCTGAGTACGGCCCCGGCCAATACGAGGTGAATCTGCACCATGTCGCGGATCCGTGCCTCGCCTGTGACCATGCCATCCGACTGAAACGCATCGTTCATGGCGTGGCGATGCGCCATGGCATGGAAGCAACGTTCATGCCGAAGCCTTACGCGGACATGGCGGGCAGCGGCGCCCACATTCACGTGAGCCTGCTGGACCGATCAGGCCACAACGTGTTCGCGAGCGAAGATCCTGCCGGCAGCGAAGCGCTTCACCACGCCATCGGCGGCCTCGCCACGCACATGGCGGACTCGATGCTGGTCTTTGCCCCGACGATCAACGCCTATCGCCGCTTCCGTCCGGAGGCTTACGTTCCCCTGACCGCCTCGTGGGGCGTCAACAACCGCGGCGTGGCCTTGCGCGTACCCGTCAGCGACGCAGACAATCGCCGCATCGAACATCGCGTGGCGGGTGCCGACGCGAATCCCTACCTGCTGACTGCTTGCGTGCTCGCCGCGATGCTCGACGGCCTCGAGAACCGACTCGATCCCGGTGCACCGGTCAGCGGCAATGCCTATCGGACAAGGTCCGATCTGTTACCACACACGTGGCCGGATACGCTGCGCGCGTTCAGCCGCAGCGATTTCATCCGTGAGTACCTGGGTGCCGACTTCCAGCGCCTGTACTCGACGACGCGCCACGGCGAATTCCAATCATTCGAAGCGCAGGTGTCGGCGCTCGACCACCAATGGTATCTGCGGTGCTGAAACCGAGGAAGATCAGGCAACAAGGAAGGCGGAAGCGGCTGCCGCCAAGGCTGGCTTGGTGCTGAATGCGGGCATCCTGACTTCCGCCGCTTCCCCACTTCCCCACTTCCATAGGCTTGCCGCGCTCTCCATGGACCTCATCTCTTCCTACTACTCAGCCTCCGCGAACGCAGCTGCGCTTGCATCTCCGCTGGCGGGTGACACCGAGGCCGATGTCTGCGTCGTGGGTGGGGGGATCGCAGGGCTATCGACCGCACTGCACCTCGCCGAGCGCGGCTATCGCGTCACCTTGCTCGAAGCACATCGCATCGGCTGGGGCGCATCGGGACGCAGTGGCGGCCAGGCGATCTTCGGCTACGCCTGCAGCCAGCAGAAGCTCAACGCCGCGGTGGGCACGACTGCTGCGCGGCAGCTGTGGGATTTCTCGATCGAGGCGCTCGACCTGCTTGAAGGTCGCGTGGCGCGGCACCAGATCGACTGCGACCTGCATTGGGGCCAGATGCACGTCGCCATCAAGCCGCGACAACGCGACGAACTGAAGGCCTGGCAACGGGAACTCGAGGACGACTACGGCTACGACAGCGTCCGCTTCATGGAGCGGCCAGAGGTCGAAGCGCTGCTGGCAACCCGGCGCTATTGCGGCGCGCTGTTCGATTCACGCAGCGGGCATCTGCATCCGCTCAACTACACGCTCGGCCTCGCCGCCGCCGCCCGTGCAGCAGGGGTCGTGATCCACGAAGGCTCGCAGGTCACTTCCATCGACCGTAGCGACCCGGCACGGGTGATCACTTCTCTGGGCAGTGTCCGCGCTCGGCACGTCGCGTTGTGTTGCAACGCCTACGTCGACGGCCTTGAGCCAAGCCTGCGCGCGCGCATCATGCCGGTCGGTACGTACATCATCGCAACCGAACCGCTGGGTGAAGATCGCATCCGGCAGCTGATGCGCGACAATGTCGCCGTCACCGACATCAATTTCGTACTGGACTACTTCCGCTGCTCGGCGGATCACCGCCTGCTGTTCGGCGGTCGCGTCAGCTACTCGGGGCTCGACGCGTTCAACACCGCGAAGGCCACCCGCAAGCGCATGCTCTCCGTATTTCCGCAGCTTGCGGACGTGAATATCGACTATGCGTGGGGCGGCTATGTGGACATCACGATGTCCCGGGCCCCGGACTTCGGGCGGCTTGCTCCGAATGTCTTCTATCTGCAGGGCTTCTCGGGGCACGGCATCGCCCTGACGGGCATCGCCGGAAAATTCGTCGCAGAGGCCATCGCCGGCCAGAGCGAGCGGTTCGATGTGTACACCCGCATCAAGCACCAGGACTTTCCCGGCGGCAAGTGGCTACGTACCCCGACCCTGATGCTGGCGATGATGTACTACAGAATGCAGGACCTCCTGTAGCCACCAGCTGAGGGCAACTGGTGGCTGGCTCCCTGTGCAAAACCGGTACCGGCCAACCGTCCTCGCAGGCGCAATCAGCATGCTTGACGCACTAAACTCAGCGCGTTGATAATCCAAATTCTTCAACTACAAATAACTGAATCCCCGATCTGTCCCGATCGAGGTGGGGAAAGCAAATGCATCTGATCCCAGCGAACTGGTCGCATTTCCATTTGCTCGTCAGTGTCTTCCCGTCGGTGGGCCTGCTGTTTGCAGTCGGTCTCTATGTGGCCGCAATGGTCGCGAACAAGGGTTTGATGCAGCGCGTCTGCCTGCTTGTGTTCGCAGGCATGGCGCTCCTCGGCATCCCGACCTATCTGAGCGGCGACGGGGCGATGGACGCCCTGGCAGGCAGGCCCGCCATTCCTGTCGACGCCGCAGATCTGCACTATTACTGGTCGTGGGCGGCATTCGCATTGCTTGCGCTCACCGGAGTCGCCTCTTTGCTGGTGCTGTGGCGTTCCCGTGACCTCGAGCGTCCCTCCACGAATTCACAGCATGTCGTTCTGGGACTTGCGCTCGTGACGCTGCTGCTGATGGCGATCGTCGGGGAACTGGGTTGGGAAATCGCTCATCGCGAGCTTGGGCTGCCGCCCGCTGGCGGCATGCTGGGCGGGACCTCGCACATCTGGTCGCACATCCATATCATCCTCAATCACTTCCCGACAGTCGGATCAGTCGTCGCTCTCCTCTTCCTTGCGACCGGGCTGTACAAGGACAACGATCAACTGAAGAAGGGCGGCATCGTCGTCTTCGTCATGTGCGCGGTGCTGGGCGCGACCACCTATGTTTCAGGCGCCGGCGCCATGTGGGCCTTCACGGATCCTGCCGTCGAGGGGATCTCGCAGGTCCGGATCAACATGCATCGCGACTTCGCAATCCTGTCGCTGTTCGGCCTGGCTTTCACCGGCGGGCTTGGCTGGTTCGAGCTGTGGCGGTATCGCTATCTCGGGCGCTTTTCCAGCCTGTCCATGAAGCTCGTCCTCGTGTTCGCCGTGATTTCGCTCGTCATCATGGCCGAAACCGGACACCTGGGCGGGCAGATCAACCATCCGGAGATCCGTGATGCCGCCGAGGTCCTCGGAACGGATCCGTCGGCTTTCTGGTCACCCAGGATCGAATTGCTGATCAACGTGATCATGTGGTTCGTGCCATGGCAGACGGTGCACTTCTTCGGCTATACGCTCGTGTTCGCCACCGTGCTTGCCGTCTCGCTGCGTATCTTCGGAATCTGGAAGTCGGTGTCCTTCCCCGCCATCCACCGGATCATCCCGCTGGGCGTATTCGGAGTCATGATGAACGTCTTCAGCGGCATGCTGATGCTGATGGCGGACACATCGCGCTACGTGAATGACGAGACCTTCTGGCCGAAGATGTTCTTCCTGCCCATCGGCGCCCTCGCTGTGCTGTATTTCTCGCTGTCGGACCGGCTATGGCAAGTCAAGGCGGGAGAGGATGCACCCATGTCGGCCAAGTGGGTCGCGGTCCTCGTGCTGTTCTCGTGGACCGTCGTGATCATGGGCGGGCGACTGATGCCCTACATCAACCTGTAAGAGGCCGTGAGGAAGAACCATGTTTCAGATTCAGCTGCTCCTGGCGACAACCGGCGTCGTAACCCTGGTACTCGGAATTGCGCTGTTCGCGCTGCTCCGTCTGGACAGGGTCGCCAACCAGGCCGATCGTCCGTCCTGATTCGCAGCAATACACACCGATTGCATTATTAAGGGGACAGTAAAGTGCTCGAATGGCTGGAGACGACCTCGTACTCGGAGTGGGTCACCGCATCGTGGGGATGGCCTTTCGCGTTGACGTTGCACGCCTTCGGCAGCGCGATCGTCGCCGGTCTCATGTTCATCATCGGCCTCAGGCTGTTCGGCTTCTTCCGGACCATTCCGTATACGTCGCTGGAAAAGCTGGCCCCCTATGTGTGGGCGGGCGTTGTCTGCCAGTTCTACAGCGGCCTGACGCTGTGGATGTCGAAGCCGCCGAAGTATGTCCGCGACTGGGTCTTCGATACGAAGTTCACGCTGGTTGTCATCGGCATCATCTTTACCGTGATGTTCCTGAAGACGTTGCGTCTCGAGGCAACTCAGTGGCAGGCCACCGGGGCCGTTTCGTCCACGGGACTGAAGCGATGCGGCGCCGCGTGCGCGACTTGGGCCTTCGTGATCATCATGGGGCGGCTGACTGCGTACCTGGGGAACCTGTATGGCGGCGTGTAGCCAGATAGGCCACCAGATCGTCGATATCCTGGGCGTTGCCGACCCCCGGGAAGCTCATGCGAACGTTCGGAATGACCTGCTGGGGCGCAAGGATATAGCGCCTTAATTCCGCTTCCGTCCACGTGATTCCGGACGACTTCATCGCAGCCGAATAGCGAAATCCCTTGTGTGTCCCGGCTGCCCGGCCGACTACACCGTATAGGTTTGGCCCGATCTTGGTCAGTTCATCGTTACGCGTTGCGCCGCGCAGGGCGAAATGGCAGACCTCGCAGGTAGCCTTGAATTTCTGCTTGCCGCGGTCGGCGTTCCCGGCTGCCAATACCGCCGTGCTTCCGAGGAGCGCGAACGCTGCGAGGAATGCCAGATTGCGGACGACGAGGCGCGTGAGCGCCGGTTGACTGATCATTCGATGTGTTTCCAGATTGCAGGGCCCTGGGCGCGGCATACCAGCAGTTTGCCAGTTTCAGCGCCGTTCGGCCTGCTATCGCTGTCCCATAGGTGGGCCACGACGTGATCGACTTCGTCCGCACTGCCCATGATGACGGGCGTGCGCGGGTGGATGTCGTTGGCGAGGACGTCAAGCTTCTGCTGCCGCTCGCCCGCGGGTGCAGTGCCTGCTGCTGCAGGATATGGGCCTCCAGACTGACGATCTAGCGCTCATGCGATCGGGCCCTTTTTCAAAGAGAGGGGACAGCGCCAAAGAGCAAGGATACTGCGCGATGACTAGCCAGCGTTCCCGGCAACGCTGGCGCAAGGATCTGATCCTCGGGTTCCGTGCTATCCCCTATCCCCTGTTCCCTATCAGACCTGTGCGACAATTCCCTCCATAGCCACGGGCAGCACCCCCTGTGTGCCGGAGCTCGCGAGACCCCATGTTCTTTCGCCGTCGTCCCTTCGAGCCCGGGGTATTCCTGGCTGCTGCAGGCATTGCCGCGCTGGTCATGGTAACCATCGTCGCCGCGCCGCAATGGCTGGCCCAGCGCGCCCGGCTCGAAGTCCTGCGCCTGCATGTTGCCGAAGTGGCGCAACTCGCCGCCAGCACCGTGGACGGCGACCTGCACCGGCTGCTGCTGGACCCCGTGAACTATTCGCCCGAGCTCTACGCCCGCGCTCTCCTGCCGCTGGTCCGCTTCCACTCGGCCATTCCCGATGCCTTCTACGTCTACACGATGGTCGACAGGCAGGGGGAGACCTTTTTCGTCCTCGATACCAGCGCCTCACCGGCGTTGACAGCCAAGCACAATCTGCGCACGTCCGCGTACATGGAGCGCTTCGAGCTCCGCAGCGAGTACAGCAGCGACTGGCTGCAGCAACTCAGTGCCGGGAACACGTGGGTGACACCTTGGTTCCAGGTTGACGACTACGGCTACTTCCTGACGGGCCATGCGCCCATCCGCGACAGCCAGGGACGCTACAGCGGCTTCGTTGGCATCGATTTCGACCTGGGTTACTACCTCGCCCAGGAGGAACGCTTCCGCCCGATTGGTGTCGGCAGCCTGGTTGCAGTGGGCCTCGTCTCACTGATGATCGGTTTCCTGGTAGCGAGCTACCACTTCGATCTGCACAACCAGATGCAACGGCACTACGACACGTCGATCCGGGACGAATTGACCGGCCTGCTCAACCGGCGTGGCGCGCTCAATGCCGTCTCGAGAATGCTGACGGACCCGGACTCCACGCACGCTGCGCTACTCGTGGATATCGATGGCCTGAAGACCATCAACGACACCCTGGGACATGCCGCCGGCGACGCCGCCATCACCCGTCTCGCCTCGACGATCCGCGCGACCGTACGGGGCGACGACATTGCCGCTCGTATCGGTGGAGACGAGTTTCTGATCGTTGCCCCCCGCTGCAATGAGGCAGCCGCCGCGAAGATTGCAGCCCAGATCATCAATCGCCTGGCAGCTCCCAGCGAGAACCAGCCTGCCTGCGGCGTCTCGGTGGGCATCAGCATCGAAGCCGGCGCAGCCGACTTCGATGGCATGTACCGGCGCGCAGATGAGGCGTTGTACCGGGCCAAGGCTGAAGGCAAGAACCGCAGCGTCGTCTACCAGGCCTCCTGATCGATGCAACTGCCGCTCCTGCTGTCCGATCCCCACTTCTATCTCGCGGGCATCACGGCCGTGCTGCTGCTCGGCATTGCGAAGAGCGGTTTTCCCGGCAGCTTCGGCGCGATGGGCGTCCCGCTGATGTCGCTGGCGATGTCGCCCGTGCAAGCAGCAGCGATCGTGCTGCCCCTGCTGTGCGTCATCGACTGGTGGGGCGTCAAGGTGTACTGGGGCGCGTGGGACCGACCCACGCTGAAGACGATCCTGCCAGGAGCGCTGGTCGGCATCGGCGCCGGCGCAGTGCTGTTCGGCACCGTGAGCGACGCGACCATCCTCGTGCTGGTCGGCTCCATCGCCGTGCTGTTCACGCTCAACAGCTGGTTCCGGCTGGCCGCCCGCCAGGCTGCTGCTTCCCAGTCGCGGCTCAAGGGCGGATTCTGGTCTGCGGTATCGGGCCTTACGAGCTTCGTAGCGCACGCAGGCGGTCCGCCGATGATGGTTTACCTGTTGCCCCTCAAGCTGCCGCAGAGCCGCTTCATCGCCACCATGGGCGTCTGCTTCCTGGTCATGAACGCGATCAAGCTGGTGCCTTACGCCTACCTCGGGCAGTTTTCCACGGCAAACCTGCTCACGAGCCTCGCACTGGTCCCGGTCGTCCCGATCGGCATCCACCTGGGACGCTGGCTCCAGTCCCGCGTCAGCCACGTCGTCTTTTACCGAATCTCGGAAGTCAGCCTGCTCCTGAACGGCTTGCTGCTGATCTACGAGGGCGGCTTCGCCCACTGATCGGCCCGGTTGGCAGGGAGAGGCAAAGCCCATTGCATCATCCGGTTAGTCAGCGCTTGCCGGGATCGGTATCATGCCGCCCGCCGACTCCGGGCCACGGGGCATTGCCCCCGGCCGTCGCGAGCGCATCGCAGGACAGAGGTTCGCTAACACATGCTTTTGCTGATTCTGGGGCTGGTCCTGTTCCTGGGGACCCATGCGGTCTCGATCGTGGCACCCGCCTGGCGTGACGGCATGGCTGCCCGCTTGGGCGAGGGCCGCTGGAAGGGCGCCTACTCGCTCGCAAGCCTCGCTGGCCTCGCGCTGATCATCTGGGGCTATACACTGGCCCGACACACGCCCGTAGTCGTCTACGTCCCTTCCGCCTGGATGCGCGCGGTCGCACCGCTGCTCACGCTGCCAATGTTCCCGCTACTCATCGGTGCGTATGTGCCCGGGAAGATCCGTGCGATCTTCAAGCACCCGATGCTGGTGGCGGTCAAGCTCTGGGCACTCGCGCACCTGCTGGCCAACGGCATGCTGCACGAGGTGATCCTGTTCGGTTCGCTGCTGGCGTGGGCGGTCGTGCTCAGGATTTCACTGAAGCGGCGCCCGCCCAGGCCAGCACCCAACATCCCGATCAGGCGCTTCAACGATGCATCTGCGATCATTGTCGGGGTGGTGGTCTACCTCGCCACCGTGTTCGTCCTGCACCGCCTGGTGCTCGGCGTCTCGCCGCTGACCTGATCCCCGATCCAGAAACGGAAACAGCCCCAAAGAGAACAGTCATGGGACGCATATTCGAAACTCGCAAGCACGTGATGTTCGCCCGCTGGAACAAGATGGCGAAGCAGTTCGCGCGCATCTCCAAGGAAATCGCGATCGCGGTGAAATCGGGCGGCAACGACCCGAACTCGAACTCGACCTTGAGGCGCGTGATCCAGAACTCGCGCGCGCTCAACATGCCGAAGGACAAGGTGGAAGCTGCCATCAAGCGGGCCTCCGGCAAGGAAGCCGAGAACTACCACGAGGTCGTGTACGAAGGCTATGCGCCGCATGGCGTGGCCGTCCTCGTGGACGCCGCCACCGACAACCCGACGCGCACCGTCGGCAATATCCGCAACATCTTCTCGAATCACGGCGGCAACATGGGTAGCACGGGCAGCGTCAGCTTCCTGTTCAAGAAGATGGGCGTGTTCCGCCTGAAGCCGGACGGCATCGACAGCGACGACCTCGAGCTGTACCTGATCGACCACGGCCTCGAGGAGATGGGCGAGAGCACCGACGAGAAGGGCGAGCCACAGATCGTCATCCGCTGCGCCTTTGGCGATTTCGGCCCGCTGCAGAAGGCGCTTGAAGATCGCGGCATCACGCCGCTGTCGTCCGAGCAGGAGTATGTGTGCCTGACGCCGACCGAACTGCCCGAAGAGCAGGCCACCGAAGTCCTGACGCTGATCGACAAGCTCGAACAAGATGAGGACGTGCAGAAGGTCTTCCACACGCTGGTGTGAAGATCGCCTGCGTCAGATGGCGAGGTGCGAGCGCCTCAGTTCCTGCTCCATCCGTACCTTGCCGTCGATGTCGAGCGCCTGCAGAACGATTCGCGGATCGCGGCCACTCCAGTCGATCTCGATCCAGCCAAAGTTGGGTTCCCTGAGGACCTGCCCGACACGGTTGGCGTTGGGCGGAACGACCGGCCAGACTTCCGTAAGCCCGCTGGAAGTGAGATCCCATAGCGGGTAGGGAACATTCAAGTCGTAGTGGGACAACTCTGCGTAGTGGGTGTCGCCGCTGATGAAGATCACGCCACTGGCCTGAGTGCGGCGCAGGAGCTCGACCAGCCTCTGGTGGTCACGAGCATAGTTGATCCAGGCTTCCCAGCCGGGAGGATCTGCAAGGACCTGCAGACTCGATGCGAATATCCGCACGTCGGCGGGGACGCGCAGCTGCTGCTCGAGCCACTGCCATTGCCGCTCGCCCAACATGGTCGCCGAGGGGTCCGGATTGCGTGCGTAGGGTCCGGGTACCGGCTGGTCAGCGTCAGCCTTTTGCCTCGCCCAGTCTTCGTACTTTGCCCCGGCGAGATCGACCGGCAGGATCGGGGTCCGGTTATAGCGCAGGTCGGGCATGATGACCTGCACCCGCTTGCCTCGTGGGCCGAATACATACGCTGCGTAAACGCCGTCACGGTCGCGCCGTGGAGAATTTGCTGGCTCGCCCCAGAATTCCAGAAACAACTGTCGCGACTCCGCCTTCATCGGATAGTCGCCTCCCGCATCATTCTCGCCGAAGTCATGATCATCCCAGATCGCGACCAGGGGCGTCGTTGCCTTCAGTTTCTGGAATCCCGGCTTGGCGGCGAGTTGTCCGTACTTCTCGCGCAGCACCGCCATGTCACGGGTATCACCGTAAATGTTGTCGCCAAGAAACAGGAACAGCTCGGGCTTGCGCGCCAGGATCGCCTCCCAGATGGGTTGCTCCTTCGACTCCTTGGCGCAGGATCCGAAGGCGATCCGGGTCAGTGTGGCGCCCTGCGCCCGATGTGGGTCGGACACGAGCGACGCCGCCTCGGCGGCTGGCGCCAGCCGCGGCAGAATGCCGGTGGCGGCGGCCCCTGCAAGAAGCAGGGACCGCCGCACCCACTCGCGGCGTTCCGGATCGTGGCCCGCCAAGGTCAGAACCGCGCGTTCAGCGTGAAGAAGTATTGCCGCGGCGCGCCCGTCAGCAGCGTCTGCGAGTCACCGCTGTTGCCGAAGCCATTCGAACCGATCGTCGAGATGTACTGTTCGTCCATCAGATTCGCCACGTTCAACTGGGCCGTGAGTTCCTTGAAGACCGGGAACTGCCGGAACCGATACCCGAGTGACAAGTCGAGCAGCGTGCGCGAGTCAACCGACTGGTCGTTGAGATAGCTGAAATAGCGATCGTCGACGAAGTCGAGCCCGAGCTTGCCGAACAGAGTGCCGCTGTCGTACCCCAACTCAGCCTTGAGCATGTTCTCCGGCGCGTCCACCACCTGCTTGCCACCGGTCCGCGTGATCGCTCCGGTGCCGCTGACGACATCGTCCTTGTACTGCGAGTCGTTGTAGCTGTAGCTCCCGAAGAGGCTCCAGCGATCGGCAAACTGCCAGAGCAATCCGGTTTCGATACCGATGGATTCCACCTTGCCCACATTCGCCAGCGCGGCGGGGGCACCAACAATGCCGGCCCCGAGCGAGATCGAAAGGAGACGGTCATCGAACTGCACCAGGTAAGCGGACACCACGCCCTGGAGTGCAGCATTGCGGAAGCGCCAGCCCAGTTCGAGTGTCTTCGAGGTTTCCGGTTGCAGCGTGTCACTGATGGCATTGAAGCCGGCCTGGGTCGTGCCAAACGGGCCCGCAGTCGCGGCCGACACGAATGCCCGCATGTTCTCCGAATAGCCCCCGAAGAGCTCATTTCCGCCGGACAGGCTGTAGGCGAAACCGACCTGTGGCAGGAAGGATTCCTTCGATTCGATCTGGCTGAACCGGTTGACGCTCGAACTCGCGACGAGCACTGGCGTGGCCTCGTTCTTGACCACGGCTGACTTGAAGCCGAAGTTGAGCGACAGGGCGTCGCTCACGCTCCACGTGTCCTGCAGGTGCCACTGCAGCGTCCTGGTGTTGAACGCGTACTGCCATTGCGTGAAGAGCGGGTTGCTCTGGAAGTCAAGGACCGGGCGGCTTGGCGCAGCGGCGCTCGGCTCACCGTAGAAGCGACGCGCCTGGTTGAAATCGTTGTCCTCGTACCAGACGCCACCGTTGACTTCGTGGCTGCCCGCCGTCCATGTCAGTGCGGTCGTGAGGCCATTGCGCTCGATGTCGTACTCGGTCGTCCGCACAGTCAGCGGTGCGCCGCCAGGAGTGGGCGTGTAGGGCGTACCCCAGAGCCCCTGTCCCTCATTCTGGTGCAGGTAGGCAGTGGTGTCCCACGACAGCGTGTCACTGAATGGCAGCGCCAGCGACACATACGCGAGGTCATCCTTGCGCAGTCCCGAACCATTCCAGTACTGGTCGTCGCAGATGGGAGCATTGAACGCAGCGGCCGCGCAGGCATTGGCTGCCGCAATGGCACCAGCCCAGTCCGGGAAGAAATTGTCATTTTCGTAGCCGCGGCGCCGGATCATGTCGAGGGACAGATCCTGGTAGTCCTGTTCCGCGCGATCAGAGGAGGCGTAGTACCCGGTCAGGGTCGCCGCGCCAAGCGGTTGCACGATCTTGAAATTGATCTGCTCCTGCTTCTGGACGCCACCGCCCTTCCACTTATCCGCTTCCTGATTCGTGTAGCTGGCAAACAGGCGCGTGCCGGCCGCAAACTCGCCACTGTCGAAGCGCAGGAAGCCGCGCTGGGTGCTGTCGCTGCCACCCGTCACAGCGGCGCGAACGCCCAGTGCGCGGCCAGGGTCCGCGGACGTGAACTCAAGAGTGCCACCGAGGTTGCTGGTCGAAGCGGTCGCGAGCGCACCGGTTCCCTGGGAAAGAGCCACTCCCGCCACGTTCTCGGAGGAGACGGCACGGCTGACATGCAAGCCGTTATGGTTACCATACGACATGTCCCCAAGAGGAACGCCATCCAGCGTGAATCCCATCTGGTTCTGGTTGAATCCACGGACGGTGATGCGGGTCGACCATTCATAGGCACCATAGGGGTCTGCTGACTGGAAGTTCACGCCGGGAAGCTTCTCGATGGCCTTGATCGGGCTGGTTCCGGGCGTCAGCTGTTCAAGCTGCGTCTCGCCGATCGTTTGCACCTGGCGCGATTCACCGCGACCGAAAACCACGATCTCCTGTAGATCATCGCTAGCAGCCGGGCTTGATTGCTGGGCGTGGGCGGCTCCGGTTGCCAGCAGGGCTGCAATCGTGAGGACCAGCGGCGAACGCCGCTGGCTTGCCAGGACGTTTTTCGTGTAGCGCATAAGAGACTCCCGTATAGCCTAGCAAACAGGCCCAATTGGGTCCGTGTTGCAGAAATGACACCGGGAGCTAAGCTAGCCTCACTGCATTGCAGCAGAGTGACCGTGCGATTGCCAGAATGTGACCGTTGGTCGGAAGGGGGTCGCGCGGCGGTCAGAGCCGTGCAAAGCCGGTTCTGCGAACGCCCAGGTTATTTCTCCAACAAGCTGCGCAGCATCCATGCTGTCTTTTCATGCACCTGCATGCGCTGCGTCAGCAGATCGGCCGTCGGCTCGTCGCTGGCCTTGTCAACCACGGGGAACACGGAGCGCGCCGTCCTGGCTACCGCCTCCTGGCCCGCGACCAGCAGCCTGATCATCGTCGTCGCATTCGGCACGCCGTCCGTTTCCTTGATCGAGGACAGCGCAGCAAACTGCTGGTAGGTTCCGGGGGCGGGGAAGCCCAAGGACCGGATACGCTCCGCAATCAGGTCAACCGCCAGCGCGAGCTCGGTGTACTGCGTCTCGAACATGAGGTGCAGCGTCTGGAACATCGGACCCTGCACGTTCCAGTGGAAATTGTGGGTCTTGAGGTACAGCGTGTACGTGTCTGCCAGCAACCGCGACAAGCCCTCCGCAATGGCTTCGCGGTCCTTCTTCTTGATCCCGATATCGATGTCCATGGTGCTCTCCGTGCATGCTGCCTGCCACTCGACTACGGCTCGATCCTACGTTGCACGGCCCGCGGCTCGCAAATTGATCCTGCCAATCGCGCCGATTCCCCGGAACGATGGATGAACTCGCGACAAGAAACAGGCTGGGTCGCGACAGCGAACCCAGCCCTGCGGCCTGGATCTCCTGCAGGCAGACCCGCGACTCCACTACTGGATCGTGACACGCTCGATGCTCGGCGCCACGGTTGCATCGCCCATCATCGGGTGCACGACAAACACGGCATCACCCGCAACGGCCCCTGTGGTTGCTTGACCCGTGAAGACACCTGTACCGGCTACAACAGCCGACTTCCAGTCGTCTTCGGTCCGCAGTGCCACGACGCGGGTCGAGTCGTCATTGCGCACGACCAGCAAATCGCCGTTGGCGGCCCATACGAGTCCGTCAACGCCCTTGACGGGTGCGGGCAGCGTCACTTCGCTGATGTCGTTCGCATCGTTCTCGGAGACGGCGAACAGTTTTCCCTCGACCGATTCACCGACCAGCAGGAAGCCGGACGGGTGATACACGATGCCGTTCAGTACGTGGTCCTTCTTGTTGGCGAAACCGTTCGGCAGGAAGACCGACGGGGTGTAAGTCGGATCCACCTTGAATACCACGCGGGCCAACGAATCGGTGACATAGACGGAGCCGTCCTTGCCGACGGTCATGTCGTTGGCAAAATGTGCCTTGGCGCCTTCGGGTCCTAGCGCGCCGAGATCGACCATCGCGATTCTCATGCCCGTGTCGAGGTCGTACACGCCCAGCTTGGCCTGGCCAGGGACCTGCCCGCCGAACGCAGCCGCATCGGAGTTTGCGACCAGCAGGCGATTGCGCTCTTCATCGACTTCGATACCGACGCTCGACTTCAGGTCGGGGTCCTGGATGAAGGGCGTCAGCGTGCCGTCGTTACCTACCACGAACACCGTGCCCTGAGTGATCGAACCGACGAGGAAGCGGTTGTGCTTCGTGTCGTATTCGATGCCTTCGGGAGAGAGCCCGGGCGTGTTGATCGTGATGCTGGCAGGCAGCTCGATCGCAGGCGCGGCAGCGGGGGCTGCTGCCTCCGGCGCTTTGGAACCGCCGCATCCCGCCAACACCAGTGCGATCGCACCTGCCATGAATCCGTATTTGCTTGTCATCTCGACTCTCTCCTGAAGGAACACTGTTGGGGTCGCGCGATGTCTCCCGGGGCCGGGAGCGTAGCAAACGGCCATTCCATCGTCACTCATGCTGCGCAGTTGAACGTGCCGTGAATTGTGAAGAAGGCGTGAGTGACTCACGCATGCGCCGTGCCTTCACAGTGCAACAATGCAGCGTCACACTGCCCTTCGCTGGATCGGATCCTGCCGTGCCGGAGCACATACAGATGTCTACTCATACGCGATTGGCGCCCTGCCTGCGGACTGCGGCAGTCACGCTGCTGGGTCTGGCCATGAGCGCGTGCGCGACCCAGCCAGGAACGCCATCGGATGACGTCGCGAGCGCCGCGCTTGCGCCGCGTGCCATTGTCATTGGGCACCGCGGGGCCAGCGGCTACCGGCCTGAACATACGCTGTCAGCCTATGCCCTCGCCATCGAGCAAGGGGCGGACTATGTCGAACCGGATGTGGTGGTCACCGCGGACGGCGCGCTGGTCGCACGACATGAAAACGCGATCGGCACGACGACAGACGTCGCCCGGCACGCTGAGTTCGCGAACCGGAAAACCACGAAGACCGTCGATGGCCAGGAAATCACCGACTGGTTTACCGAGGACTTCACGCTGGCGGAACTGAAGACGCTGCGTGCCGTCGAGCGGCTGCCGCGACTGCGCGCAGGCAACACGGCATTCGATGGCCAGTTCGCGGTGCCGACGCTCACTGAAATCATTGCGCTGGTGCGGTCGACCAACGAGAAGCGGCTCGCCGCCACGGTCGCACGGGGAGCCGCAGCGCCGCGCCCGATCGGCGTCTACATCGAGATCAAGCACTCAAGCTACTTTCGCGGGATCGGCAAACCCATCGAGGAGACGCTGGTGGCCGTGCTCCGTCGCGAGGGCCTCGACAGCGCGGAAGCCCCGGTTTACGTGCAGTCCTTCGAAACCGCGAACCTGCGCATGCTGAGGCAGATGACCCGCGTGCGTCTTTCCCAGCTGATCGACGACACGGGTGCGCCTTTCGACTTCGTCGCCGCCGGCGACCCGCGCACCTATGCCGACATGATCACCGAGCGCGGGTTGCGCGACATCGCCACCTACGCCCGCGGCATCGGAGCGGCAAAGGAACTGATCATTCCGCTCACTGAAGAGGGACGGCTGGGCGCTCCCGCATCGCTGGTCGAGGATGCGCACCATGCAGGGCTTGAGATCCATGCGTGGACGTTCCGCCGAGAGAACGATTTTCTCCCAAGGGACCTGCGTTCGAGCGAGGTGCGCAGCGCAAGCGGCGCACTCGAACAGGAGATTGCTGCCTTCCTGCGCGCGGGGGTGGACGGCGTCTTCTCCGACAACCCGGATATCGCCGTCAACGCGCGCCGGCAAATGACCGAAGCCCCTCGCGAGCGCAAGTAAGCAGGATGCTCCCCCGCCACCTTGGGCTCCCAACGCCCGACTGCGTGGCCACCTCCGCGCAGCTATTGACCCGCCGGAAAGACTGAACCAATACTGTCGCCGGCCCGCAGAGCGACAGTCTGCTTCGTCGGTCCGTCGCGGCAGCCTGTCCCGTCTGCACATCTGGCGCACCTCAAGCAACCTCTGATGACCTCATGAACAGGATTCCCGGCATCGTCTTCGCTTCGCTGTTCGTGATGCTCGCGTGCGGGACGGCAACGCGCAGTTGGGCGGCCGAGCCGGCCCCTGCCGCACCGACGCCCTCCCGCTATACCTTCTCCTGGCCGCTATCGACTGATCCGACCCTGGGTCCACGCGGCGGCACTACTCGCGGCCCGCAGATGACGCTCGACACCCGGCCTTCTGCGGCGTGGCAGGCGCTGCAGGAAAAGGGCTTGAGCGACTTCGAGCGCGACCGCCGGGCGATTCTGGCGATGACAGGAGGCTACCGCGTCGCTTTCGACTTCCTTGAAGTCGCGGACTTTCGCGCTGAACCGAAGCGTGATCGCCCGTACCAGTCGTGGGGAACGGAGTATGTCTACGTCGCAGCCAATCGCGGCACGTTCATCAGCCTGCAGCACTTGCTCGTGATGCGCATCGTCGGGCGCGACGGCAAGGTGACCGAGCCCTTCGTGACAAAGCACTGGCGACAGGACTGGACGTACCAGGACCCGGACATCGTCGAGTACACCGGCATCAACCGCTGGCAGCGCCGCGCGCTGGCGCCGGAACGCGCCAAGGGGATGTGGAGCCAGGCCGTGTACCAGGTGGACGATTCACCACGCTACGAGAGCTTCGGACGCTGGGCGCATTCACCAGCCGCATCCACGTGGATCAGCGGTGCAACGTGGCGCCCGCTGCCGCGGCGGGAGTGGTCGGTGCGCAAGGACTACAACTTGCTGATCGGCACGAATCGGCATACGGTCATCGCCACGGGCTGGCTGCAGGAGGAAAACAACCTGAAGAGCGTCATTGATGCCGCCGGGACGCTGGATGCCTCACTGCCCTATCTCGCTCGCGAGTACGGCGTCGCCCGCTATGAACGGATTCGCGACTACGACTTCACCGCCGGTGATCAGTATTTCGAGCGTACTCGCGTGTTTTGGGAAGCCGTACGGGCCGCCTGGGACCGGCGGTTCGCCGCGACCCCCAGCCTCACGCTCACCGCCGCAGTCGATCAGGCGGACCTGTATGTGCCGTTCTTCGAGCGCGCGGAAGGCATCGCGCAGAACCCGACGACTGCTGTCGATGTGAACGAACAGGGCGCGTTCATCGAACGCACGATCGACGCGATGCTCGCGAGGGAAGCCACTCTCCGGTAGAAGCGCGCGGCACGGCGCCGGATCAACCCGGCGCGTACGCGTGGCTGATCATGCTGCGGGCAATCTCCCGCTCGCCCATGACGACGATCGTCGCGCCCTGGGCATTCAGGTGCGTCACTTCGGCGTCCGAATGCGCCCGAGCGATGATCTCGAGCGCCGGGTTCATGCTGCGCGCGAAGCCCACGATCTGACCGGCCTCGAACGCATCCGGAATCGCGACAAACAGCCGGCTTGCATGCGCGACATTCCCGGCCGCGAGCAGTTCGGGTGTGGCGGCGTTGCCGATGATCGCGTCTATCCCTGCGCGCCTCAGGTGCTGCACGCGGCGGTCCGCAAACTCGATGACGACAAAGGGCTGCTGCAACCGTTGCAACGACTCGACGACGAGGCTTCCCACTCGCCCGTAACCGATCACCACGGCATGCCCCGTCAGCTCGGAACGCTGCCGGACCTGCGCGATGTCGCCTATCGCGAGCTCCGCCGGCACCTGCAGCTTGCCGGCCTTCGAGAGCAGCCAGTCGTTGAGATTGAAGATGAAGGGATTGGCCACGATGGACAGGATGGCGCCGGCCAGCACCAGGTCCCGCCCGGCTTCGGGCAACAGGCCGAGTGAGACGCCGAGGCCGGCCAGAATGAAGGAGAACTCGCCGATCTGCGCCAGGCTCGCCGCAATGGTGAAGCCGGTCGACAGCGGATGCTTGAACGCCACGGCGATCAGGAAGGCCACTGCAGACTTGCCGACCACGATGATGAACAGCACGCCTGCCAGGGCGAGCGGCTGCGTGACGACGATCATCGGGTTGAACAGCATGCCGACCGACACGAAGAACAGCACGGCGAAAGCGTCGCGCAGCGGCAGCGACTCCTCAGCGGCTTCATGCGCGAGCTCCGACTCGTTCAGCACCATGCCAGCGAAGAACGCCCCCAGCGCGAAGGAGACGCCGAACAGCTGCGCGGCACCGAACGCGACACCGAGCGCCACCACCAGCACGGAAAGGCGGAACAACTCGCGCGAGCCGTAGCGAACCGTGTACTGCAGGATCCACGGGATGACGCGGCGACCCACCACGATCATCAGGACGACGAAAGCCGCCACCTTGCCCAACGTGAGCCCGAGCGTCGCCAGCAGGTCTCCGGTTGACACGCTCGACTGCCCATTGGCACCGGGCGCGAGCATCTCGCCGATCGGCGGGAGCAACACGAGCACCAGCACCATCGCGAGGTCCTCGACGATCAGCCAGCCCACCGCAATGCGTCCCCGTTCGGTATCAACGAGCCGCCGCTCTTCGAATGCACGCAGCAGCACCACGGTGCTCGCGACTGACAGGGCAAGGCCCAGCACGAATCCGCTGTAGAGCGGCCAACCCAGCAAGGCGCCGAGTCCCATGCCCATGAGCGTGGCCGCCGCGATCTGCGCGAGGGCGCCCGGCACGGCAATCGCCCGGACCGACAGCAGGTCCTTGAAGGAAAAATGCAGCCCGACGCCAAACATCAGCAGGATCACACCGAGCTCGGCCAGCTCCGTCGCGAGAGCACCGTCTGCCACATAGCCTGGCGTGAAGGGGCCGACGACAACCCCTGCAAGGAGATAACCGACAAGCGGCGACAGCTTGAGGCGGGCCGCAATCGTACCCAGCACGAACGCAAGGCTCAGGCCGATGACGATGGTTGCAATGAGGGGAGTGCTGGCGTGGGGCATCGGTCAGAGATCCTGGACGGCCAAGCAGAGGCATTCGTAGCGAACGCGAGCGCTACGCAACTTTGTAGCACAGCAGCGCCGGCCGCGTACCCTTCGTTGAGCCGACCTGCCGCACGCCGCTGCTGCGCGCCGAGGCCGCCAGACAGTGCAGCTCCAAGCTTCATGCCGGCGGCGCTTATGTGAAGCAGCGAACACACGGGAAAGTGTCAACTTCGAGACCGTTGTCAACGCCATACCGCTTGACGCGTTCCTACTTTCAATTCTTCCACACTCATCCAGCCTCACCCACAGGGAGACTCGAATCATGACGATCGAAAAGAAGAATCTGCACACCCTTGCCACGCTCACGGCGCTCGGTCTCGTTCTGGCACTCGGTGCCTCGACGGCGGACGCTGCGCGCCGCGCGCAGCCGCAACGTGATCGGGCCGCGGGCCAATGGACTCGCCATACCGAGGGCCAGCGCACGGAGAATGGCCGTCAATCACACGGCACCGTGGCAAACCGCAACGGCAAGGAAGCCAGCCGCAACGTCGCCGTGCAGCGGGATGCTGAATCAGGCACGAGAACCCGCGGCGTCACCGAGACAGGGTTTGGCGGCAAGTCTCGCTCCGCGTCGACGGTGAGCGAGCGGACCGAAAACGGGGTCACGCGCTCGCAGACGGCAACAAGACCCAACGGTCGCGAAGTCAGCCGTGACGTTGCGGCAACCCGCGATCCGGCGACCGGCACGTTCACGAAGGATGTGACGGTAAACGGCGGCGCGCCGACTCCCTGATCTTTCCGGGCGTCGTGGATGCCGCGCTCATGCTGCGCGAATCCGACCTGGCGGCCCGGCTTTGCGGGCCGCTTTCCGTTTATCTGGCCGAAGCAGGCTTTCCTTCGGCATGCATGGCATTCCCTTTGCGACCACCGTGGGACTGCGGGCTATCGGCCAGCGCACCACCGAGCAGGAGCGTCGCCGTCTCGATGCACCGAGCGACGAGGCCAGCGGCCGCTCCGTACAACAACGTCGATGACTGCACCTGCCGCACGTCGTTCTCCATGTCCTCGGCGCTCCAGCCACGCGTATGGGCGATGTAGGGGCATGACGGGAACTGGCACCCGACCTCGGCAAGAACCCCAGCATCTGCCCTGCAACAGGTAGTGCCAAGGGCACACGACATAGTCGCCCTGCAGCGCGCCCTCCCTGAGCGGGCCGCCCAGGTGATTGCATTTGTTCGATACGGCACCGAAGCGTCCGGCTGCGAAACTGAGCGCCAGATGCGCCCCTAAAAGCGGCCGACGCGGCCTTGGCGTGGCTCTTCCGCAGGTCGCAGAAACGTACGTCGATCAAGCGGTTGTAGCCGCCTCTCGCCCGCAGCGCGGTGCCTTCGCCCCGACCATCCCGTGGGACAGGACCGCGGCGATGCCACACTGTAACGAATTGCGGCCCGACCTTTGCACTACTTGACTTGAATCCGGGGACCGAAGGGTCAACTCTATTGTCTACCAGAGCGTTACCTACTCCGTGAGCAACGGAAACCGGAATCCCTCAAGGAGCTGAAATATGACGACGATACAGAAACTCTCGGTGGCCGCTGGTGTGCCTGCCCTGCTGGCGCTCGCTGCGCTGGCCGGTGCGGCCGAACGTGGGCCGCCCGCCGACACGAACAAGGATGGCACCATCGACTTTACCGAGATGCAGGCACGGCAACCTGGCGTGACGATCGAGCAGTTCAACGCTATCGACAAGGACCACAACGGCCAGATCACCCGCGAGGAAATGCGCGCTGCCGGCAAGGAGCGGATGGAGGCACGGGCCGGCGAGCGCTTCAAGAAGCTCGACGCCAACAGCGATGGCGGCGTCACGCAAGCGGAGCTGGATGCGGCCCGCAAGCAAGGCGAGGCCGAACGCTTCAAGAAGCTCGACACCAACGGTGACGGCAAGCTGAGCCAGGCCGAAATGGAAGCGGGCCGCAAGGCCATGATGGGCGACCGCGGTGGCCGCAGAGGTCCCGGCGAAAGTCGTGGCCCCGGCCCACATCGCGACGGCCCGCCGCCTGCTGGCAACTGATCGCACACACGACCTTCATCAATCCCCCCTTACCCCCTATTGGGCCGGCACCTCGCATGGGGGCCGGCCCTTTTTTTACCCGTCCGGCCCGGCTCAGGCGACAATGCCGCTCGGCCAGGAATCGCAGGGGGAAGCTGATGAGCATCAAGACCGCCGTTATCAATGGCGTCGCCACGCTGGAAATCGCGCGGCCCGACAAGAAGAATGCCTTGAGCCTCGTGATGTACCAGGCCCTCGCCGATGGCATTCGCGGCGCATGTGCCGACAACGCAGTGCGTGCAATCCTGCTGACTGGCCAGCCCGGCATCTTCACTTCGGGCAACGACCTGGAGGATTTCATGAGCCGCCCGCCGCCCGGCCCGAATTCGCCGATCCTCGCATTCATGACAGCACTGCTCGACTGCGACAAACCGGTAGTCGCTGCTGTCACCGGGGCAGCGATCGGCATCGGCACGACGATGCTGCTCCACTGCGACCTCGTGTACGTCTCCGATGAAGCGCGCCTCGCCATGCCGTTCACGAGCTTGGGTCTGGTCGCCGAATTTGCGTCGAGCTTGGTCATACCACGGCTGATGGGGCATGCGCGCGCGGCGGAGAAGCTGCTGCTCGGCGATCCGTTCACCGGCGCCGAAGCCGTGGAGTGCGGGATCGCCAACGCCGTGCTGCCGCCCGATGAAGTCTTGCATTATGCGCGCCGCATGGCTGAGCGCTTCAATACACTGCCGCCGGGGGCCGTCCGCGATACCAAACGACTGATGCGTCGCGCCGAACGGCAAGCGATCCACGATGCCATCGCTGCCGAGAACGCCCTCTTCGCCAGCCGCCTGCGCAGCCCAGAGGCGGTCGAGGCCTTCCAGGCCTTCTTCCAGAAGCGGTCACCGGATTTTTCCAAGTTCAACTGACTTTGGCTGCACATGGCTTGGATTTGCCGGATTCAGTCACAAACACAAGACAACGCTGGAAGCGGAATGGCATAGTTGAGGCAGCCTGAAAATAACAAGCCAGTGACGACGGGGCGGCCATGGAGAAGGGACTGATCACACGGATCGTGCTGGCAGCAGGCATGCTGCTCGCGTCGGCAGCTCCAATGGCTCAGCGTGCCGACTTCCATATCGTTCACGCAGAACGAATCGCGCTGCAACCCTCGGTTGCACCGAACAGCGCCGCTTTGAAGGCGCGTCCGTGGCAGACCTACTTCCGGTTCGCGGCCTACGGTAAGAAATTCAACCTTGAGCTCGAAGGACATGACCGCCTGCTTGTGAACCTGCCGGGGCCCCAACGCGAAAAACTGGTCGGCTATCGATTGTTCCGCGGTCAGTTGGCGGGCATCGCAGATTCCTGGGTGCGCCTCGTACGGACGCCATCCGGCGACTACGGCGCCATCTGGGATGGCGTCGAGCTGTACACCATCGCGCCGGCAGCGGCCGTACGACAGGCACTTGACCCTGTGGAACCTGCCGGCCAAGCGGATACCCTGATCTACAGGACTGCGGATACCGATGCTGCCCAGGGGCAAGCGTTCTGTGCCGTCGTAGTGCCCGGGAAGGACTCCATGTCATCGAGCCCGGTCAACACGTCGTACAAGTCCCTGCTCGCCGACCTGCAGTCAAGCTACGCCGCGTCGGTGGATCTTGCTGGCCAGCTCGAAATTGCCCTGCTCGGCGACAATGAATTCTCGACTGCGAATCCGCTCGATCCGCAGGCGGCGCTGCTCAACCGGCTGAACATCGTCGACGAGATCTTCAGTCGTCAGGTCGGCATCACGGTGCTCGCCACGCAGCTCGAGACATTTTCCGGCGGCGCCGATCCGTTCACATCGACGGCACCCGTCACGCTGCTGGAGCAGGTGGCTAACTTCCGCGATACGACACCCACCGTCCGCTCCCGTGGTCTCGCGCATCTCGTTACCGGGAACAACCTGGACGGGAGTACGGCGGGAATCGCGTACCGAGGCTCGCTATGCGACCCGCACTACGGGGTCTCGTTGAGCGAGGGACGGGGCACGGACATGACGACCTCGGCGCTGATCATGGCGCATGAGCTTGGGCACAACTTTGGTGCACCCCACGATGGCGAGGCAGGTGCGTGTTCCACGACCACGCAGAGCTCCCTGATGTCCCCCTTCGTCGGAGGCAGCTCCACGTTTTCCGCCTGTAGCCTTGCCGAAATGCAACCGGAGATCTCTGCGGCAACATGCATTGCGCCAGCCACGGCCTTTGCCGATGCCTCCATCACGAATACGCCGAGCAGCGCGCAAGGTACCGTCAACCGTGCATTCCCGTTCACTGTCGAGGTCAGCGCTCCCGGGACACGGACGGTCCAGGATGCCACGGTGGTGTTGACGGTACCGAGGAGCCTCTCGATTGCATCGAACTCCGTGCCTTCCAGCCTTTGTTCGTACGACTTCTTGGGCGTCGAACAAACCGTGCTGACGTGCAGGATGGGGGTGATTCCGGCGGGTAGCGCACTGCAGATGAGCCTGCAGCTCATCAGCCAGCAGACTGGAACGTTCAGCGGCAACGTCCAGGTCAACGCGACGAACGACCGGTTCAGCGCGAACAATTCGCAGGCCATCACCTTCGCCATCGTCGACGGCAGCGACGGCCTGATCCGCTTCAATGCGTCGCAGCACACCGGCATGACTAGAACGCCCATCGGCTTCGACCTGACGGTCGAGACCAGTGGCGTCGAGGCCCTGCTGAATGCGAGGGCCGACATTTCATTCGGGGGATTGACGATCCAGTCCGCGACCAGCGATGTCGGTAGTTGCGCGCCGGCCGGGATCGGCTGGTCGTGCCAGCTTGGTACGTTGCTGCCTCCGCAATCGGTTGCCGTCCACGTAGTGGCCAGCGCTTTGTCGTCCGGCACAACACTGGGCAACGCTTTTTTCAGCGCGACCAACGACAGTAACCATTCGAGCAACTTCGGCGAGACCACCATCCTGCTGAGCCCCACTCGCAACGTTGCCGTGTCCCTGTCGGCAGCGCCACCGCCAATGCTGGTCGGGACCACTTTTTCGACCACGGCAACCCTGGCATCCGTCGGCGTCCAAACGACCGGCAACATCGATGTGCACATCGCCACCAGCGCCAATGTAACGATCCAGTCGATCATCCCTTCCGCAGGGAGTTGCATGGCTGATTCGGGAGGGTACCTTTGCCAGGTCGGCCCCATTCCCGCCGGTCAGTTCCGCACGGTGGCACTCAACGCCACCGGCGCTGCCGTCGGCGTGGGTGGCATTTCGGCGTCCCTCGACTTCGCGGCCGACGACGGCCCCTACGACAACACGGCTGGACTCAACGTCGATGTCCGCAGGCCCGTAGACATCGAAGTGAGCGGTCCAATCGACGCCTTCGGCTACGATCTGCTGCCCTTCAGCGTATCTGTTCCGGTGGCGTCGCTCGGCTTGAACGCGGCACAGAACGCAGCGGTCAACGTGACCTTGCCAACCGGGTTGACCGTGCGGTCCGCGGCACTGACCGGCGCCAACTGTACTGCGTCAGGCAGAACTGCGACCTGCACCTCCCCGTCCCTGGCACCGGGCTATTCCGGCAATCTGGCGTTGGTTGTGGAAGCACAGGCACCGGGAATTTACACTGGCACGGTATCCGCCTCGGCCTCCGGCGACTCCTACACAGCTAACAACGTCGCGGGCCTCAGCTTGCAGATCAATGCCTTCGTCGACACGACACTGCGCCTGCAGAATCCACCTACGGCAATCACCGTCGGGGAGATTTTCACTCTGCAGTACCTGGTGGAGCAAAACCGCAACGCTGCAGACAACGTGAACTTCCAGGTCTTCCTGGATGACGCATTGGAAGTCGTGTCGGTTCAGACACCCTTCCAGAACTGTCAGACTTTCGGCATCACCATTCTGCAGTGCGAGATCGGCACCCTGCCCCCCAATGCCAGCAGGACGGCAACCCTGACGCTGCGCGCAACCGCTCGCAAGCAGATCCGCGTCTCTGCAAGCGTCTGGGCCACCCAGCTGACTGCACCGAACAACAACATGGCCCTCTTCGATGTGTTCGCGAATCGCCAGGGCGATGCATCCGTCACCGTGGAATCAACCCCTGGCTCCGTAGTGCAGGGCTCCCTGTTTGCTCTCCACACCTTCAAGATCACCGCAACCCGGGCCATCGATGATGCGACCCTCGAAGTCGACATCGCCAACCCTGCCATCGCGTCCCTTGAATGGGCGGGCAACAGCGTCACCGTCTATTGCATAAGCGTCTCCGAGCGCCACGCGACCTGCAACATCGGCACGATGGCGACGGGAGAGACCAGGGCCTTCACGGTGCAGATGCGGGCGCTTGTCGCTGGAACCACCACCGGCACCGTCGTGCTCAAATCCCCTAATGACACGGATGCTTCCAATAACACGGGAGTCATGTCGCTCAGCGTTACCGCACCAGCGCCCGCAACGCCTCGCACGTCGACCACGCCAGCGACCCCCAATGGCACTGGAAGTGGTGGAGGCGGAGGCGGGGGCGCTCTCGATGCACGTTGGCTAGCTTTGCTGATCGGACTGGCAGCATTGCGGCAGTGGCCACATCGCCAGCGACGCAGCTTGCGTACCCCAAGGAAAGAAGAGGGCGTGGGAACTTGAGGTTCCCGCGCCCGGGTCCATCCCGTAGTCGCTCGTCAGGCGAGGTAGTACCCGCAGACAGACTTCGCTTCCAGGTATTCCTCGATGCCGAAGATGCCGAACTCGCGGCCGTTGCCTGAGCACTTGTACCCGCCGAAGGGCGCCGCGAAATCGTGGCGCGCGCCGTTGAGGCGGACCTGACCGGTACGCAGGCGCTTCGCCACACGACGGGCCCGATCCAGATCCTTCGACACGACGAAGCCCGACAGGCCGTACTGCGAGTCGTTGGCGATGCGGATCGCGTCCTCTTCATCCTTGTAAGGGATGATGGCAAGTACGGGCCCGAAAATTTCTTCTCGTGCAATGGCCATGTCGTTGCGCACGTTCGCGAACACGGTGGGCTTCACAAAGTGGCCGACCTCGAGGCCTTCCGGCTTGCCGAGTCCACCCGCGACCAGCGTCGCGCCTTCGTCGATCCCTTTCTTGATGTAGCCCTGTACGCGTTCGAACTGGTTCTTGCTGACAAGCGGGCCGACCTTCACGCCTTCCTTAAGCGGATCGCCGACGAGCGTGCCTTCAGCCGACGCCTTCGCGAGCCGCACAACTTCCTCGTGCAGATGCGCCGGCACCAGCATGCGCGTCGGGGAAGCGCACGCCTGGCCCGAGTTCATGAAGCAAGCCTGCACACCGGCGGGCACGAACGTCGTGAGATCCGCGTCGTCAAGCAGGATATTGGCCGACTTGCCGCCGAGCTCCTGCGCCACGCGCTTGACCGTGAGTGCCGCGTTGCGTGCCACTTCGATGCCCGCACGGGTCGATCCGGTGAACGACACCATGTCGACGTCGGGATGTACGCTCATGGCCGTGCCCACCGTAGGGCCATCGCCATCGATCAGGTTGAACACGCCGGGCGGCACGCCGGCCGCGTCGATGACTTCTGCAAACACATGGGCATCGAGCGGCGCGATTTCGCTCGGCTTCAGTACCATCGTGCAACCCGCGGCGATGGCCGCGGCGACCTTGCAGCCAATCTGGTGCAGCGGCCAGTTCCATGGCGTGATCAGCGCGCACACGCCGACCGGTTCGCGGCGAACCAGCGATGTGCCGAGCTGATATTCGAACTTGAACGTCTTGAGAACCTTGATGGCCTCGGTGAAATGCGCGAGGCCGAGCGGCACCTGGGCGTCGCGGGCGAGCCAGGCGGGTGCACCCATCTCGGACGTCACGGCGCTGGCCAGATCTGCGGCCTTCGCGGTATAGGCAGCCACGATGCGCTCGAGGATCGCGATGCGCTCCTCGGCAGTGGTCTGCGAGAACGTCACGAACGCGGCCTTGGCTGCAGCAACGGCCCGGTCCACGTCGGCCTGGCTGCCGAGCGAAATCTGCGCGATCACCTGGCCGGTGGCCGGGTTTTCAACATCGAACGGGCGGGCAACG
The DNA here is from genome assembly GCA_903884105.1 of uncultured Pseudomonadota bacterium. Classification (GTDB taxonomy): domain Bacteria; phylum Pseudomonadota; class Gammaproteobacteria; order Steroidobacterales; family Steroidobacteraceae; genus CAIUGU01. The sequence continues at coordinate 25,985 of CAISDJ010000088.1, read as the reverse complement.
GCGGGCGGAGTCCACTTGCCGTCGATATAGAAGAGTTTTGTGTCGGTCATGAGCGTCGTTCCGTGGGCAAAAAGGCATGATAGCAAGGGTGTCAAGGCGACGGGCGGCGGGAGCAGAGTCGGTCCGCCTGACGGAGTGGCAAGCGAGCAAGGCGGGGGCGTATTCTGGCTGCACGCAGCAGGAAGTGGCCTGGAACCGCACGAGTCCCTGCCGTCACTTTGCCCATCGACCAGACAAGGAGAGCGGTCATGCCGAGCGGGGAATCGCGTCAGCTAAGCGCACCACCCGTAGTGAGCGTCGCACTGCTAGGCGGCTGCTTCGTCCTGGTGCTGGCCGGTTGTGCCGCCCCCTCCGGCGAACGGCAGGCCGGGGCACAGCGAGTCGGTGATGTGAGCTGCTCGCTGCGGGCCCTGGTCACCCTTCGTCAGGGGTCGTCCATCCGCAGCGACTCCGATCTCGCCGAGATCGGCCGTCGCCTGGGTGTCAACGTGAGTGTGCTGCAGTCCATGGGTCGCAATTCGAAGCTGATCGTCATCCGCGAGAACGGGCCGCAGAACGCATGCGAGGACTCCCTGGCCGAACTGCGGAATGACCTGCGCATCGAGTCGATCGAGCGGTACTGAACGGCTCCGTCCTGGAGTGGCACCGCAACAGGGTTCTTGACCCCGGGCGGCGAACCCCGACCTTCCGGCATGCTGACGACTGAAACAACAACCTGCTACGCTTGGCGCTCAGGTTGACGTCCATTTCCTAAGGTTCAAGCGCAGGGGACTTTTCCATGAACCGCACGTCGCAGCCGGCTACGGCCCCACTCTCCCGTCGCGAATTCTTGACCAGCGCCGTCGCCATCGGTGGCGGACTGGCCCTGTCCTTCTCGCTGCCCGCCCAAGAAGGCGGTCCGCCGCGTCCGGCAGGCCCGCCCGCGGCACCGCGCCAGCCGTCCGGGTTCCTGCAGATCGCGGCGAACGGTGCCATCACGATCATTACGCCCGCGGTGGAAATGGGCCAGGGCGGCCACACCGGCATGCCGATGATCATCATGGAAGAGCTGGGCGGCGACTGGAAACAGCTCGTCGTCAAGGATGCCGCGGCGGCGCCCCTGTACAACAACCCGCTGTTCGGCCAGCAGTCGACAGTCGGCAGCTTTTCGGTGCGCGGCTGGTACACCGAGCTGCGTCGCATCGGGGCTGCGGGGCGAGAGATGCTGGTTGCAGCCGCTGCAAAGGAATGGGGCGTCTCGCCCGCCGAGTGCACCGCCGCCAACAGCGTCATCACGCACAAACCGAGCGGCCGCACGAAGACCTACGGCAGCGTCGCCGCCGTCGCCGCCACGATGCCGATCCCGCAGAACCCAGCCTTGAAGGCCAATAGCGAGTTCAAGGTCATCGGCACCTCGCCGGCCCGCAACGACGTCGCCCCAAAGGTGGACGGCAGCGCCAAGTACGGCATCGACATGGTGTTGCCGGGCATGCTGGTCGGGGCGATCAAGGGAGCGCCCACGGTAACGGGCACGCTCAAGTCGTTCGACGACAGCGCCGCGCGCGGCATGAAGGGCTTTCATTCGACAGTCGCGCTGCCGAACGGCGTGATCGTGCTGGCCAATACGTACTGGCAGGCCAAGAGCGCGCTGGACAAGGTCAAGGTCGAGTTCGATCCGGGCAAGCTCGGCGGCATCGATAGCGCGAAGGTGTCGGCGCTGCTGCACGCGGGCTTCGACGAGCAAGGCGCGGTGGTCCGCAATGAAGGCGACGCGGACAAGGCGCTCGCGGGCGCGGCGCGCGTGGTCGAAGCCACGTACGAAGTCCCCTACCTCGCCCATGCCTGCATGGAACCGATGAACTGTACGGTCCGCGCGAACGGCGATACCGCCGAGGTCTGGGTCGGCACGCAGTCGCCGCAGGCCGTCCAAGCGGCAGCTGCACAAGTGCTCGGCCTTGCGAAGGAGCGGGTCACCGTCCACATGCAGTACCTGGGCGGCGGCTTCGGCCGTCGCGGCGAGTCGGACTACGCGACGCAGGCCGCGATGGCCGCCAAGGCCTCGGGCCGGCCGGTCAAGCTGGTCTGGAGCCGCGAGGAAGACATCCAGCACGACTTCTACCGCCCCGCTGCCGCGATCCGCTTCCGCGGTGGGCTCGATGCGTCGGGGAAACTGACGGCGATGGAAGCCCGCGTGGTGACCTCTGCCGCGCCCAGCTTCGGCGGCCCGCCGAATGCCGGGTTCTACACGTCCAGCGTCGGCGACATGGCGTACGAGATCCCGAACCTGAAGGTCACGGGCATCAACAAGGACATCGGCGTGCGGTTCGGCTTCTGGCGATCGGTCAACCAGTCGCACAATCCGTTCATGCTGGAAGGCTTCCTCGACGAGGTCGCCGCGGCGACGAAGCAGGATGGCTATCAGTTCCGCCGCTCGCTGCTGCAGAACCCGAAGGCCAAGCGTCAACTCGCCGTGCTCGACATGCTCGCAGAGAAGTCCGGCTGGTCGAAACGACAGGCAGGCCACTTCTACGGTATCTCCGCGTTTGGCGCTTACGGCAGCTACATCGGCTCGGTGGTGGATGTGTCATTGAAGGACAAGACGATTGTCCTGAACCGCGTGGTCACGGTCATCGACTGCGGCGTGGCCGTGCATCCGGCCAACATCGTGGCGCAGCTCGAAGGCGGCATGGTGTATGGCCTGTCCGCCGCGCTGCGCGGCGAGATCACGTTGAAGGATGGCGCGGTCCAGCAGAGCAACTTCCACAACTATCCGGTGGTGATGATGGCGCAGATGCCGAAGACGGAGTGCTACATCATGCCGAGTACCGAAGCGCCCGGCGGCGTCGGTGAACCGGGCACGGCACCGATCGCGCCGTCGCTGGCGAGCGCGATCTTCGCCGCCACGGCATCGCGCATCCGCTCGCTGCCGCTTTCCAAACACAACGTCACAGTCGTCGCTGCTGCGAGGGTTTGAAGATGATCAAGCTCAACATCAATGGTAAGCAGGTTGATCTCGACGTCGATGCGGACACACCGCTCCTGTGGGCGCTGCGCGATGACGCCGGCCTTACGGGCACGAAGTTCGGCTGCGGCATGGGTTTGTGCGGCGCCTGCACGGTGCTGCTCGACGGCCAGGTGATGCGCTCGTGCGTGCTCAAGATCGGCGACGTGGGCACGAAGGCCATCACGACGATCGAAGGCCTGTCGAAGGACAGCAGTCATCCGGTGCAGAAGGCCTGGATCGCCGAGAACGTCCCGCAATGCGGCTACTGCCAGTCCGGTCAGATCCTCGCTGCTGTGGCATTGCTCAAGCAGAAGCCGAATCCCACCGATGACGACATCGATGCCGCGATGACCAACATCTGCCGTTGCGGAACTTACAACCGCATGCGCGCAGCGATTCATCGCGTGGCGAAGGAAAGCGCCAGCTGAGCCAAACTTGCACACCATGCGGCCGTAGCTCAGTTGGATAGAGTACCTGGCTTCGAACCAGGTGGTCGGGGGTTCGAATCCCTCCGGCCGCACCATATGAAACAAAAAGCCCCGCTTCGAGTGGGGCTTTTTGTTTCATGCGCTCGCCGGAGGGATGAGAGTCCCCGAACCTGCGATCCTGCACAGCAGGTCGAGGGTTCGGCACAAGAACGTACGGAACGCTCTTCGCCGGCGCTGGCCGGGATGACGCCCTGAACCGGGATTAGCTTGTTGGCCCATCCTCCGATCCTCCACGATCCTTGCAAACAGCCGCACAAGGGGAGCGCCCCGGACAGCTTGAGTTTCGTTGCGGCTTCACTCCTCCCAGGGCCACGGTATCGTAGGCAACCTGTCGTGGTACCTTCCCGGGACCCCTGTATGCAAAGCCGAAGACGTTTCCCGCGATGAGTCATCCGTTGCCGCACCATTCACGCAAGTTCACCTTGGTCGCGTTCGTTGCGGGCTGCCTCCTGTTCCTTTCGGCCATCGCGGCACAGGCACCATCGGGTACCGCGGCGCCCGCAGCGGAATTCCACATGGCGCGGCTGATCTACACCATTGCGGGTGATGGTGGTGGATTCCGATTCGGGCCGGGCCGGCCGTGGTGGGCGATCGACTACCCCGAGGCCGAGGATCACTTCCTCAAGGGCGTAAGGCGCCTGACCCGCATCGACTCGACGCCGGACAGCCGGCACGTTTCGTTGCTGGACGAGGCAGTATTCGACTACCCCTGGCTGTTCGCGCAGCAGGTGGGCCGCTGGCAACTGTCGGATGAGGAAACTCGTCGTTTGCGGGAATACCTGCTCCGCGGCGGATTCCTTGTTGTCGATGACTTCCACGGCCAGTATGAATGGCAGGTGTTCCAGTCAGCGATGCAACGCGTGTTTCCCGACCACACCATCGTCGAGCTCCCGGCCGGGGATCCGCTGCTGCATATTCTCTATGACCTCGACCAGCGCACGCAGATTCCGGGAAGGCGGCACCTGCGGCGTGCGGCGAATGGCGAGATCGTTGCGCAACTCGCGGGGCCGCCGCACTGGCGCGGCATCTACGACGAATCGGGGCGGCTGCTCGTCGCCATCAACTTCAACATGGACATGGGTGACGCATGGCAGCACGCCGATGACCCGATCTATCCGGAACCGATGACCGCCCTCGCCTACCGTTTCGGCATCAACTACATCCTCTATGCGATGACGCACTGATCGGCTGAGTCCTAGGGAAGAGTCTGGTGCCGGACACGAGCTACTGAAGCTCAAGCAAGACGCATTGCCCCCCGATCAGCCTGAGGTCAGCTAGTCCCGCACGACGCATGGCCGCGGCTTCCACTTCGAGCCGTCGGGCTCCTTCCTGAAGTTGCTGCTCGTGATGTAGTCGGTGCGCAGGTACTTGGGATCGTGGACGATCGCCGTCACCACAAGCCACTGCGCCATATCCACGTCGGTGTAGACGTTGAAGTACTCCGTCACGACCGTGTTTTCGCTGAATGGCACGCCGTTCTTGCGCAGGTAGCCGTCGCGCAGCTGCGTGGTGACGACCTTGAGTGCGCCGCCGTTCGGCCTCGCCGGCGACGGGCGGATGGTCCTGGAGCGTCGTCCGGCCGGACCGATTTCGGCGCCGACGGTGTCGAGACTGAACCTCCCGGCGTATTGCCACTCGGCCCGCGAGAGGCCTTGCCATGACCTGTCCGTGGTCGGCGGCGTCGCCTCAACGAATTGGAACAGACGAGTCTGCTGGCCGGCATCCGTCTCCACGCGCAGCGCGTTCCCACCGTCCACCCACGTAATGCGCAAGCGCCCGGGCTCCCGCATGATCGACGGCGCAGCGTAGGCCTGGCAAGCCATCCCGGCCGCCTCGTCACGCGCGGGATCCCAGCTGTTTGTTACCCTTTCGCCTTCGGCATTGAGGGGCATGTTCGAGAGGTCGCCTTTAGGCGGCGTGATCATGCGCAACTGCCAGTCCTCGGTCACCAATGAAACCCAGTTGCCGGTGAGATCGATCGGCGCGTACTGCTGATACACGCTGCCGTCGGCAGAGGAGGATTGCGCCGCCCATGCCGAACTGATGACGGACACGCTGACTACGCCCAAGGCGATGCGCGCAGCGAGTGTTCGCAAAGAGTGTGTGATCATGGGGCTCTCCGTGCCCTGAACTCGTCGTAGACCGTATCGATGAACATGTCCGTCGTCCATCCGGCGTGACCGTAACGGACCTCCCAGCCCAGCAGCGGCCTGCGAGACTTGACCTGCGCCAGCGAGAGCCGTTCACGGCCTGCGAGGTCGGCGATGCGCGCGCGAATGATGTGCACCATGTCGCGGTATTCAGCGAGGTCCGCTTCATCGCTGATGCGGCCGTGCCCGGGAATGATGTACGTGCCGCCCTCCGCGAGGTCATCCGCCACGGCGATGTCGATCATCTTGTTCAGCGCGCGGAGCAGCCCGGTCAGCGACCCTCCTCGGGCACGGTCCACGAGCGGCAGCGAGGTGGTCGTATAAATGTCGCCGGCCACGAGGACGTTGGAACCGCGGAAATACACGATGCTGTCGCCGTCGGAGTGGGCGGACGGCTGATGAATCACGTCGATGACCTCGCCGTTGAACACGAGATTCCGTTCAGGGACGTAGTAGCCGTCGACGGGCCACGCCTGCGACGGATACGCCGGCGTTCCGCCTTGCCCCACCTCGCCCATCCTGGCCACCACGTTTTCCTGCGCCAGGATCCGTACTTTCGCGCCGCGAGTCTTGCCGCTGAGCGAACCGCCCGGCAGCGCCGCGAACTTGGCGTTGCCGCCGACGTGCTGCGCCGACACCGACGTATTGACGACGTAACGGATCGGCCGGTCGGAGATCGTGCGGATGGCAGCCATGACAGCATCGGTCAGGCCGACGGCACCGGTGTCGACCACGACAATGCCTTCGTCGCCTGCTTGCACGGCGATGTTGCCGCCCGCGCCGGCGATCAGCCACACGTTGCCTTGCACCTTCATGACGCCGAGTGGGGCACCGCGGACCTCCGGCTCAACCGGCGACGTCGTCTGCGCGGATACGACCGTGGTCACTGCAGCTAACGCCAGCAGGAGGGGTGTCAAGAGCCTAAGTGCGCTGCTCATCGCTGCAACCTGTCGCGGTATTCGGGATACGCCGTGGCGGCGCCGCCCAGGGTCGCTTCGACCGGGATGCCGAAGCGTTTCGCCTCCTCACCGACGAACGGGTTGCTGCCCGGAAGGTAGTGGGGGACGTCGTGCTGGTCCGGCTTGGCAATCTCTTCACTCGTGAAGCACTTGAAGAAGTAGTCGTCGCCGGCATCGACGGGTTCCACTCCGAAGCGAGCCGTGGAGACGGGCTGAGTAATGAAGTCGACGGACTTGATGTACGGCTCAGTCAGGTAGACCGGATCGTGCACGATCCAGGTGACGGTCAGGACGTTGCCGTTACGCGTATAGAACGTGGCGACCGTCGACTGGTCGCTTGCCACCACGCCATTACGCCGGAGCCAGCCCCACTTGAGGTGCGTCGTCAGGGTGACGAGGGTATTGCCGCGCCACTCTCCCGTCGTGAAACCTGCCCACGTGTGCGCGGCGTAGTCGGGCGGGTGGCTGCGTCCATCCATGTAAATGGTGCGATCCGCCCGCCGGAATGTCCCGCCCACGACATACGACACCATGTTCAGGTTCGAATCCAGTTCAGCCGAAATACGGAGCCGCGCCGGCCCCCAGAACGAGTACTGCGATGGATGCCGCATGCATACATGCTCGGGCACGCCGAGCAGCGCCGCATCATAGGCCAAGGCCCGGGACCGGCCCTCCTCATTCAAGGGCAGGCCCAGGTAGTCCACGGGCGATGGACCATCGGCCCGCTCCCTCGAATCCTCGATGAAGCCGAACAGCGGCGCCAGGGCGGTGCCGAGCGTCATGCCGGTGGCGGGTTGGTCCCAAAAGCCGACGATGTCGCCTTGCGCTGATGCGACCTGGGTCCAGGTCCATCCGCTAAGCGCAATCAGGGCCAGACAGGCTAAGCGGCCGTGTCGGTACGCACACATCTTGTTGTTACCCCCAAACCACACGCTCATTATTGTGTTCTTGCTTGCACTTCACTTCATCGCGAGGCCTGCACATGCCTCGCGGGTCGCTCCACTCAGACACCGAATTGACGGCTTCAGTGCTCACCTTCGGGGAGCGGGCGCTGTGTTGGGCTCGCCTCTAGTGTAGAGCAACGGAATTGAATAACGAAAGACAACGAAGAAATTGAGCCGCATCGATGAGTTGCACCACCGCCCCAAGCGCATTGCACAACAAGATTCGAGCGAACATCGGATCGTGTCAGCAAGACGACAACAGTGGGCAATCCTCGATGACCGCTGCCGCAGCTCCCGGCGCCACTCGCCCTCGACATCAAAGAATCAGCGGCCTGTCTAGAGCGCCCCGCCGCCCAGCGCGCCCAGATTCGGCAGGTCAACTTGCTTCGCGGTGCCGGTCGAGAAATCGGCGTCGGTGAGTGTGGCTTCCACGATGGCCTTAAGCTGCTCGCGAGCCACCGGCTTCCCGTTGCTGAATGTAATGCTCTGCACCGGGTAGCCTTCGATGCCGGCCTGCGTGATGCCTGTGCTCTCCATCATGCCCGCCAGTGGGGTCGATTTCACGGCCTTCATCATGCTGGTCGTGAACTCGCGCATCTTCTCCAGGACCTGAAACTCCTGGGCTCCCAGCTTGACGTCGCTGAGCGTCGACGCACAAAGCTCCAGAACCTTCTCGCCGCTTCGGGTCCCCTCATGGCGGGTGCACCGGAAGCCGCTGACGGTTTCGGGTCCTCTGGCTGCGAAGACAATGGGTTCGACTACGGGCGCCCCGCCTGCCGTCTTGCCCTTCAGCAGGCCTTCGACCTGTTCTCGCTGGGCCGGTGGCAGGTTCTTCAGTAACGATTCAACTTGCGCCAGGACGTTCGACAGCTGCTTGCCGATGGCTTCCATCGAGGCTTGATCCATCTCGCGGAACTCGTTGTTAGCCTTGTCGATCATCACCAAGCGATTGCCGCCGGTCGTGAGGAAAATGACCACGTTGTCGCCGCTTTCCATCTTCATCCGGTCCTTGTCGACCAGGATTTCGCGCTGGGTGGTCTTGTTCGTCTGCAGATCGCTTGATTCCATCTGAATCCGCTTGCCGGCCCATACGGGACCAGAGGCCAGCAACAGAAGAACGATCAGGGAGCGGTTACATTTGTTCATGGAATCTTCTTGGTTGGCACTGGCAGCTTGTTACGCAAGGGTTAGTCGGCGGATGGACAGCAGAGTTCCACGGACGCGAAGGCCTGAATGTAGGAATCCGCAAGAGTTCCGCACCGGATTTCCTGAAGTTAACCGGTATGGATCGCGGTGCCTCGCCTGCGGGAAGGGGGTGCCGCGTGCATACCTTGGTCTCTCCTGACTCCCCGCCCTGACCTGTTGTCAATGCGAGCCATTGGGGTCTATTGTCCAAGTGCCACGGCCTGATCAACTGTTAGGAACGCAAAGGGCAATCGCCATGTCGAGACTTCTCCCGCTCGCGGCTCTCGGTTTCACTTCCTTGCTGGCCATCGCCCGGCCGGAGCTCGTACAGGCAGCCGCACCGCCAGCGAACGGTCCTCGTCCAGCAGCAGCTGATCCGTACATCAACAACGCGGCGGCCGGCAAGACGACGTTTCCACTCGCGGCGCCTGCGGGCAAGGACAGTGGTGCGCTGCAGAGCGCGCCTGAGGGCGCGATCAACAAGGGCCCCTTTGACGGCAAGGCCTGGAAGTATGGCCCCACGTACGATGCGGGGGCGACTGCCGGGATCTGGAATCCGGTGATGGTGAAGATGCGACAGGGTGGCAAGGTCACGGGTGGCACGCTGTTCAGCGCAACGGATCCGGAGACGTATTGCGCGATGGCGAATGCGGGCTATGACTTCATCTGGACGGAGATGCAGCACAACACCCGCGACTGGAACCAGGTGGCGCGCATGTGGGCTGCGTGTCCTTACGCCAAGGCAGTGCCCGGAGTTCGGGTATCACACACGGACGAGAGGGAGATCCAGCACGCGCTCGATGCAGGCGCACTCGTCATTGTCGTGCCGACGGTCGACACCGTTGAAGAAGCCATTGAAGCGCGGAACTGGACCTTCTTCCCACCGCTCGGTCGACGCAGCAACGGTGGAGGCCAGGCGTTCGGACCCGGTATATGGGGCACCGTCCCGGGCGGTTACCGCGCCACAATCAACGACAACGTCGTGTTGATCCTCATGATCGAAACGCTCGAAGGGCTCAGCAATGCTGCAGCCATCGCGAAGGTGCCCGGGGTGACCGCCGTCTTCGCGGCGAGCGGCGACCTCGCCAACTTCACCGGCTTCGCCCAGGGCTCACCCGACTATGAGCGCGTGATCAACATCGTCCATGATGCGGCGCTGGGCGCCGGCAAACGCCTGTGTGGCCCGCTCGCCTGGCGCGACCGACCCGACTTCACCTGCTTCCAGGCCGGCAGCGAAGTCGCCGCGATTGCGCGGGGTGTCGCCGCCGAACTCGGTCCGCTCACCAACACCCAGGGCAAAGTGGATGTCGGGCCGCTCGCTGCAAAGTAGTACCGTCGTCGAAAACACCGGCCTATACGTGACGGAGTTTTTTGACTCTTCCCTGGCAACCTACCTCCAGCACTCCCCGCATCACGTGCACGCATCGGCCGGAGATCTTGGCTGACTTCACCTGCCCGCCCGACTTGAAGACCCGCAGGTTGATCTCGCTGGGCCGGCCCATGTCGACGCCTTGTTCGTTGGTGATCCGGAACTCTCCATCGGCTCGCGGATCGAGGGACGCGAGATAAGCACCCAGCGCGCCGGAGGCACTGCCGGTCGCGGGATCTTCGAATATTCCGGCCAACGGAGCGAACATGCGGACACGTAACTTCTCTGCTCCAGCGCCTGCGCGCGCATAGGCGAAGATCAAGAGCCGTCCATAAGTACCATCGCCTCGGGCCGCGACAGCACGGAAGGCGTCGAGGTTGATGACCATGCGCGAGATCGATCTCGGCTCGACTTCGACGACGACGTAGGGGACATGCAGGGGAGAAGACAGAGGGATTCGCAAAAGCCCAGGCCTACCCCAAATGTTGTGGCACCGGAGGGCAAGTACACGACCCCTACCCCGCTAGCGGCCTCGCTGGCAACGCAGGTCAATGGCGCCCGAACGGACGGAAGAAATAGCAGCCTGCCGGCGAGGCAGCGGCTAGAATCCGGGCTCACCTATTGCAGCCCCGACCCGGTGCCATGTCCGTCAAAGAACCTGCCCAGAACGCGCCCGGCAAAGACACCTCCGGCAAGGAAGTTCCCGCTACCGCGGGAAACTTCTTGCGCAACATCGTCGAGAGCGACCTAGCGCAGGGCAAGTACGCGAGCCGGCACTGGTCGGGCAGGCCGGGCGATGCGGCCCAGCATGCCGCCGGTCCGCTGGACCCGGCCCGCATCCGTACACGTTTTCCGCCCGAGCCGAACGGTTACCTGCACATCGGCCACGCGAAGTCGATCTGCCTGAACTTCGGGATCGCCCGGGACTTCGGCGGCACCTGCCACCTGCGTTTCGACGACACGAACCCGGAAAAGGAGTCTCAGGAGTACGTCAACTCCATCATCGAGTCCGTCAGGTGGCTGGGCTTCGACTGGCAGTTTGGTGGCGACACGAATCTCTATTCCGCGTCAGGCTACTTCGAGTGGATGTACCGGTGTGCTGCCGCACTGATCGAGCATGGCCATGCCTATGTAGACAGCCAGAGCGCCGACGACATCCGCATGCATCGCGGCACGCTGACCGAACCCGGCAAGAACAGTCCCTTCCGCGACCGCGGCATTGCGGAGAACCGCGACCTGTTTACGCGCATGAAGAACGGCGAGTTCGCGGATGGCACGCACGTGCTGCGCGCGAAGATCGACATGGCCTCGCCCAACATCAACCTGCGCGATCCGATCATCTATCGCATCCGCCATGCGCACCACCACAAGACGGGCGATACCTGGTGCATCTATCCGATGTACACCTATGCGCATCCGATCGAAGATGCGCTTGAAAACATCACGCACTCCATCTGCACGCTCGAGTTCGAGGATCAGCGTGCGTTCTACGACTGGCTGCTCGGGAAACTCGCCGACGCAGGCTTCTTCGCGCGACCCCTGCCGCAGCAGTACGAGTTTGCGCGACTGAACCTGTCGTACGTTGTGCTCTCCAAGCGCAAGCTGATCCAGCTGGTCGAGGAAAAGCATGTGGACGGTTGGGACGATCCCCGCCTGCCCACGCTGGCCGGCGCGCGTCGCCGCGGGTTTACGCCGGAGGGCTTCCGCAACTTTGCAGTGCGCATTGGCGTCTCCAAGTCCGATTCTTGGATCGACATGAGCATCCTCGAGGACTGCATGCGCGAGCACCTGAACGCGGAGGCCGAACGCCGCATCGGCGTCCTCGACCCGGTGAAGCTCATCGTCGACAACTACCCGGAAGGCCAGACGGAAGCCTGCGAAGCGCCCAACCATCCTCTCAAGCCCGAACTCGGCAAGCGCGAGCTGCTGATGTCCAGGGAGGTGTGGATCGAGCGCGACGATTTCATGGAAGTGCCGAGCAAAGGCTACTTCCGCTTGTTCCCGGGCAATCGCGCGCGACTGCGCTATGCGTTCATCGTGGAATGCACGGGCTGCGACAAGGACGAGAACGGCAACGTCATTGCCGTGCACTGCACTTACCTGCCTGATTCGCGCTCGGGCTCGCCCGGCGCGGACCAGTACAAGGTGAAGGGCAACGTCCATTGGGTGTCCGTACAGGATGCCTACTCGTGCGAGGTGCGCCTGTATGACCGACTGTTCTCCGTGCCGAACCCGGGCGCCGGTGACCGGGACTTCCTTCTTGACCTGAATCCGAATGCCAAGAAAGTCGTCCGGGCGCAGCTCGAGCCTTCCCTCAGGAAGGCGTCGCCGGAAACGCGCTTCCAGTTCGAGCGGCATGGCTACTTCGTCGCGGACCGCGTCGACTCGAAATCCGGAGCGCCGATCTTCAATCGCACGGTGACGCTCCGGGACTCCTGGGCGAAGGGCAAATAGTCGAGTCCGGCTGCAGCCTGCCATCCTGCGGAAACCGGTGCCTTCCTGCACGAGTCGGCAGAACCGTCTCCTGCCGCATTGCTTGCAGCCATTACGCACTCACTATCAGGTGGAAGTCCTATTGACTCACCCGCTCCGTGAGCGCGTAGTGAGGTTCAATTGAAGCTTGCGAGGCAAGGCATCCCTTGCCAGGAGGTTGCGCCATGAAACGTTACCTGATCCCGCTGGTCATTGCGGGAGCCTGCATCAGCTCCGCTTGCACGTCGGTGGGCGGTGGAGTTGCTGTGCGGGAACCCGGTGTTCGCGTCGGCATCAACGTGTCGACCTACCCCCGCTTGTCGCGTGTTCCCGGCTACCCGGTTTACTACGCGCCCGGAGCCGGCTGGAATTACTTCTTCTATGAAGATCGCTACTGGGTCTTCGAGGAGGATCTCTGGTATGCGAGCCGCGGGTACAACGGCCCCTGGGATGTGATTGATCCGTACTACGTCCCGTCCTATGTGCTGCGCGTGCCCGTCCGTTACTACACTCGACCACCGTCCTATTTCCGTGGCTGGCGCGCGGATGCCCCGCCGCGATGGGATGAGCATTGGGGGCGCGACTGGAGCGCGCGCCGCAGCGACTGGAATCGATGGGATCCTCGATCGGCCCCGCCTCCGGCGCCACTGCCCCCGTCTCTGCGCCGCAATGCGGGCGAGCGCGATCCGAGCACACCGGGGTTGCAACGCTCCAATCAGCCCGAGAACAGCCGTCGGGAACAGCGCGACTCGAGCACCGAGCAACCCGGGCTACAACGTGGCAACGGTTCACGCCCGCGCGCCGAGCCACAGCAGGACACGCGCAGCCGCCAACCGTCACGAGTAGAGCGGGCTCCCCCCGCTACGCAGCCTCAGGAACAGCCGCGGCGCCCGCAACCCGAGGCGCAGGACAGAGGTCAGCAACAGGATGACGCGCCCGCCGACCGCGGCCGTGACCGGAAGGGCCGACTGGACCAGGAAGACGGTCCGCGCGGCCGTTAGCGGCCAGAGAGCCTGGCTGCCGCAGCAACCCTCGAGCTGAAGAGCAATGACGTGAGCCAAATCGAAGACGCGCTCGGCGGCATCACGACAGAAGGCGCGGCGGTAGCCCAGGTCACTACAGGATCGCGTCGGGCACTGAGTCACGCTTGCGCCTGGGCTACAAAACCCCCCGCTCTATTTCGTCGAGATAGAGGAACTCCGGAGCCTTGACTCCCGCTTCCTTGCGAATCTTCACCAGTTCCGGGGATTCAAAGAAGCGGCGGGCGTTGGCGAGTGAATACCACTTCGAGAAATGGACGATGCGGTTCGTATCCGTGTCGTACCGCAGCAGCTGGTAGCTCTCCTCTCCGGCAGCTTTCCTGATGCCAGCGGCGTTGTCGAAGATCGCCTTCCACGCAGGATACGACTCGACTTCGTGAATGATCAGGACATGGAACATGCAGACTCCTGCCAACGACTCGGGACACATCTCGATCTAGTAGGGCGAACCGTCTTTGTGCAGGAAGTGCCATTGGCCTTCGACAAGGATCGCCTGCAGATCGTCGTCCGGATACACGGCCGTATCGCCGGGCGTGCGGTCACCCACCTCCAGATAGACGACGTCTGCCTGGGTTCGATTGACCAGCTGGTGGCCATCTCCCGTGCCTGCCTTGAATCCGGCACACATGCCGGGCGACAGCATCTGCTCACCGGCATCCGTGATGAGGGCAGGCTGTCCCTCGAGCACATAGATGAACTCATCCTGCGCGCCGTGCACGTGGCGCAGGGCCGACACCGCGCCGGGTGCGAGCCGGGTCAGGTTTACGCCGAAGTTCGTGAGTCCAAAGCGGTCCCCCAACGCTCGCTTCACACGACCGGCCATGCGCGAAGCGAACGGTTCGGGGTAGTTTGACGGCTTGGTCCGCGGCGCTGCATCGGCAGCGACGAGAGCTACAGGGTACCGCTTGCTTTCCATGAGGCTCCTTGCAACGTACTGGCAGTATCGGGATCAGATCGGCACATCCGCGCTCCCAGCATCAGACGGACGCTTGGCCTGCTTCGCAAGCTCCACGAGTTCAAGGCCCGGCTGCTTCGGGACACCGGCATACGACGGAAAGCCCTGGGTTCGTCCGGTGAGCTCGTAGCCGCGCCGCAAATAGAAGGACACCAGTTCCTGCCGGTGGGACACGACGGTCATTACGAACCTCGCTGCACCCTGGACTTCGCCCGCGTAGCGCTCGGCAAACTGCAGCATCTGCGTTCCGAGCCCTTTCGCCTGCATCGCGGGGTCGACGGCGAGCATGCCGATGTAGCTGCCGTGCCGACGAGTCTCCACCTGTACGCAAGCGGCGAGCTGATCGAGCCATAGCCCGACCAGCACGACGGAACCGGGCGCGGTCATCAATCCTGCAACGTGACTGGCATCCGTGCGCATGCCGGCGACGAGGTGAGCCTCATGAGTCCAGCCCGCCTCCTGGGGCGCCGGCCGATATGCCCGGTTCACGAGACTCGCGATCGCCGGGACTTCTGCCTGGCCTGCAACGCGAAACTTGCAGGACTGCCCTGCCATCGTGGTTCTGCGGGTCATAGGTCGATCGGCAACTGGAAGTGACGCGCGACAATGTAGTCGCGATGGGCGATCAAGGCTGCGGGCATCGCGCCATGGAGCGACCTCCCCATCCATTCGAAAGCGGCACGCATCGCAGGCACCATCGGGCATAGCCCATCCGGCAACGGGACCAGGGAATGCATCGCGACGGCTGAATATAGATCAATTGCGCTGATCGTGTCCCCGCAGAAGCAAGGCCCCGACGAGCGCGCCAGTTCCGTGGCGAGGTGAGACAGTATCCCGGCAGCACGCGCACGAAGGAGCGGCACCGGCACGGCTCCCGACCCGCAGCGTGGCGCGAGATACCGGGCTGGCTGCAGCGGAGAGCCTTCTCGCCCGTTCGTTGCCCTGCCGGCCTCGATCGCGAGCAGCCGCGCACACCACAGCATGGCACCCTCACTCATCACCTCATGACTCAAGCCCGGCACTCTGACTCGCTCGGCTGCGTCCGCGGGAACGAGACGAACTTCGGGCGCGAGTCGCTCGGCGAGCGCCAGGATCTCGGCTCAGCCGGTGCGCGCGGGCTCATCGCTGAAGAGCACGGCCGGGAGGTGCAGTCACCCTGCATCGTTCCGAGCATGCTAGCGAACGGCAACAGCGTTGTGGCCGACCTGTCGAAGCGGATCGGCGCCGCGATGCCACGAACCACCACGGTTGCGGATCTGGCCACCCAGTTCAGCCTCACACAGAGAGAACCTTGGCCCGTCGCGTCAAGGCGGCCACCGGCGGCAGCCCCTCCGCATTCATCCAGTTGGTGCAACTGAATCGGGCCAGACAGTTGCTCGAGAACAGTCGCCTGTCAGTCGCGCAGGTTGCCGTGCAAGTCGGCTACGGCGATGCGACGGCATTGCGACGCCTCATGCGCAAGGTGATGGGCGCAACACCGCGGCAGTTCCGCCCGTCCATCGGGGGAAAGTCCAGGTCGTAGCGGATGCCGGGACCCGCCACTACGCGGTACCGCTACTTACTCTTCGGCTTCTTCTGCGTCAGATACGCGGCGATGTCGCCGAGTTCGGCGTCATTGATCTCGGTCTTGCGCGAACGCGGCATCGCGGAGATGCCATTGCGCACGACCGTCTTCACGAGTTCAGCCGTCAGGTTCGTGCGGTCCGTCAGCAACGGCGGCTGCGTGCCCTTGTACTTGACCGCGAGCGCAGCAGCACCCGGATAGAGCGCATTGCTCGTGCCGGGGAAGCCGGTATCGACGCGCGAGCCATGGCACGGAAGACACCACTTCTCGTATACGAGCTTGCCGTTGTCGAGCGACCCCGCAGGGGCCGCCGCCTGCGACATCACGGGCGCAGCGAGCGCGATCAGTGAAACAACGAGAGCGACGCGCTTCATGCCCGGTTCCTCCGCATGTTGGCTGGCCAGATACCGTACCGGCCCGGTGACAGGATGCCGTTCGGATCAATGCCGTCCTTGAGCTTCTCCTGGAACTTGAGGAGAGCGTTGTTGTTGTACGAATACTTGGACACGACGCGCTCCTGGAACGCGGGCGACGTGCGGTAGCAGCCCCAGCCATGTTCGGCAGAGCGATCGACGAGACGACCAAACAGCTCGCGCGACCGCGCGTTCTTTGCGGGGTCCCTCCACGTTGGCACGAGCGTCGCGACGACGTAGCTGCGCGAGTAGTAATTGATGGGCGTGAAGAACGGGTTGTGTATGGCGGGCAGTCCGAATTCGCGATAGACGTCGTAGAACACCCGCGAGGCCTCGTGGACGGCCTTTGCAGTCCGCGGCACGAAGGCAAAGAAATCGGCGTGGCCATCCCAGGGGTCGGCGTCCGTCATCGGGTTGCGGGTCGTGATGAAGAAGATCTCGAGCGACGGAATGCCGAGTGCCGTCTTGATCGGCTGCAGCAGGTTCTGCTCGGCCTCGGGAGGCACGGGCAGCGGGATGAAGATGCCGTCCCGGAAGGCTGCACCCGGGATCGCTTTCGCCATGCGCCGTTTGGCAGCCGCCCAGTTGGCACGCACCGTTTCCTCGGGTCCGTAGAACTGCAGCGTCACCGACCACGCCGGCTTGTTGGTTGTCCTCAGGTAGGCGTCGATCTGGTCCTGGGTCGGCCACCCGGATTGCATCAACTGGCTCATCTCCGGCGGCGGCGGCTCAAGCAGTCCACCACCCGCGGGGCTGCCGAACTGCGGCATGCCGATCAGGAACGAGTCTTCAAGGTAACTGACCTCTTCCACCAGCGCCTGGAAGTCCTGGTAACGCGGCACAGTGACCGTGCCGTTCAAATACGTCTCGGGCAATGGCATCAGCCAGAAGCCCATCTTCGTGACGATGCCGAAGTTCGATTGCGCGAACAGGCCGTCGACGGTCGGACCCGCGCCGTAGTGGTAGTCCTGCCAGGATTCCGCGTTCGGGACCGCGCCCATGCCGGTGCGAATGATTTCGCCCTCTGCCGTGACGACCTCCATGCCGCAGTGGGAGCCGAAGTGATCGCGGAACGGCCCCATCGTGTAGCCGACGCCATGGTCGAGGCTGTTGCCGATGGGGCTGCCCCAACCCGGATCGGGGATGTCCAGCATCACCTTGAGCTTGTGCTCCTTGATGTAGTTGTACAGGTCGAAGTACGACACGCCCGGCTCGACGAGGGCGAAGTGGCGCTTCTCGTCAACGGCCAGGATCTTGTTCATGCGCTTCAGGTCGACGATGACCGAGCCACGCAGCGTCGGCGATGAGCCGCCGTACGTCAGATTGCGGCCCGTCGAGATCGAGTACAGCGGGATCTTGTACTTGTTCGCGATGCGGACGATCTGCTGCACCTGCTCGACATTCGCCGGCGCGACGGCAGCGGATGCTATGCGCTCCTCGGGCTCGCCCCAGAAAATGGAATACGAATCGCGGTACAGCAGGACGTCTTCTTCAGTCGTGAAGACCCATTGCGCACCCACTGCAGTAGTGAATTCGCTCAAGGCGGTGCGGAAGTCGCCTGCTGAAACATTTGGTGGAAGCGGAAGTGCCATGGGTCTGTCCTTAACTATCTGCGTCGTTGACTTTGCGTCGCTGTTCCGGTGCTCATTCGTGACGAGGCTACGCCATCCACCACGACACGAGCTGCTTCTTGTTGGCGGGCGAGAATGGGCCAGTATGCTTCTGTGCTGCGAACGACTCGCCATGCAACGTCGGATCCGTGAGCAGCGCGGCCATCACGCGCCCGAATCCCTGCTCGGGTCCGAGCCTTTGACCCGCGTTGATCCACGCCGACGGGCCGGTGACGTGGTGAGTCAGCGCACCTTGCGGATCGAAGGTGTGGTCGATGCGACCCTGCACCTTCATGCCGACGTCACGCGCGAGCTCTTCAAGGCAGAAAAGCGCAGTCCGGTCGGTGAGGCCGACGATGGGCAACCGCTGTTCGAGCAGCCGTGCCTTGAGATCTCGATACCAGAGCGCGGACACGTCACCGCGAATACCGGTGGTGGGCATGCCACGGGACCGGAAGACGCTGGCGAACGCCTGCGCTTCGGCGAAGCGCTCGTCGAAAACGGCACGCACGAGTCCGGGCGAGGACCCAAGCAAGCTTGAGCCGAACGCCGGAGCCTGCACGACGGCGGCCGCCATGCCGGCCGTGCCGAGCTTGAGTAAGGTGCGTCGGTTGACCATATCCCCCCCCAGAATCCAATTGCCGCATTTTCCTGCCGCTCTCAGCGGAGGCGATTGTAGTTTTCCGTCACCGGGCGGTAGTACGCGCGACTGATGGCGACCGGCATTTCGGTGAGATCCGCCATGAACCGGGAAGGCGCGGCCCCGCCCATCTCGCGAAACTCCGCGATGAAGTGCGACTGGTCGTAGAAGCCCGCTTCCTGACAGACGTCGGTCCAGGAGATCCCGGGTAAATCGCGCTTCAGCGCGACGGCATGGTGGAAGCGCAACATCCGCTGATAGCGCTTCGGCGCGACGCCGATCTGCGTGGTGAAGTGCCGGCGCCAGGAGCTGTCCGACAGCCCCAGGGTTGCGGCCAGGTCGGACAGGTTGGCGCGGCCCCGGGACTCGATGAGCAGATCGGCGGCGTACTGCATCCCGGAGCGCGGCAGCGCACGGTCCACGCGCTGCATCAGGAAAGCCTCGATGAGTCGGACCCGCTCGGTCATGTCGCGGGCCGCACAGAGCCGCGCGTGGAGAGTCGCGATCTCGGCGCCCAGCACGTCCCTGCAATCGTGTGCGTAATTGCGCAGCTCCCAGGGGGACACATGGAACAACCTGAAAAACCCGGTCGGTTCGAACACCACGGTGAAATTGAGGTGGTGTCCGCAATCCAGCAGGTCGGCGACGCGGTGGTCGCACAGGCCGAGCGCGATCACCGGCGGCAAATGGCGCGTACGCGCGGCATCATGCTCGTACGCGTTGCAAGGGTCACCGAGATAGAACGCGAGGATGGGAAAGAGGGAAACCGCGAATGGATACGCTGCCGTGCCGTCGGCGAGCACATCGCTACAGTCGTAATAGCGAACGAACTCCCTGAGCCGCGGCGACGGGGCAACCTGCCGGTAGTCCAGACAGGTAATCGCGCTTCCGCTGTCGACCGCGATGGCCACAATTCCCCCTCTCGACGGCCGTGGATCCGGCCTGCTTCTGTTTGCGCGTACTGCATGCCATCCAGAGCAGGATGTCAACCTGTCCCGCCCCGAAGCGCCACCGGACCGCAAGCCCTCCCCTCCGCGTAGCTGTTACGCATTTTTCACACGAAACTGCCTCTGTTATGCGGCACAGTCTGGGCGATACTAGGCGCCAGCCCCACCGGACTCCTTTGCCCATGAGAATTGCCAAGCCAATGCTGCTGATCGCGACACCCCTGGGTGTCATCGGGGGTCTTCGCGAGGCATGGCGCTTCAGTCCTGGCCTCGCCTTCCTGATGCTGATGCTGCTGGCAGTGATCAGCGCAGCGTTTGTGATGGTGATCAAGACCGTGCGCGACGAGAAAAAGGCCGATATCGCGAGGCTTGCCGCCGAAGGCAGCCGCGCCCCTGACCAGACCTGATTCCGAGGTTACCCGAGATGGAAATCCTGATCGTCATCACGCTCGTTGCGATCATCGCAAGCCTCGGCCATGCGCTGTTTTCGATGTCGTCCGGCAAGGGGGATTCCAGGGCCATGGTCCGCGCGTTGACCATCCGCATCACCCTGTCCGTTGCGCTGTTCGCGATACTGATGATCGGCTGGTACACGGGGCATCTACAGCCGCACGGTATCCGCTAACCGGTTGACGAAGCTATACCAGACCCTGTCGGAAGAGCTCGCTCGCGCCATTCGCGACGGAACGCTGCGCGTCGGCGAGCGCGCGCCGTCAGTGCGGGTGCTGTGTCATGAACGCAATGTCAGCCCGGCGACCGTCCTTCGTGCCTATGAAGTGCTGGAGCTGGACGGGTTGATCGAAACCCGGGCGCGGTCCGGCTATTACGTCAGCGCGAGATGGCAGCAACCGGTACCGGGGCCGCAACGAGCGAAAGCGGCTGCCCGCTCGACGATGGTCGATGTCAGCGATCTGGTGTTCCAGACGCTGGAAGCCCTCCAGGACCGCAACGTGGTCCCGTTGGGTTCCGCATTCCCCGGGCCAACGCTGTTTCCCTGGGCCAAGCTTTCGCGATTCCTGGGCAGTAGTGCCCGTCACATGGATCCGTTCGAAACGGTCGAAAGCCTTCCGCCCGGTAGCCTCGAGCTGCGTCGCCAGATCGCGAAGCGCTACCTGCATGGCGGCGTGCATGTGCCCCTCAAGGAAATCATCATCACCAACGGCGCCCTCGAAGCACTGATCCTGTGCCTGCGTTCGGTCACGCGACCCGGAGACACGATTGCCGTGGAAGCGCCCACTTTCTACGCCTGCCTGCAGGCAGTGGAGAACCTGGGGCTGAAGGTCGTCGAGATCCCGACGCATTCCGGCGAAGGACTGGACCTCGCCGCACTGCGGCTGGCGATTGCGCGGCACGACATCAAGGCCTGCTGGTTCATGACCACCCTGCAGAACCCCTCCGGTACCAGCATGTCCGAGGTCCGCAAGCAGGAACTGGTGGCGTTGCTGACCGCACACGGGATTCCGTTGATCGAGGACGATGCCTATGGGGAGCTGCAGTTCCGCTCGCAGGTCAAACCGGCGAAAGCGTTCGACCAGGACGGCCTGGTCATGCACTGCGGCTCGTTCTCGAAGTGCCTGGCGCCCGGCTATCGGCTCGGATGGGTGGCAGCCGGTCGACAAGCCGATGCGGTGCGACGATTGAAGATCACCACGTCGCTCGGGACCAGCATGCCGGTGCAGCTTTGCATCGCGCAGATGCTGCGCCAGGGGGGTTACGACGCGCACCTGGTCCGCTTGAGGGCCACACTCGCGAAGCAACAGGAGATGGCGCTGGCCGCCATTCGCAGGCATTTCCCCTCAGGCTATCGCGTGGCCCCTCCGGACGGCGGCTACTTCCTGTGGATCCAGCTCCCCGCCGGCGTGGATGCACTGGAGGTACATCGACTCGCGCTCGAGGACTCGATCAGCATTGCGCCCGGTCCGATCTTTTCGGCACGGCGAGAGTTCCGGAACTACCTCCGGCTGAACTACGGTCACCCCTGGACGCCGCAACTGGACCGCGCGGTGGCACGGCTCGGCACCCTCATCAGCAGCAGGATGGACTGACTACAGATAGCGCTAGAGCGTCTTGCCGTCGGCGAGGACGGCCGTCACATACGACCCTCCCTTGCTGCCGTCCTTCATGGGATGGATCGTGATCTTCACGCGATCGCCCGGCGCAAAGCTGGCCTTGCTCCAGCCGCGGCGTGACAGGATGTTCGGGCTGTCGGCCTCGATGCTGTATTCCACGGACTGACCCGCCTCCGTCACCACCAGCTGGATCCAGCTGTGCGGGTTGGTCCACTGGAACTCTCGCACGATCCCTTCCACCACCACTTCCTTTTCACTGTCGAACATCGCGAACGAGTGATGGCCGAATGTCGTGCCTGTCAACACAGTGAGCGCGAGGACAATCGTCAAATGCGTCGTGGTCTTCATCGTGGATTCCTGCAAGGGCCGTTCGCGATACGCATCGCGGGCTCCTATTGCTCCTTGTCGATCGGCTTGCCTTGCGCATCGAGCGTGAGGGTCTTGCCGCTTGATGAAACAGGGTTACGGTTGTTCTCTGCACACACGTATTCGAGGATCTGCCAATCGCGGTGGCGCGTGAGCTTGAGCGTCGACACCCACGGCTGCGCATAGGCCAGCGGGTCGATCATCGTGATCTGGTCTTCCAGCGTATCGGGCCCTGTGAGGCGGACGCGCTCCAGTACCTTGAGTTGACCGCTGTGCGCGAGCCCCGAGCGGTCGATCTTGGTGTCCTCGCGCAGGCCCACGGTCTCGACCACCAGCGTGTCGCCTTCCCAGTGGCCAATGGAATGGCCATTGAAACTGGGCTCGAGATCCTGAGGATGCCCACGCCCATCGGTCCAGATGCGCCGCACCTGGCTCTGGTACTCATGGACGACAGTGACCCGGCCTTCCTGGATCAGGTACTCGACCGGATAGGGGGTTACGAGAACGCGCGGCACACCGGGCCAAATACAGTTGGCAGTCGGGTCGCTCACCGGTCGGCCCACGGCGGCGGCATCGGTCACCAGTTTGTAGCGCGCCGCATACTCCGGTGTGAGGACCGGCGGGTTCGGCTTGCCGCCAGGGAGGGTATAGCGAAACTCTTCCGCGTTTTCCCAAACGCCACCCCAGTCAGGATAAGTGCGAACCACATTTGTGGGCTTCGATGGCGTGGCGGCTTGGCCAAGACTCCCAAGGCACAGCATGGCAGCCAACGACAACAGCGGGACTCGGCGCATCACTCTCCCCCGTCGTGATTTGAAGAGAGTCTACTATTCCGCCACGCCTTGCGGAGCCACTCCACCGAGAGCCTCTCGCTTTGCAGCAACTTCGAATCCCGTCCTGAATCGCCCCGCGTGGTGGTTGCCGGTGACACGCCGTCCTCCACGAGGATCGCGCCACCGCTTGTTGTAATTTGCAGACGTTCGGCTTATAGATACATTCACGTCTGAATAATTGAATCGAATAGCAAGAGCGGATTGCGCGAGGCCTGCCCGTCGCGACAATCCAGACGACAGGGGGAATCCACGTCAACAACTGCGCGGACAGCCTGACTGCACGGCCTTGCCCGACTGCGTTCGATCGATAGTCCGTTTCCTGCCGAGTCTCGTCTAACAAATCACGATAGGGGAACTTAAGCATGCGCAAGTCAAATACCGCAACCGGACGGAAGGAAGCCGCAAGCCATCTGCAACGAGGCAGCCTGCTTGCCCTGGCTGTAGCGAGCACGCTGGCACTGGCAGGCACGGTACAGGCTGGCGAAGCACCGGGTGCCTCGGCGCTCGAAGAAATCATCGTGACGGCGGAACGTCGCGCAACGACCGAAGGCACGACAGCCATCTCGATGAACGTGCTGAGCGCAGAGGACCTTGCGAGCACGGGGACCAAGAACATTGCCGACATCCAGACCTCGACGCCCAACGTCACGATCAACAACCCGGGCGGTTTCAATTCGATCAACATCCGCGGCATCGGCAACTCAGCCATCCAGCCGTCGATCGCGGTCGGCGTGGCAGTGCTGCAGGACGGCCTGCTGAACGCAGAGACCATCACCCTCTCCAACCAGTTCCTCGACCTCGGCACGATCGAAGTGCTGCGTGGCCCGCAGGGCACGTTCATCGGCACGTCGTCCACCGGCGGCGCCATCCGCCTGAACTCCGTCAAGCCGTCCTTGACGGCCGGCATCACCGGCTTCGTCGAAGGCACGCTCGGCTTCTCCAGCGACCAGAAAGTCCAGGGCGCCGTCAATCTGCCGATATCTGACACATGGGCCGCGCGCGTCGCCTTCAACACCGAGCGCCGCAACAGCTACTTCTACAGCCGGGGCACCATCATCGGCACCGATCCCGGCAATCCCTTCCAGCGTGCGGGCTCGGTCAACGACATGAACGCCCGGGTCTCGCTGCTATGGGCGCCAAGCGACAATCTGGAAATGATCTGGCGCAGCGAAATGAATCGCAGCGACAACGAAGGCTCGCCCGGCCAGCCAAACCCGCGGACGTTCAAGGGCGTCAACGGCAACCAGATCCATTCGCGGTACTGGAACTACGACGGTCCCGATGCATCTGCCGTTCCATCCGCGACGAGGGGCTCGGTGGACCCCAACCACGATCCGAGCATCTTGAGCAGCAACTCGCTCGAGACCCAGTTCCTCGGCACGGTGGAGCGCCACAGCCTCGAAGCCAACTACAAGTTCGGCAATGGCATCACGCTCCGCTCGCTGACGGGCTTCCAGCACAGCGAGAACATGTACATCGAGGACACCGATGCCTCGTTCGCCAATGCCCAGATCTCCCGCAACGACGTCGGCCCGGACAACAACTACTACAGCGAAGAGATCAACCTGATCTCGCCCGAAGGTCCCTTCAACTGGATCGTCGGCGCTTCCTGGTTCTACCGCAGGACGCCCGTCAATCTCGTCAACGAGGACTACACCTGCGGCATTGATCCTTCGAGTGGCGCGTTCACTCCCTGCCCGACCACCTTCACGAACGGCACCGGTGGACCTCTGGATTTTCCCAGCATCGTCGCCGTCAACATCGATACGACGACACGCAGCATGGGCGCCTTTGGCCAGGTCAACTGGAAGTTCGCCGACACCCTGGAGCTGACGGTCGGTGTCCGCTACAACGTCGACAGGAACTTCTCGAAGGGCCGCTTTACGTCGGGCGGTGTCATTCCCGTCATCGGGCCGAACGCCGGCAATCTGTCGTTCCTGGGCCTGCCGCCTCCCGGCAATTGCCTTGCGCAAGTCAAGGGCATCGCGCGGTACACCAGCTCCATCAACTGGGCCAATACCACCTGCGTCAGTGTGGGCGAGGCTTCCAAGTTCGAGGACGAAAACCCCACCTGGAAGGTGGGCCTGAACTGGACGCCCGACGACAACAACTTCCTGTACGTGTTCTATTCCCGGGGTTACAAGTCGGGTGGCGCCCAGGGCCAGGGTACCTTCGAGCCCGAGAAAGTCGATGACTACGAGCTCGGCTGGAAAGGCAAGTTTGCGGACGGTCGCGCTCAATTGAGCCTGGGTGGGTTCTACATGGATTACCAGAACATCCAGCAGCAGGCGTTCCAGGCAACGACGGTCAGCGCCGGCAACTCGGTGTTCAACGTCGGTGGTGCGAAGATCCAGGGCATCGAAGCAGAGTTCAATACCAAGCTCGGCGGCTTCGGGCTGCAGGCCAACGTCGGTTGGGTAGACTCGAAACTGGGAGACATCAACGTCATCGACCGCAGTGCAGCCCCGGATGCGCTGGTTCGCGCGGGTGGCAATGACTTGCGCCAGTGCAGAACTGGCGAGGCGCTGAATATCGCACCGGGCGGTTGCGCGAACTGGGCACCGTACTACCGGCAATTGAGTGGCGCGCCCAACATCTACTCGCCAGAGCTCTCGTACGGCATCACGCTCGACTACGAGTACATGACGGGCAATGGCGGTTCATGGACACCGCGCATCAACTTCTCGCATACCGACGAACAGGATGTGAACCTGATCCGCCGTGAGGAATTCTGGTTGATCCCGAAGCGCGACCTGACGAACGTCTCGCTGACGTACGCAAAGGGCGAATGGACGGCACAGGGCTACATCAACAACGTGTCGGACGAGGAATACATCGCTGCTATTGGCACGGGTGGTGGTCTGGACAACAACACTGTCGTGTACGGAGCACCGATGACCTACGGCATCCGGGTCCGCCGGGCGTTCTGATCCGGACTCGCACGGATGATCGAATAACAGGAATCTGTCTTTGGTCTTGACGGGGTCGGCAGCAAACG
>CAISDJ010000087.1 GCA_903884105.1 uncultured Pseudomonadota bacterium | reverse complement strand
TCTCGTGCGTGGGGAAGAGCGCTACCCGATCGATCTCGCGGCGCTGTTATCCGGTGACGCGCCCGCACGCAACCTTCTGCTGCGACCGGGCGATGTCATCCATGTCCCGAGTCGCGCCGACGACCGCATCTTCGTGCTCGGCGAGGTCGAGCAGACCAAGCCGGTGTACATGGAGCGCATGTCCATGCCGCTCGTAGAGGCCCTCACGCTGGCCGGTGGTCTTGATCGCGCGCGCGCCAACGATTCCGGGGTGCTGGTGTTCCGCAACAACGCATCCGGTGGCGCGGTGAAGGCATCCGTCTTCGCGCTGGATATTTCCAGCGCTGGCGGTTTCCTGCTTGCCACCCAGTTTCCGCTGCGCGAGAGCGACATCGTCTATGTCATGCCCACCGCGCTGTCGAAATACAACACCGTCATCTCGCAGATCCTGCCGACCGCTCAGCTTATCTGGCAGGTCGACCAGGTGATCGAACGGAGCGATCTGTGAGGCGCCGTGTCGGCGCTGCCGGCCATGCATGCCCGGATCCTGTAACCAACGATTTCTGCGCGGGGCCTACACGTCGTGACTGAATCCACAGCTGGCATCGCCCGGGCCGCCTCCCGGGCCGAGACCGACGAGATAAACCTGCGCGACATCGCGGACCTCCTGCTCTCCGGTTGGCGCACGATACTCGCGCTGGTGCTCGGGTCGCTCCTTCTCACGCTGTTCTACCTCGGATCATCGGAGCCGTCCTATGAGGCGCGCGGCAGCCTGCAGGCAGAGGCTCCGCTGAATGATGCCGGTGCCTTTTCGGAGGCGCAGGCCACCCTCGGATTATCGGCCGCGGGAAAAAGCACATCGGCGCAAATGGAGTTGCTGCGGAGCAAACGCGTACTCGATCCCGTGATCGATGCGATGAGCCTCGATGTCATCGTGCGCCCGCAGTTCTTTCCCCTGTTCGGTGAGTATTTCGCGAGGAGTTTTCATCCTGATGCGCCGGGCCAGACCGCCGACGCGTTGCCGGGTTTTTCCCGCTGGGCATGGGGTGGCGAGGAACTCGTTGTCGAAAAAATGACGGTGCGCCCGGCGCAGCTGGGGGTCGCATTCACCCTGGTCGCCGGTGAAGCCGGCAGTTTCGACATCACGGACGGCTGGGGTGAAAAACTCGCCTCGGGCCGCGTCGGACAGGACCTGAAGACCTCCGGTCCGGCAGCCATCGGCCTGCGCGTCAAATCGCTGCGGGCCCGTCCGGGCACCCATTTCAAGATCAGCAAGGTGGCGCGCGGCGAGGCGATAGACGCCATCCGTGAGCGGCTTGTGATCGACGAGCTTGGCATCAAGTCAGGCGTCATCGGTGTGAGCTACCGCGCGCCGGAGCGCGACAACGCAGAGGTCTTCGTCGACAAGCTGATGGCATCGTTCATCGAGGACAATCGCCTGAGGCAGGTGTCCGTCACCAACGATATCCGTGAATACCTCCAGCGTCAGTTGCCGCTGCTGAAGGAGCGGCTGGGTGTGGCGACGCAGAAGCTCGCCGAATACGAAGCGCGCTTCGGCTCTCCCGACATGGAGAAGGAAACCACGCTTCTTCTTCAGCAAAGCATGAAGTTCAAGAGCAAGCGACTCGATTACCAGTCAGACCTCGATCGCGCGCGGGCCCGGTTCGGCCCGCAGAGCCCCAAGGTGAAGGAGCTGCTGGGCGCGCTTGCCGCGGTTGATCAGGAGGAGACGCGGCTGCGGGCGCGCCTCGATGCATTCCCAACCCAGAATCGCGACCTGCAGATACTCAAACGCGAGGCCCGCAACCTGGTGCAGCTGAACGATGTCGTGCAGACCACGATCAACAGTTACCTGGTTGCCGAGGCCGGCAGCGTCGCCAACGTACGCGTGGTCGATCGGGGT
>CAISDJ010000086.1 GCA_903884105.1 uncultured Pseudomonadota bacterium | reverse complement strand
TGGATCGACCGGCGCTTCATCAGGCACAACACCCTTGTGGCGCCATCACGAAACGGTCACGCTGCCAACGATTCCTGAAGCGACTCAATCCATGAAAAAGATCCTGATAGCGGCCGGTTTCGTGGCCCTGATAGTCGGCTTCTTCCTGCTGGACCTCGACCAGTTGCTCACCTTGCAGGCCGTCAAGGAGGGCCAGGCGGGATTCGCCGGGTTACGCGCCTCCATGCCGTTGCTGGTGGCCGGCGCATTCTTTGCGTTGTATGTGGTGGTGACGGCGCTTTCGCTGCCCGGTGCTGCCATCATGACGCTGGCGGGGGGCGCACTGTTCGGGCTTGCTACCGGCACCGTGCTGATCTCCTTTGCTTCCAGCATCGGCGCCACGCTTGCGTTCCTGACGTCGCGGTTCCTGCTGCGCGACTCCGTGCAGCGGCGTTTTGGCGACCGCCTCAAGCCCATCAACGAAGGCATGCAGCGTGATGGTGCGTTTTATCTGTTCACGCTGCGGCTGGTGCCGGTATTCCCGTTCTTTCTCGTGAACCTGCTTGTCGGCCTCACGCCCATCCGCACCCGCACCTACTACTGGGTCAGCCAGCTCGGCATGCTGCCGGGAACGCTCGTCTACGTAAACGCAGGGACGCAGCTCGCGAGGCTCGACAGCTTGGGCGGAATCCTGTCGCCGGGACTGCTCGGTTCGTTTGTGTTGCTCGGCCTCTTTCCGTGGATCGCGCGCTTCATCGGGCGAGTCCTGCAGCGGCGGCGCGTCTATGCCCGGTGGCGGCGGCCGGCCACCTACGATCGCAATCTCGTCGTCATCGGTGCGGGGGCGGCCGGCCTCGTGTCGGCGTACATCGCGGCCACCGTCAAGGCCAAGGTCACCCTGGTCGAAGCGCACCGGATGGGTGGCGATTGCCTGAACTACGGTTGCGTACCAAGCAAGGCGCTGATCAGAAGCGCGAAGCTGGCCCACCAGATCCGGCACGCCGACCGCTACGGGCTCAAGGCCGGTGTGCCCGCGTTTTCGTTTCGCAGCGTCATGGCGAGAATCCAGGATGTCATTCGCGCCATCGCTCCGCACGACAGCGTCGAGCGGTACACGCGACTCGGCGTCGATGTCGTGCAGGGTCACGCAAGGATCGTCGATCCCTGGACCGTGGAGATTGCCCGCGACGACGGCGGTACACAGCGGCTGACGACGCGGAGCATCGTCATCGCAACGGGAGCAGCACCGTTCGTTCCGCCCTTGCCGGGGCTTACGGACACCGGCTACGTCACGAGCGATACGCTGTGGGAGAAGTTTGCGAACCTTGACGAGGTGCCTAAGCGCCTCGTTGTACTGGGTGGAGGTCCGATCGGCTGCGAGCTGGCGCAGAGCTTTGCGCGGCTCGGTGCGAGCGTCACGCAAGTGGAAATGGCGCCTAGGTTGCTGGGCCGTGAAGATGACGAGGTGGCGGCGCTGGTGCGCGCACGGCTTGAGGCCGATGGCGTGCGCGTGCTGACGGCCCACAAAGCGGTGCGGTGTGAGTCGGGGGTAGAGAAGGTGCTGGTCGTGGAGCAGGGCGGCGTCGAAACCCGCATTGAGTTCGATGAATTGCTGTGCGCCGTGGGTCGCGTCCCGCGCCTGCAGGGATTTGGACTGGAGGAGCTTGGTATCCCGACCGCCCGGACTGTCGTGACCAACGAGTATCTGGAAACGCTGTATCCCAACATCCTCGCCGCCGGCGACGTCGCCGGACCCTATCAGTTCACGCACGTCGCGAGCCATCAGGCATGGTATGCCTCGGTCAACGCTTTGTTCGGTCACTTGCGCCGCTTCAAGGTCGACTATTCCGTCATCCCATGGGCGACGTTCACCGATCCGGAAGTGGCGCGAGTCGGTTTGAGTGAGCTGGAAGCCAGAGAGCGGCGCATTGCGTACGAAGTGACGCGGTATGGCATCGACGATCTCGACCGGGCGATTGCAAACAGTGCCGCCGACGGGTTCGTCAAAGTACTGACAGTTCCGGGCAAGGACAAGATCCTCGGCGTGACCATCGTAGGCGAGCACGCAGGTGATCTGCTTGCGGAGTTCGTGCTGGCGATGAAGCAGGGTCTCGGGCTCAACCGGATACTCGGTACGATCCACACGTATCCGACGCTGAGTGAGGCAAACAAATACGCAGCGGGAGAATGGCGGCGCGCGCATGCACCCCGGCGGCTGTTGCAGTGGGTGGGCCGCTACCACGCCTGGCGCCTGAAGTAGCGCTTATAGCGCAACAAGTGGAATACGGCCCGCCCGCAGTGGCAGGCCGTATTCACTGACGGCGCGGCTCAACCGGCGGGAAGCTGCTCGTTCAGTGCAGCGACAAACTTGCGGATGCGCGCTGCATTGGTGCCGATGTCACTGCGGCCGACGCGCGACTTGGAGCGGATATCGAGGCGGCTGCCGGTGCCTTCGGGACGGATGCGGATTACCACGTCGTCCTTGAATCCGTACCAGAAGGTAGTGTCGGTCGCTTCGATGCGTCCTTCGCTGCTCTCTGCAGCTGCAACTTGCCAACCCATCGACTCCACGACGGCACTCGCCGCTGCGAACGCCTGCGCCGGCGATGCCTTCATGATGACGGGTTTGATGTCGGGAAACGCCTTGAGCTGCTGCTCGGTGACTTCGCCGCCGAGATACTCGGGTGGATTCCGTGCATCGGCGCGCAGCGGCAGGATGGCCTGGAACAGCGGCGGATCCTGCGTATCCGTGGTGATGTCGTGGATCGGCGGAACGGAGCGGGCTTTGGCCTGCTGCGAATACGGCATCCAGAATGCGACGAGGCCGGCGATCAGTCCGACGACCAGCAGCACCGGCGGACGTTGGTTGCGGCTGGCCATGAACCAGATTCCGGCGACCAGAGCCAGCACGGCGGCGGCGGCACCGACGTATGCGCTCCAGCGCAGGATCGAGAAGCCCGTGCCGAAGACCCAGAGTCCGAGGCGCGTGCCGGCGCCGGACATGAACAATGCAATCAGCGAAGCGATGCCAAGCCAGCTGCCGAGTGCCATGAGGCCGCGCAACGCGCCTCCAGCAGGCCGCGTGCGGGATGGCAAAGCCGTTTTTTCCATGACCATGAGATGCCCTCAGGATTTGAGACTTTTATAGGTTTTATAATGGGTTGCGTGCGGCTCTGCTGCTGATTGTGTCGCGCATGCCACCCTTGAATGGTGCCCAGCGTCCGCCACTCGGTCGACCACGTCCAGAGGCCGGATGCGATCTCACCCGTCAACTCGACAGCCAGTGGATCTTGGCACAGAAAGACGTTGTAGACGAATTCCGAATATGGTACTTTTTATACCATATATGGAAGAGACGTCGAAATCTCCGGTTCTCACAGCGTGCCGTCTGGCGCTCCGGCCGCTGGTGCGCCTGCTCCTCAAGAGCGGCGTGACTTGGCGCGAGTTCGAAGAGGTGGCGAAGACTGCCTACGTCGAAGTTGCCACGGTTGACTTCGGGGTGCGCGGCCGCCCGACCAATATCTCACGAGTTGCCATCCTCACGGGCATTAATCGCCGCGATGTTCGCAAGCATCGCGCTCTGGCGGAAAGCGCCGCGCCGCCTGCACCGCAGGCAATGAATGCGGCTCAACGCGTACTGTCGGGCTGGTATCAGGATGCCGAGTTCCTGGATGCCGATGGGGCACCGCGCGATATTCCAGTGGAAGGTGAAGGCATCTCCTTTGTCGAGCTGTGGCGCCGGTATGGCGGTGACATTCCAATGCGTGCCTTGCTCAAGGAGCTGCATGCGGTGGAGTCCATTCAGGAAGCAGATGCAGGTCAGATCAAGGTCCTGACGAGAACGTATATCCCTCGACAAGCGGATCCGGCGAAAACGCTGCGTGCAGGAAGCGTCATGGAGGATCTGGGCCGCACGGTGGTCCATGACTTGCTGGCTCCCCCGGGCGTTCCGCTGCGCTTCGAACGCCGCGCGGAAAACGACGCTGTCGATCCGCGTCACCTTAATGAATTCCGCAAGTACCTCGACGAGCAGGGCATGAAGCTGCTCGAGAACGTCGATGCCTGGCTCACCGAGCACCAGGCGAACCCCGACAAGGAATCTTCGCGAGCGCCCATCCGTCTCGGGGTAGGCGTCTATCACATTCAAGATGACAAGGAACGAGGCAACGGCCCATGAACATCTTCAACCGGATTCTCGGGACGTGCATCGTCGGCGCCGCGCTGCTTGCGGGCTGCGGTGGTGGGGGCGGTTACGGCGGCAGCTCCACGGCAGGCATCAACGGCGGCGGTGCGCCAACACCGACTCCGACGCCAACGGCGTTTGCCAAGGGCGTGATCACGGCGTTCGGCAGCATCTTCGTCAACGGTGTGGAATTCTCGACTGGCTCATCGACGACATTTGTCGTCGACGACAATCCGGGATCACAGTCGGATCTGCGCGTAGGTCAGGTCGTGACTGTACTGGGCAGTGTGAATGCAAATGGCACCACCGGCACGGCCACGCAGGTCACCTTCAATTTTGAAGTGGAAGGTCCGGTCGCCGGTGGATCCATCAACTTGCCCGCCGTCACGTTTACGGTCCTCGGGCAGGTGATCCACGTCAATGGCAGCACCTTGTTCGATAACAGTACCTTGCCAAACGGCTTTGCATCCTTGAGGGATGGCGATGAAGTCGAGATCAGCGGTTACCGGGATGCGGCCGGCGATGTGATTGCGACTCGCATTCAACGGCGCACTACGCCCGCAGGCACGGTTCCCTTCGAAGTCAGCGGCGTCGTTTCGGCGTGGCCCGGCAGCCCCAGCACCACGTTTAAGCTGGGGAGCCTCGATGTCCAGTACCCGGGCGTGACACCGCGGAATGGGACGATGGCCAACGGGGCCTGTGTCGAGGTCAAAGGCTCCGCTGCCGTTACGCTGCTGACTGCGGCGTCCGTCGAGATCAAGAGCTGTGGTATCGGCGGTACTTCCGGTGCCCACGGTGAAGTCGAAGGCATCGTGACTCAACCGTTCGTGTCGGCGAGCGATTTCAGCATCGGCGCGCAGCGGGTCATCACCACGGGTACAACGACGCTGGTCACGAACGGGGCCAGTGCAGTAGCACTGAACGTGAAGGTGGAAGCCGAGGGCAGCTTCGATTCGAGCGGCAACCTGGTGGCGACTAAGATCGAGATCAAGCCGGACAACAGCCTGCGGCTGCTCGGCGATATCTCAAGCCTCACCGCCCCCGGGACGATCGTGATCAACGGAGTGACGGTGCAACTGGGTGCCGGAACGCGCATGGAGGACAAGTCGTCAGCCAATCAATCTGCACTCGCCTTTGTCCATCTTGCGCAGAGCAACTACGTCGAGGTTCGTGGCTGGCCGGGTTCGGCGCCAAACACCATTGCTGCGATGATCTTGGAACGTAACGATCCTAGGGTTCTCTTCGAGATTCAGGGTGTGGCCACAACAACGTCCAACAATACGACTACGCTGACGATTCTGGGCGTGACCATCGATACTGCGAACACATCTTCCTTCAAGGATGCCTCTGGTGCGCAGATCATCAGGGCAACGTTCTTCGCCCAAGCCAACGGCAAGGTGGTCAAGGCTGGCAGTCGGGCCACTCAGGTCGTCCCGAACGTATTTGCCGCCGAACACGAACTGCAGTTCCAAAGTCCCTGAACCCCACCCTCGGTAACGAGGGATGTCCCCTAAAGCCGGGCTGGAAGGGATTCCGGTCCGGCGTGATTCTTTCCGGCCCGCCCCTCGCCGCGCCCGTCCACCGCTGCCATAATCACCCCGCCTGGACCTGATTCGGAACCCTCGGGGTTGCGGGTGGTCCATCAGGCATTCCGCCGGCTGTCTTCTTCGCCTCGCTAGAGGCTGGAGTCCCATGAAATCCGCTTTATTGCTGACAGGACTGCTCACGATGCAAAGTGTCATGGCCGCCGCACCTCCCAAGGTTTCCAACGGCCTCGATCCTGCGGTCGTGCAGTCCGTGACGCTCAAGAACGGCATGACCGTCATCGTCTGGCCGAAGCACGATATCCCGAACGTGGCGCTGTACAACTTCGTGAAGGTGGGCAGCCGCAACGAGAGTCCCGGCATCACCGGCCTCGCGCACTTCTTCGAACACATGATGTTCAACGGCACAGCCAAGCGGGAGCCGGGCGAGTTCGACCGGATCATGGAGGGGCAGGGCGCTTCCAACAACGCGTACACCAGCGACGATGTCACCGTGTACCAGGACTGGTTTCCGAAGGCGACGCTCTCGACCATCATCGAACTCGAGGCGGATCGCCTGCAGAACCTTGCGTTCGTGCCGAAGGTCGTCGAGAGCGAGCGCCAGGTCGTGTACTCGGAACGGCGGTTGCGTACCGAAGACGACAACCAGGGAAAGCTGATGGAGCAGGTGCAGGCCACGGCATTCGTTGCACATCCTTACGGCAATCCGACCATCGGCTGGCCGTCGGACATCCAGTCGTGGCGTATCGAGGACCTGCAGCAGTTCTTCAAGATGTACTACGCGCCGAACAACTGCACGATGGTGATCGTCGGCGACGTGCAGCCTCAGGAAGTCTTCGCGCTCGCCCGCGAGCACCTCGAGCCCATTCCGGCGCAGACGCCGCCCTTGCCGATCCGTACGAAGGAACCGGAACAGCTGGGCGAGCGCCGCGTCACCGTGCACGCTGAAGCACAGACGCCGCTGCTGCAATTCGCGTATCACTCGCTGGCAGCCGCCGATCCCGAGATGCCGGCCCTGGAACTGATGATGCGGATCCTCGCGCAGGGCGATTCTTCTCGGCTGCATCGCGCGCTGGTGGAGCAGGACAAGGTCGCTATCGCCGTCGACAACTTCTGGCAGGAAGGCTTCGATCCGGGTCTATCGTGGTTCTTTCTGACGCTGCCCGCGGATGGCGACGTGGCCAAGGCGGAAGCCGCGTTTACGCGCGAGATCGCCAAAGTCGCTGAATCCGGCGTCACTGTTGCCGAGTTGGCAAAGGCCAAGAGCCTGGTGATTGCGGATTTCTGGCGCGGCCTCGCTACCATCAACGGCAAGGCCCAACAGCTCGGCAGCTATGCCGTGTTCCATGGCGACCAGCGCAAGCTCTTCGATGCTCCCGCAACGTACGAGAAGGTCACATCGGAGCAGATCAAGGCACTCGCGGCCAAAATACTGACGATCAACAATCGCACGGTCGGCGTGCTCGTTCCCGTCATGGGTGAAGCAGGAGAGGGCCCATGAGGCGGTCCTTCTCTCGATGGGTCTGGGGTTGCGTGTTGGCAGGAGTTGCGATGTCCGCGGTACAAGCTGGCGAGTCCCCCGTGGTCGGCGTCCGCGTCCCTGCATTCGAGCGTGTCGTGCTCGGCAACGGCGCAACATTGTTGTTGATGGAGCGCCATGACATTCCGCTGGTGGGATTCCAGGCCATCCTTCGGGGCGGCGCGCTCGGCGACGCCGCAGGAAAATGGGGTACCGCCAGCCTGCTCGCGGGCCTGCTGGAAAAGGGCGCAGGCAAGCGCGATGCGTACGCGTTCGCCGATGCGAGCGCTGCAGTGGGCGGCACGTTGGGGGCCGATGCGGGCCTCGAGGCACTGACTGTCTCGGGTGAATTCCTGGCCCGGGATCAGGCGTTGATGATCGAGTTGCTTGCGGACCTGCTGCAGCGACCGAACCTGGACGCCGCCGAGTTCGAGAAGCTGCGTGAACGGCAGATCGAGTTCATTCGTGCTGCGAAGGATGGAGATCTGTCAGCAATCCTGCCCACCTACGGTGCGGCTGCACTGTTCAAGGACCATCCGTATGGGCGACCGGTGTCCGGCAGCGAGACCAGTCTCGCGAAGCTCACCCATGCCGACGCGACCGGGTACTACCGCGATCAGGTGGGCGCGGACCGGCTCATCATCTCGATGACGGGCGACTTCAAGAGTGCCGACATGAAGAAGCGGCTCACCGAAGCGTTTGGTGGGTGGGCAAAGGCGAAGACTGCTGCGCCGGTCGTGCTGCCTCCCGCAAAGGTAGCCGGCCGGCATGTGCTGCTGGTTGATGCCCCTGGCGCTGCACAAACCTATTTCCTGATGAGCAATGTCGGCGTCAATCGCAAGTATCCGGGACGTGCGCCGCTCGATGTGGTGAATACGCTGTTCGGCGGGCGATTCACGTCGATGCTGAATTCGGAGCTGCGCATCAAATCGGGCCTGACGTATGGAGCCCGGTCGCAACTCGTACGCCCCACGCAACCCGGTCAATGGCAGATCTCGACCTACACGCGGACCGACGCCACGGTGCAGGCCGCGGACCTCGCGCTCGAAACGTTCGGCAAGTTCAAGCAGGGCGGTGGCATTGACGCAGCTGCGCTCGACTCCGGCAAGACTTATGTGCTCGGCCAGTTCCCGACTGCACTCGAGACGTCACCGCAATGGGCCAGGCAGCTTGCCGAGCTCGAGTTCTATGGCCTCGAGCGCAGCTATGTCGACGGGTATGGGCCTGCGCTTGCGGCCGTCACGATGGCGGATGTCACGCGAGTGTCCGCAGAGGTCTACCCTGCGGCCGACGATCTCGTCATCGTCTTCATCGGCGATGCCGCGAAGATCCGCGATGGGATCAAGAAGTACGGCCCGCTCACCGAGATGAAACTGACTGACCCGGCGTTCTCGCGGCTATAAGCCAGCGGCGGTGGCGCACTAGCTGCGCCACTTGTCGAGGTAGATGTTCTTCGACTTGCGCCACGCATCTCCCCAGCTGCCGTAGCTGCCGTGGGTCAGGGCGATGGGCCACGTGCCCATCGACAGGCCGGCGGCCTCGCATTGCCGGCAGAAATCGAGATCGTAGAAGTGGTACTTGAAGCGAGGGTCGAAGCGCACCGCGGACTCCTTCAATCTGTCTGCGCGCGCGGCAATGAACACGCCATCCAGCAAATTGACCGGGGCGGGCGTCGGGCCGAACGTGTCGAGTCTGCCGGTGCCGCTGCCCGCATGCGGCGAAGAGGGTGCCGACGTGCCCTTCTGGCTGAGTGGCTTGAGCGAGCAAGTGCCGTCTGGATTCACGTTCCACTGCTCGCGCCAGGCACCGCGTCCAAGGGGAAGGTGCGCGAGACCCGACTCGATGAGGCGCGCCCACGCTCTGCGCTTGCGCGGCTTGATGTGCTTGATCGCGCCGCTCTGTGTTCCGGGTGCAGTAACGTTCAGTTGTCCCCGTGCTTCTGTCGCCCACCATGCGGGCTGGCCGGGCTGGCGGACAGTCGCACCGGCGACGCCGACGACGTCATACACGGAAAGTGCTTGCTGCAGACGCACGTCAAGATGCCAGTCATCAACATAGACGTCATCGTGGATGAACACGAGTCGATCCCCGGGCTCAGAGCGCTCGATGGCCGGGTTATACACGGCAGCGAGGCCTGCCGAAGATTGAAAGGCAGGCTCGAGCAACAGGTCCGCCCGGTTCGACAATTGTTCGAGCGATTGCGCCAGCAGCGAGCTGCGAAAGAACGCGTCTTCGTCGTGGCGAGTGGCAACGATAAAGCGGGTGCGCATCGGGCGGGAACTCGCGGCGGGAGGGGAGCCTATTCTAGCTTGGAGCCCGGCGGTGCCGACAAGGTGCCACCGAGGCGGCCGGTCAGCGGTTCCTGAGCTGACGCTTCAGCGACGCGATCTGCTGGCGGAGTTGCTCGTTCTCGGTCCTCGACATGATCCAGCGCATGCCGATGAAAATCAGCAGCGCGGCGAGACCGGCAATGATTGCCATAGCCATGAGACCTCGGGTCTCGCGGAAAGCTTGTCCAGCTGGCCGAAGCGCTGCCAGGACACGACCGACGTTCCCTGCAGACGGCACGGGAACATGAACGGAGCAGCAGACTAACCGATCGGGTCCGCCGCCGTACGCCTATTCTCTGCAGATTGGATTGTTTCCCCAATAAGGCGCACGCTCGGCGGCTTCCATCCCCCAAGGATCTGGGTACTTGGCCCTGTGGGCCTATTCAGGAGTGAATCATGATGAACTGGGAAATCGTAGCGGCGAACTGGAAGCAGTTTCGCGGGACCGTCAAGGCGCGCTGGGGTAAGTTGTCCGATGAGCATCTCGAAGG
>CAISDJ010000085.1 GCA_903884105.1 uncultured Pseudomonadota bacterium | reverse complement strand
GGAGTACTACGACCTGACCGACCCGGCAACGGCGGGCATCGCACGGATCGTTCAGGCAATCGCGGGGTCCGATCCTTCGCGCGCCACCGTGGATGTCGTGAATGCCGCATGGATCACTGCAGACGGCGACAACGCGCAGAAGGTCATGGCGCTACTCGAATCGCCCGAGCACGCAGGGCTGCCGGGCATGGGGCTGAGCGTCAGCGATCGCCTCGCCATCGACTGCTCGCTCGCGCGCCTCATCGCAGAGCGTGAGCGAGCAGCGGAGCGTGCGGCGCGGGACGCATGGATCGGCCTTCCCGAGGCTGCGCGAGCGCCGTCAGCGCCACTCGGCGGACGACTGCGATTCCGCTGAGGTCGCGGAGCGATTGCCAAAAAAGAACCTGCCCGCCACCCAAAGAGGTGGCGGGCAGGTGATGGTGCATCTGCTATCAAGCCAACAGGCCGGCTCAAGGAGCCTGAACGATGCCCTTGCCTGTCAATGAGAAATTGTCAAAGGTGAACAGCGTCCCCGACACGTCACCCACGACATGCGCGCCCAGGTACGGATTGGCGTCTTCGAAGAAGGGGTTGTCTTCCATGAAGTAGGAGAAGGTCTGCTTAACCTTGCCGAGGACGATCGACAGGCGGTCCTTCTTGGCGTTGTAGGTGACGGACATGCTTCCCTTCATAAGCTTTGCTGTCGAGACGGGGACGACGTCGCTGCCGGTCAGCACACCGTCTTCGTACAGGCTCCACCCCGCGGACGCCAAGCCGTTTCCCATGCTCACGGCGATCACATAGCCGTTAGCCTGGTCGATCAGACCTGCTTCGGCGTCCATCCCACCGTACTGTAGGCCCATGAATGCGCTGACCGAGCCGCCGCTGATGGCGGACGCGGCCATCAGCTGGCGCGCCGACACAGTGGCCTTCCAGGAATCGCTCGAGAGCTGGTACCCCTCGATCACGACGGCAGCAGTGCCGCTACCGTCGGTTGCTGCATAAAGCGCTCCGCCAACAGGCGACAACGTCGTGCCGCCGTCGGAATACGACATCCACATGGAATTCAAGCCGGAGGTGCTGAACTTGTCGGACAGTTTCACGGCGGCGACGGCCGTGCCGGCAGTAACGGCGGCCAGAGCGGCTGCTACGTAGATTCGCGTCTTTTGCATTGTTTTTCCCCAGTTATCGAAATCACCCGGATGAGAATGACCCAAGCACGCGCCCGGATGTGTTGTCTTTCGCACCGGGAATGCATACTACCCCAAACCTGCAAGTCGACAAACCGCCCGGCGTCACGAGGCCTTCGTGACGCCCATGCCCGACAGCGAGACAGTGTCAAATCCGGGTTCCCGCGCGTTATCCAACCGATTCCCCACTGATGTAGAAGAACGGCTAGCAGGTCTAGCTACCAAACGCAGATGTGCTGCGAATCAAGGGAATCTGGCGCGAAAGCCTCTGGCAAACGAGCATCGGCGCTCAAATGTTTGAACGGTTGAGTTGCCACTCCATCGCTCGATCATGTTCTGTGCACCCAGCTAACCGCGGCAGCTGAATCCTCTCGAAGCGATTGTCCATGGAGGCGGATCACTCGCACCTGAACTC
>CAISDJ010000084.1 GCA_903884105.1 uncultured Pseudomonadota bacterium | reverse complement strand
ATCTCGGGCCGCGGCACGGTGGTGACGGGTCGTATCGAGCGCGGCATCGTCAAGGTGAACGACGAAGTCGAGATCGTGGGCATCAAGGACACGGTGAAGACGATCTGCACGGGCGTGGAAATGTTCCGGAAGCTGCTGGACCAGGGTCAGGCCGGCGACAACGTGGGCGTGCTGCTGCGCGGCACGAAGCGTGAGGACGTGGAGCGTGGTCAGGTTCTGTGCAAGCCGGGAAGCATCAAGCCGCACACGAAGTTCGAGGCTGAGGTGTACGTGCTGACGAAGGAAGAGGGCGGGCGTCATACGCCGTTCTTCAAGGGCTATCGTCCGCAGTTCTACTTCCGTACGACGGACGTGACGGGCGCATGCGAGCTACCGGAAGGCGTCGAGATGGTGATGCCCGGCGACAACATCAAGATGGTGGTGGAGCTGATCGCGCCGATCGCGATGGAAGACGGACTGCGGTTCGCGATCCGCGAGGGCGGCAAGACCGTCGGCGCCGGCGTCGTGGCGAAGATCCTCAAGTAAGTTAGATGGGCGCGGAGGGCTTTGGACCCACCGCGTCCTGTTTCGACCCGATGGTATGGCCCAGGGCGGGTTTTCGGCGAACGGGTCGACGAAGTGGGTGGTGAAGGGATTAGGCCAGTAGCTCAATTGGCAGAGCGGCGGTCTCCAAAACCGCAGGTTGGGGGTTCGATTCCCTCCTGGCCTGCCATCTTTGATTGGCAGACGGGTGATCGGCAAACGTGGACGGCAAATTGGGTCATCGACTCCATGACTGAACAAGTTCAAGACGGGGCCAGTCCGCTGGACTCCGCAAAGTTGGCAGCAGCAGCAGGCCTCGTGGCCGCGGGTATCGCTGCCTTCTACTATTTTGCGACCCTGCCCATCTGGTTGCGGTGGATCATCGTGTTCGCGACCCTTGCAGGCGGCGCGCTGGTTGGTTTGCAGTCGAGCAAGGGGCGCGAGTTCTGGCAGTTCGTCCAGAGTTCCCGGGTCGAGCTGCGCAAGATTGTCTGGCCGAACCGGCAGGAAACCCTGCAGGTCACGCTGCTCGTATTTGTCATGGTGACTGTCCTCGGCCTGTTCTTCTGGCTGCTGGATTGGACACTCGGATCGCTGACTCGCTGGTTAACCGGGCAGGGAGGTTGAGATGGCCCTGCGTTGGTATGTAATTCACGCGTATTCGAATTTCGAGCACCGCGTTTCCGAGGCGCTCAAGGATCGCATCAAGATGCGCGGCCTTGAGTCCAAATTTGGTGAAATCCTCGTCCCGACCGAAGAAGTGGTCGAGATGCGGGACGGCCAGAAGCGCAAGAGCGACCGGAAGTTTTTTCCGGGTTACGTGCTCGTGCAGATGGAGATGGACGAGGACACCTGGCACCTGGTCAAGGATGTGCCGAAGGTTCTCGGCTTTATCGGCGGCACTTCCGAGAAGCCCGCCGCGATCACGGAGAAAGAGGCCATGGCAATCCTCCGTCGCGTTGAGGAGGGCGTGGACAAGCCGAAGCCGAAGGTGCTGTTCGAGCCAGGCGAAGTGGTGCGTGTCAACGACGGACCGTTCAACGACTTCAATGGCGTCGTGGAGTCGGTCAACTACGAGAAGAACCGGCTGCATGTGGCGGTGCAGATCCTCGGGCGCTCGACGCCTGTGGAGCTCGATTTCAGTCAGGTGGAAAAGGCCTGATTCAGGTTAAGGGCGGAGGCTTGCCTTCGCCCGGGCGGCAGTTCATGGAAGAACTGTCGCATTCGTAAATAGCAGGGATGACAGGGGAGCCGCTGCCGGTGCAGGGGCGTTCGAACCCGCGGAGTGTTAGGTCATGGCCAAGAAAGTTACTGGTTATATCAAGCTGCAGATTCCGGCAGGGCAGGCGAATCCAAGTCCGCCTGTGGGTCCCGCGCTCGGACAGCGGGGCGTGAACATCATGGAGTTCTGCAAGGCGTTCAACGCGCAGACCCAGAGCCTGGAAAAGGGTCTGCCAACCCCTGTTGTAATCACTGTCTACAGCGATCGCAGCTTTACATTCATTCTCAAGACACCGCCTGCTTCCGTCCTGATCCGCAAGGCGATCGGAATTCCGAAGGGTAGTGCTACGCCCAACACCAGCAAGGTGGGCCGTATCAATCGCCAGCAGCTGGAAGACATCGCCAAGCTCAAGACGCCGGACCTGACGGCAGCTGATCTGGACGCGGCCGTGCGTACGATCGCAGGCAGCGCCCGCAGCATGGGCGTCGAAGTGGAAGGAGTCTGACATGGTAGCCGTAACAAAGCGTATGAAGCCCTGGGCGGACAAGCTCCCCCCCGGCAAGCAGTATCCCGTTGACGAGGCAGTTGCCCTCCTCAAGCAGTTTGCGACCGCGAAGTTCAAGGAAGCGGTGGATGTCGCCGTGAACCTCGGCATCGATGCGTCGAAGTCTGACCAGCAGGTGCGTGGGTCGACCGTCATGCCTCACGGCATCGGCAAGGCCGTGCGCGTCGCCGTATTCACGTCTGGCAAGAACCAGGATATCGCCCGCCAGGCAGGCGCAGATATCGTGGGCCTCGAGGACCTGGCTGAGAAGGTCAAGGCTGGCGAGATCAATTTCGACGTTGTCGTTGCGAGCCCGGATGCAATGCGAGTAGTCGGCCAGTTGGGCCAGATCCTTGGCCCGCGCGGCCTGATGCCCAATCCGAAAGTCGGCACTGTAACGCCCGACGTCGGTGGTGCTGTTCGCACTGCAAAGGCTGGTCAGGTGCGTTACCGCAGTGACAAGGCCGGTGTGGTTCACTGCACGATCGGCAAGGCCGACTTTGATGCGCAGAAGATCAAGGAGAACCTCATTGCCCTGGTGGGTGATTTGCAGAAGGCGAAACCTGCTGCAGCCAAGGGTATCTACATCAAGAAGGTTTCCGTCTCATCGACCATGGGCCCGGGCGTGGTGGTCGATCCGTCGACGCTCTCGCTCAATAGCTGAGTCGGGCGGAATCGCACGATCAGGAATTTGGAATTGATGGAGGGCTGGGCAGGGCGGGCGAGGTAAATCCTCGCAAGGACTGTCCGGTCATCATCGTAGACCGCAGGCGGGCTGCAAGCCCTTAATGGTCCAAGCCTGCGCAGATGGTGTTACCCGAATGAGGTTTTGTTGGCCGGCATTGCACTCACGTGCAGTGCCGGTCGACCAGAACCTGGTGAAGGTCGCCGTCGCAAGTGGGGTAAGGGTGCTCGTGGATCGCGATGGTTGGGATGACTTCCAGCCGGCGTGCAATACCCAGGGCATCCGGATCCTCAAGGTGGGCGTACAGGATGTATGCCTGTGTACAGGTCGATCTTCTGGCCAGGAGGAATTCATGGCACTCAGAATTGATGACAAGAAGGCGTTGGTCGCCGAGGTAAACGCAGTTGCCGCAACGGCTCAGTCCGTCGTCGTAGCCGAATACCGCGGTCTGACCGTCACGCAGATGACGAATCTGCGCGGCAAGGCACGCAGCTCGGGCGTTTACCTTCGCGTCGTGAAGAACACGCTGGCTCGCAAGGCGGTCGCAGGCACTCCGTTCGAGTGCGTTGCGCAATCGCTGAAGGGTCCGCTGGTTCTCGCGTTCTCGAAGGATGAGCCCGGTGCGGCTGCCCGACTCGTCAAGGACTTTGCAAAGGACAACGACAAGCTCGTCGCGACACTCGTATCGCTCGGGGGCACCGTCCTGTCCAGCAAGGACCTTGATCGGGTCGCAAGCTTGCCCACCAAGCGGCAGGCCCTGTCCCAGCTGCTCGGTGTGTTGCAGGCGCCAATCAGCCAGTTCGTGCGCACGGTTGCCGCGCCGCACACCAAGCTGGTTCGCACTGTCGCTGCCGTCAAGGACAAGAAGCAGGCTGCTTAAGGCATCCGTTTCAGGTCCGCATCTGCAATCCATTCCGTTTGATACAAGTTTTGAATTGAGGAGTTAAGACAATGGCTGCTACGAAAGAAGAGATTCTCGACGCGATCGGCAACATGTCGGTTCTCGAGATCGTCGATCTCGTCAAGATGATGGAAGACAAGTTCGGTGTCACGGCTGCTGCTCCCATGATGATGGCGGCTGGCGGCGGTGCTGCGGTTGCCGCACCGGCTGCTGAAGAGCAGAC
Source organism: uncultured Pseudomonadota bacterium (assembly GCA_903884105.1). Classification (GTDB taxonomy): domain Bacteria; phylum Pseudomonadota; class Gammaproteobacteria; order Steroidobacterales; family Steroidobacteraceae; genus CAIUGU01. The sequence goes on along the minus strand of CAISDJ010000084.1, from coordinate 12,405 downwards.
GGAGTTCACCCTGACGATGACCGGCTTCGGCGCCAACAAGGTTAGCGTGATCAAGGTCATCCGTGAGCTGACTGGTCTCGGTCTGAAGGAAGCCAAGGACCTGGTGGAGGGCGTGCCTTCCGTCGTCAAGGAAAGCGTTTCCAAGGCCGACGCCGATGCCATGAAGAAGAAGCTCGAGGATGCGGGTGCGACTGCGGAGATCAAGTAACTCCGCATGCATTGCACTCCAGCTGGATGTGACGGGAATCGGCCGGCAGGCAGTCGCCTGCTGGCCGAGTTCCCTTTTGCTTTTGGTTCGATATCTGGAACTCGCGGCAGCCGCTCGCAGTTCCGTGCCCCGTAAGTGAGGGTGATTCAGATGGCCTATTCATTCACCGAGAAGAAGCGCATCCGCAAGGATTTCGGCAAGCAGCAGAGCATCCTCGGGGTGCCCTACCTGCTGGCGATCCAGCTGGATTCCTACCGCAAGTTCCTGCAGGCAGACGCCCACGAGGACCGTCGTACCGATGCGGGTTTGCACGCTGCCTTCAAGAGTGTGTTTCCGATCACCAGCTACTCGGGGAATGCCCTGCTCGAATACGTGAGCTATCGCCTCGGCGATCCCGTGTTCGACGTCAAGGAATGCCAGCTCCGGGGCCTGACTTATGCCGCGCCCCTTCGCGTGAAGGTGCGCCTCGTCGTGTACGACAAGGAACTCTCGACCCCGACCAAGAAGACGGTCAAGGACATCCGTGAGCAGGAAGTCTACCTCGGGGAACTGCCGCTGATGACCGACAACGGCACGTTCATCGTCAATGGCACAGAGCGCGTCATCGTGTCGCAGCTGCACCGTTCGCCCGGCGTGTTCTTCGACCATGACCGCGGCAAGACCCACAGCTCGGGCAAGTTGCTGTTTTCCGCTCGCATCATTCCCTATCGCGGCTCCTGGCTCGACTTCGAATTCGACCCCAAGGACTGTGTGTTTGCGCGTATCGACCGTCGCCGCAAGCTGCCGGTCACGATCATCCTGCGTGCCCTCGGCTACACCGAAGAGCAGATGCTCGACATGTTCTTCGAGAAGAACACGTTCCAGCTGACCAAGTCGAAGATCGAGTTCGAGCTGATCCCGCAGCGTCTGCGCGGCGAAACAGCCATGTTCACGATTCGCGTGGGCACTGAAGTGATCGTCGAGGAAGGCCGCCGCATCACTGCGCGGCATGTGCGGGATATGGAGCAGAAGGGCGTCAAGCGCCTGGAAGTCCCGAAGGAGTATCTGCTGGGCAAGATCCTCGCCCATGACGTGTTCAACACTGATACGGGTGAGATCCTCGCCAAGGCCAATGAAATCCTGACGCTGGTTGCCATCGAGAAGATCATCGAGGCGGGCGTTTCCGAGATCCGCGTGTTGTATGTGAACGACCTTGATCGTGGTCCGTATATTTCCGATACGTTGCGCATTGATGCGACCCGCACGAGACTTGAGGCGCTGGTCGAGATCTACCGCATGATGCGTCCGGGCGAGCCCCCGACCAAGGATGCTGCGGAGAACCTGTTCCAGAACCTGTTCTTCAATCCCGAGCGCTACGATCTGTCCGCCGTGGGCCGCATGAAGTTCAATCGTCGCGTCAACCGGACGGCCATCACCGGTCCCGGCGTCCTTTACGACGCGGCTTACTTCGCGAAGCGTACCGATGAGAACTCGAAGAACCACGTCGGGAAGCTGGGTGCGACGTCCGACATCGTCGACGTCGTCAAGGTGCTGTGCGAAATCCGCAATGGCAATGGCATCGTCGACGACATCGATCACCTCGGCAATCGCCGCGTCCGTTCTGTCGGCGAGATGGCCGAGAATGCCTTCCGCATCGGTCTTGTCCGCGTCGAGCGCGCCGTCAAGGAGCGCCTGACACTTGCCGAGTCCGAGGGGCTCATGCCTCAGGAGATGATCAACGCCAAACCTGTTGCTGCTGCAGTCAAGGAGTTCTTCGGTTCGTCGCAGCTGTCGCAGTTCATGGACCAGAACAACCCGCTGTCGGAAGTGACGCACAAGCGTCGCGTTTCCGCCCTGGGCCCGGGCGGCCTCACGCGCGAACGCGCCGGTTTTGAAGTCCGCGACGTGCATCCGACCCATTACGGGCGCGTGTGCCCGATTGAAACGCCGGAAGGTCCTAACATCGGCCTGATCAACTCGCTGGCCGTCTATGCGCGGACCAACGACTACGGATTCCTTGAGACGCCCTACCGCAAGGTGGCGGGCGGCAAGGTTACCGATGATATTGAATACCTCTCCGCCATCGAGGAGAGCCAGTACGTGGTGGCACAGGCCAACGCTGTGCTGAATGCGAAGGGTGAGTTCACTGACGATCTCGTGTCGTCGCGGCATCTCAACGAGTTCACGCTGTCTACGCCTGACAAGATCCAGTTCATGGACGTCAGTCCAAAGCAGATCGTGTCGGTTGCCGCGTCGCTGATTCCGTTCCTCGAGCACGACGACGCGAACCGCGCGTTGATGGGCGCAAACATGCAGCGTCAGGCTGTGCCGACGCTGCGCGCCGATACGCCGCTCGTGGGTACCGGCATGGAGAGGGCGGTGGCGGTCGATTCGGGCGTGACGGTCGTTGCGCGTCGTGGTGGAGTCGTCGATTCCGTCGATGCTTCGCGCATCGTCGTGCGTGTCAATGACGAGGAAACCTCGGCAGGCGAGGCGGGCGTTGATATCTACGGCCTGACCAAGTACACGCGTTCCAACCAGAATACCTGCATCAATCAGCGTCCGCTGGTCAAGGCAGGCGACGTGATTGCACGCGGCGATGTGCTGGCCGATGGTCCGTCAACGGATCTCGGCGAGTTGGCGCTTGGCCAGAACCTTCTGGTCGCCTTCATGCCGTGGAACGGTTACAACTTCGAGGACTCGATCCTCATCTCCGAGCGGGTTGTCCAGGAAGATCGCTTCACCACGATCCATATCGAGGAACTGACCTGCGTAGCCCGCGATACGAAGCTCGGGCCGGAAGATATCACCGCCGACATTCCGAACGTCGGTGATACGGCTCTTGCAAAGCTTGACGAGGCTGGCATCGCATTCATCGGCGCCGAAGTCCGCGCTGGCGACATTCTGGTGGGCAAGGTGACGCCAAAGGGCGAAACTCAGCTGACGCCGGAGGAAAAGCTGCTGCGCGCGATCTTCGGCGAGAAGGCTTCGGACGTGAAGGACACCGGCCTGCGGGTCCCCCCGGGCATGGACGGCACGGTCATCGACGTTCGCGTCTTTACGCGCGATGGTGTCGAGAAGGACACTCGTGCCCTTGCCATCGAGAAGGCTGAGCTAAATCGGGTCCGCAAGGATCTCGAGGACCAGCGCCGCATTCTCGAGGACGATCTGTTCCAGCGCGTTGAAGCAATGCTTCTCGGCAAGGTCGCCGAAGCGGGTCCCCGGAAGCTCAAGGCCGGCGCGAAGGTCACCGAGGAATATCTGGCGGACCTGCCCCGTGAGCAGTGGCTCGAGATCCGCATGAAGGATGAGGACGGCAACGCAGCACTCGAGAAGGTTGCCGAGCGCCTCAAGCTGCAGCGCAAGGAGTTCGAGAAGCGCTTCGAGGAGAAGCGGGTCAAGATCACTGCAGGCGACGATCTGGCACCCGGTGTCCTCAAGATGGTCAAGGTTTACCTGGCCGTGAAGCGTCGCATCCAGCCAGGCGACAAGATGGCTGGCCGGCACGGCAACAAGGGCGTGGTCTCGACCATCATTCCGGTCGAGGACATGCCATACAACGAGGACGGCACGCCGGTTGACATCGTCTTGAACCCGTTGGGCGTGCCTTCGCGCATGAACATCGGACAGATCCTCGAGACGCATCTGGGCTGGGCTGCCAAGGGCCTCGGCCACAAGATCGGTCGCATGATCGATGAGGGCCGCAAGACGGCGGAAGTCCGCGGCTTCCTGGACGACATCTACAACAAGACGGGTGGCCAGAAGGCCGATCTCGAGTCGATGAACGACACCGAGATCATGTTGTTGGCTGGCAACCTGCGCAAGGGAGTGCCGATGGCAACCCCGGTGTTCGACGGCGCGGCTGAAGAGGAAATCAAGCACATGCTGGCGCTGGCGGATCTCCCGCTCAGCGGGCAGACGACGCTGTACGACGGCCGCACGGGCGAGAAGTTCTCGCGTCCGGTTACGGTTGGCTACATGTACATGCTGAAGCTGAACCACCTTGTCGACGACAAGATGCATGCGCGTTCCACGGGACCGTACTCGCTGGTGACGCAGCAGCCTCTGGGCGGCAAGGCGCAGTTCGGCGGCCAGCGGTTCGGCGAAATGGAAGTCTGGGCGCTTGAGGCCTATGGTGCGGCCTATACCTTGCAGGAAATGCTGACGGTCAAGTCCGACGACGTGAACGGCCGCACGAAGATGTACAAGAACATCGTCGACGGCAATCACCAGATGGATGCCGGTATGCCGGAATCCTTCAACGTGCTCGTCAAGGAAATCCGCTCCCTCGGCATCAACATGGAACTCGAGCAGTCCTGATTGATGACGCGGGAAGTATGGGCGCAACGGTTTAGTCAGAAGCGGGAAGGCAACCGTTTCTCGAGCAGCAGGTGAAGACATGAAAGATCTACTGAAGTTTTTCAAGCAGCAGGCGCCGGTGGAGAATTTCGATTCCATCCGGATCAGCCTCGCATCGCCCGAGCTGATCCGCTCGTGGTCGTTCGGTGAGGTGAAGAAGCCGGAAACCATCAACTACCGGACGTTCAAGCCGGAGCGAGATGGCCTGTTCTGCGCCAAGATCTTCGGACCGGTAAAGGACTACGAGTGCCTGTGCGGCAAGTACAAGCGGCTCAAACACCGTGGCGTCGTCTGCGAGAAGTGCGGCGTCGAAGTGACGCAGTCCAAGGTGCGTCGCGAGCGTATGGGGCACATCGAGCTCGCCAGCCCGACCGCGCATATCTGGTTCCTGAAGTCGCTGCCGTCGCGCATCGGCCTGATGCTCGACATGACGCTGCGTGAGATCGAGCGCGTGCTGTACTTCGAGGCCTTCGTGGTCATCGAGCCGGGCATGACGGAGCTGGAGCGCGGGCAGCTGCTGACCGACGAAATGTACCTCGAGGCGATCGAGAAGCATGGCGACGAGTTCGACGCCCGAATGGGTGCCGAAGCCGTACATGAGCTGCTCCATACGATGGACCTGCCCGCGGAAGTCATCAAGATCCGCGAGGACATCCTGGGAACGAGCTCGGAGACGAAAATCAAGCGCTTGACGAAGCGACTGAAGCTCATCGAGTCGTTCCTCGAATCCGGCAACAAGCCTGAGTGGATGGTCCTCACCGTCCTCCCGGTGCTACCGCCGGACCTGCGTCCGCTCGTCCCACTTGACGGTGGCCGCTTCGCTACGTCCGATCTGAACGACCTCTATCGCCGCGTCATCAATCGCAACAACCGGCTGCGCCGGCTCCTTGAGCTCAATGCACCGGACATCATCGTGCGCAACGAGAAGCGCATGTTGCAGGAAGCGGTCGACGCGTTGCTCGACAACGGCCGCCGCGGCCGCGCGATCACGGGCACCAACAAGCGTCCGCTCAAGTCGCTGGCCGACATGATCAAGGGCAAGCAGGGCCGCTTCCGGCAGAACCTGCTCGGCAAGCGAGTCGACTACTCTGGCCGCTCGGTCATCGTGGTAGGGCCGACGCTGCGCCTGCACCAGTGCGGTCTGCCGAAGAAGATGGCGCTTGAGCTCTTCAAGCCCTTCATCTTCGCCAAGCTCCAGTTGCGCGGCGAAGCCACGACCATCAAGGCTGCCAAGCGCATGGTGGAGCGTGAGGGTCCCGAGGTATGGGACATTCTTGAAGACGTCATTCGTGAACATCCCGTGTTGCTTAACCGCGCACCGACGCTGCATCGTCTCGGTATCCAGGCGTTCGAGCCAGTGCTGATCGAAGGCAAGGCCATCCAGTTGCACCCGCTCGTCTGCACGGCGTTCAACGCCGACTTCGACGGTGACCAGATGGCCGTGCACGTCCCGCTGTCGCTGGAAGCACAGCTTGAAGCACGCGCTCTGATGATGGCGACCAACAACATCCTGTCTCCTGCCAATGGCGACCCGATCATCGTGCCATCCCAGGACGTGGTGCTGGGCTTGTACTACATGACCCGCGAACGCGTTAACGTCCCAGGCGAGGGCATGCGGTTCTCGGACGTCCATGAGGTTCATCGGGCGTACGAGGGACGGGCCGTCGACTTGCAGGCAAAAGTGCACGTCCGCGTCACGGAATACGTCCGCAACGAGGCCGGTGACCTGCAGGCTCGGCGCCGCGTTGTCGCGACGACGGTGGGGCGTGCGTTGCTGTCCGAGATCCTGCCGCGTGGCCTGTCGTTTGACACGGTCAATCGCGACATGACGAAGAAGGCGATTTCCGGCGTCATCAACGCCTGCTATCGCACGGTTGGCCTCAAGGAAACCGTCGTGTTCGCCGATCAGCTCATGTACACCGGCTATCACTACGCCACGCGTTCGTCGGTGTCTGTTGGTGTCGACGACATGGTTGTGCCGCAGCAGAAGACACGCATCCTTGCGTCGGCCGAGCGGGAAGTGAAGGAAATCCAGGAGCAGTACGCATCCGGACTCGTCACCAACGGTGAGCGTTACAACAAGGTGGTCGATATCTGGTCGCGTACCAGCGACCAGGTGGCGAAGGCCATGATGGACAAGCTCGGCGTCGAGGACGTGATCAATGCGAAGGGCGAGCAGACCACGCAGAAGTCATTCAACTCGATCTTCATGATGGCTGACTCCGGCGCCCGCGGTTCGGCGGCCCAGATCCGCCAGCTGGCCGGCATGCGCGGCCTGATGGCCAAGCCGGACGGCTCGATCATCGAAACGCCCATCACGGCCAACTTCCGTGAAGGCCTCAACATCCACCAGTACTTCATCTCGACGCACGGTGCACGCAAAGGTCTCGCAGATACGGCGCTCAAGACCGCCAACTCCGGTTACCTGACCCGCCGTCTCGTTGACGTCGCACAGGATCTGGTCGTCACCGAGACGGATTGCGGTACGTCGCATGGCTTGACGATGAATCCGATCGTCGAAGGTGGCGATGTCGTTGAGGGTCTGGGTGAGCGCGTCCTCGGCCGCGTCGTTGCAGTCGAAGTGCTCAAGCCGGGCACCAACACCGTGCTCATCGAGGCTGGCACGCTGATTGACGAAGCGTTGGTCAAGCTACTCGAGCGCGAGAGCGTCGACGAGGTCAAGGTGCGGTCGCCCATCAATTGCGACACGCGCTACGGCGTGTGCCAGCAGTGCTACGGCCGTGACCTGGGGCGTGGTCACCGCATCAATCACGGCGAGGCCGTGGGTGTGGTTGCCGCGCAGTCGATCGGCGAGCCCGGCACGCAGCTGACGATGCGTACGTTCCACATCGGTGGTGCTGCATCGCGGGCGGCTGCGGTCAACGCCGTGGAAATCAAGAGTTCGGGCACCATCCGTCTGCACAACCTCAAGCGCGTGCACCACGAGAAGGGCCATTGGGTTGCGACGTCTCGTTCCGGCGAACTGGGCGTGGTTGACGAGTTCGGCCGTGAGCGCGAGCGCTACCGTATTCCGTACGGTGCCGTGATCACGATCAGCGATGGCGATGCCGCGGTGGCAGGCCAGGTGCTTGCGACCTGGGATCCGCATACCCATCCGGTGGTCACCGAGGTCGCGGGTTTCATCAAGTTCCAGGACTTCATGGATGGCATCACGGTATCGAGCCAGGTCGACGAAGTGACGGGTCTGTCGAGCACCGTCGTCATGGATCCGAAGCAGCGCGGTTCCGTGGGCAAGGACCTGCGCCCGGTCGTGAAGCTGGTCAATGCGAAGGGCAAGGAAGTCACGTTCGCCAACACCGACATCCCGGCTGTGTACGCCCTCCCGACGGGCGCCATCGTCAGCCTCGAGGACGGTGCCAAGGTGTCCGTCGGCGACGTCATCGCGCGTATCCCCCAGGAGTCCTCGAAGACCCGCGACATCACGGGCGGTCTGCCTCGTGTGGCGGATCTGTTCGAAGCCCGCAAGCCGAAGGAATCGGCCATCCTGGCTGAATACTCGGGTACGGTCAGCTTCGGCAAGGAAACCAAGGGTAAGCGGCGCCTGATCATCACCGAGGCTCAGAGTGAAAAGCACGAGGAGCTGATTCCGAAGTGGCGCCACCTGAACGTGTTCGAAGGCGAACAGGTTGCCCGCGGCGAAGTGATCGCGGACGGCGAGCCCAACCCGCACGATATCCTGCGCCTGCAGGGCGTGTCGTCACTGGCGAATTACTTGGTCAGGGAAATCCAGGACGTGTACCGGCTGCAGGGCGTGAAGATCAACGACAAGCACATCGAGGTGATCATTCGCCAGATGCTGCGCAAAGTGCAGATCGTCGATCCGGGCGATACCCCGTTCCTGAGGGGCGAACAGCTTGACCGTTCACGCGTCTCGGACATGGGCGACAGGATGCGTGGGCAGGGCAAGTTGCCGGCGATCTGGGATCCGGTGCTGCTGGGAATCACCAAGGCGTCGCTGGCGACCGAATCGTTCATCTCGGCGGCTTCGTTCCAGGAAACCACCCGGGTGCTGACGGAAGCCTCGGTGCGGGGCCTCAAGGACGATCTGCGCGGGTTGAAGGAAAACGTCATCGTAGGCCGATTGATTCCGGCCGGTACGGGGACGTTCTTCCATGCCAAGCGGCGTCGGAACATCACCGATTCCGGGGCGGGTCGCGGCTTCATGGATGTGGGCGGAGGCCTGCCGGAATCCGAGGAATCCTCGGCTGCCGAGGATACGGCGGCGCAATAGCGATGGTTTGGACGGGCGGCAGGGGGGGTGCCCCGCCTGCCAGCCCGGACGGGAGAGATGGGTTGGAGCTCGGGATGGGGCGGGTTTGGGTTGGTGCGGACCTCCGTGGATGCTAACCGCTTCATTCTTAAGGTTGACAGTGTGCGGGCCGGTTTCTAAAATCCCGCGGCTTCGATTGGCCGGCGCCTAAGAGTTCCGCCTGCCCATCCAATAACTTCCATCGGGCCGCCCCCTGACTTGTAAGGGGGCGGCCCGGTGTTTCTGTGGATCCGGATTTTTTGGCCGGATTCGTGTGTCTCATTCAGGAAACGACATGGCAACTGTCAGTCAGCTGGTTCGCAAGCCCCGCAAATCGCCGAATTACAAGACGAAGGTGCCGGCGCTCGCCGCGTGCCCGCAGAAGCGGGGCGTCTGTACTCGTGTCTACACCACGACCCCTAAGAAGCCGAACTCGGCTCTCCGCAAGGTTGCGAAGGTCCGGTTGACCAACGGCTTCGAGGTCATCAGCTACATCGGTGGCGAAGGACACAACCTGCAGGAGCACTCGGTTGTCATGATCCGCGGCGGCCGCGTCAAGGACCTTCCAGGTGTTCGTTACCACACTGTGCGCGGCACGCTGGACTGCGCCGGTGTCACGGATCGTCGCCAGGGTCGTTCGAAGTACGGCGCGAAGCGCCCGAAGGGCAAGTAACCAAAAGGGCCCACGAGGGCCCACAGGCAGCATTGTGATACGGCATTGTTGATTCGGGGAGGGTCAGGCCAAGGCCCTCCGGATCACGAGTCACTCATCAGTCAAACGGTAATCCATCATGTCCCGTAGAGCTTCAGCCCCCACGCGTACCATCCTCCCGGATCCGCGCTTCAACAGCCTCCTCCTCGCCAAGTTCGTCAACATGGTGATGGACAGCGGCAAGAAGTCGATCGCCGAAAGCATCGTTTACGATGCCGTCGACCGCATTTGCGAGAAGTCCGGCAAGGCCGCTGACCAGGCGCTCGAAGTGCTCGCGCAGGCGCTCGACAACGTCAAGCCGACCGTGGAAGTGAAGAGCCGTCGTGTCGGTGGCGCAACCTATCAGGTTCCCGTCGAAGTCCGCACGGCGCGTCGCCAGACGCTGGCGATGCGTTGGGTGATTGAGGCTGCCGTGGCGCGCTCAGAGAAGTCGATGGCATTGCGGCTCGCTGCCGAGTTGCTGGATGCATCAGAGAATCGCGGCACCGCGGTGCGCAAGCGCGAAGACGTGCATCGCATGGCGGACGCCAACAAGGCGTTTGCGCATTACCGCTGGTAATGCAGGTCTGAAGGATTTGATCGTGGCCCGCACCACCCCGATCGAGCGCTATCGGAATATCGGCATCTCCGCGCATATCGATGCCGGCAAGACGACGACGACCGAGCGCATCCTGTTCTATACGGGTGTCTCCCACAAGATTGGGGAGGTCCATGACGGCGCGGCTGTCATGGATTATATGGTGCAGGAACAGGAGCGCGGCATCACGATCACCGCCGCCGCGACCACCTGCGTCTGGAAGGGGATGGAAGGCAACTTCCCCGAGCACCGCATCAACATCATCGACACGCCCGGCCACGTGGATTTCACCATCGAGGTTGAGCGGTCCCTGCGTGTGCTCGACAGCGCCGTGGCCGTGTTCTGTGCGGTGGCCGGTGTCCAGCCTCAGTCCGAGACGGTCTGGCGGCAGATGAACAAGTACAAGGTCCCGCGTATTGCATTCATCAACAAGATGGATCGCGCCGGGGCCAACTACCTGCGCTGCGTTGACCAGATCAGGAGCCGCCTGCGCGGTAATCCCGTTTCGCTGCAATTGCCGATTGGCGCCGAGGACAAGTTTGTCGGCGTCGTCGACCTGATCCGGATGAAAGAGATCTGGTGGGACGACTCCACCCAGGGAACCAAATTCGAATATCGCGAGATTCCTGCCGACATGAAGGCGCTCAGTGACGAATGGCGCGCGAAGTTGATCGAGGCCGCGGCCGAGGCCAACGAAAAGCTGATGAACAAGTACCTCGAAGGCGAGGAGCTCTCGGTGGCGGAGATCAAGCAGGGCTTGCGTGAGCGCGCCCTGAGGAACGAGATCGTGCTCACCATGTGTGGCTCGGCCTTCAAGAACAAGGGCGTCCAGGCGATGCTGGATGCCGTGATCGAGTACATGCCCGCGCCGACCGAGATGCCGGCGGTCAAGGGGCTCAAGCCGGACGGTTCCGAGGGAAGCCGCAAGGCCAGCGACGACGAGAAGTTTGCAGCGCTCGCCTTCAAGATCCTGAGTGATCCCTCGTTGGCAACCTGACCTTCTTTCGCGTCTATTCGGGCGTGCTGAATTCGGGCGACACCGTGCTCAACCCGGGCAAGGGCAGGTCGGAGAGGATTGGTCGCCTCCTGCAGATGCACGCGAACGAGCGTAGCGAGATCAAGGAAGTGCGCGCTGGCGATATCGCCGCCGCAGTCGGGCTGAAGGATGTGATTACGGGTGACACGCTTTGCGACCCGGACAGCGCCATTCAGCTCGAGAAGATTGATTTCCCCGCGCCCGTCATCTCGGTCGCCGTTGAGCCTAGAACGCAGGCCGATCAGGAAAAGATGGGGCTGGCCTTGCAGCGACTGGCGAAAGAGGATCCTTCGTTCCGCATGCACACGGACCCGGAGTCGGGGCAGACGATCATCTCCGGCATGGGCGAGTTGCACCTCGAAATCATCGTTGACCGCATGAAGCGCGAGTTCAAGGTCGAGGCCAACGTTGGCAAGCCGCAGGTCGCCTACCGCGAAACCATTCGCGCCAAGGTCGACCAGGAAGGCAAGTTTGTGCGCCAGTCCGGTGGTCGCGGCCAGTACGGCCACGTCTGGATCACGCTCGAGCCGTCGGGGCTCGGCAAGGGCTATGAGTTCGTCAATGGCATCGTCGGTGGCTCGGTTCCGCGCGAGTTCATTCCCGCTGTCGACAAAGGCATCAAGGAAGCGACCGAAAGCGGTGTGCTCGCGGGGTATCCGGTCGTCGACGTCAAGATCACCTTGTTTGACGGCTCGTACCACGATGTCGATTCAAACGAGATGGCGTTCAAGATTGCCGGATCGATGGCATTCAAGGACGCGATGCGGGCCGCCAAGCCGGTGATCCTCGAGCCGATCATGAAGGTCGAGGTCGTGACGCCGGAAGATTACTACGGCGACATCGTCGGCGACCTCAACCGTCGTCGTGGTCAGATCGTCGGCATGGAGGATTCCGTGTCGGGCAAGGTTGTCACCGCCGAGGTGCCGCTCGCCGAAATGTTCCCGTATTCGACCTCGATGCGCTCGATGAGCCAGGGCCGCGCGACGTACACCATGGAGTTTTCCAAGTACGTCGAAGTGCCCAGCAATGTTGCCGCTGCTATCACCAAGCACATGTGATGCAGCTGCCGTCAGATATCCGTTAACCCTTACTTAGTAACCAGCAGATCTTCAGAGGACCGCCGCCGTGGCAAAAGAGAAATTTGAGCGTACGAAGCCGCACGTTAACGTGGGCACGATCGGGCACGTTGACCATGGCAAGACGACGCTGACAGCGGCGTTGACGAAGGTCATGGCGGGGTTGCACGGGGGTGAGTTCAAGGCGT
>CAISDJ010000083.1 GCA_903884105.1 uncultured Pseudomonadota bacterium | reverse complement strand
GGCAGTCACGGTCCCAATGGCACCGCTGCCAGCGAGGCGCCAATGTGGACCCAGCTTCAAGTTGCCCTGCCAGTGGGCAGCAAACCGCAGCAAACGCGGGCGGTCCCGAGCCCACAGGCACCCCCCGGCGCGAGCGCTCGTCCTCCACGCGCTGGGACCTTGCTGGCACGGCGGCAGTGCACGTGGATCCCACTTTCAACTAAATAATCAGCTTCTGCGTACTACTGTACAAGGATAAAAAGTCGTCCCTATTTGTGCAGAGTTCTTCCGCCATCTTGCATCCAATCGAACTTCCAGTCGAGTGTCCACCCATGTTGGCCAAGCAGCGCGGCGAAGCGCGAGCGCCACTTACTATAATCGGGCGACTCATCAAATGCGAGTGAGCGAGTGTATGACAGATACGCAGCAAATTCCCGCGGGAGTCCGGCGCACAGCTTTTCAGGCGAGTTGCTCCGTTTGCTCTCGAGGATGTTCCGATGTTTCTCCTTGTCGTCCTTTGCCTGCATACCCTGCCACGGCAGCGAGCCGCGCAGGAAGTATACGAGGATATACCCGATCGACTCGAGGTCGTCCCGCCGCGTCTGCTCCAGAAAGGTCTGCGCGTTGATGCTGGCGTAGCGCGCCGTGCCGGTCAGGTCCTCGCGCATGCTGGACGCCTTGTGCACGAGGGTCTTCACATCGCGGTACTTCTTCGCCAGGCCAAAGTCGACGATGTGCACGATGGTCGCCTTCTCGTTCAGCCCCATCAGCAAGTTGTCCGGCTTGAGGTCGCGGTGGATGAACGACTGCTTGTGGACGGACTCGATGCGTTCCAGCAGCTGGTGTGCAAGCATAATCACCGTCTTCAGGCTGAAGCGCCGGCCGCACATGCTGAAGAGCGACTCGAGCGACTGCCCCAGAAGGTCGCTGACCATGGCATTATACTCGCCTGCTTCGCCGAACCAGCGCATGCTCGGGATGCCGAACGTGTGCCTGTACAGTTTGTACACCTTCGACTCGAAGTTGAGCTGCAGCAGCTTCTTGGTCGCCTTCGGCTCGAGCTTGATCGCAACCTTTGGCCACACGCAGAACGTCGGCGAGCACGCCAGCCGACTCGGCGGCTGACCGAGGGCCGGCTAGGGCCGTCGCTTCGAGCCGGCAAGCACGGGAATGCGTCGGTAGACCCCGGCCGTGCTGTGTAACGAGCGGCACAAGTGGGCGCAGGGGCTATTGTATGAGTGGTACTATGCAGTACTCTGACCCTAGGTAACTGGAGGGAGATAGCATGGAACTGGAGACACTGCAGTGCAGCCCGCTATACCCCCTTATCCCCGTGTGCCGCCGCCAATCGCCGCGCGGCACAGCGCGTGCCTTCTCTCGCGACTCGTTGTCGAACCCGACGAAGACCTCGCCGAACGAGCCCGAGCCGAGCTTCAGCCCCGTCAGGATGAACTTCCGGCCGATCGTGCTCGGCAGGCCCGTCAGCGTCGGCGGATGGATCCGAAGGATGTCAAAATCGGACGCCAGCGCGTACGGAGGTTTGATGGGGATCGGAAGCTTCCGAGCCTTCCCCGCATACACCTCGCTCGGGAGCCCAGGGCACGCACGAATTGTGAGCGCGATGGGGGGGGAGTTAGTTTCAGGGTCGTTATTGCCGATCGTGATCGTGACGCCGGGGTCGACGCGATAGTAGAAGCCAGACGCAAGTTGGACGCGGAGCGCGGGCAAGGGGCACAATAACGCAGTTGCGGAAGGGCATGTCGAAGGGCACGTGGCATCATGCAGAGTAGGCCTTACCACCGCATGCAAATGGCGCGCG
>CAISDJ010000082.1 GCA_903884105.1 uncultured Pseudomonadota bacterium | reverse complement strand
GCATCGCGGCGCTGGGCTGACGGCTCGGCAGCGCACAAAAGAAAAGAGGAACGCCGAAGCGTTCCTCTGAACGGGACGCCTCGTTGGCTGCGTCCCGAGCGCGAAGTGCAGGCCGCGCGCAGACGCGGCCATGCACGGTGCCATGCACGCGGCGTGCCAGCGAGCAGAATGTGCCTAGGGATCAGGGGCTTGCGTTCGGAGCGCTGCGGACGAGGCGCGCGCCGAGCATCGGAGTGTCAGGAAATCCGATGCCCACTTCGTCACGGTCGTGACGGACGCTCGCCGGCGAGCTGCCGGTCATGCAGGCGCGGCAGCAGCCACAGCGCCACGATCGCTCCGATCGCGGCGAGGAACATGTCGGTCTGCGTGTCCCAGGGATCGCCCTGGGTGCCGAGGAAGGCCTCGGCGTCCTCGCCGACCGCCAGCGCGCTCCACCACTCGATGAGCTCGTAGAAGGCCGAGAACGCCAGGCAGGCGCAGAAGACCAGGGGTGCGAGCCAGCGGCTGCCGGCCAGTGGCGAGCGCCGCACCAGCAGCTCGCGTACCAGCACCGCCGGCGCGAAGCCCTGCATGAAGTGCCCGATCCGGTCGTAGTGGTTGCGGGTGAAGCCGAACCAGTCCTTGGCCCATTCGCCCAGCGGGACCTTCGCGTAGGTGTAGGTGCCGCCGAGGATCAGCACCAGCGAGTGCACGAAGATCAGCCAGTAGAGCAGCCGCGACAACGGGAATCCGCTGCGCGTCGCCCACATCAGCCCCAGCCCGAGCATCGCCGGCACGGTCTCCAGGAACCAGGTGAACCGGTCCTCGGTCCGCCAAAGCGACACGGCGAGCGCCAGCAGCGTCAGCGCCCAGAGCAGCCCGCGCTCGGGGCAGGGGGCCGGATCGCCGCCTGCCGCGGGGCCGGCAGCTGTGGGGCGCGGCAGCGGACCCGCGCTCATCGCCGGTGGCTCAGGCCACCGTCACCGGGATCCGGCCGATCTTCGCCTGCCATTCGCGCGGCCCGGTGTCATGGACCGAGGTGCCACTCGAGTCGACCGCCACCGTCACCGGCATGTCCTGCACGTCGAACTCGTAGACCGCTTCCATGCCGAGTTCGGGAAATGCAACGACACGGCTGTTGCGGATCGCCTTGGAGACGAGGTACGCCGCTCCACCGACGGCCATCAGGTACGCCGCCTTGTATTTCTTGATGACCTCGATGGCTTCCGGGCCGCGTTCGGCCTTGCCGACCATGGCGATGAGGCCGGTCTGGCCCAGCATCATTTCGGTGAACTTGTCCATGCGGGTGGAGGTGGTCGGGCCCGCAGGCCCCACCGCTTCATTGCCCACGGCATCGACGGGGCCGACGTAGTAGATCACGCGATTCCGGAAATCGAGGCCTTCGGGCAGCGGCTTGCCGGCTTCGAGCAACTGGCTGATGCGCTTGTGGGCCGCGTCGCGTCCCGTGAGCATCTTGCCGGACAACAGCAGGCGTTCACCCGGCTTCCAGCTTGTGACTTCAGCGGCCGTCAGCGTATCGAGATTCACGCGGCGTGAATCCGGCGAAGCCTTGAACTCGAGCTTCGGCCAGTTGTTGAGATCGGGCGGATCGAGCGTCGCCGGGCCCGATCCATCAAGCACGAAATGCGCATGGCGCGTGGCTGCGCAGTTCGGAATGACTGCGACGGGCAGGGAGGCCGCATGCGTTGGATAGTCCTTGATCTTGATGTCGAGCACGGTCGTCAGGCCACCGAGCCCCTGTGCGCCGATGCCGAGCGCATTCACCTTGTCGAGCAGCTCGATGCGTAGTTGCTCGATCTTCGTCTTCTCCGGCTTCGCGCGGACTTCCTGGATGTCGATCGGGTCCATCAGCGATTCCTTGGCGAGCACCATGGCCTTTTCAGCGGTGCCGCCGATGCCGATGCCGAGCATGCCGGGCGGGCACCAGCCGGCGCCCATCTTCGGCACGACGGACAGGATCCAGTCGACGATGGAGTCGGACGGATTCAGCATCGCGAGCTTGGCCTTGTTCTCGGAGCCGCCGCCTTTGGCAGCCAGGCCAATCTCCAGCGTGTCGCCGGCGACGACTTCCATGTGGATCACGGCCGGCGTGTTGTCGCGGGTGTTCTTGCGGTCGAACGCGGGATCATTGACGATCGACGCGCGCAGCTTGTTGTCCGGGTGATTGTAGGCGCGGCGCACGCCTTCATTGATCATGTCGGTGAGGCTCATCGTCGCGTCCCAGCGGACGTTCATGCCGACCTTCACGAACACGGTCACGATGCCGGTGTCCTGGCAGATCGGACGATGGCCTTCCGCGCACATCCGCGAATTCACCAGGATCTGCTTGATGGCGTCCTTCGAGGCCGGGCTTTCTTCCCGCTCATACGCGCCCGCCATGGCCTTGATGAAATCGGGCGAGTGGTAATAGGAAATGTATTGCAGCGCGTCGGCGACGCTTACGATCACATCTTCCTGTTTTATGGGGGATTTCGGGCCGGAATGGGAAGCGGTGTGGCTGGCGGACATGATGGACTTCGGGCCTCGGCTGTAAACAGGCCGGCGACTCTAGCAAATGCCGCTTGCTGCTGGAAATGGCGACTCGCCGGTTGGGCTACTATTCGCGCTTCGATCCGGGTTCCCCGGGGGCGGCAACAACGAAACGAGAGGAAATGGAGTGTCATGAGCCTTGCTAACGAATTCACCCACAACGGCACGCATGTACGCATTGACGGGCCGGCGGGCGCGCCGGTTGTCGTGTTGGCTCACGCCCTGGCCACGGACCTGTCGTTCTGGGACCTGCAGGTGGCCGTGTGGTCGCGATTCTTCCGGGTCGTTCGCTATGACCTGCGTGGTCACGGGCAGAGCAAGGCGCCGGAAGGCGTGTACGGATTCGACCAGATGGCAGATGACGTCACTGGGCTGCTCGACTTCCTGAAGGCCGACAAGGCCGCGTTCGTCGGCCTGTCTCTGGGCGGCATGATCGGACAGGCGTTGGCGTTGCGCGCACCGCAGCGACTCACTGCACTCGTGCTCGCCGAGACCAATGCGAGGACTCCGGACGCGCTGAAGGGCATGTGGCAGCAGCGTATTGCCGGCGCAACGGCGGGCGGCATGGAAACGCAGATCGAGGGCAGCCTTGCCCGCTGGTTCACGCCGGACTATCGCCTAAAGTCGCCCCTGACCGTCGAATGGATCACCGGCCTGATCCGGCAGACACAGACCGCGGGCTTCGTGGCCTGCTGTCGTGCCATCGAAAATCTTGATTTCCTCGATCGCCTGACTGCCGTGAGCGTACCCACGCTCGTCGTGGCCGGTGCCGATGATCAGGCTGCGCCGCTCGCCAACCTGCAAGGGATTGCGGCCAGGATTCCGGGGTCGACGTTCGTCAAGATCGCGGGCGCCGCCCACCTCGGCAACATCGAGCAGGCATCGGTGTTCTCGGAAGATGTCGGCGGGTTCCTCAAGGCACAGCTGCTGCGCTGAGACTCACGCGGATACTAAAGCCCGGTCGTCGCGAGAGGGCCGGGCTTTCTGCTGTCTATTCGCGGCACTGATCGCGAACGCGAGCCAGGTACGCGCGTTCATCGGGTGCTTGTCCATTGCGCTGCGCATTCCAGAGCGCCTCGGCGAGCAGTTCGATCAGAACGTGTTCCGCGTCGTGGGTGGAAGGGTGCTTCGCGGCAAGGTGGGCGAATGCCGCCTTGATGCCGGGCGGGCGATCAGTGGCAATCTGGTCGCGGACGGCCAGGTGCAGCCCCATGTGCAGGAAGGGATTGGTTGCGCCGGCTTCTGGCTGGAAGTCTTTGTCGAGGACCAGCTCACCCTGTTCCAGCGCGGGCTGGTATTCGGGATGGTCCTGAATCACGTCCGCTATCTGGGCTTCCACGGGTTCCACGGGAAGCTGCTCCCGTCGCTTGCGCCATGCGTCAACGTACATTTGCCTGAGCTCGGCACGACTCTGGTTGTGGAAAAAGGGCATGCAGGCTCACTGTCTCGTGGCGGGCGGGGCCGCTAAGAATAGCTGTTCGCAGGGCAGCGTCGATAGCGCCTGGCCGCTCGAGGCGCCTATGCAGACTGTCGGCCCTTGCGGGCTTTGGCGCCTTTCGTGCGGGCCTTGGCTGGCGGCAGCCGAGGCGGGGGTACGCGCTTTTCGCCGGGTGAATGCTTCTGCGGATAGGCGCACAGGTCGAAAACCACGCAGCGCTCACATTCAGGCTTGCGGGCCTTGCACACATAACGGCCGTGCAGGATCAGCCAGTGATGCGCATCCAGCTTGTACTCGTCCGGCACGTTTTTGAGCAGCGCTCGTTCGACGGCAAGCACATCCTTGCCCGGAGCGAGGCCGGTGCGATTGGCGAGCCGGAAAAGATGCGTGTCGACGGCGATCGTCGGATGACCGAAGGCGGTATTGAGGATGACGTTCGCGGTCTTGCGTCCGACGCCAGGCAGGGCCTCGAGGGCTTCGCGGTGATCCGGCACCTCTCCGCCGTGACGCTCCACCAGCAGTCGGCACGTTGCGATGACGTTCCTGGCCTTGGTGTTGAACAGGCCGATGGTCCGGATGCAGCGCGTGACCTTGTCGAGACCGAGGTCGAGCATCGACTGGGGTGTGGGGGCTTGGGCAAACAGCGCTGGCGTCGCAAGGTTGACACTGCGATCGGTGGCCTGCGCCGACAGGATTACGGCAATCAGCAACTGGAACGGTGACTCGTATGCAAGCTCCGTCGTGGGCTTCGGTGTCGCCACCTGCAGGCGCTTGAAGAACTCCCTGCGCTTGGCGGGACTCACGGCAGCGCCCGCCGCGCGCTGATTGCGTTCCAGGTCGCGATGAGCAGGCCGAGGAGCAGCAATCCAATGGGCCATGCAGTCGCGCCGCCAAGGAGCGAGTACAGGCTGCCGGTGCAAATGGCCAACGCCAACATGGCTGCCCCGGTGTACACGGCGTTCCTGATCGAGCGCGAGAAAGATTGGCCCACCGGCATGAGGCCAGTCTGTGGCAACAGGACGCCCGCGGCGGCGAGGAGCGGCAGCCACGATGCAACAGGAGCATGCAGCCGGGGCCATGCGATCGCACTCATCAGGTCCAGCGCCGACGCCACTCCGGCGAAGAGCACGATGACGAGCGCGTTCTGCAGGTCGCCGCCGACGAGGGAGCGGGTGAATGCGTAAAGCAGGGCAGTGATGACCAGCGACAGTAACAGGGAGCCGGCGATGGCTGTCGCCGTGGTGATGGAGACGCCGGCGCCCAGCAGCGTGCACAAGCAGAGTGCCAGCGCTGGCATGTCGGGATTGCCTAGGCGTTGGGATAGCGGAGGATACAATCGGGGGTCCTGTTCAGGGGTGGTCGTCAGCATACAGCGCTTCCCGATGGGCGTTGTAGTACTCGAGGGTCTTCTCGACGGCGCGCAGCAGGGCTCGAGGTGTCACCGAGGCGCTGCTGATGTGGTCGAAGGTGCCGCCGTCCTTGCGCAACCTCCAGGCGGAAAGCGCGTCACCTGACTCTGTCAGACGTCGGCCGACGAAGTTCTGCAACCAGTCCGAACCGGATGTGACGAACGGGTCGGCCAGGCCTGGTGTCTCGTGGTGCTCGATCACCTGCACGCCAAGGATCTTGCCATCGTAGTCGACGGCAACCAGTAATCGCAGGGGACCTCCGTAGCCGTCCGGCGCGACGGAAGCGATGACAGCCGCTGTCGGCGAGGCTCTTCGCCGGGCGCGATACACGGGAACGGCGTGTTCGCTGCCGAGCAAGTCGGGCGAGCGTACGGAGACCACATCGGCGACAGGGTCATTGTCGAAGCTCCCTGGCGGCAGCATCATGTTGATACGGTCTGCGAGCCACACCTCTGAATTGCGGTCGAGCCTCTCCCGGTAGCGCTCTGAAATCAGCCCCAGCCCCCCCACGACCACTGCCACGACCAACGCAAACGCGAAGGCTTGTCGCTGTCGCGGCGCACGTGGGGATGCGGAGCTAGCGTGCGTGTCCATAAATCCGCGGTACGGTAAGGCGATCGATCAGGGGTACGAACAGGTTCATGATCAGCACGGCAAACGCAATCCCGTCCGGATACGCGGTCCAGCTGCGGATCACGACCGTCAAGAGGCCCACGCCCGCACCGAACCATAGTCGACCCCGATGGCTGGCGGCGGTGGTGACGGGATCGCACGCGATGAAGAACGCTCCCAGCAACGTGGCGCCCGAGGTGAGGTGGAACAGCACGCCGGGATACGTTCCCGGATCGATGGCATTCAGCAACCCCGCCGAGACGACCACCGCGGCCAGCATGGACACGGGACTGGGCCAGCGAATGATCCGCAGACCGAGCAAGCCAAGGCCACCCAACAGGATACCGAGTGATGACCATATCGAAGCGGAATGGGCAGTCGATGTCCGGGCGAGGACTTCCTGCAACGTCGCCCCGGTTTTCAGGCCGCTATGGACTGCGTCGAGCGGCGTGGCTGACGAGATTGCATCCCACGCGACGGGAGGCACGCCCGTGAAGATCGTCGTCAACGTGTCCGTGAAGCCGAGATGATGGGAAGCAACGACAATTGGCATGCTCCAGCGCGACATCTCAGCCGGAAACGTCAGCAACAGCAATGCAAATCCGGCCATCGCCGGATTGAACAGGTTGCGCCCCAGACCGCCAAACAGGTGTTTGGCAAACACGATGGCGAACGCACTGCCGCATGCCGCCACCCACCACGGTGCAAGCGGGGGCAGGGCGAACGCAAGCAGGGCAGCCGTCACCAGAGCGCTGCCATCACCCAGCGACGGCTGCAACGGTTCCCGGCGTAGCGCGAGCATCACGCTCTCCGCGAGCAGCGCAGAGAGTGATGCAATGACAATCTGGATCGGAAGGCCTGGGCCAAACCAAAAGACGTCCGCCGCGGCAGCGGGCACCAGCATGGCCAGGACGAGCAGCATGATTCGCCTGACACTGCCAGCGCGGAGCTGATGCGGGGCGGGCGCAGTCGGGAAGTGCCTCATTCGTCCTTGCGTCCTGCCGGGCGCCGCTCCTTCAGTCGTCGCTGACGCTCTGCCTGCTCCACGGCGAGGCGCTGCGTGTGGGCATTGAATCGTTGCCGCGCAAGATCCCGGCGCTCCGTCGTGACTGTATTGACCTGCAACTGTCGTCGGGCTGCGCCGAACACCGAGACCAGCGGCAGCTGGCTCGGACAGACAGCGTCACAGCAGCCGCACTCGATACAGTCCGTAATGCCGAAGCGGGCGAGACCAGCGTCATCTTCTTCAACCGCGTGACGGTAGAGCTCCTGGGGAAGCAAGTGTGAGGGACAGGCCTCTGCGCAGTCACCACAGCGGATGCAGGGCATCGCAGGGCCGCGAGGCACGAGATCAGCCGCAGTCGCTGCAATCACGCAATGGGTCGTCTTGGCGACGGCAAGCGCATCGTGAGGCAGGGCGACTCCCATCATCATGCCGCCGGCAATCAGGCGAGTGATGTCGGGCGTGTAGCCGCCGCATTCCTCGATCAGATGCGAAAGGGGAGTGCCGAGGCGAACTTCAAGCGTGCGCGGGAAGGCCACGCCCAGGCCTGTGACCGTGACGAGCCGGCTGACCAGCGGCTCGCCGGTGCGGATCAGCGTGGCGATGGCGGCTGCGGTACCGACGTTCTGACAGACGACCCCGACATCGCGTGGCAGGCCGCCGGCAGGGACTTGCGTACCGAACAGGAACTCGATCAGTTGTCGCTCACCGCCCGCGGGGTAATACGTGGGAACAATGGCGACGCTGAGTCGTGCGTCGCCTGCAGCCTTGACTGCCGTGCGCGTCGCGGCGATGGCCTCGGGTTTGTCCGCCTCGATGGCGATAACACAGCGGCCTGCGCCCACGATGTGCAGCATGACCTGTGCGCCGAAAAGCATGGATTCGGCGCGGTAACGCATCAGCATGTCGTCGCATTGGATTCCGGGCTCGCACTCGACGCCGTTGATGACCAGCGTTTCGACGGGGGTCGAGGGAGTGGGTGCGAGCTTGAGGTGCGTCGGGAACGCAGCGCCCCCCAAGCCTACGATTCCGCCGGCTTCGATGCGCGCCAGCAATTCTTCCGCCGAGCGCAGCGTGTAGTCGGCGACAGGAATCAAGCCGGGATCGCGCTCATCTCGGCCGTCGTTGTCGATGACGATGGCTGGCATTCTGGCTGACATGCCGATGGCATCGCGAAGTTCGATGGCCGACACTTGCCCCGATACCGATGCGTGCAGCGGGGTGCCCTCACAATCGGGCGACCAGGCAACCACCTGTCCCAGCCGCACATATTCCCCGATGCGGACGACAGGGACCAGCGAGGACCCGTCAGGTAAAGCGAGCGACAGCGCCAGCTGCGGCGGTGCGCTGGCTGCGCTCGGCGCACTCGCCGCGGAGCGCTGCGCGGCTCCGATGAGGCGCACGCCCCGCTGTCTGCCAGTGGCAATGGTCACTTCCATGCGAGTGTCAGTGCGGGGCCGCAAGGTGAACAACGGGGCGCATTTCGATGCAGTCCACCGGGCACGGAGCGATGCAGAGCTTACAGCCCGTGCAGTCGGCCGCGATGACGGTGTGAGTGAACCTGGCGGCGCCGAGAATGGCATCGACCGGGCACGCTGGCAGGCAGCGTGCACAGCCGATACAGAGCTCTTCAAGAATGTAGGCGACGAGCGGAGGCGCGAGAGGATCGCCGAAAACCGGATCGACGGGTTTCGACGGGCGCTCAAGCAATCGTGCCAGCCGCGCTGCCGTGGCGTGCCCGCCCGGCGGACATTGGTTGATGTCGGCTTCCCCGCGGACCATCGCCGTGGCGTAGGGCCTGCAACCCGTGAACGTGCATTGGCCGCATTGTGTTTGCGGCAAGAGCGCGTCGACCTGGTCGATCAGTGTCTGCTCATCGTTCTGCTCCCCGGGCGAGCGCCGCTGCATGACCCACGCACCCAACAGGGCCAGGACGAAGGCGGCGCCGCTGAGCAATACGACGGGTGGCACCGATTTATCCTGCGAGCCCAAGCAACCCAAGGGCGGCCAACCCTGCCGCAATCAGCATGAGCGGTGTGCCGCGAAATGCTGCAAGGACGAAAGTGTGGTCGATTCGCCGGAATGCTTCTCCGCCGGCCAACACCAGCGCGGCGAAACCGGCGGCGAGCGTAGCGAGACCGACAAGGGCATCACCCGGACTGCTGTCGACTGTCGCTTGCAGGAATGCCACCCCCAGCACCGCACCGTTGGCGATGGCGAGGATGGCGTGGGGCGCTTTGGATGGTGCGCTGGTGGCAGAACTCATGATCCATGACAGCCCTTTTCCGGCAGCCGCACTGCAGGCGATCATGGCAAGCACGCGTACTGCTTCCATCTTGAGCGGGGCCAGTACCAGGCGATCGAGGGGCAGCATGATTCCGGCGCCGACGAGGAGGGTGAGTGCGGACGCTAGCGCCAGGCTCGCCTCTGCAGCGAACGGGTCCGGGGGATCGGCCGTCGCGGTTGGGAGGCGACGTCCGACCAACACCAGATGATTCACGACCACTGTTCCGATGACGACAAGGAGCAGGTCGGACATGGGGAAGGCTACGGGCTGGAGGCTTGAGATGACTTGGGCTCTGGCGCGTGCGGTGATGTTGCGGTCAGGGTTGGGGTCACTGCCTTCCTGATCTGGCTGTCATCTGTGGCCAAAGTGCTACTTCACCTTCATGCCGGGCTGCGCACCGGTGTCGGGCGATAGCAGGAAGATGTCCTGTCCGCCCGGGCCCGCGGCAAGCACCATGCCTTCGGACGTGCCGAAGCGCATCTTGCGGGGCTTCAGGTTGGCCACGACCACGGTCAGGCGACCCACCAGGGCTTCCGGTGCATAGGCCGAACGGATGCCGGCAAAAACGGTGCGCTCGCCATTCCCAAGGTCGAGCGTCAGCTGCAGGAGCTTGTCTGCCCCTTCCACGGTTGCGGCCTTGGCAATGCGGGCGATCCGAAGATCGATCTTCGCAAACTCCTCGACCGTGATTTCAGCTGCGCCGGGTTCCGCCGGTTTGACCGGAGCAGCCACGGCGACGGGCGCGGCAGGAGGCGCAGGAGCGGGCGGCGCGACTTCGGCCGGCAAGCCGAACAGGACATCCATGACTTTCGGATCCACGCGAGTGGCCAGCGGTGCGTATTCGTTGATCCTGGTGCCGAGCAGCGGGTGGGCTGCATCGCTCCAGGCAAACGGCTTGGCCTGGAAGAATGTCTCCACCTGGGCGACCATCACCGGCAGCACGGGTTGCAGGTAGATCGCCAGGAGGCGGAACAGGTTCAGCGACTGCGTGCACACGGCCTGGACATCGGCGAGCCTTGCAGGGTCCTTCGCGAGTAGCCACGGCTTGTTGTCATCGACGTAGCGGTTCGCGCGATCGGCGAGAGCCATGATCTCGCGGATGGCGGCGGCGAAGTCGCGGGTCTCGTACAGATCGGCGATGTGCTTGCCAGCCGTGGCGAAGTCGGACTGCAGCGCTGGGTCCTGTAGCGTTGCCGCGAGCTGCCCGCCAAAGTGCCGGCTGATGAATCCGGCGGAGCGGCTCGCGATGTTGACGAGCTTGCCCACGAGGTCGCTGTTCACGCGTGCGACGAAGTCATCCGGATTGAAGTCGAGGTCCTCGACCCCTGCATTGAGCTTGGCGGCAATGTAGTAACGCAGCCATTCGGGATTCATGCCGAGTTCGAGGTACTTGAGCGGGCTGATGCCGGTACCGCGGGACTTCGACATCTTTTCGCCTGACACCGTCAGGAAGCCGTGCACATGGACGTTGTCAGGCACCTTGTACGGTGTGCCCGCAAATTTGAGCATGGCGGGCCAGAACAGCGTGTGGAAATAGATGATGTCCTTGCCGATGAAGTGCACCTGCTCCGTACCCGGCGCGTTCAGGAATGCCTCGAAGTCCATGCCTTTCAGCTCGCAGTACTTGCGGAAGCTGGCGAGGTACCCCACGGGTGCGTCCAGCCACACATAGAAGAACTTGCCCGGTGCATCGGGAATCGGAATGCCGAAGTAGGGGGCGTCGCGCGAGATGTCCCAGTCGCCGAGCGGCCGGTCCGCCTTGCCTTCGAGCCACTCGCGGGCCTTGTTCGCGACCTGCGCCTGCAAGTGCCCGGGCTCGTCGATCCAGGATTTCAGGAAGTCCGCGCAGCGCGGATCGGAGAGCTTGAAGAAATAGTGGTCCGACGTCCTGAGGACGGGCTCGGCGCCCGACAGACTGGAATAGGGATTCACGAGGTCGGTTGGCGCGTAGACGGTGCCGCAGACTTCGCAAGCATCGCCGTACTGGTCCTTCGCGTGGCACTTCGGGCACTCGCCCTTGATGTAGCGGTCCGCGAGGAACATGTTCTTCACGGGATCGTAGAACTGCTCGACAGGCTTGCTGTAGATCAGGCCTGCAGCCTTGAGCCGTAGGTAGATGTCCTGCGACAGCTCGACGTTCTCCGGGCTGTCCGTGGAATGCCAGTAGTCGAAGCTGATGTGAAAGCCCTTGAGGTACTGCGGCCGGCCTGCGGCGATCCTCGCGACCAGGGCCTGCGGTGTGATGCCTTCGCCTTCTGCCTTGAGCATGATCGGGGCGCCGTGCGCGTCATCGGCGCACACGAAGTGGACCTCGCTGCCCTTGAGTCGCTGGAACCGGACCCAGACGTCGGCCTGGATGTATTCCATTATGTGGCCGATGTGCAGGGGCGCATTGGCGTAGGGCAGGGCGGTGGTAACGAACAGGCGTCGCGGGGCGGGCATGGGGGCGTGGCGCGGTATCGGCGGCTTCAGGGGCCGCGATTATGGCATGGGAAGGGAAAGCGATTGGCGATTAGCGATCAGCGATTCGGGGTGGGTCCGCATCGACGGCTTTGGCTACTTTCCAATCACTAGTCGCTAGTCGCCCGTCGCCGCGAGCATTTGGCCCGCTCTCAGCCCATGTCCTTGAGGTGCTCGAACTTCGTCTTGTTGATGGCCTTCTTGTAGGCTTCCTTGCCATTGATGACGCCCTTGTCGAGCAGTTCCTGGATGGCCGAATCCATGACGCGCATGCCGTGCTGGGCGCCGCTTTGCATGGTGTTCTCGAGCTGGTCGAGCTTGCCCTGGCGGATCAGGTTCGCGACCGCCGGCGTATTCACCATGATCTCAAGGGCGGCCACGCGGCCCTTCTTGCTCGCGCGCGGAATGAGCTGCTGCGAAATCACGCCACGAAGTGACGTGGAGAGCATCGCGCGGACGTGCGACTGCTTGTCCGCCGGGAACGAATTCACCATGCGGTCGACCGTGGCAGCCGCGCCGTTCGTATGCAGCGTGCCCATCACCAGGATGCCCATTTCCGCCGCAGTGACCGCAATGCTCATCGTCTCGTAGTCGCGCAATTCGCCGACGAGGATGACGTCCGGGTCTTCGCGCAGGGCGGAGAGCAATGCGGTCGAGAACGACGGACTGTGCGTGCCGATCTCGCGCTGGCTGATCAGGCATTGCTTGCGGGTGTGCACGAACTCGATCGGGTCCTCGATGGTCAGGATGTGGCCTTTCTCGCGCGAGTTGATGTCATCGATCATCGCGGCGAGGCTGGTCGACTTCCCTGAACCGGTCTTGCCGGTGACGAGGATCAGCCCCTGATTGGTGCGGCACAGGGCGCGCACGGCTTCCGGCATCGCGAGTTCATCGAGGGTCAGTGCCTTGGACGGAATGGCCCGGCAGACGGCACCCAGGCCGTTCAGTTGCCTCATGACGTTTACGCGGAACCGCGATACGCCCGGGATGAGGTACGCAAAGTCCGCGCCGTGGTGCTGCTCCAGCCGCAACTTTGCCGCCGGAGGCATGATCTCCATGAGGACTTCCTGAACGAACTGCGCGGTCATTGCCTCCGGTCGCAGCGGATGCAGCTCGCCATACAGACGGATACGCGGAGGGTCGCCAGCGATGAAGTGCAGGTCGGACCCGTTCTTCATCAGGACGTCCTTGAGAAACTCGTCGATGCGCTTCGGCCCGGCGGGAGGGGCCGGGGCCGCCGTGATTCCGGACTTGATGGTGGTGTTGGACGTGCTCATGGGATTGCTTGGGTTGGCCCTTAAGGTCAACCACTGGGCGCCAGGTCGAGCTTCGGCAGGATTTCGGTGTCGGTCACGAAGCGCGACAGCACCCGCTTGTCGTTGGCGTAGCCATACGCGTCATCCGCGTCGATCTCCTTCGCCTGGACGGCAGCGAGCAATGCCATGTCCATTGTCTGCATGCCGAGGTCCTTGCCGGTCTGCAGCTGCGTCAGGATCTGGTGCGTCTGGTCGGTCATCATGAGCTTCGCGATGGCCCGGGTGACCACCATGATTTCGCAGATGGCCTTGCGGCCGCGCTGATCGGGCGTCTTGATCAGCACCTGCGTGATGACGGCGAGCAGGCTCTGCGACAGAAAGCTCTTCGTCTGCTCGCGTTCATCGGCCGGCAGCGCATCGATCATGCGATCGATCGTCTTGACCGCGCCGGTTGTATGCAGCGTGCCCAGCACGAGGTGCCCGGTTTCGGCAGCAGTCATGGCCCAGCGGATGGTGTCCGCGTCCCGCAATTCGCCGACCAGGATGACATCCGGATCTTCGCGCATTGCGGCCCGCACGCCCTCGGCAAACGAGGGCAGGTGGGTGTTCAGCTCGCGCTGGATCACCTGGCTTTGCTTGCTGCGATGGACGAATTCGATCGGGTCCTCGAGGCTGACGATGTTCAGCTTTCGGTTGGTATTCAGGTGGTCGATCATCGCGGCCAGCGTGGTCGACTTGCCCGTACCCGTGGAACCCGTGACCAGGATCATGCCCTGGTGGTTGTCGCACAGCTTGCGGATGATCGGCGGCAGGTTCAGGCGGTCGAGCGTTGGCACTTCGGTCGGAATGGCCCGGAACGTGGCGCCAATTCCCGTGTCCTTGCGGAACACGTTGACGCGGAACCGGCCGCCATTAATCGACACGTACGAAAAGTCGAGGTCCAGTCCCTTCTTCAGGTGGTCCTGCTGTGCCTTGGTGACGATCTCGTACAGGTAGCCTTCAAGCTCGGCCTGGCTCAGGTCGCGGAACTTGATCGGCATCAGGTCGCCATACATTCGCAGCATCGGCGGGATGCCCACGGCGAAATGGATATCCGAGCAACCCTGGTCGGTGCCGAGCTTGAGAAACGCGTCGATTCGGGACATAGGTCGTCAGGGGGAACTACTAGCGCGTAATTCCAAGCCTACAGGTTATAAGGCGGGTGAGCCAACTCTGGCGACCGGAACAGGGGAATCCGTCCGGAAACGTTCGCCGAACAATTCCTGCCTACAGGAACTTCTCCAGGGTGAGCCGGATCTCGTCCATGCTCTGGAAACGCTTGGTCTTGTCCACTGACATGGCCTTGACGACGACGTCCGACAGCTCCTTCGGGATGGCCGGATTGATCTCGATGGGCGGGCGGGCCTTGCCCTGCACGTGCTGGTACATCACGGACATATGGTCGCCGCGGCTGTAGGGCGCCTGTCCGGTCACCATTTCGTAGAGGATGACACCCAGGCTGTAGATGTCCGCGCGTTCGTCGACCTTCTTGCCCAGGATCTGTTCCGGCGCCATGTACTTGGGCGAACCGATGACATAGCCCGTCTTGGTCAGCTGCGTGTCGCCTTCTTTGTGGGCGGCCGCCACGCCGAAGTCCACGATCTTGAGCAGGCCTTCGTCGTTGATCAGGATGTTGGCAGGCTTCAAGTCGCGGTGGACGATGCCGGCCTGGTGGGCCACGATCATGCCGGTGGCGATATCGCAGCCGTACTGGAGCGCTTTCTTCAGCGGCATCGCCTTTTCGTTGACGATCTCGCCGCCCAGCGTGTGGGACGGGAAGTACTCCATCGAGATGGCGTAGTTGCCGCGCATGTACAGGAAGTCGTAGATGCGGATGACGTTCTTGTGCGTGATCTTGCGTGAGTAGCGCAATTCGTGCACGAACCGCTTCATCATCTCCTCGTCCTGGGAGACGCTCGGGTTGAGGAACTTGAGGACGAGCCGTTCCTCGACGACCGTGTCTTCCACCAGCACCACGGTGCCGAACGCGCCTTTGCCGATCTTCTCGATGTACTTGTAGCGTCCTTCGATGACATCGCCCGATTTCAGCGTCGAGATGTCGAGCTTCTGTGCGTCTTCCGCCTTCTTGACGATCGCTGCGATGTCGGCCTTCTCGACGAGCAGCGTCTTGGCGGCCTCCGCCGGTGTCGGCGCCATCCGCGTCGACTGCTGCTGGGCGGCGACCGCAGTGCTCGAGAAGCGGCTGTCGATCTCCTCCACCGCAACCAATGCGGCGTGGGTGACCGTGTGTTCGTCGCTGCTCGAGCCGGCGGCATGGATATACGAGCGGATGCTGTCCGCGCGGCGGTCGTCCGCGAGGCGGGCGAGGGCGTTCATCGCCTCGACCTTGATTTCCCTTTCGGGGTGCTCGAGCAGCTTCAGCAGCGGCTCCACGGCCTTGACGTCGCCCAGCTTGCCGAGCGCGCGGGCCACGGCGGGCAGGGACCGCGTGTTGTTGGAACCCAGCATCTCGAGGAGGGCGGGCACCGCCCGCTTGCTGCCGATTTCGGCCAGTGCATCGACCGCGCGCTCCGCCACCCACCAGTCCTTGTCGCGGGTGGCCTCGATCAAGGAATTGACGGCGCGCTCGTCCTTGGTCTGGTTCAGGATCTCGATCGCGGCGCGACGGACTTCCTCGTCTTCGTCACGCACGAGCTCAAGCACCGCATCCACGACACGCGGGCCGCCAATCTTGCCAAGCGCATCCGCTGCGCGGCTGCGCACCCACCAGTCGTCATCGCGGATCACCTGCAGCAGGTGCTTGATGTCGCGTGCCGTGCCGAGTTCGTTCAGGACCTCGACGGCGGCGCGGCGCGCGTATTCGTTCTCGTCCTTGAGTACGGGCACCAGGTGCTTCATCGTGTCCGGGTTGCGGGCGCGAATCACCACATCGACCGCACGGGCCTGGACTTCCATGTCCGCGTCGCGCAGCAGCTCGCAGACCGGCCCCACATCGAGGGGGCCGTCCATCTTCAGCAGCGCATTCAGCGCCGCCTGGCGGATGAACTTGTTCGGGTCCTTGAGCTGCGTCTGGATTGCCTTGGCGACGTCCGCGCGGTTGAATCGCGCGAGGATGTTGATGATGTGCATGCGGGCGATGGGGTCCTTGCCCTCGACCCGGCTGATCAGCTCGAGCACCGAGCTCTCGTCCGCGATTTCGCCGATGATGCGGAACAGGGAAGCCTTTTCGCCCGCTTCCTGGTTGTAGGCGTGGTTCAGCAGTTCACGGACGCTCAGGCGTCCCTTCTGCGAGGCCAGGATGTCCATGACGGCGGGCTTTGAAATACCCGGTTTCGTCAGCAGATCGAGCAGCAGTTGCGGGGTGTAATTGCGGCTGGAAGTCAGCGCCCAGGCAATGGCCTTCACGGCGCGCGGATTGTCGTTGCTCAGGCCTTCAGCCACCACCAGGAAGGTCTTGTTGTCGATCATCCGGGTCAGGACATCGACGTAGGCGAGGGTTTCGTTCTTGTCGGCGGTGGCCAACGCCTCGACGATTTTCGGGATCGCGCTCGGACCGAGCTTCAGGAGCTTGGCAAAGGCACCCTGAGCCTCTGGGTGACCGGGATCGCCTAACGCCCTGATCTTCTCGATCAGGGAATCCGCTCTGAAATTGGCAAAAAAACTCATCAAATCGTCTCGTTATCTCTCCATGACGGGGCTGCGTCGGCGTTTTCCCGGCAACAAGTTCCCCGCTTGCCAGCGCTTGCCAGCGCTGGCAACCACAGCTCCCCAATGAACGAGGCACTCTCGGCATTATGCCATGCCATCCTGCCGCGCCGGGGACTCCCTTGGGAAATCCCTTGGGTGCCGCCGGGCGTTTGAGGGGCCCGCCCTGTTTCGTCGCGACGCGGAGGCGTTCGCCTGCCGCCTGCCGGCCGGATACAATGCCGCCCCCGCGCAATTCCTTAACTGATGGAGCCCACTTGCCCGCCATGAACGCGTCGCCCGAGACTGCTGTCACCACTTGCCTGGGCTCGATCGTGGAGCCGCACTATGGCATCGACCTGGTGACGGCCGGCGTCGTGAAGGGCGTCCGTCCCGTGAACGGGGGCGTGCGCGTCGAGATTGAGCTCGGGTACCCGGCCAGCCACTACGCGCCGGTCCTGGCTGCGTGGGTCAAGGCCCGGCTGGAGAAGGAAGCGGGAGTCGGGCACGCCGATGTCGCAGTCGGATGGGCCGTGGCCCCGGGTACCGTCAAGCAGAGCCTGAAGCCGCTCAAGGGCATCAAGAACATCGTTGCAGTGGCATCGGGCAAAGGCGGCGTCGGCAAGTCCACCACGGCGGCCAACCTGGCGCTGGCGCTGGCCCATGATGGTGCGGCTGTCGGCTTGCTGGATGCCGATATCTACGGCCCTAGTCAGGGCCGAATGATGGGCCTTGGGCGAGAGCGGCCCACGAGCCGCGACGGCAAGACCATCGATCCGCCCGTCGCGTACGGCGTGAAGGTCATGTCCATCGGCCTCCTGATTGACGACGAGCAGCCCATGGCATGGCGTGGCCCGATGGTCACGCAGGCGCTGACGCAGCTGCTCGACAACTCGAACTGGGGCGAGCTCGATTACCTGATCGTCGACATGCCGCCGGGCACAGGCGATATCCAGCTGACGCTCTCGCAGCGGGTGCCTGTCACGGGTGCGGTCATCGTCACGACGCCGCAGGACATCGCGCTGCTCGACGCCCGCAAAGGCCTCAAGATGTTCCAGAAGGTCGAGGTCCCGGTGCTCGGGATCGTCGAGAACATGAGCACGCATGTCTGTTCCCGCTGCGGGCACGAAGAGCACATCTTCGGCGCCGGCGGGGGCCGTGCCATGGCGGAACAGTATGGCGTCGACCTGCTGGCAGAACTGCCACTCGACATCCGCATTCGCGAACAGGCTGACGGCGGACGCCCCACTGTGGTCCACGCGCCGGACAGCGCCCTGGGCGAAGCGTATCTCGCGATGGCGCGGCGGACGGCGGCGCGATTGGCCTTGCTGAGTACCGGTGGGGGCACGATGCTGCCTGCCATCGAAGTCGAAGACACCTGAACCCGATTCCTTATCCCAACGAGTCCCCATGAGCATCAAGTCCGACCGCTGGATCCGCCGCCAGGCCACCGAACACCGCATGATCGAGCCGTTTGCACCCGAACAGGTGCGCGTCGGGCCCTCGGGCAAGATGATCTCGTACGGCACGTCGAGCTACGGCTACGACGTCCGCTGTGCCAACGAGTTCAAGATCTTCACGAACATCAATTCGACCATCGTCGATCCGAAGAACTTCGACTCGGGCAGCTTCGTGGATCTGAAGGCGGACGTTTGCATCATCCCGCCGAATTCCTTTGCGCTGGCGCGCACGGTCGAGTACTTCCGTATTCCGCGTAGCGTGCTGACGGTGTGCCTCGGCAAGTCCACGTATGCCCGTTGCGGCATCATCGTGAACGTCACGCCACTCGAGCCGGAATGGGAAGGGCACGTCACCCTCGAGTTCTCGAACACCACGACGCTGCCCGCCAAGATCTACGCGAACGAAGGCGTGGCCCAGATGCTGTTCTTCGAGTCGGATGAGGTCTGCGAAACGTCGTACCGCGATCGTGGCGGCAAGTACCAGGGCCAGCAGGGCGTCACGCTGCCGAAGGCATAGGCGGAGGGTGGCCGGTGACCAGTGATGAGTGGCCGGTGACCGGTGACTGGTGACCGGTGATTAGTGGCTAGTGATTCGGAAGCGGGCAGTTCAGGGTGAACTGCCGCATGCTGGCCGACCACCGACCACCGACCACCGACCACCGACCCCTTATTCCCTACGGCCTTTCCACCTTCAGGACCGACAGCACCGTCTCGACCTTGCCTTTGCGCTGCTGCTCGGCGCGCACCGGCAGGAACCCGAGTGACGGGGCGTACCAGAACCGGCTGACGCGGGTCGAGTCCGGTCGCGTGCTCGAATAGATGACCGTGTCGATTTCACCGATGGCAGTCTTGAGCTTTGCGGTCCCCTCGTTCGTGTACAGGTAGGCCTTGATCTCGTCACGGTCGATGAACTCGATGCTCGGAATGGGCTCGCCGGCCGCGAGCATCTGCATGATCCACACCTGCACGGACATGCGATCCTGCAGGTCCGCTTTCAGCGGCAGTTCGACTGGCTGGTCTTCGTGCTGGCCCCGCGCCACCCCCGCCTTCCAGTCGAATTCGAGGCGAGTGTCCTTCGACGTGTCCGGGGAACCGTCGTCAAGCACATAGGACAGCGGCCGGATCTGGTTGTTCTCGACGGTAAACGTGCTTGCTTCGCGAATCTCGTGGTGGACGATGAGTTTGGCGAGTCCGCCGGCATTCGCACGAGTCTCGTAGATGTACTTGCCCTGGCCCACGTCGAGCAGGGAGAGGGTGATGGTGCCGGCAGTGATGCCTCGGTATTCGGCCTTGAACGTCACCTTGGACGGCTGGAATACAGACGGTCCCGACGCGCTTGCCGCGATGGCCGGACCCGCGGCAGCCGCTGCAACCAGTGCGGTCGCAGCCCATCGAGTCAGTGTCCCGGCCAGATTTGTCACGTGATCGATGCCTCGCGAATGACGGGGTTCTTGAGCGGCGAGCCGTCGAGCCAGGCTTCACCGTCCCGGCAGACGAGCCTGCCGCTTGCAAACCAGCCAACCACTTCCGGGTAGATGCTGTGCTCCTGATGCTGAACCCGTTCGATCAGCGTGGCTTCCGTGTCGTCCGGCAACACCGGGACCCGTGCCTGAATGACCACCGGCCCGCCGTCGAGTTCCTCGGTGACGAAGTGAACGCTGACACCGTGGTGTGCGTCGCCGGCTTCCAGCGCGCGGCGGTGGGTGTGCAAGCCCCGGTATTTCGGCAGGAGGGACGGGTGGATGTTGAGCGTGCGCCCGTTGAAGTGGGATGTGAACGCGCCGCCGAGAATGCGCATGAATCCGGCCAGGATGAGCAGGCCGGGCTGGTACTGATCGATCAGCCTGGCGAGTGCAGAGTCGAACGACGGGCGGTCCGGAAAGTCCTTGGGGGAAAGCGAGGCCACGGGAATGCCCATTGAGGCCGCCGTCTCGAGGCCCCGGGCGTCCGCGCGGTCGGAGATTACTGCGCGGACGTCGATGGGCAGTTCGCCTCGCGCAGCGCGCTCGGCGATGACCCGCATGTTGCTGCCTGTGCCCGAAATCAGGATGACAACAGGCAGACGACCGGTGCGATGTGCGCTAGCGGTCATGCGCGGCGGTCATGCAATGATGACGACGCCGTTCGTGCCCGTGCGGATTGCGCCGATGACGGCCGCAGTCTCGCCGCTCAAGCGCAGGCTGGCGAGGGCCTTGTCGACGTTTCCCGGTGCCACCGTCACGGTCATGCCGATGCCGCAGTTGAACGTGCGATACATCTCGTCGGCGGCGATGTTGCCAGCGCGCTGCAGCCAGTCGAACACCGGGCCGCGCTCCCATGAGTTTGCGTTGATCACGGCTTCGAGTCCGTCGGGAATGACCCGGGGCAGGTTGCCGGTGATGCCGCCGCCCGTGATGTGGGCGAGGCCGTGGACGGGGACGACATTGAACAATGCCAACAGCGACTTCACGTAGATGCGGGTGGGCTTCAGGAGCGCGTCGTACAGCAGGCCAGTCCCGAGACGGGTGTCGGCCGTGCTGTTCGAGACCTTGATGAGCTTGCGGATCAGCGAGTAGCCGTTCGAGTGCGGACCGGACGAGGCGAGACCGATGATGACGTCGCCGGGGCGGGTCTTGCTGCCGTCGATGATCAGGTCCTTTTCGACGACGCCAACGCAGAACCCGGCCAGGTCGTAATCGCCTTCGGTGTACATGCCGGGCATCTCTGCGGTTTCGCCGCCGACCAGCGCGGCGCCGGCCTGCACGCAGCCCTCGACGATGCCCTTGATGACGGATTCCGCCGTGTCCACTTCAAGCTTGCCCGTGGCGTAGTCGTCCAGGAAGTAGAGCGGCTCGGCCCCCTGCACGACGACGTCGTTGGCGCACATGGCGACCAGGTCGATGCCGATGGTGTCGTGGCGGCCGGTCTCGATGGCAAGGCGCAGCTTGGTGCCCACGCCATCGGTGCCAGAAACCAGCACGGGACGGCGGTAGCGGTCCACCGGCACTTCGACCAGGGCACCGAATCCGCCGAGGCCTCCCATCACTTCCGGGCGCATGGAGCGGCGGACGTGGGGTTTGATGCGCTCGATGAGTTCATCGCCTGCGTCGATATCGACGCCGGCATCGCGATAGGTCAGGGAAGGTGAGGTCATGGGCAGGCGGTCGCTTGGGACGGGACGGGGATTCGGGGCCGCTGGGCGGGTCGTGTGGTATTTTACACAGGCTAGTTGACCAGACCTCATGCGAATTGAGCGCCACTGCGCCGCATCCTCCCAGGGACCCATGACGCTGACCCCTGCCTACCTGCTGCCGTTGCGGCACACACTCCCGGGCCTTTGGGCCTGTTCGCTCGCCGCCGCCTTGGCATTCGTCGTGATGCCAGCGTCGGCGGCCGTCGTCGTCCCGCGCCTGTACGAAGCGTCTGCGCCCTCGGGCGGCCCAAGGGACCCGGCCCGCAAGGCCGCCTTTGCTGCTGCCCTCAAGACGGTAGCGGTCCGGACGAGCGGCCGACGCGATGCGGGCGAACGCCTGAGTTCGGCCGCTTTGGCTGACGCCGGCCGGCTCGTGCAGCGCTTCGGCGACAATCCCGATGGCACCCTGCAGGTCGGTTTCGACCGCACTTCCATCGACCGCCTGCTGGCCCAGAACGACTTGCCCGTCTGGGGCAGCGAGCGCCCCGTGACGCTGGTGTGGCTGTCCATTGAAGAAGCCAACGGCCAGCAGAACTGGGTGGGCTCGCAGACCGTCATGCCCGAGAGCCGGGTGCTGCAGCAGGTCGCGGACCTGCGTGGCTTGCCGCTCGTGTGGCCGGTGATGGATGCGGAAGACCGTCAGCTCGCCGCTGCCCTTGGCAATCCCGACCAGGCCGACACGCGCCTCGCGACGCTGGCCTCCCGCTATCGGGCGGATGCGGTGCTGGTCGGGCGTGCCCGTCGCGGTACCGGCAACGACCTCGCAGTTCGCTGGACCCTGCATTTCGGTGCCACGAATGCGGACGCGTCAGGTTCGGTGCCTGAAGGAGTGCATTTCGCGGCAGACCAGCTGGCCGGCCTCTTCGCCGCCGCGAATGGCGCGGAACAATCGCTCATTGTCGACGTGGCTGCGGTGACTGACCTCAAGGCCTATGCCGAGACGCTGAACTATCTGGAGAGCCTCACGCTGGTTCGCTCCGCGGCGGTCGAGCACGTGAACGGCGATACGGTAAGGTTCCGGCTGCAGGTGCGCGGCGATGCGGGGTTGCTGGCCCGTGCCGTGCGCCTCGGCACCAGGCTTGCCCCGGAGCAAGGCGATGGCGTCGTGGCGGCAGACCGGCTGGCGTTGCGCTACCAGCCCGCGGCGACCAACTGAGTCAGAGCTCCTTTGCTGCGCCACCTGCCCAACGCGCTCACGGTCCTGCGCATTCTGCTGATCGGCCCGGTCGTCTGGTTTCTCCTGCACGCGGACTATCCCCGAACGTTGATCGGCTTTGCGATCGCCGCCGTGACCGATGCGGTCGACGGGCTGCTGGCCAAGCGGTTCGGCTGGACCTCCGAGCTCGGCAAAGTGCTGGATCCGCTGGCCGACAAGCTGCTGCTCGTCGCCATGTTCATCACGCTGAGTGCGCTTGGCTTCGCGCCGGTGTGGCTCACGGTGCTGGTGGTAGCGCGCGATGTCGTGATCGCAGGCGGTGCGTTGCTGTTCCACTTGAACTTCGGTGACCTGGACGGTCGGCCCACGCCGGTGAGCAAGCTCAATACGTTGTGCCAGATCCTGTTCGTGCTGGCCGTGACGGCCAAGGCCGCGGGCCTCGGGGTTTCCGGGACCGTGGTCATCGTGCTCGGCGCGCTCGTCATGGTGACGACGGTCGTCAGTGGCCTCGACTATGTGCTTCGCTATGCATCGCGCGCCAGCGCGCTGTATCGTGAGCGGGTGGGCCGCTGATGCCTGGGCCACGGCAGCTCCCTCTCGAGGTGCGGCTGCGTGACAGCTCCGTCTTCGCCAGCTTCCACGCCGGCAGCAATACGCTGGTCGTCGAGACGCTGCGTACGTTGCACGCGGAACCGCATCGACCTTCAATCTGGCTGTTCGGACCCGACGGCACCGGCAAGACCCACCTGCTGCAGGCAGTGTGTGCCCGTGCGGGAGAGGCCGGGCATTCTGCGGCGTACCTGCCGCTTCGCGACATGCGCGACCTGGGTCCCGAGGTACTCGCCGGGTGTGGGCGTCTCAACTGGGTGTGCCTGGATGATGTCGCGATGCTGGCCGGCAACGCGGTGTGGGAGAGAGCGCTGTTTGCGCTGCATACGGAGCTCTGGGACAGCGGCGGCCGGCTGATCGTCACGGCGCCTTCGCCGCCGGCCCGCGTGGCTTTCCAGCTGCAGGATCTCGCCTCCCGGTTCGTCGGCGGCACTGTGCTGAAGTTGCAGCCGCTTGGAGAAGGTGATCGACTGGAGGCCTTGCGGCTGCATGTCGCCCAGCGTGGACTCGAACTGCCGGACGAGACGGCGTCGTTCCTGCTGAACCGCCTGCCGCGCGACATGCACTCGCTGTGTGCGTTCCTCGATACGCTGGATGCAGCCGCGCTCGTCGCGCAGCGGCGCCTCACCGTGCCGTTCGTGAGCGCCTTTCTCAAATCGGCTGCGGGCGAGTCACCCTGAGATAGAGGATCAGTGCGGCGAAGAACGCCAGCGCGAATGCAACGCAGCTACTCGCCCAGGGGCGTTGCCCGGGATCGGCAATCGCCTCCATCACACCCATGATGAGATACGGCATGACGCACAGCGTCGCCCACACATGCGTGAAGCGATGGGCGCGCAGCAGGCCTGACCACGGTGCCAGCAACGGGATGGACGACAAGAACGCGAGACCGAGTCCTGCCAGGGATGGTCGAACACTCAACTGCCAGCCCACTACAGTCGCCAGCAACAGCCCGTGAGTGGTCAGTACGCCCAGGCGTGCACTGAGAGCCGGGTTGCTCACGGCTTGACGGTCTGGATCTTGATGGCGAGATCCGCCACTCGCCGCCCAAGCTGCTGCGCCAGGTGTCGCTCGTCGTTCGAGAGCTGCCCCGGTTGAGAGGCGACGCCACCTACGTGGCTCGCGCCATACGGCGACCCCCCGCTGCGCGTCGACGTCAGCGCGGCCTCGGTGAACGGCAGGCCCACCAGATACATGCCGTGGTGGAGCAATGGCAACATCATGGTCAGCAGCGTCGATTCCTGGCCGCCATGCATGGTCTGCGTGGAAGTAAAGACGGCAGCGGGCTTGCCGGCCAAGGCGCCGCTCAACCAGAGGGCGCTCGTCCCATCCAGGAAGTGCTTGAGTGGAGCGGCCATGTTGCCGAAGCGGGTTGGGCTGCCGAGGATGAGGCCCTGACATTCCACCAGATCCTCATGCGTTGCGTACGGCGGGCCACTGTCCGGAACCGCGGATTCCGGCACGCTCACCACCGGACTGACGGCCGGGACCGTCCGCAGGCGGCAGCGGGCTCCGGGGACGCTTTCGATGCCGCGCGCGACCTGGCGGGCGAGTTCGGCAGTGCTGCCGCCGCGGGAGTAGTACAGGACCAGAATTTCAGCCATGGGATGACCTTGAGTGGGCAGGGCGGCGCACAGTGTAAGGCAGCCGGGCCGGGGTGCAGGGACGTACTGCAGACGATGCTTGACCCCGGGGCCAGTCCGTTGTTAGCGTCACTTGAAGATCGCCCTTGCGATAACGGGTTGCAATGATCAATTGGCTTGTCCGCCGCCGTTTCCCTGTCGCCGTCCTGGTCGGCGCGGTGCTGCTTGGGCTCTCCGCGTGCGCGGGGATTCCGGCGCAGGAGATGAGCAATGCCCGGCAGGCCATCCGGGCAGCCCAGGACGCAGGCGCTGCGAAGGCCGCCCCTGGCGAAATCGAGAAGGCTCAAGGGTACCTCGCGCGCGCGGAAGCCAGCATGCATCAGCGGCTGTTCCGCCAGGCGCGGGATGAGGCGAGCGAGGCCCGCCGCATTGCCCATGAAGCCCTGGAAGCCGCCCAGGCTGCCAAGCGCGCCACCCCTTGAGTGAGGGGTTCGTTGCCCGCCGCTGCTACATCAGCGGCCGTGTCCAGGGCGTATATTTCCGCGCCAGCACCCGTGATCAGGCCCGACTGCTCAATCTGCTGGGGCATGCCCGCAACCTGGACGATGGCCGGGTGGAAGTGCTGGTAGTCGGTCCGCAAGATCCCGTTCTACAGCTGCTCGCATGGCTCAACCAGGGGCCTCCGTCGGCACGGGTTGATCACGTGGACGTACTCGAGATCGAGATGGTCGAGGTACCGGACGGCTTCCATGTGCGCTGACAATGGCAAGCTGATGGGGTCCGGAAGCCTAAGGAAGCCTAGGAAGCCTAAGGAAGCTAAGGAAGCCGGGAAGCTGGGAAGCTGGGAAGCCGGGAAGCTGGGAAGCTGGGAAGCTGGGAAGCCGGGAAGCTGGGAAGCTGGGAAGCCGGGAAGCTGGGATGCCGGGAAGCCGGGAAGCCTGGAAGCCTGGAAGCCTGAGAGGAGCGGATCGGGCGGAGGCAGCAGGTGAGGGCAGTCTGTCCGCCTCCGCATCTGGCTTCCGGTGCTTCCTCGCTTCCCCGGCTTCCCAAGCTTGACCTTACTGGAACTGCCAGCGGTTCGCGAGGCGGGTCAGCACCAGATCGGCATAGTTGCGGCGGCCGATGCTGCCGTTGTAGCGGGCGAGCGCCTTCGTGTAGTCGCCTTTTTCCCGGTCGAGGTAGAACTTCAGGATCGTGCAACCCATGCGGATGTTCTGCGGGATGTGCACGAGCTGCTCGTTTTTCATGCCGAGCTGCTGCGGCCAGAACGGCATGACCTGCATGAGACCCACGGCACCGGCCGACGACACGGCCCAGCGATCGAAGCGGCTCTCCACGTCAATGACGGCCATGACCAGTGCAGGTGGCAGGCCGAGCCGCTTGGCTTCGCATTGCACGTGAGTGAGGATGTCTTCGCGCTCGGCCTGGTCCTTGACCAGCTTGGCGAGCTGCGGCTGCATCGCGACGAACCACACCTGCTGTTCGAACTTGTCCGCGAAGCAATCCGTCTGCTGCATGGCCCGTTCGATCAGGCCCTTGAGTTCCGGTTCCCGCTGACCCTGCGCCTGCGCGAGCGGCGACAGCAGCCCGAGCAGGGCAACTGCGAAGCCGATTCGAGCAAGGTCCAGCAGCCGGTTCATGTCAGCTTTGCATCCGTCCACGCAAGAAGCCGATGACGTCGTCGAGCGGGCATTCCTCGCTCGCGGCAGCGCGACGGTGGCGATACTCCAGCACGCCGCGGTCCAGCGATTTCTCACCCACGACGATCCGGTGCGGGATGCCGAGCAGCTCGTCGTCCGCGAACTTGACGCCGGGACGGGCATCACGGTCGTCAAACATCACTTCGATGCCAGCCGCAGTCAGCTCTGCGTACAGCTTTTCGGCTGTCTCGCGGACCCGGTCGGAGCGTTGCAGGTTGATGGGCACGAGTGATACCTGGAAAGGGGCGAGGGCATCAGGCCAGATGATGCCGCGCTCATCGTGGTTCTGTTCGATGGCCGCCGCGACGACGCGCGTCACGCCGATGCCATAGCAGCCCATCCACATCGTGACGGACTTGCCCTGTTCGTCGAGTACGGTGGCCTGCATGGCCTCGCTGTACTTGCGGCCCAGCTGGAAGATGTGCCCGACCTCGATGCCGCGGGCCAGCCTGAGCGTGCCCTTGCCCGTGGGGCTCGGGTCCCCTGCCACGACATTGCGGACATCGACCGCTTCCGCCTCGGGCAGGTCGCGGCCCCAGTTTACGCCCGTCAGGTGATGGTCCGCCTTGTTGGCGCCGCAGACGCAATCGGCCAGCGCCACCGCTGAATGGTCCGCATAGACCTTGATCTTGAGGCCGACAGGGCCGATGAAGCCGGGTTCGCAGCCGGTGGCTTCCGCGACTTGCGCTGCGGACGCCATCTTGAGCGGCGTCGCGACGCCGGGCAGCTTCTGTGCCTTGACCGCATTGAGTTCGTGATCGCCGCGGACGACGACAGCGACGACGCTGCCGTCCGTGCCTTCGACCAGCAGCGTCTTCATGCAGCGGTCGGCCGTAACTTTCAGGAACGAGGCCACGTCGGCGATGGTCTTGGTGCCTGGCGTGCGCACTTCAGTCATCGCTTGTGATGCCGCAGCGCGGCCGGCGGCGGGCGGGAGCGCCACGGCCATTTCAAGGTTGGCGGCATACTCATCGCCGTCCGAGAACGCGATGGCGTCTTCACCCGAGTCGGCCAGCACGTGGAATTCCTGCGAGCGATTACCGCCGATTGAACCCGTGTCCGCATCCACCGCGCGGAAGGTGAGCTGCATCCGCAAGAAGATCCGCGTGTAGGCGTCGTACATGCGGTTGTAGCCTTCCGAGAGAGAGGCAGGGTCGAGATGGAAGGAATAGGCATCCTTCATCAGGAACTCGCGCGAGCGCATCACGCCGAAACGCGGGCGGATCTCGTCGCGGAACTTGATCTGCACCGGGTAGAAGTGCACGGGCAGCTGCTTGTAGCTGCGCAGTTCCTTGCGGGCGACCTCGGAGATCACTTCCTCGTGCGTCCGGCCGTAGCAGTACAGCCGGTCGTGACGGTCCTTGATCCGGAGCAGTTCGGGCCCGAACTGCTCCCAGCGACCGGACTCCTGCCACAGCTCGGCGGGCTGCACGGTCGGCATCAGCAGCTCGAGCGCGCCGGCACGGTCCATTTCCTCACGAATGATCTTCTCGGCCTTGCGCAGCACCTTGAGACCCATCGGCATCCAGGTAAAGAGGCCTCCGGCCAGCCGGCGGATCAGGCCTGCGCGCAACATGAGCTGGTGGCTGACGACTTCCGCATCGGCGGGTACATCGCGGAGGGTGACGATCGGGTAGGCTGAAACGCGCATTATTTTCTTGACTGCAGAGGCTGGAGGGACGGGTTGGAGGGCCGATAAATCAGGGCGTTCGGAGCGTCCGTGACGGGGCCCTTGGCCTAAAGCCGTTATGATAGTGCCTTGGGCAGCGTACGTGCCCGTCAATGTGGGGTAAAGTCGCCCCCGGTTGTCTTTGGATCCCGATGCCCGATGCCCCACGAAAGCCCCGCCGATAACGAGCCAGATGCCCCGCTGCGAAGCCGCGGTGTCTACCTGCTGCCGAACCTGCTGACCACCGGCACGCTGTTCTCCGGCTTCTATGCAATCGTTGCAGCCATCGACGGCAACTTCACCCGGGCCGGCATCGCCGTGTTCGTGGCCATGATCTTTGACGGACTCGACGGGCGCGTGGCCCGCTGGACCAACACCCAGAGCGAATTCGGCAAGCAGTACGACAGCCTGTCGGACATGGTGGCTTTCGGCCTCGCACCCGCCATCGTGGTGTACCAATGGGGCATCGCAGGCATTTACGAGTATGGCCGGCTCTGGGGCCGCCTCGGCTGGCTGGCAACCTTCTTCTATGCGGTCGCCGCCGCTCTGCGCCTCGCTCGCTTCAACGCCCGGACCAACAGCGCCACCGACAAGCGGTATTTCGAGGGCCTGCCGAGCCCGTCCGCGGCGGCCACCGTGGCAGGCTTTATCTGGCTTGCCAGCGACTTCGGCCTGTCCGGACTGCCGGCGCTGGTGCTGGCCTTCCTGGTCACGGTGCTGATCGGTGCGCTGATGGTCAGCCGGTTCTCGTACTGGAGCGGCAAGGAATTGAACCTGCGGGGCAGGGTGCCGTGGGCCTACGCCATGCTGGTGCCGCTCGCTTACGTCGTGATCTCGCTGCGTCCACCCGAGACGCTGTTCGGTCTGTTCGGCATCTATGCCGCATCGGCGCCCTTGTATTGGGCGTGGCGCAGGATTCGTCGCAAGCGCCATCACCCGCCAGCGCATCCTCCCGCCAACCCCGGCTCGTCCACCCACTAGGTTGCCCTTGCTGCCATGGACGCTCGCCGTCTGCAGTACCTGAAGGCTCTCGACATCGACGTCTGGCGGCGGCGCGAAGGGGCCGAGCCTGTGGTTGAGTCGGTGCCCATTCGCGCAGCGGTGACAATCGCGGCTGTGGCAGGGGAAACTGCGGCCAATCCCGATTGGACTGCGCTCGAATCCGCGGTCCGCGGCTGTACGCTCTGCGCACTCAGCGAGTCGCGGACCCAGACCGTCTTTGGCGTCGGGGATCGCACGGCGCAGTGGATGGTCATCGGCGAAGCTCCCGGCGCCGATGAGGACCGCGAAGGTGAACCGTTCGTCGGTCGGGCTGGCCAGCTGCTGACGTCCATGCTGAAGGCGATGGGCCTCGAGCGGGAACAGGTGTTCATCGCGAACATCCTGAAATGCCGGCCTCCCGGGAATCGCGACCCGAAGCCGGAAGAGGTTGCTCACTGCATGCCATACCTCAAGCAGCAGATCGAGCTCGTCAATCC
Source organism: uncultured Pseudomonadota bacterium (assembly GCA_903884105.1). Lineage (GTDB taxonomy): Bacteria > Pseudomonadota > Gammaproteobacteria > Steroidobacterales > Steroidobacteraceae > CAIUGU01. The sequence continues at coordinate 50,137 of CAISDJ010000082.1, read as the reverse complement.
GCGCCTGATCCTGTGCGTGGGGCGGATTGCGGCGCAGAGCCTGCTCGAAACGGACACACCCATCGGCAAACTGCGTGGGCAGCTGCATCGTTTGCCGGGCACGGAACGCCCGGTCGTCGTGACCTACCACCCGGCCTACCTGCTGCGCAGTCCCGGCGAAAAGCGCAAGGCCTGGGCCGACCTCGTGTTTGCGATGAACACCGCCGAGGGATTGGCGCCGTCTGCCTGACGGGGCCGCGAGTGTCATGAGCGCCGAACTGGAACAGCCCGCGTCACCCACGAAGATCCTGTTTCGCAACATGACGGTGGCGGACACGCCGGCCGTCATGGCCGTCGAGCGGGCGTCCTATGATTTCCCTTGGACCGAGGGAATCTTCCGGGACTGCGTCCGGGTGGGCTATGTGTGCCGCGTGGTGGAACTGGCCGGCCGGATCGTCGGCTACGGCATCATGACGATGGGCGCAGGGGAGGCCCACCTGCTCAATCTCTGCATTCGCAGCGACATCCGCCGCAAGGGTGTCGGGCGGCGCATCGTGGAGCAGTTGATCGACCATGCGCGGAAGCACGGGATCACGGACATGTTCCTCGAAGTGCGCCCGTCCAACCCGGCAGCCATCCGGGTCTACGAGGCGATGGGGTTCGAGCGGGTCGGGGTCCGCAAGGCCTACTATCAGGCTTTTGCCGGTCGTGAGGACGCGCTGGTGTACCGGCTGCCGCTCTGAAAGGGAAGCAGAAGGAAGCAAGCAAGCCAGGGAAGCGAGGAAGCCAGATTTCAGGAGGAAACGTCGCCAGGCGGCGCCATGGTCTGGCTTCCCGGCTTCCCGGCTTCCCGGCTTCCTAGCTTCCTTGTGCTTCCCCGACTTTCCCTATCGGCTACAATCGCGCCGCCCGCCGTAACGCATCGACTTCCATGACCGATCTGAACGAAGAAATTGCCCGCCGCCGCACGTTTGCGATCATCTCGCATCCGGACGCCGGCAAGACCACGCTCACAGAAAAGCTGCTGCTGTTCGGCGGCGCGATCCAGCTCGCAGGCACCGTGAAAGGCCGCAAGGCGACGCGTCATGCTACGTCCGACTGGATGGCGCTTGAGCAGCAGCGTGGCATCTCCGTGACCTCCTCGGTCATGCAGTTCCCGTACAAGGATCGTATCGTCAACCTGCTCGATACCCCCGGGCACGAGGACTTCTCCGAGGATACGTATCGCACGCTGACCGCCGTGGACTCCGCGTTGATGGTCATCGACTGCGCGAAGGGCGTTGAAACCCGCACGATCAAGCTGATGGAGGTGTGCCGCCTGCGCGACACGCCGATCATGACGTTCATCAACAAGCTGGACCGCGAAGGCCGCGAGCCGCTCGACCTGCTGGACGAAATCGAGAAGGTGCTCAAGATCGTCTGCACGCCGATGAGCTGGCCGATCGGCATGGGCCACGATCTCAAGGGCGTGTACCACATCCACGAAGACCGCATTTACATCTACACGCCGGGCGAGAAGGGCCGGGCGGGTACGCATGAGACCATCGACGGGCTGAGCAGCGACGCCGCGAACGAGTTCCTGGGCGACCGCGCCAAGCGCTTCCGCGAGGAAGTCGAGCTCGTGCGGGGCGCAACGGCTCCCTTCGATCGCAACGAATACCTGGCCGGTCGGCAGACACCGGTGTTCTTCGGCTCCGCCATCAACAACTTCGGCGTGGCCGAGTTGCTCTCGGGATTCGTTGAACATGCGCCGTCACCGCTGCAGCGGGAGACGACGACGCGGGCAGTCGAGCCGGCAGAAGCGGCCATGACGGGCTTCGTCTTCAAGATCCAGGCGAACATGGACCCGGGACACCGCGACCGGATTGCGTTCATGCGCATCTGCTCTGGTCGGTACAGCAAAGGCATGCGCTTCTTCCATTCCCGCCTGGGCAAGGAGATGCGCATCAGCGATGCCGTGACCTTCATGGCCGCGGATCGCCAGCATACCGACGAAGCCTTTGCAGGTGACATCCTCGGGCTGCACAACCACGGCACGATCAACATCGGCGACACGTTTACCGAGGGCGAGGTGCTGACGTTCACGGGTATCCCGAACTTCGCGCCGGAAATGTTCCGCCGCGTGGTGCTCAAGGATCCGCTGCGCATGAAGGCGTTGCAGAAGGGCCTCGACCAGTTGTGCGAGGAGGGTGCCACGCAGGTGTTCCGGCCTCTACGCAACAACGACCTGATCCTGGGCGCGGTCGGGCAGTTGCAGTTCGAGGTCGTGGCATTCCGCCTGCAGGACGAGTACGGCGTGCAATGCTCATTCGACACCGTCAACGTGTACACCGCGCGGTGGGTCTACGGGCAGGACGCGAAGAAGATGGGCGAGTTCCGCACCAAGGCCCATGACAACCTGGCCACGGACCACTCGGGGGCGGCGGTGTATCTCGCGCCCACTCGTGTGAATCTGCAGCTCACCATCGAACGCTGGCCGGATCTCGACTTCCGCGAGACCCGGGAACATCTGGCGTCGGCGGCGTGAACGGAAAATGGATAGGGGACAGGGGATGGGGGCTGGGGGATAGGGGATAGGGGATAGGGGATAGGGGATAGGGGATAGTGAGTAAGGAAGAGAGGTGACGTTCATCCAGCGGCCGGCATGAGCCACCAGTCACCGACCACCAGCCACCAGTCACCGACCACCACGCCATGTCCACTTTCGCCATCCTTCGCTCCCGACCCGTCCTGGCGTGGGCGCTGTACGACTGGGCGAACTCGGCCTTCGCGACGACGGTCATGGCGGGCTTCTTCCCGATCTTCTTCCGGCAGTACTGGAGCGCTGGCGCCGAGGCGACGCTCACCACGTTCCGGCTGGGCGTGGCCAATGGCACGGCCAGTTTCATTCTTGCGGTGCTTGCGCCTTTGCTCGGCGCCATTGCCGATCGCGGCGGAGCCCGCATCAGGTTCCTTGCCGTCTTCACCGCCTTGGGCGTCGTGATGACCGTGGCCCTGTACTTCGTCGAACAGGGTGCCTGGCAATGGGCGGCACTCCTGTACGTCGGGGCGTCGCTCGGGTTCTGGGGCGGCATGATCTTCTACGATTCGTTGCTTATCGACGTCTCGCCGCGCGAGCAGTACGACCTCGTCTCCGGGTACGGGTACAGCCTGGGCTATCTCGGCGGCGGCGTGCTGTTTGCCGCGAACGTCTGGATGACGCTCGATCCTGGCCGCTTCGGTCTCGCGTCGCCAACGGACGCGGTACGCCTGTCGTTTCAGATGGTCGGCATGTGGTGGGCGCTGTTCGCGATCCCGCTGTTCCTGTTCGTGGGCGAGCGGCCGGGCGCGCCGCATCCCGGTGCATGGCGCGCGATCAGGGAAGGGGTGACCCAGCTCGTCGGCACGTTCCACGAGATCCGCAGGTACCGGGCCCTCGCGCTATTCCTGCTCGCGTACTGGCTGTACATCGACGGCGTGAACACCATCATGAAGATGGCGGTGGATTACGGCATGGCGCTGGGCTTCCCGACCAACAGCCTGATCATTGCGCTGCTGATCACGCAGTTTGTCGGCTTTCCGGCCGCACTGTTCTTTGGCTGGCTGGGGCAGCGGACCAATACGCTTGGTGGCATCTTCATCGGCATCGGCGTCTACACGCTCGTGACCCTCTGGGCCGTGACCATGAGTGACGTCCGCGAATTCTACGGCATGGCGGTGGCCATCGGCCTGGTGCAGGGTGCGATCCAGAGCCTGAGCCGGTCGTACTTCGGCGGCCTGATCCCGGTCGACAAGCCGGGCGAGTTCTTCGGCTTCTACAACATGATGGGCAAGTTCGCTGCCGTTTTGGGTCCGTTCCTGATGGGGATCACGGCGCTGGTCACCGGCAGCTCGCGGCAGTCGCTGCTGTCGCTCGTGATCCTCTTCATCGGCGGTGGCTGGCTGCTGGTCCTTGCTGCACGCAGTGCCCGCAACCCGTAGTGGGGACAGGCTCCAGGCGGAATCTGCCGTCTTCAAAAAACTTCACACGGTGATCGTTGTCTGTTCTCGGCGGGCACCCTATATTCGGCGCTCTCCAGGACTCGAGAGCTGCGGTTGTTGCGCTGCGGCACGCGAAGCTTGTCAACCAGAAGTCAATACCAACGCCCTTTTCAGCAGGAGCCTACAGCGATGATGCAACCCAAGATCAACGAACCGCAGATCAATCCGCAGGACATCGACCAGAAGGTGTACGACCTGTACGACGAGTACTGCCATGGGCAGATCGATCGCCGTGAATTCTTCCGTCGCGCGACGGTGATGTCCGTGGTGGGCGGCTCTGCCCTCGTGATGGCGCAGGCGCTGATGCCGCGCTATGCGCAGGCGCAGACGATTTCGTTCACTGACGAACGCGTGAAAGGCCTGTATGTCGAGTATCCCTCTCCGGGTGGCACATCCGGCAAGATGCGCGGCTATCTTGCTACGCCGGCTGGCGCAGGACCGTTCCCGACAGTGCTCGTGATCCACGAGAACCGCGGCCTGAATCCTTACGTTGAAGACGTGGCCCGTCGGGCCGCTGTCGCGGGCTTCCTGGCGCTCGCGCCAGATGGTCTCGCACCGGTCGGCGGCTATCCCGGCAACGACGATGCCGGTCGCGACCTGCAGTCAAAGCTCGACCAGGCCAAGCTGCGCCAGGACATGGTGAACAGCGCCCGCTGGGTGAAAGCGCATGCGCAGAGCAACGGCAAGCTGGGTGCGACCGGCTTCTGCTGGGGTGGTGGCATGGTGAACAACCTGGCCGTGGCGCTCGGCAGCGAGCTGTCGGCAGGCGTGCCGTACTACGGGGCCGCTCCGGCCGCCGAAGACATGGCGAAGGTGAAGACGCCGCTGTTGATCAACTACGCCGGCACAGACGAGCGCATCAACGCGATGTGGCCCGCTTACGAGGCCGCGCTGAAGGCCAACAAGACGCCGTACGAAGTGTTCTTCTACGAAGGCACGCAGCACGGCTTCCACAACAACTCGACGCCGCGTTACAGCGAGGCGCAGGCGAAGCTGTCGTGGGATCGCACGATCGCGTTCTGGAAGAAGCACCTCGTCTGAGGTTGGGTTTGGGTTGAAGAAGGGGAGGAGCACTCGCGTGCTCCTCCCTTTTCTTTTGGGCGCTGCGCGTGGTTCAGAGTCAGAGGCGGAACCGGAGCCGTCGTCGCGCCGTCACTAAGGTCGAAGTGGCCGTCGTGCAGGACCAGCAGGGCAAAACCGAGCAGATCGACCTCCTGCGCAAAGACAATGCCGACAATGCGAAGGACCTCGAAGGCAGCCACCTGGCTGACAACGACAAGTCGACGCCTGCCGTGGAAGCAGAAGTCGAGGAAGAGGTCGACGACTGAGCGGCCCGTGAACATGGACCCCCGGCAACGCAAGGGCTATCCTCGGCCTCACGTTGCAGGGGAAATCCATGGGCATGGTGTTCTGTCGGGGGTGTGGCCGTGAGATCGACGAAACGGCGAAACACTGTCCGCACTGTGGCTCGCAGCAAAGCGTAGTCATCCAGATTGGCGACGGCCTTCCCGAGGGCATCCGCGGCTGGTCGTGGGGCGCGTTCTTCCTGAGCTGGATCTGGGCGATCGGCAACCGTACCTGGATCGGCTTGCTCGCGCTTGTTCCCTATCTTGGCTTCATCATGGCAATCATTCTGGGCATCAAGGGCCGGGAATGGGCGTGGAAGAACGCGAGCTGGGACAGTGTCGAGCACTTCAACCGGGTCCAGCGACTCTGGTCGATCTGGGGCTTCATCCTCGTCATAGGACTGCTCGTTCTGGGCCTGCTGGCTGCGGTGGCCTTTCCCGCGTACCTGTTCTTCTGGCATGGATCGTCAGGGACGCCGGGCGGGATCACCGCCTGACCGGCACGGCAGGAGGCGTTCCTTGATCCTGGAATCCGCAGCGCTCGACGTGAAGCCGGGGCAGGAAGCCGCATTCGAGATGGCATTCGGCGAAGCCAAGCACATCATTGCGTCGCTGCCGGGTTTCGTGTCGCTCGAGCTCCATCGCTGCATCGAAGCGTGCCATCGTTATCTGCTGCTGGTTCGCTGGGAGCATCTCGAGGATCACACGGTGGGCTTTCGAGGTTCCGCCCGTTACCAGCAGTGGCGAACGCTGCTGCATCACTTCTACGATCCCTTTCCGGTCGTGGAGCCCCACGAGTGTGCATTGCGCCTGAGCGAGGCCTGCGTCGGCACCACTCAGCACAGCGGTGTTCCATTCAATTTGCGGGGTCCAACCCGGTGAGGGTGGAAGGGTGCAAGGGCGCCACTCCAGGCCAGGCGGCTGGATCAAGCCGGTAGTAGCCCTTGAGTTCGTTGTAGACGCCGGGGTGCTCGAGCAGCAGCGGAGCCGGACGCTCGAAGAACACCTCTGTCACGACGGCAAAGAACTCGGCCGGCTGCGTAGCTGCGTAAGGGTCGAGCAACGTGGGAAGTCCTGCCTGGAGGTCTTCGTGCAGGCGGCGATATTCTTCCCAGAAGGCCTGCGACCACCGGGCGTACGCGAGCGCATTCTGCAGCACCGGCGCGCCGTCCATCGAGTCGTTCTCCATGTCGAGGTAATGCGCGAACTCGTGCAGCACGACGTTGCTGGCGGGCGGTCGGTGTTCGATGTCATCCCACGACAGGATCATGCGCCGTGCTTCCCAAGCCTGGCCCGACAGCGCGCGGCGCCCGGTGGTCACGAGGCCGTGGCCGAGGTGCTGCGTCTCTTCGACCAGGAAGGCCGCCGGGTAGACGAGGATCGATTCGAGCTCGTCGTAGAAGGCGTCGATGGGCACGCCGGGACGGTTCACGACCAGCAGGCTGGCCTGAAAGCCGATGACGACCCGCATCTCGTCAGTCACGGTGAGGCCGTTGCAGCCGACGAAGCGCTTGTCATTCACGAAGATCCGCGTGAGCGCGAGCACGCGTTCGAGCAACTCGGGAGGCAAGTATTTGACCAATGGCACGTGGGTGGCGATCCACTGATGCCATTGAGCAGGGGTGGGCGCACCCATCAGTCGCCGCCGTCGGCGGCGGATCAGCGACGGCTCGACCGTGAGCCACGCGGCAGTCGCCAGGGCCGCGATGATCAGGACAACAAACACGATCATCGAGGCGTCCTTGGGGTGTTGGATCTAGAGTTTCAGTCGGTTGACCAGGAACCGGAAGCGACTGAGCTGCGCCGACATCGGCAGCGGGCCGTAGCGCAGGCTGACATACAGGGCGCGCAGTTCGTCCAGGTCCGCACGCAACTCGGGTCGGGCGGTGCCGACCCGGGTCAGGTAGTCGACCGGACCTTCATGGGGCCGCCGGACCAGATTCCCACTCCCGAGCTTTCGACAAAGGTGTGCGTACGCCTGGGCGGCCGGGTCTTTCGGGCGGGGCTTGAACCTCAAGGCCAGCCAGCCGGACAGGGCAACAAAGAAGACGGCCAGGCTCGCGGTGAGCAGCAGCCCGAGCGACCGCCAGTCAATGTCGTCGATGCCCAAATTCGAGAACAGCGAGCGCTGCAGCGTATCGTTGTACTCGACCACGTTGTTCTGCCAGCCCGAATTCAGCGCATCCCATGCGAGTTGCAGGTTCAACACCATGCCGTTGCCACCGAAGAACCGGCCCGGCACGGGTTCGTCCTCGGGGACTGCGGCATCCAGGCCCTGCTCGATGCGTTCCGGCGCAACCGCAGCCGTCGGGTCCACGCGCACCCAGCCCCGGCCTTCAACCCACACCTCCGACCACGCGTGCGCATCGGATTGCCGCACGATAAAATAGTCGCCCATGGGGTTGTACTGCCCGCCCTGGTAACCCGCGACGATGCGGGCGGGTACGCCCCCGGCCCGCATGAGCGCAGTGAAGGCGGAGGCAAAGTGTTCGCAGAAACCGCGGCGGGTATTGAAGAGGAAGTCGTCCACCGAGTCTGCTTCAAGCCGCGGGGGTTCGAGCGTGTAGAAGTACTCCTCGTTCCGGAACTTCTGCAGGACGGCCTGCACGAATTCGAGCGTATCCGGGTGCTCGGTCTTGAGAGCTCGTGCGAGTTCACGGGTACGTGGATTGCGCTCGCCGGGAAGTGCGGTGTCCATGTTCTGCTGCATCGTCGGCAGATCACTGGTCATCGTGTACTGCGTGTGTGAACGAACCCGATACGACGTGGGCGAACTGATGGTCTCCGGCGAGAGCAGCTGGAAGTCATAGGACTGGAAAGCGCGTGTCACAGGCCAGCGCGTGGGCAGGTCAAGCGAGAACAGCCAGTTGCGGTTGTTGGGCTCGAGCGTGATGCGATAGTCGTACTCCGGACCCGAAGCTTCGACGCTCGGCGTGGTGGAGAACCGACCGCGGGCTCGCCGCCAAGTGCGCCCGTCAAAGTCGTGCAGCACGATACCGCGCCAGTAACGCTCGGCCGGCGGCGGCGCGGACCCGGTAAACGTCACTCGGAACGCGATGCCCGAGGACAGGCTGAGTTCCGAGACATCGCCCGGGGAAATTTCGTCGCTGATGCCGGACGTGGCGCCCGCGCGTGCGGGCAGGGCCCAGAACTGACCGGGCAGCCGGGGGAACAACACGAAGAAGGCGACGCCAAGTGGCAACGACAGCAACAGCATCTTTGCGGTCATGCGCATGGCTTCGCCCATCGCCATGCGGGAGGTGGTCTGGTGAACCCGCATCAGCATCGTGGTCAGCAGCCACACCGCGACCAGCATGTAAGGGAGTTGCAGCAGTCCCTGCTCATACAGCAGGGCAGCGAACAACAACACGAAAGATATGAAGATCAGCACGGTGAGGTCGCGCCGGTCCTTGGTCTCCAGCAGTTTGCTGGCGGCCATCAGCACCAGCAGTGCTGTACCTGCCTCGAGGCCGTTGAGCGTGCGATAACCAGCCAGCACACTGACGACGGCCAGCACCACGACTACGATGCGCAGCCACTTGGGTGGCAGGCGCCAGCCTCGCATCTGGGCGGCGATACGCCAGGCAGCCGTTGCCGCCGCGAACAGGACGATCCAGATCGGAACATGGGTCACGTGCGGCAGCAGTGACAAGGCCAACGCACTCACCACCCACAGCAGCCGCTGTGTCTGGTCATCCAGCTGGCGAATGAAGTGGTTCATGCGTCAGCCGGAAAACAGAGCGAGGGCAGTGAGGCAGTGCTGCCGGTGGGCGTCGCCGACGTTCGGTGGAACGTTCACGCCGGGAAGCTTGAGTCCGTACGCGCGTTCCGCGGCGTGGGCATCGAGGATCCAGCGACACAGCTGTGACAGCCTTGCCTCGACACCAAGACCTTCGAGGCTGTCCCAGTCGAATACGTGGGAGATGACGGTGGTCCCGGCGAACTGCTTGGTCTGCAGTCCCCGGCCACGGGCATAGGCCTTCCACGCAATGCGTCGCGGGGAGTCGCCTGCATGGAAGGGACGCAGGCCGGCAAATTCCTCGTCACCCCTCGGACCGTCCTGAGCGCCGCCCACATCGGTTTCATGGGGCGGAGGACTCAAGCCACGCTCGCTTGGGCGTGGATACACGATGCATTCGAGGTCCATGTGCAGCACGGCCCACGCACGAAACAGGCCGAACGGGTGCCGCGTGCCGACTTCAAAGCGGTCGAGGCGGACTTTTCCGCGTCGCTCGGCGGGATGGCCGATCTCGACCACGGCACGGGTGGGTTCGCCGACGGCCGCATCCAGTCGCACAGGCTCCGAAGTGAGGCTATCGTCAGTCAGTTCCAGTTCCGGACGCGGCTGCCGTGATTCGTTGATGAGCGCGATCGCAAAACGGGCGCGCTGGCCGGCAAAGACAGGATGGGTGGTGGCCAGGGCGAATTTGAGTCCCGCGAGCGTGCGATGGCAGTGATGCATGGCAACGATTCCGAGCGAGCCGAGCAGGAACGCAAGGCCAAGCGCGAGATTGTTCGCGTAGTTCATCGCGCCGATCATCATCAGGAACAGCATTCCTGCAAAGCCGAGCCCGAGCGCCGTGGGCAGGATATAGATGCGTCTGGAACCGAGGACCACCGGATCGGGATCGTCGCCTTGCCGCTTTCGCATCCAGCCGCGCATGCGCTGGCGAAGCGGTTCTAGCAGGCGGCTGAAGAGCGCCATCGCGGTCAGGGTACCGGCACGGCCTCGAGAACGAGACGGCCGATCTCCGCCGGCGTGCGGGCAGCGCTATCGTCCTTGAACTTGATGCGGTGGCCGACCACAGCCGGCAGGACCGCCTGCAGGTCTTCCGGCAGCACGCCCGCATGATCATGAATGAGCGCCCAGGCTTGTGCTGCGCGCAGCAGTCCGATGGCCGCACGGGTCGAAAGACCGGACTCGAACGCCGGTGCCTCGCGCGTGTACCGGACGATGGCCTGGACGTAGTCGAGCAGCGCCTCGGAAACATGCACGCGTGGTACGGCGTGCTGCAGGATCAGCAACTGCTGCGGAGTGATGGTCGCCGTGAAGGTGGCGAGCATGTCGCGACGGTCCTGGCCGAGCAGCAACTGCCGCTCAAGAACTGCATCGGGGAATCCGAGCTCGATGCGCATCAGGAAGCGATCCAGCTGCGATTCTGGCAACGGATACGTGCCGATCTGGTACGCAGGGTTCTGCGTTGCGATGACGAAGAACGGGGCGGCGAGGGGATATGTCTGGCCATCTGCCGTCACCTGGTGTTCTTCCATGGCTTCAAGCAGTGCGCTCTGCGCTTTTGGCGTGGCGCGGTTCACTTCATCGGCCAGCACGAGCTGCGAGAAGATCGGGCCCTTGTGAAAGCGGAACGAGCTGGTGTTCCGGTCGAAGATCGATACACCGATGATGTCTGCCGGCAGCAGGTCGCTCGTGAACTGGATACGCTGGTAACTGAGGCCGAGCGCCTGCGCCAGTGCATGCGCCAGTGTGGTCTTGCCGACCCCGGGAATGTCTTCGATGAGCAGGTGGCCACGGGCCAGCAGGCAGGCTACACCTAAGCGGATCTGGTGTTCCTTGCCGAGGATGATGCGGCTCAGCTGCTTGACCGTGTTGGTGGCAAGCGGCGCGGCATCGGCGGTAGGAACGGGTGTCGGAGCATCCATGGCGCTTCTTCAGTGGTCGAATAGCCGAACCTTAACCAACCTCTGCAACCCGATCAGCAACCGGGTCACAGATAGGACAATACGCTCAACCGCGCAGCGAGGTCACGCGCGCCGCCTGCTCTTCCAGCTGCGCAAGCTCGCTGCGGAAATCGGCGATCCGCCCCCGTTCCTGCGCAACGACCTCGGCGGGTGCATTCGCCGCAAAGTTGGGATTGGCCAGCTTGGCCTCGCATTTGGCGAGTTCCTGCGCGGTCCTGGCCTTGCGCTTGGCGATGCGGGCGAGCTCGGCATCGACATCGTCGATCAGCGTGGCGAGCGGAACGTAAAACGTCCGGCCTTCCACGATGGTCATCGAGACCAGCGGCAGCGTGGCTTCATCGGTGATCAGCGTGATCTCGCTGACGCTGGCGACGGAACGGATCAGTTCCGCATTTGCATCGACCACGGCGCGGTCTGCAGCGCTCGCCGTCTTCATGAACAGCGGCACCTTGCGGGACTGTGGAACGTCGAGCTGGCCGCGGATCTGGCGCGGGGCCAGCACGGCCGCCTTGATGGGGCCAATCGCGAGTTCGGCTTCAGCATCCGCAGGAAAATCGGCGCGTGCCGGGTAGGCCTGCAGCATGATGGTCGGGCCGCTACGGCCCGCGAGCGGGGCCACTGCTTGCCAGATTTCCTCCGTAACGAAGGGCATCAGCGGATGCAACAGCCGCAAATAGGTCTCGAGAACCTGCACCAGCGTCTGCCGCGCGCCGCGCTTCTGCGCGGCAGAGTAGCTGTCCGACAGCATCACGGGCTTGGTCAGTTCGAGGTACCAGTCGCAGTATTCATACCATGCAAACTCGTAGAGCGATTGCGCGGCCAGATCAAAGCGGTATTCCGCGAAACGGCCGCGGACTTCCTCGACTGTCGCGCCCAGCCTCGCGCGAATCCAGCGATCGGGAGTCGACAGCTCCACCGGGCCGCCGGTGCCGCAGTCCTGGCCTTCGGTATTCATCAGAACGAATCGAGCCGCATTCCATAGCTTGTTGCAGAAGTTGCGATAGCCCTCGACTCGTCCCAGGTCGAAGCGAATGTCGCGGCCCATCGTCGCGAGCGCCGCGAACGTGAATCGCACCGCGTCGGTGCCATAGGCCGGAATGCCCTGCGGAAACTGCTTTCTCGTGGCTTTCTCGATGCGTTCCTTGAGGTGCGGTTGCATCATGCCGCTGGTGCGTTTGGCGACCAGCGCTTCGAGTTCGATGCCGTCGATCAGGTCGAGCGGGTCGATGATGTTGCCCTTCGACTTCGACATCTTGTCGCCGTTCTCGTCACGGATGAGGCCGGTGATGTACACCTCGCGGAACGGGACCTCGTCAGTAAACTTGAGGCCCATCATGATCATCCGGGCCACCCAGAAGAAGATGATGTCGAACCCCGTGACCAGCACGTTGGTCGGGTAGAAGGTCTTGAGTGCCGGTGTCTGCTCTGGCCAGCCGAGCGTGGAGAATGGCCACAGTGCGGATGAGAACCACGTATCGAGCACGTCGTCATCCTGCGTCAGTGCGACCTCCTTGCCCTGCTTCCCGCGTGCCTGGCTCTGTGCATCGGCGAGGGTGCGCGCCACATACGCGTTGCCGTCGTTGTCGTACCACGCGGGCACGCGATGACCCCACCACAGCTGGCGGCTGATGCACCAGTCCTGGATGTTGTTCATCCACTGGTAATACGTCTTGCTCCAGTTGTCGGGGACGAAGCGGATGCGGCCATCTTCCACGGCCTTGATGGCAGGCGCAGCCAGAGGTGCAATGCGGACGTACCACTGGTCGGTGAGCCACGGCTCGAGCACGGCGCCGCTGCGATCACCGCGCGGGACTGGCAATGTATGCGGGTCGATCTTGTCGACGAGGCCCAAGGCTTCGAGATCGAGGATGACGCGCTTGCGTGCGGCGACCCGATCGAGGCCGCGATAGGCCGCGGGCACTGCGTCATTGAGGACGGCGCTGGCATCGAGGATGTTGATCAGCGGCAGCTGGTGCCGCTTGCCGATCTCGTAGTCGTTGAAGTCGTGTCCGGGCGTGATCTTCACGCAGCCGGTGCCGAACTCGCGGTCGACATAGTCGTCGCCGATGATCGGGATCAGGCGGTCGGTGAGCGGCAGGCGGATCTGTTGCCCGATGAGGTGACGGTAGCGCTCATCCTCCGGATGTACCGCGACCGCGGTATCACCAAACATGGTTTCGGGGCGAGTGGTGGCCACGACGAGTTGGCCTGAGCCGTCCGCAAGGGGATAGCGGAAGTGCCACAGGCTGCCCTTCTCAGGCTCGGCGAGGACTTCGAGATCCGAAAGCGCGGTGTGCAGCACGGGGTCCCAGTTCACGAGACGCTTGCCGCGGTAGATCAGCCCTTGCTCGAACAAGCTGACAAATACCTCGGTGACGGCTTCGGACAGCCCCGCGTCCATCGTGAAGCGGTCGCGGGTCCAGTCGACTGAATTGCCGAGGCGGCGCATCTGGCGCGAGATCGTGTCGCCTGATTGCTCTTTCCACTCCCAAACGCGCTTCAGGAATTCCTCGCGACCGATATCGCGTCGATTCGTGCCGGCCGCGTTCAGCTGCCGCTCGACCACCATCTGCGTGGCAATGCCCGCGTGATCAGTGCCGGGCTGCCACAACGTGTTGTCGCCTTCCATGCGGTGGAAGCGGGTGAGGGCATCCATCAGCGTGTGCTGGAACGCATGGCCCATGTGCAGCGTGCCGGTAACGTTCGGCGGCGGGATCATGATGCAGTACGGCTTGCCCTGGCCCGAGGGCGCAAACCAGCCCGCCGCCTCCCATTGCTGGTACAGGCGCTGTTCGATGCTGCTCGGGGCGTACGTTTTGTCCATTGCGAAGTAAGCCAGACCTTGGAGCGTTGCTGATCGGAAGTGACGGAAGCCGGGAAGACGGGAAGCTGGGAAGTCAGGAAGCCGGGAAGTCAGGAAGTCAGAGACTTGAAAGTCGAACCAATAGGGCTCGGCTTCCGCGCTTCCAAGCTTCCGTGCTTCCGTGCTTCCCGGTCTCAGGTGACATTGTGGGATTCCAGCGTCCAGCCGCGCTCTCGGTACTGCCGGAAGCGCTCGCGCGCGAGCTGCTTGCGTCCGGGGTCGCCGTCGACCACTTCGGCGATCTGTTCGAACTCGGCCGCATCATCCGGCATCGCCGCTGCAGTGTTGATGAGCAGTTGACGATAGCCGGAAGGCGCGACGTCGTTGCCGATGACAGCGGCAACGCGCGCATGCAACGGCGCGCCATTCGTTGCGATTTCATGCGGCAGGAACGCGCGATCGCTGTAGGTCCACAGCAGCTCGTCGAGTGCCACCGACTCCGCAGGCGTCGCCGTGCGCAGGTACATGCGCGTTCCCGCTGCGAACGCCTGTTCGGCGAGCTTGCAGGCGTAACGGTGCTGTGCCTGGGTGCCCACCTCGCTGAGCACGTAGAAATCGACCCTTGGCATGGCGACGTCGGTCAGCGGTAGTTCAGCAGATAGTCGACCAGCAGCGGGACCGGGCGACCGGTGCAGCCCTTCTGCGCGCCCGACAGCCATGCGGTGCCCGCGATGTCGAGATGCGCCCACTTCAGGCCTTGCGTGAACTTCGACAGGAACGAGGCGGCGGTGATCGCACCGCCTTCCCTGCCTGCGACGTTGGCCATGTCGGCAAAGTTGCTCTTGAGTTGCTCGGCATATTCTTCGCCGATGGGCATGTGCCAGGCGCGGTCGTCGGCACGCAGGCCCGCGGCATTGAGCGAGACGGCCAGTTCGTCGTCGTTGCTGAACAGGCCGCTCAGGTGAGAGCCCAGGGCGATGACGCAGGCGCCGGTCAGTGTCGCCACATCGATGACCGTGGCCGGCTTGAAGCGCCGGACGTAGGTCAGCGCATCGCACAGGATCAACCTGCCTTCGGCATCCGTGTTCAGCACTTCGATGGTCTGGCCGGACATGCTCGTGACGACGTCGCCCGGCTTCGTTGCGCTGCCGCTCGGCATGTTTTCACAGGTGGGCACGACCACGACGAGGTTGATCGCCAGCTTGAGCTCCGCCACTGCCTTGAGCGCACCCAGCACGCTGGCAGCACCCGTCATGTCGAATTTCATCTCGTCCATGGCAGGCGGCTGTTTCAACGAAATACCACCCGTGTCGAACGTGACGCCCTTGCCGACGAGGGCGACGGGCGCCTTGCTGCGATCCGCGCCGCGGTACTCGATGACGATCAGCTTGGCGGGTTCATCCGAGCCTGCGGTGACCGACAGGAACGAGCCCATCTTGAGTTTCTTGATCTCCGGCTCACCGAAGACCTGTACCTTCAGCGAGCGGTATTGGCGACCGAGTTCCTTCGCGGCATTTGCGAGATAGGTCGGGGTGCAGACGTTGCCGGGAAGATTGGCGAGATCGCGGGTCAGCGTCATGCCGGAGAAGATCCCCTGGCCATGATCGAGACCCTTCTGTGCAGCCGTCTTGCCTGAGCGTTCGAGCACGGCGATGCTGAACTTCTGCAGGGCGGGCTTCGGCGGCTTCTTCGACGTCTTGAGGTTGGGGATACGGTACTGGGCCGCGCCAGCCACTTCAGCGGCGGCACGCCCAAGGTAGTAGTCATCGGTGCCGTCGACATCTTCCTGCGACAGGAAGCTCACGGCGCTCTTCGCACCAGTGCGGCCTACCGCCGCAAGTGCGGAGGTCAGCGCCCGACGGTACTGCTTGCGGCCAAGACCGGACTTTGACCCGAGTCCGACCAGCAGCAGCCGTTCCGCGCCGATGCCCTTCTGTTCGGGCAGCAGCAACACTTCGCCAAGCTTGGTCGGCAAGTCGCCGTGTTTGGCAAGCCGCGACAGCTTGCCATCGAGCTTGCCATCGAATTCCTGTGCCGCATGCGAGAGCGCTCCCTTCTCGAACACGCCGACGATCGCGCACTCGGTACGCTGGGTGACTGCAGAGCCGCTGACTGCAAACAATTCCATCTTCGGAACCTCTGATTGACCAACACACAAATGCGATCCGCCTGGTGCCGTCGGTGCAGGGTCTGGACCGGCCGACGACGTGGCGGAAAAAAAGGTTTACGGAACCCCGTGGGTCGTTACACTTGACCGGCCCGCCCGTCAATCAGCCGCACTGCCCATTCCCGGCCTGTCGGCGAACCGATTGGTTGCGGCGCAGTTTAACTGATTCGCCCCGCGACGAGCGCGTCGATCGCAGCCGGCGGGGCGCCATCCGGGGCGGCTCAACGAGGGTCTGGATTGTTGCGGATACTTGATCGCTACGTCCTGCGCGAAGTCGTCCTGACCTGGGTGGCGGTCACGGGCGTCCTGCTCGTGATCCTGATGTTCAGCCAGCTTGCTCGCGTGCTGGGCGAGGCCGCGGCCGGCGGGTTTCCCCGCACCACGATCCTGTCCCTGCTGGCGCTCACGTCGTTGCAGAACCTGTCGGTCCTGATCCCCATCGGGCTGTTCCTCGCCATCATGTTGTCGCTGGGTCGGCTCTACCAGGAGAGCGAGATGGCGGCGATGCAAGCTTGCGGGGTTGGCATTGTCCGGCTGTACATCCCCATCGGGCTGTTCGCATTGGGCGTCGTGGTGTTCCTGGGGTGGCTCGCCTTCCTTGGAGCCCCGACCGCGGCCGCCCGGGTGCAGGAGATCCGCACCGATGCCGTGCGCCAGGCTCAGTTCGGCAGCCTTGAACCCGGCCGTTTCCGCAGTTTTGCGGGGGGGCAGATTGTCTTCTACGCCGAGCGGGTCGATGCCGATGGCATGCTCCACAACGTTTTCGTGGAGCGGCACACCAGCGAAAAAACCGAGATCGTTACGGCGGCGCGGGCGGAGCAGCGGGGGGTAGGAGAGGCAGACCAGACCTTCATCCTGTTCGACGGTGAACGGTATGAGGGCGTTCCCGGTGGCGGTGAGTTCCGCATGATCCAGTTCGCCGAGCATGGCATCCCGATCCGCTTGCCGGGCCAGGAAGCCACGGCCAGTCGCAGGGAGCAGCGTTCGACGCCGGACTTGTGGCGGTCAGCCGATCTGGGAGACCTAGCCGAGCTGCACTGGCGATTGTCGGTGCCGGTGATGACGTTCGTGCTCATGTTGCTGGCCGTGCCGATGGCGCGCCTCCGTCCCAGACAGGGTCGCTACGGCCGAATGGGCCTCGGGATCCTGATCTACTTCGCCTACGCGAACCTGCTGGCGGCCGCCCGCGTGTGGATCGAGAAAGAGACCATCCCGAGTGCGCTTGGCATGTGGTGGGTCCATGCAGGCATGCTTGTGGGCGTGCTATGGCTCCTGTCGCGCGAGTACCCCGGCATGAGCTGGTGGCCGGCGCGGAGGGCCACCGCGTGACGCTTCTTCCTGTGATGGCGCGTTACATCATTGGGGCGGTACTCAAGTACACGCTCCTTGTCATGGCCGTGCTGATGATCCTGACGGGCCTGTACCTGTTCATCACCCAACAGGACGATATTGGTACCGGCGACTACCAGGTGGTGGATGCCTTCTTCTTCGTCGCGCTCAACCTGCCGCAGAACGCCTTCGAGCTATTGCCCATTGGTGCACTGATCGGCGCGCTGCTCGGCCTGGGCAATCTGGCGCGGTCAAGCGAGCTGATCGTCATGCGCTCGGCCGGCGTTTCCGTGGCGCGAATCGCGGCATGGGTCGGCCTCGCCGGGATCATCCTGGCGGCGGGGACCTGGGTCCTCGGGGAGTATGTCGCTCCGCAGCTTGAAACCTATGGGCAGGAGCTCAAGACCATGAAACGCTTCCAGCAGTTCGCGCGGGCGGGCACCCGCGGGGCGTGGGCGAAGGATGGCGACACGTTCATTTCCGTCCAGCAGCAGTCGGCGGAGAACCAGTTCTCGGGAATCTACGTGTTCCATTTCGATGCCGATCGCCATTTGCGAAGCCTGGGGCGCGCGAGTACGGCCAAGGTGGGCGCCAACAACGAGTGGGTACTCGAAAACTATACGGAGACTGCCTTTACGACCGATGGGCTCAAGGTGCGTCGCGAGGCCGAGGAAGTGCTCAACACCCGTCTCGCGCCGGAATTCCTGGGCCTGGCCTCCGTCAGGCCGAGCCAGCTGACGAGTCGTGACCTCTTTGCCTATGTCAGCCACCTCAAGCGGAACGGACTTGATTCGTCCGTGTTCGAAACCGCCTTCTGGGCGCGGATTGCGCGCACGGCCTCGTTGATCATCGTGGTCATGCTTGCAGTGCCGTTCTCGTTCGGCTCGCTCCGGACCTCGGGTGCGGGAGCCCGGATGGTGGTGGGTATCTTGCTGGGCGCCGCGTTCTTCCTGTTGGCGCAGTTGCTGGAGAATGGGGGGCAGGTATTCGGCCTTGATCCGATCGTCATTGCCTGGGGTCCGACGGTGCTGCTCGCACTGACAGTCAGCATTGCGATCGCCCGGACCCGATGAGCACTGCGTCACCGGCTTCCAACCCGACTGCGGGTCTGTGGCGTCGCCTGGCCGCGATGGTCTACGACTTGCTGCTCGTCATCGCCGTACTGATGGTGTGCACGGCGCTCTTCCTGCCATTCACCGGAGGAGAGGGGGTATCGCTCGGGGTGGTCGGGCCTGTCGTGTACTATTTTTATCGTGTCTTGCTGCTGGTCCTCGTCGTCGGCTATTTCGGACTGTTCTGGACGCGCCGAGGCCAGACCCTGGGCATGGCGGCGTGGCGCCTGAGGCTGGAACGAGACGATGGCTGCAGGCTGACGTGGGCTGATGCACTGAAGCGCCTGGCTGCAGCGTGCCTGTCTTGGTTGCCAGTGGGCCTAGGGTACCTGTGGGTGCTGGTCGATCGTGATCGACTGGCCTGGCATGACCGACTGACGCACTTGCGCGTGGTCGTCGAGCTCAAGCAGCAATAAGGTATGCAGCGGCTGCTTGCCAGGACGTGGCCTTACCGCCGCCAGTCCTCTGCATTGGGAAAGATCCCTTCGTATCGGTACGAGGCAATGCGGTACACCCAGCTCGTCACCCGCTCGCCGACACGCTCGGCTTCCTGCCTGGCCTGGTCCGGCGTGCGCGAAAATGCCGTGTTGGCGTTCTCGGGCAGCTGGTCGTTCGCGAATCGCCGCGCCAGCTTCTCATTGAAGGACGGTGCGACGGCAAGCCAGTAGTTGCCGTCAATGATCCAGCCGGTCAGTTCCAGCTCCAGTCCGTCGAACATCCGGTAAGTGGCTCGCGCGGCCGCAGTCTGGTTCGCGAGCGCGGTGCTTTGCTGCACATCCTCAGCTTCGACGGCGATCAGGCCGGCAGCCACCCCGTTTGCTGCGGACGGAGCGGAGAGGGGCTTGCCTGAGGCTGCAAAATTCGGGGTGCCACGTTCTGCCTTGGTGAGGACGACTTCTGGCTTGCCGGCGATCCTGATCGTGGCCTGCTGGATGCGATCGGTGTCCACGTGGATGACAAGCGGGGATAGCCAGGTGCCCGGTGTTCGCGTCAGGGGCAGTCGATTCACGAGCCAACTGGCGCTTTCCCCGGCTTTGCGCACATAGGTGGCTTCCAGGCCCGATGCCGACTTGCCCACGATCAGGTTGGTGAGTTCCGCATTGCCTGGGCCGGTGACGACCAATCGCGCCCCTTGTGCATTCGGGGCTGAAAGGTCTTCGACGCCGATTGCAGCGTAGTTGGCCGGGTCCGCGGTCTTGGCCTCCAGGATCTTGAGTTCCGCGAGGTTCTGCAGCAGCACACCGACTTTGCCGACGTCAGCCGGATAGCCGTCGCGTTGTGCGATGGACCAGCGATCACCGCTACGTCGGAGGTCGAGCGTGAGTTGCTCGCCGGAGGCGAAAACCTGGACTCGCTCGGCGGCTTTGACCTGCTCTGCTAGTGCTGGATACAACAGCGACGAGACGACCTTTTCCGAGCGGTCGCGCGTGCCCACCCAGAGGGCGGCCCCGACCAGCAGCACGACGACCACGGCCGCAATGACAGCCCGGCGTGTTTGCCTTCCCGCCATCAGGGAACGGCTCCCATCGGCTGGGGTGTCGCGAGCCTGGCGGCACGTCTACGTCGACGCAACAGCGCTGCGATCAGCACGCCCACGGTCAGCAACGCCGGCACCAGCACGATATTGACCACTTTCAGCGTCGTGCCGAGGGTATTGATGTCCACGTCGAGGCTGCGGCGGACGTCGCGAAGTTCCTTGCGGATGCGGGTGCGCTCTTCCTGAAAGTGCTTCACCTCGGCTTCCTGCTCCGGCGTCATTACCAATGACGTGCGGTCGTTCTTCGCGGTGTCCAGTTCCTGCAGGTTGGCTTCGGTTTCCTGCAGCTGCATGTCGAGTTCCTGCTCCTTGGAGCGCAGCCGCACGTCGGCCTGCTGCCGGATTCCATCGACGCGGATGAACGGCCGGAAGAAGCTCTGCCGCCCACGGATACTGATGAGGTCCGCACTGCCCGTGAGATTGTCGAGCACGTTGGCAATGAAGTCGCCGTTGTTGGCCCAGGCCACGACGGCACGCTGGCCGAACATGTCCTGCGTTCGCACCCAGAGCAGGTCCGACAGCATGTCCGTATCTGCAATGACGATCAGGTTGGCGGGGGTCGTGCTGGTCTTCAATCCTGCGCCTGCCTCTGCGCCTGCGGGTGGGCCCGCCGGAAAGGCCGTCTTGATGTCGCCCCGGATTCGGGCCGCCACGACATAGCGCTCGCCTGTGGCCTTGAACCCATCGAGCAGCGTCGTCGGGTCATCGAGCACGGTAAAGCGAGCAGACGAGAGCAGCGCTGCCTGATCGCTCGACTGGATGAGTGGTTCAAAGGTCAGTCCGGATCCTGCCTCGGGCTTGAGGACGCCCGAGGTCATGAAGTTGATTGCGTCAAGTCCGGCGGTTACCACGTCGCCGGCATTGAAGTCCTCGCGCGTGAAGGCCTGGACGCCCAGATGGCGGACGGCAGGCTGGTTCGGCCTGAGCGTGACGCTGAGCGCTTTGCGCGCATCGCCCAGCACTTCGCTGCTGTCGTACTCGACACCCCAGGAAGCGAGCAGCGGTGAGAGATCCGAAGAGCGGCCCGCGCCCGGTTGACCTTCCGGAGACCTGGTCGCGTCCTGCTCAGCCTGCGGATCGACCATTGCTAGGACTTTGCCTCCTCCAAGCACGAACTGGTCGATGGCGTAGAGCGAGGGGGCAGCGAGCTGCTTTGGGTGTACGAGCAACAGGACATCGATGTCCTTTGCAATGTTCGTGAATCCTTCGCCGAGGGGCTTCACGTCGAACAAGCCGCTGAGCTGGGCGATGCCTGCCCATGCAGGCCTGCCAGGCCCCGTGGCCGAAGCCGGCGCACCCGCAAGGGGCAGGCTCGAAACCAGGCCGACTACCGGGCGTCGCGGATGTGCCAGTCGGTAGATGAGGCTGGCGATGTCGTACTCGAGGAACTCTTCCTTGTCCGGCTGGAAGAAGCCAATCGTTTCGTGGCCGTCGGTGGAGTTGGTGCCGGCGAGGCCGAAGAACAGGGAATCGCCGCGCCCGCCGACGGGGACGGGAGACAAGCCGAAACCGTTGGCACGGTCTTCTTCTTCCGAGAACGGCTGCGGGTCGATGACGGTGAGATGGAGCTTGCCGGATGAGCGCTGTGCCATTTCCTCGAGCAGTTCGCGCACCCGTTCCGCGTAGGCGCGCAGGTCCGGGGTGTCGCGGCTCGGCTGTTCCGAGAAGAAGAAATACAGCGTGATCGGTTCGTTGATGCCGGCGAGGATCTTCTCCGTGCCCGATGCGATCGAATACAGGCGGTTCTCCGTCAGGTCGAGACGAATCCCTCGCAGTGCAAAGCTGCTCAAGATCGTCACTGCCACGAAGGCGACCGCGAGCGCGACGAGGGCGGATGCACCCAGGGCTCGGCGGGTGCCGGTATTGGGGGTGGAAGAGGGTGGGGTGTCGGTGTTCATGGCAACCACGTCAATCCGCCTTCTTCATGTCGAGCACGATCGCGTTGGCGCAGAGCCATGCGGCGATCAGGGCGGCGAAAAACACCAGGTCCTTGACGTCGATGACGCCCTTGGCGATGGAGTTGAAATGGGTGAGGAACGAGAACGATGCAATGGCATCGACGAGTACCTGTGGCGCCCAACCCTGGAACAGTCCGAGCACCATCGGCATGCCGGAGAGCAGGAAGGCGAAGCAGACGACGACTGTCACGATGAACGCGATGACCTGATTGCGCGTAGTGGCCGACAGGCACGCGCCGATGGCTAGGAAGCCGCCGGCCAGCAGAAAGCTGCCGAAATACGCGGCCAGGATGGCGCCGTTGTCGGGATCGCCCAGGTAGTTCACGGTGATCCAGATCGGGAAGGTGAGCATCAGCGCCAGGCCCGCAAACGCCCAGGCCGCTGCGAATTTCCCGACGACCGCCTGCCAGAGCGTGATGGGCAGCGTCATCAGCAGCTCGAGGCTGCCCGACTTCCGTTCTTCGGCCCACAGTCGCATGGACAGCGCGGGAATCAGGAACAGATACAGCCAGGGGTGGAACGAGAAGAACGGCGTGAGATCGGCCTGTCCCCGCTCGAAGAAATTGCCGAGGTAGAACGCAAACGCCCCCGCCAGCACCAGAAAGATGACGATGAAGACGAAGGCCAGTGGCGTGGCGAAATAGCTGGCCAGCTCGCGGCGAAACACGATGACGGCGTTACGCATGGGTCGCGGTGCCCAGGGTAATCGAGCGGAACACGTCCTCAAGACGACCGGAAGGCGCGCGGGACTCGAGATTCCCGGGGGTGTCGTCTGCCAGGATCCGCCCGTTGGCGATGATGATGGCGCGGGTACACACCGCGTCCACCTCCTCGAGGATGTGGGTGGAGATGATGATGATCTTGTCCTTGGCCATGGCGTCGATGAGGGTTCGGACCTCATGCTTCTGGTTGGGATCGAGGCCGTCTGTAGGCTCGTCGAGGACCAGCACCTTGGGGTCGTGCAGGATGGCCTGGGCAAGTCCCACGCGGCGCTTGTAGCCCTTCGATAGCGTCTCGATCGGCTGGTTCAGGACCTTCCCGAGCGCCAACCGGGCAACGACATCATCGAAACGGCCACGGCGGTTGGCTCCTGTCAGTCCCCTCACGTTTGCGATGAACTCCAGGAAGCCGGCCACCGTCATCTCGGCATAGCTCGGGGCACCCTCGGGCAGATAGCCCATCACGGACTTGGCGGCGATGGGTTCCCCAACCACGTCATGGCCGCAGACCGATACGCTGCCGGACGTGGGCGCGAGGAATCCCGCGATCATCTTCATGGTGGTGGACTTGCCGGCGCCATTCGGCCCCAGAAAGCCGAGGACTTCGCCTGCTTCGACCCGGAAAGAGATGCCGTCGACTGCGGTCAGCGGACCGTAGCGCTTGGTGAGCTGGTTGACCTCGATCATCGTGACCTCAAGCAATGCCGCTGCGCTGCAACGGGCGATATGACAGTGATGCCGTGAGCTGGGTTCCGCGTCGGTGGTCGACGCAGCGCTGGCCGTTGTTCTCTGGACCGCTGCCTACCCGGATGGAAGCTATTGTCGTCTGAGTGGTTCGCCAGGCGGGGATTTTTTTTAAGCATTGCTGTGTTGTCAAGCGGACCGCGGCTATAGTGGATCCGCCGAATCGACGAACCACTTATATGAAGGAGGTGCTCATCATGGCCGATCGTAGTGACTATCTGCGCCAGCTCCAGGATCAGCTGAATGTATGGGCTCAGTGGGCGAAGCAGCTGGAGGATCAGGCGCTCGCGAACGCAGCACAGATGCGCGGCGATGCCCAGGTGACCTATCAGCAACGCGCCAAGCAGGTCGGCGAACTCATCGCGCAGGGGCGGGAGCAGTTGAATCGTGTGAGCGCGTCTACCGAGGACGCATGGCATGAAATGGGCGCCAGCGCCGAGCATGCGTGGGGATCCCTGCAGTCAGCCGCGGCCGCTCTGGCCGCCCAGGTGCAGGAGAAGCTGCGGGAGAAGGCTCCCCGGAAGCCCGCTCGCAAGAAGAAGCCGGTTGCCCGGAAGCCCGTCCCCAAAGCCAGCAGGAAGCCAGCTGGAAAGAAGAAGAAGGCCGCTGGTAGCAAGAAGAAGGCTGCCGGTGTGAAGGCGAAGGTGGTGGCGGTTCGCAAGAAAGTTGTGAAGCGGGCCAAAGCACTGGGACGCAAGGTCAAGGCGCGAGGCAAGGCCGTCGGCAAGAAGGTGGCAGCCAAAGCAAAAGGCGTGAAGCGGAAAGTCACCAAGGCAGTCCGCAAGGTCGCCCGCAAGAAGAAGTAGCGGGAGCGCCAAGGGTGCCGGGCAAGGACGCCCAGTTGCACTCAGACGGGTTACTCGTCTCCCTCGGCCTGCATCTCGATTTCAGCCTTGTGGCTTCGCAGGATGCGCCTGATCTCCGCTGCGGGCGGGCGGTCCGCGATCCGGGCAATCAGGTCGACCAGTTCGTGCCAGTCCTTGCCCCATTTGAGCAGTCGGACGGCATCCGCCATTACCTTCTTCTGGACTGCAGCGGCGGAGGCGGGCGCCTTTGCTGCCGGAGCCGGCATCGCCGGTGCCTTCCTGGCTGTCTTGGGAGGGAGCTTGGTCGCGGCCGGAGGCTTTCCGGCCGGTGCCAGCTCGGTGGGCGCCTTGCTCGGCGCGGCGACCCTTGGCATCTCCCGAGTCGAGTCCAGTTCGTCTCGTGCTGGCGCCACGGATTTCGCATGCCCATTGGCTTTTGCCGCGGAGTTCGACTGCGACTGAGGTTTGGGGGTGCGTAGGCTGGGTTCCTGTTCCTTGTCCGGTTCAGCCAGTGGAATGAACCGCTCTACATGCTGGGAACCCACGAGATTCGACAAAAAACCCATCAACTCGAGGGATTCCGAGAACTTGCTGTCGCCCATTGCGACCCGGGATTCCAGGTGGGTACGCAGCTCCTGGGTCTTTTGCCTGGCCAGTTCGAGGATCCAGCGCGTCGGCCGGTCGTGCGTTGGCCACGGCTGCACGGCAAAATAGTCCGCGTCCGTCAGGGCAGCGTATTTCAGGTGCAGCTCGAGGCTCGTCAGCCACCTGTCGAGCAGTTCCATCATTCGCTTGTCCGCTGACGTCATGGGCTCTCCGCGGTGCAAATGGCCGCGCCGTTGTCCCGATTATGCCTTGCGACCGGGGGTGTGCGGCACTGCATGTGGGGGGAGGGGACCGCGACGGAGTAGCCGAAGTGGCGCGCCGGTCGACGCGAACGCATGGTTTGCGTTTAATCGGGATTTAGGTCGGCGGTTTATGATCAGGCGAGAAGCATTGAGATAACAGACTCGGATGTGGTGGCTTCCTGTCCTTCACTGCAATGTTGAACACTTCGAGCGATCAGGCAATGAGTAGTCCATCCAGTCAAAAACACGTCGTGTCCACTCAATGTTTTGAAGGTACTGTCTAATGCGAGTAGATACTCACGCCGCAATACTAGCGGCTTGTCGCCATCTGATTGTGCCACTCGCGCGGCTGTTGTTGCGGTACGGAATCGGGTACCGCGAATTTTCCGAGGTATGCAAGTCTGCTTTTGTGGATGTTGCTACCAAGGACTATGGAATTCGCGGTCGCCCGGCAAATCTATCGAAGGTGGCTGTAATCACGGGATTGAGCAGAAAAGAAACCAAGAAGGTTCGTGACAAGATCGCTTCTGAAAGTGGGGTGCAAACGAGCCAGGGACTCAACCCTCCCTCTATTGTGCTTCGAGGTTGGTATAGCGATCCTCTGTTCCTTTCATCGGTTGGCAACCCTGTTGCACTCGCAATCGATGGCAAATCGCCAAATCTTACTGACTTGGTCAGGCGCTATGCTGGTGATCTGCCGGTGGGCGCAGTAATCCTTCAGATGGAGCGTATTGGCCTCGTTGAACGCACCAAGTCTGGGCGCTTTCGGCCTGTGGGGAACAGCTTCATTCCGCCTAACGTTAATGGGCAGCTTTTTGCTTCTGGCGCGACCTCTATCCACAACTTGATTTCAACGATTGCGTGTAACGCATCGCCGGCCACCGAGGGTGAGCCGCGCTTCGAGCGGTATGCGTGGAGCAACTATCTACCAGAAAGCATGACAAAGAAATTCAGGGAACTGGTAGCCGATCGGGGGCAATCTTTCCTTGAGTTTTTTGATGCCTGGCTCAAGAAGAACGAGAAGCCAATCCGAATCTCGGAGGACAAGAAGTCTGGATCCGAGATTGGAGTGGGTGTGTATTTCTTCGACGTTCCAAAACGATAATTGAGAGATGGCTGGCGCAGGCTTAGGGTCTAAATGAATTGGTAATCCCCCCACTAAACAGCCGAGGTCAGAAGTGGGATTTTCTCGTAATGTAACCCGAGGAGATTCCAGTGAAAAAAATCGAAGTACAAGCGCCGACCGAGGCCGTTTGATAGCCAGGTGAGAGCGGTCGGGGAGGTCGGAAGAGGGCTGCATGCGCAGCGCGGGAAAGTGCCTGTGAGGCACCTTCCCGTGGCCACCGCGAAGTGACCACGGGAAGAGCGGGGATCAACTCCAATTAGTCGAAGGAAACAAATCGTCTAATTGGAGAAAAGGCGAAAAAATCGACTTGACACTTAGCCCGTCTTTTCGATCTTGGCGGCCTTCCGCAAACCGTCCAGGTAGGCCTGCAAGCGCTTGCGCTGCACGAGCTGCACGACCTGGTCGCGCACATCTGCGAGAGCGGGCGGCGGCGGCGGCGGCGAGCCCGCGCGCGAATCGTGCAGCAGGATCACATGCCAGCCGAACTGCGATTCCACCGGGGTCTCGGTGTACTTGCCCTTCTGCAAGGCAACCACGGCATCGGCAAAGGGCTTGACCATCGTCTCAGGCGTGAACCAGCCGAGGTTGCCGCCGTTGTCCTTGGAGCCGTCCTTGGACTTTTCCTTGGCGAGCTTGGCGAAGTCGCCACCCTTCTTCAGCTCCGCGACGAGCGCATCTGCCGTCGCCTTGCTGTCCACGAGAATGTGGCTGGCGTTGTATTCAGTGCCACCGGCCTTCGGCATGGCAGCAACCTGGGTGTCGTACTCAGCCTGCACGTCAGCGTCCGTCACGGGAGCATCGGCAATCATCTTCTTGAACTGCGCATCCGCCAGAACATTCAGGCGGGTCAGCTCAAGCTGCGCCTGGACATCCTTGCCCTTGTCGAGGCCGGCCTTCTGGGCTGCTTCCGCGGCCAGGTGCATGGCAACCAGCTGGTCGAGAAGCTGGACTTTCTGTTCGGCGGGAATGCTCTCTGCAGGCTGCTGCGACACCGTGCCGAGGTAGAGGTCGAAGACCGTTGTGCTGATAGCCTGGCCGTTCACGGTGACAGCGGCAGGCCCGCTCTCGGCAGCACCCGGAGTGCCGGCCTGACCGCAGGCGGTGAGCAGGAGCAGCGAGGCGGCGAGCCCCACGGCGATTTGACGATGTTTCATAAAGGTCCTTAGCGAGGGTTGAAGTGACCGGGCTGGCGGGTTTGCGCTTCGTCCGGTGTAAAGGTCGAAATACTCAGGGCATGGATATCGGTTTGCATCAGGTCGCCCAGCGTCCGGTAGACCAGTTGATGTCGCTGCAACGGGCGCATGGTAGCGAATCGCTTGGAGACGATGTAGACGCGAAAGTGCCCGCGACCGTCCCGGGCACCGGCGTGGCCGGCATGCAGGTGGCTGTCATCTGTCAGTTCCAGGGTGTCCGGCTGCAATCCTGCCGTCAGGCTTGCCCTGATCCGCTCGAGGCGCGTGGCGGTCATGGCAGCACCTTCAGGAAGGGGCGGACTTCCGTCGAAGCGAAGATCCCTTCGGTGACATACGGGTCGCCGGCAACCCACGCCTGGGCCGCTTCGAGCGACGCAAACTCCGCCACGATCAGGCTACCGGCTGTGCCGCCCGGGCCGGGCTCGGGGCTGTCGGCTGCGGGATTGGGTCCGGCGAGGATCAGTCGCCCATCGTCGAGCAGGACCTGCAGGCGGGCCAGATGGGCGGGACGGACGCGGGCCCGAAGGGGAGTGCTGCCGGGAACGTCCCGGCCGATGATCATGTACAACACGGCGTTATCTCGATGTTCGCGGGGCAGCGCTACTTCTGCGCCTCGTCGGCGGGCATCTTCGACGAGAGCCACGCGCCCTGCAGCAGCGCGAACACCATCGTCAGGCCAAGCATGCCGAACAGCTTGAAGTTGACCCAGGTGCTCTCCTCGAAGGAGAACGCGACGTAGAGATTGAGCGCGCCCATCACGAAAAAGAAGGCGACCCACATCATGTTCAGCTTGATCCAGAGGGGTCGTTCGAGCGTGAGGTTGGCACCCATCAGCCGCTGAATGACCGGCTGCTCGCCGAAGAACTGGCTCACCAGGAAGCCGGCACCGAAAAGCCAGTTCAGTACGGTCGGCTTCCATTGAATGAAACTCTTGTCGTGGACCAGCAACGTGATCGTCCCGAAAATCAGGACCAGCGCGCCCGAGATCAGCGTCATCGGGCTGACTTTGCGGTGACGGAACCATTGCACGGCGACCTGAATGATGACGGCGGCGATGATGACGCCGGTGGCGACATAGATGTCTGCCAGCTTGTAGGCCACGAAAAACGCAATGACGGGGAAGAAGTCGAACAGCAGCTGCATGTGGGGTGCTTGGTGGAATCCTGAAAGGGTAGGGCTCGAAGTATCATACTGGAATACAGAAGACGCCACTCAGGGGGCCGGCCAGGATGCAAAATCCGGTCCCCGCCATCGTTCCGCTCGTCCCTGCCTGATGCTCCCCCATGCCCAGCCGCTACCTCGAGATCCACCCGCAGAACCCGCAGCCGCGCATCATCCGGCAAGCCGTCGAGCTCATTCGGGATGGGGGTGTGGTGGTCTACCCGACGGATTCCTGCTACGCACTCGGGTGCCACATCGGGGACAAGGCTGCGATGGAACGCATCTCGCGGATCCGAGAAACGGACAAGCACCACCACTTCACGCTGGTCTGCCGTGACCTCTCGGAGATCGCGAGATTCGCGCGGGTGAACAACCAGCAGTATCGCTTCCTCAAGATGCTGACGCCGGGGCCTTATACGTTCATCCTGGAAGCGACCAAGGAGGTTCCCAAGCGCCTGCAGAATCCCAAGCGCCGCACGATCGGGATCCGCGTCCCCGATCATCCCGTCCCGCAATTCATCCTGGAGGAACTCGGCGAGCCGCTAATGAGCTCCACGCTGCTGTTGCCCGGGGATGAATTACCCATGACCGAGGCGCGCGAGATCCAGGAGCGGTTGTTCCAAGTCGTCGACGCGGTCATCGACGGCGGGCATTGCGGCCTTGAGCCCACGTCCGTCATCGATCTCGAGTCGGGAGTGCCAATCATCCTGCGTCGGGGCAAGGGAGACCTGAGCGCGCTGGAGTGAGAGCCGGGATCGGCACGCCTGTATCGTGAGGCAGGCCGCCGCCAAAGCTGCGTATAATCCGACGGCCTGCGAAGTCGTGCTCGATCCGCAGTGCTAAAGCTCCTGCGGCACCTGATAAAGGTGCTTCAACATATTGATATCAAAAGAACCGAAGTCAGAAGCCACCGCGAATGGCCGTACTTCTTCGAGGGTAAGTCTTGAGTTCGACAACGACCTCCAACCGACGCGTCTTGTCCGGTATGCGGCCCACGGGCGAACTGCATCTCGGCAACTACCATGGCGCGCTCAAGTCGTGGACCGAGCTGCAGTATCAATACGAGTGCTACTTCTTCATCGCGGACATCCACGCCCTCACGACGGGTTACGAGGATCCTTCGCGGCTCGAGTCCTTTGTGTGGCAAATGGCCATCGACTGGCTCGCCGCCGGCCTGAACCCCTCCGTCTCGACCATTTTCATCCAGTCCCGGGTGCCCGAGCATTCGGAACTGCACCTGCTGCTGTCGATGATCACGCCCCTTGGGTGGCTGGAGCGCGTCCCGACGTACAAGGACCAGCAGGAGCAACTGAAGGACCGGGACCTGGCCACGTACGGGTTCCTGGGGTATCCGCTGCTGCAGAGCGCCGACATCCTGCTCTACAAGCCAAACTTCGTGCCGGTGGGCGAGGACCAGGTGGCGCATGTTGAAGTCACGCGTGAGGTCGCGCGGCGCTTCAACCATCTGTATGGACGCGAGGCGGATTTTGAGGTCCGCGTCGAGAAGGCCATCAAGAACCTGGGCAGTCGCAATGCCGCCCAATACAGCGAATTGCGCCGTCTCTACCAGGAGCAGGGCGATGCCTCGGCGCTCGAGAAGGCGGGTGCGATGCTGGAAGCCAATGCCAGGCTGACACTCGCTGACCGCGAGCGGTTGCAGGGTTATCTCGAGGGTACGGGTCGCAGCATCCTGATCGAGCCGGACGCGCTGCTCACGGCGACCCCGAAGGTGCCGGGCCTCGACGGCCGCAAGATGTCCAAGTCCTACGGCAACACCATCGGCCTCAGGGAAGATCCCGACTCGGTTGGCAAGAAGCTGCGGACCATGCAGACCGACCCTGCGCGCGTCCGTCGCACCGATGCCGGCAATCCCGACAAATGCCCAGTCTGGGATCTCCACAAGATCTATTCGGACGCGCACACGCAGGCCTGGGTGCAGGAAGGCTGCCGTTCCGCCGGCATCGGCTGTCTCGACTGCAAGAAGAAACTGGTGGATCGGGTGGTCGCCGAAGTCACGGTCATCCGCCAGCGGGCCCAGGAATACGAAGAGAATCCGGACATGGTGCGGACTATTGTCGCCGAGGGTTGCGAGAAGGCGCGTGACCTTGCGCGCAAGACGCTCGAGGAAGTGCACCAGGCCATGGGCATGAATTACCGTTGAACGCCCGCCCATGAAACCCGAACTCACCCTGGTCGAGGACATCGGCAGCGAACTGGCTGCAGTGGAAGTCGTTCGGGTCCCGGCACCGCAGCAGGCCGAAATGCCTTTCGCAATGGTGGATGGCGAAGCCATCACCGAGATGCCGAAGGATCTCTACATCCCGCCGGACGCATTGCAGGTGTTTCTCGAGGCCTTCGAAGGCCCCCTCGACCTGCTGCTCTATCTCATCCGCAAGCAGAACCTCGACATCCTCGATATTCCCATCGCGGAAGTGACGCGGCAGTACCTGCAGTACATCGACGTGATGGACAACCTGCAGCTCGAGCTCGCCGGCGAGTACTTGCTGATGGCCGCGATGCTGGCAGAGATCAAGTCGCGCATGCTGTTGCCTCGGATCAAGTCCGAGGAAAGCAACGAGGAGGACGACCCGCGCGCCGAGCTGATCCGCCGACTGCAGGAGTACGAGCGCTTCAAGAAGGCCGCGGAAGACATCGATCGGTTGCCGCGCCTCGAGCGCGACCTGTTGTCGACCACGGCTGAGCTGGTTGATCGCAAGGTCGTGCGGATGGTGCCGCAGGTGACGTTGCAGGAGATGCTCTATGCACTCAAGGACGTGATGTCGCGCGCGACCATGTTCGCCCGTCACCACGTGCAGCGGGAACGGTTGTCCGTGAGGCAGCGGATGTCCGACATCCTGAGCCGCCTGAACGGCAATGTCTTCATCGACTTCGTCGGGCTCTTCACTGCGGAGGAAGGGCGGATGGGCGTGACGGTGACGTTCAGCGCAATCCTCGAGCTGATGCGTGAAGGCTTGATCGAGATCGTCCAGGCCGACGTGTACCAGCCCATTCACGTTCGGCCGGCTTCCGGCGCACACAAGCGGGGGCTTGCTGTGGACGACGGCGCCGATGCCGAGAATGAAGCCGCGCTGGCACAGCCGGTGCTCCCGGGCGAGAACGATGAACCGGACGACGAACCTGCCCACGAGCTGCCCGCTGTGGAGCCGCCTGCAGAAGCTGGCAGCGAGACGATCGCGCCGCCGACGGATGAATCACAAGCCTGATTGCGATGACTGAACGCAACGGAATCCTGCAATGAACGATGTGCAACTGACTTCACTGATCGAAGCGACGCTGCTGGCAGCGGGCCGCCCCGTCACCACGCAGCAGCTCGTCGATCTCTTCGACGAGCGCGAGCGCCCGAGCCTCGAGCAGATGCGCGAGGCCCTGGTGCAGCTCGCGGCCGATTACGAGAATCGCGGAATCGAGCTGCAGGAAGTGGCGAGCGGCTGGCGCATCCAGGTGCGTACGAAGTACGTCGACCTGGTGTCCCGTCTGTGGCAGGAGCGTCCGTCGCGGTACTCCCGTGCATTGCTCGAGACGCTCGCGCTGATTGCTTACCGCCAGCCGATCACGCGCGGCGAGATCGAGGAGATCCGGGGCGTCACCGTCAGCTCAACGATCATGCGAACGCTGCAGGAACGGAACTGGATTCGCGTCGTCGGCCACCGCGAGGTGCCGGGACATCCCGAGCTGCTCGGAACGACCCGTGAGTTCCTCGACTACTTCGGCCTGAAGGGGCTGGATCAGCTGCCGTCGCTGGCTGAACTCAAGGACGTGGAAACCATCGGCGTGCAGCTTGAATTGCCCTCCGGTGACATGGCGCCAGAGTCGCCTGAGCCCGCGGCGAAAGAACCTGATCTGCAAGGCGAGCCAGTTGCGGCGAGCGATGCGCCTGAGGACGAGGGCACTGCGCCCGAGCAGCAGGCGGCGACGATGGTTGACGAGGTGGGCGAGGGGTTGAGTGAACAGCCGGTGCTTGAAGCGTCGGCAAGCGGTTCACGTGGAGACTCGTGGGAATAGGACTCAACCGATGAGCGAGCGCCTGCAAAAACTTCTTGCGCGCCATGGCCTCGGCTCCCGTCGTCAGATCGAAGACTGGATCGCGGCGGGCCGTGTGCTGCTGAATGGGCAGCCCGCGCAGCTCGGTGATCGCTTTACGCCAGGAGACCGCCTCGTCGTCGATGGTCGGGATCTCACTGGCAAGCTGGCTGTCGAGTCGACCGGGCGCGTCATCGCGTACCACAAGACCGTAGGTGAAGTGCTCGCCGCAGTCGAAGGCGAAGAAGCCGTGAGCCTGATCGACAAGCTGCCCGCCATTCGCGGTTCGCGCTGGCTCGCGATCAACTCCATGAATGCAGTCGATACCGGTCTGCTGCTGCTGTCGAACGACGGCAGGCTGGTCAATGCGCTCAAACGCCGGTCACCCGCGATTCCTGCTTCGTACATGGTGCGCGTGCACGTACCTGGACGGGAGGAAGGAGAGGTTCCCGAGATCGCATCACGGGTGCTGCATGACGATCGCGAAGTTGCATTCACGGCCGTGGTGCTTACCGGTGGCGAAGGTGCCAATCTCTGGTATCGCGTCGACGCCGCGCATGCAGATCGTCGCATCGCCGTGCGCAGCTTGTTCGAGGCCCAAGGATTCAAGGTCAGTCGCCTGATCCAGGTGAGCTACGGCAACATCGAGTTGCCAGAAGATCTGCCGCGCGGCCGGAATAGGGAACTTACCAACGATCAGGTCGGCACGCTCTACACGCTGGTGGGATTGGCGGATGTCACACCGACGCCGATATCAAGGAAGGCGTCGCGATCACGGCCGCCCCCCGATCGCCGCGGCGGCCCCCGCGGCCGCAAGGGCTAGGGGCGCTTCCGGGTTCAGGAGCCCTGGCAGTCGAAGCTCTGGCCGGTGATGCCGCGGCTGTCTGGGCACAATAAATAGAGATAGGTCGGCAGGATGGACGAGGCTTCCGGCAGCGTGCCGCGGTCTTCGCCCGGATAGGCCTGCAGTCGCATGTTCGTGCGGACCTTCCCCGGATTGATGCTGTTGACGCGCAGTTGCGGCAACGACTCCACTTCGTCCGCGAGCATGCGCATCAGTCCCTCGGTGGCCCACTTCGATACGAGGTATGCGCCCCAGTACGCTTTCGGGTGGCGCACGATGCCGCTCGACGTGAAAATCAGGGATGCATCGGTCGACGACTTCAACAGCGGGAAGCAGTAACGGGTGAGCAGAAAGGGAGCATTCACGTTCACGTGCAGCGTGCGCATCCATTTCGGCACGTCGTGATGCTCGATGGGGGAGCGATCGCCGAGCATGCCCGCGTTGTGGACGAGACCGTCCAGCCGCCCGAATTCCTTCGTGATGGCGGCTGCCAGTGCTTCGTATTCCGCCGGACCGGCTTTTTCGAAATCGAGTGGCAGCAGGGACGGTCGCGCACCGCCGTTGGTCGCAATCTCGTCGTACACTTTCTCGAGCTTGCGGACGCTGCGTCCGTGGAGGATCACCGTCGCGCCCGCTGCAGCACAGCCGAGCGCGAGTGCCTTCCCGATGCCGTCGCCGGCGCCTGTGATCAGGATGACGCGCCCTGCAAGTGCCTGCGGGGCGGGAACATAGCTGCGTGGGTCAATCATGCTGGAGAGTCGCGTCGGTGGAGGTCAGGTTGCGAAGTATAGAGTGGGTGATGCCCGGGTTCTAACGATGTTCAACGGGCCGACCGTGCAGCAAGCCATGCAGTCATCAGCTTTTCAAATGGGCCCAGCTGCGGCCATAGCGGGGTATCCGCGCTGATTTGCGCGTCAATGCGCCCGAGCAATCGGGCGTGCAATCGTGCTGACACCAGCAGCGGGCGAAGCGCGGGACGGTCGCTGCGGGCGATGCTTGTCTCCGCAGCGTTGAGTTCAGCCCGCAAGGACGTCCGGAACGACTGCAACAGAGACTGCACGGCAGGCGACCATGGGGTCTTGCTGAGCTCGCCTGCATCGATGGCCAGGGCATCGAGCGTGGCAAGCGGGAGCTGGATGCGGCCCACGAGCGCATTCGCGCGGAGGCTACGCAACGCCTCCACTCGGCGGATCAGCGCCCCAATTCCGATGGCTGCCTGGGTGGTGCTTGCCGACGCATCACCGGGAGCAAGGAGCCAGCGAGCCGCGAGCTCGGCAGTCACGCCGCCGGCGCGATCGAAGTAGCTTGCGAGTTCGCTGTCATCCGCGAACGTCACGCGCGCCAGATCAATCGCAGCCGCATCGATGAGACCTTTGAGCTTGGCAAATTCCGCGCCCAGCATCGGGCGTGCTGCATGCAGTGCCCGAGTGGCGGGATGCGCGGGCTTGCCCTGGATCAGCCTATCCAGCTCGTCGTGCCACCAACTGAGGCGAGTATGGGCAACGTCGTGATGCGTGCTGCGGCCGGTTGTCGTGAGTTCGTCTTCCAGCAGATGCAGCGCTACCAGCAGGTCACGTTTTTCCGGCGGTGCGTACAGCAAGGCGTAGTACCGCATCGAGCCAGGCGGGACTGTCTGGTTGACGAGCGCCGCATCGAGTCGGGCCGCGTTCTGCTCGGCGTGAACGGAGGTCATGAGCGATCGGGCACCGGGATTCAGGGTTCCGTCGGGGCAGGCGTGTCGTCGGGACTGCGAGCGGCGGCGTCGACAGTCCGCGTCAGCTTGTCGACAGCCTCGACCGGTTCGATGAGCTTTTGAGGCCGGACTCCGAGCTCGGTGAACTTGCGCGCTCCTGGAAGTACCTGCCTCTCCAGTGAGCCGACGGCGCTGTTGAATGCCTCCACGCTGCCGCTCAGGTTGCGGCCCAGCTTCCCGAGGTGCCCCGCAAAGACAGCGAGCCGTTTGTAGAGATCCTCCGCCAGCGTGCGGATCAGCTCGGCGTTTTCCGCCAGCGCAGTCTGCCGCCAGCCGTAGGCGACGGCCTTCAGCAGCGCGATGAAGCTGGTGGGCGTGGCAATGATCACGTCCTGGCGGATGGCGTCCTCGAGCAGGGACGGGTTCTCCGCAAGGGCCGCGCTCAGGAACTGGTCGCCCGGTATGAACAGGATCACGAAGTCGGGGCTCTTCTCGAACTGGGACCAGTAGCTCTTGGCGCCGAGCTGCCGCACTCGCTCGCCGATCGCCTGGGCATGCCGTCGCAAGGCGATGTCACGGGCATCGTCCGTCGCAGCCTCTATCGCCTCGAGATACGCGTCGAGCGGCGTCTTGACGTCCACGACGAGATCGCGTCCGTCGGGCATGTGGATGACCATGTCGGGACGCAGGTTGCCGTCGTCGTTGCGGACATGCAGCTGCTCGGTGAAGTCGCAGTGCTCGATCATCCCGGCGAGTTCAGCGAGGCGTTTGAGGGTCAGTTCGCCCCATTGGCCCCGCACTTCCGGGCGGCGCAGCGAATTCACGAGCGTGCGCGTCTCTTTCTGCAGCGCCTGTTGCCCGAGCGTGACCGATTCGAGCGAGGCTTTGAGGGAACCAAACGTCTCGGCGCGCTCCTTCTCTATGCTGCCGATCTGGCGCTCGGTCTTGGCAAGCGCTTCCTTGATCGGCTGCAGCATGGACTCGATGGCTTTTTCACGCTCCGCCAGGACGCTGCTGGCCGCCTGCTGGTGTTGCCCGAGGTGTTCGCGGGCGAGTTGCAGGAAGACTTCGCTGTTGGAGCGAAGAGACGCGCCCGCCAGGGCGTCGAAACTCGCGCGGATCTTTTCGATTGCGCGCTCCTGGGCCTCGTCGCGTTCCTTCTCGATCTGATCCTGCGTCTTGATGCCGGCTTCGAGCAGCGCCGCCTTGATGTCGAGTTCGCGGGAGCGGCGGTGGCCCCACCACAAACCCGCCAGGCCGCCGGTGACGATGCCCACCAGCAGCGTTCCCAGCGCGAGAATCAGTTGATCGACAGTCATGAGGTGGCCACTCGAGGCTGGTTGGGGTGTAGCCAGGGAACGAGCCCGATCGGCTCTGCGACCAGGCCATCGGCGCGCCAACTGGCGGGATCATCGGTGCTGCCCAGATATCCCCATCCAGCGACGACGGTCGTCATGCCTGCTGCGCGGCCGGCAGTGATGTCGCGTTCGGCGTCGCCGACATACAAGCACTGTGCGGGCTCCCTGGAAATCAGGCCGGCGGCATGCAGAAGTGGCAAAGGATGCGGCTTGCGCTCACCGACGGTATCGCCGCTGACGATGCAGGCATTGGTCGGCGTGATGTGCATCATTTGCAGCAGGGGGTCGGTCAGCCAGCCGGGCTTGTTGGTCACGACACCCCACGCGAGGCCATTCTGGCTCACGTGCTCCAATACCGCATCAAAGCCGTCGAACAGGCGGGTATTGCTGCCGAGCTTGGCGCGGTAGATGTCGAGAAAGCGCACGCGCAGGCGTTCGAACTCCATCGCCGTCACGCCACCGAATCCCAGGTTGAGCATTCCGGTCGACCCATGGGAAACGGTGGGCCTGATCAGGTGGAAAGGCAAAGGGGCGAGGTGCTCTTCGTCACGCAGGATGTTCAGGGCTGCGGCCATTTCCGGCGCCGTATCGAGCAGTGTGCCGTCGAGGTCGAGGAGCAGTGCAGTCAGCCGAGTCACGCCGGGTTCGCCTCGTTGCGAGTGCCGTGCATGATGTAGTTGGTGTCGACGCCGGTGACCAGTCGGGCGGTCCGTGCAAGCGGGTGGTACTCGATGCCAGCCAGATCACGCACGTCGATACCGGCTGACCTGCACCAGGTTGCGAGTTCGGCGGGACGAATGAAGCGTTCGTAGGTATGCGTGCCCTTGGGGAGCAACCTTGCAATGTATTCGGCCCCCACGATGGCAAGCAGGTAAGCCTTCAGCGTGCGGTTCAGCGTCGACATGAACAGGTGGCCGCCCGGCCTGACCAGGCTGGCCAATGTCGCGATGATCTGCTCGGGTTCGGGCACGTGCTCGAGCATTTCGAGGCACGTCACGACGTCGTAGGTGCCGGCATTGGCGACTACGTGGGCGTCTGCTGACTCCACCCGATACCACACCTTCACGCCAGCCTCGAGGGCATGCAACGACGCGACCTCGATGGCTGTCTTTCCAAGATCGATGCCGGTGACTTCGGCACCACGACGGGCCATGGCCTCGCTCAACAAACCGCCACCACACCCGACGTCGAGGACCTTGAGGCCCGCGAGCGGAGCGCGCTGCTCTATGAATGCGAGGCGGACGGGATTGAGGTCATGGAGGGGCCGGAATTCTCCCTCGGGATCCCACCAGCGTGCCGCCGTGGATTCGAAGCGGGCAATTTCAGCGGGGTCGTGGGTCATGGCAGCCTTGTTCATGCAGGCCAGCGGGCAGCGCGCTCAAGGATGGCTGCGCAATCGAGACGGACAAAGCTGCCAGCCACGATCAGGGCGCGTCCGGCCACCCAGACGTCGGATATCTGATCCGCGCCGGCGAGGCGCACGATCTGACTGACAACGTCCCGCACGGGTTGGGTTCGCAGCAGAGACAGGTCGAGACAGCACAGGTCCGCCCACTTGCCGGGGAGCAGCGATCCCGTTGTGTCCGCCAGGCCTAGCGCGCGAGCGCCGCCCAGCGTCGCCATCCGCAGGGCGTGATGGGGTGACAGGACGGGGCTCGTGGACGCATCGCGGTCTCCAAGCAGGCTCGCGAGATGGAGTTCCCCCTGCAGGTCCAGACTGGATTGATCGCCCGTCCCAAAGCCGACGTTGACGTGCCGATGGTCGAGACCGACCACTGGGCAGGGAATGCCTCCACCGCGGAGGCTGGTGCGGGGACACGCGATCACGTGCATCCCGGCGCGCGCGAGAATATCGATATCCGATGCAGACAGGTCCGTCGCGTGGAGCCCGACCAGTTGCGGCGTCGCCAGCCCGAGGTTCTCGAGCCTCTCAAGAGGCCGGGTACCGAGACGCTCTACGGCCAGGGCTACCGCAAGCTCGCGTTCGTGCAACGGGACCAGGATAGGCAGTTCGATTTCATCGGCCGCCCGTCGCAGGCGCTGCAGGGTTTCGTCGGTGAGGTGCGACGGGTCACTCGTGGCGAAGGCTGTCGTGATCAGCGGGTCCTCGCTGTAGTCGTCGTGCAGCGCCGCCGCTTTCTCCAGGTATTCGTCGACGCTGCCCGCCCAGTCGGTCGGCCGCTCGAGGACCGGCAGGCCGACGCACGCGCGAACGCGCAGGTCGGCGGCCGTCCGGGCAACGATTTGCGGGAACTGGCTGGTGGCGGCAAAGCTCGTTGTGCCGCCAGCCAGCATCCTGGCCATGGCCAGTTCCACGGTATCGCGGACCCGCTCCGGATCCATCCAGGGTCCGGCCGGGGAACCGTTATCGACGGCCATCACCGCAGGCGTCCCGACGTCCGCACATGCATTGACGAGCCCGGGGAAAAGGGCATGGGTGGGCCGGTCCAGGACTTCGTGTGCGGAGTACCGCCGGGCCGCCTCGTCCGCAGGCAGGATCGCGACGATCCGACCTTGGTGAATGGCAACAGCATGCCGCTCCAGCACGCTGGTCGCGGGCTCGATCGGGATCACCCAGCGAGCGTTGATGAGTGTATCGACGGATTCCATCGGGAGTTTGGATTACGGCTCGCGCGAGTATACCGCGGGGGCCTCATGGAAGTTCGGCGAACGGGCTTCCTGTGGTACCATTCCTCACTTAAATGCGCAGGCCCAAGTTAGGTCTTTGGGTCTGCACCCTACAGCATAAGAACAGCGGGTCATGACAAGGGCCTTGGGGGCTGTTGCATTCCTGACCCAGCGGCCTGGCAGTCGAGAATATGGCAGAAGAGACAGGCGGTATCGCCAGAGAATTACTGCACGTCAATCTCGAAGACGAGATGAAGCAATCGTATCTCGATTACGCGATGAGCGTGATCGTGGGCCGTGCGCTTCCCGACGTGCGCGACGGTCTCAAACCCGTGCATCGCCGCGTGCTGTTCGCGATGCGCGAGCTTGGCAACGACTGGAACAAGGCTTACAAGAAGTCTGCCCGTATCGTCGGCGACGTCATCGGCAAGTACCATCCCCACGGCGATTCCGCCGTGTACGACACCATGGTGCGCATGGCGCAGCCGTTCTCGCTGCGCTACCTGCTTGTCGACGGTCAAGGCAATTTCGGTTCGGTCGACGGCGACATGCCGGCGGCCATGCGCTACACGGAAGTCCGCATGTCCCGGCTCGCTCACGAGCTCCTTGCGGACATCGACAAGGAAACTGTCGACTTCAAGCCCAACTACGACGAGTCGGAGTCCGAGCCATCCGTCCTGCCGACACGGGTGCCGAACCTGCTGGTCAACGGTTCCTCCGGCATCGCGGTGGGCATGGCGACCAACATCCCGCCGCACAACCTGCGCGAGATCATCGACGCATGCGTCGCCCTGATCGACGACCCGACGTTGAGTATCACCGCCCTGATGCAGTTCGTGCCTGGTCCGGACTTTCCGACCGCCGGCATCATCAACGGCACGCAGGAAATCGCGATGGCCTACCACACCGGCCGCGGCCGGGTGTACATGCGGGCGCGCACCGAGATCGAGGAAGACGAGAAGGGCCGGCAAGCCATCATCATCACCGAGCTGCCGTACCAGGTGAACAAGGCGCGCCTGCTCGAGCGCATCGCGGACCTCGTCCGCAACAAGGACATCGACGGCATCTCCGAACTGCGCGACGAGTCCGACAAGGATGGCATGCGCGTCGTCATCGAGCTGAAGCGCGGCGAAGTGGCCGAGGTCGTGGTCAACAACCTGTTCAAGCAGACGCCGATGGAATCGGTGTTCGGCATCAACATGGTGGCCTTGCAGGAGGGGCAGCCCAAGCTGCTGAGCCTCAAGGAAATGCTCGAGGCATTCCTGCGCCATCGTCGCGAGATCGTCACCCGCCGGACCATTTTCGACGTGCGCAAGGCCCGCGACCGGGCCCACATCCTTGAAGGCCAGACCGTTGCGCTCGCGAACATCGACGACGTCATCGCCGTGATCAAGGCCGCGCCGTCGCCTGCAGAAGCGAAAGTGGGCCTGATGGCGAAGGTGTGGCCGCCGGGTGCCGTACCCGAAATGCTGGCTCGCGCTGGCGAAATCGGTACGCGTCCTGCCGACCTGCCAGCCGAGTTCGGCCTGGTCGAGTCCGGTGGTGGTTACAAGCTGTCTGACGTACAGGCCCAGGCGATTCTGGATTTGCGTCTGCATCGCCTGACGGGTCTCGAGCAGGACAAGATTGGCTCGGAGTATCGAGACCTGCTGCTGGTGATTCAAGATCTCGGTGACATACTCGCGCGGCCCGAGCGGCTGCTTGAAGTCATCCGGGCCGAGTTGCTGGCGATCAAGGAAGCCTACGGCGACGCTCGTCGGACCGAAATCGTGCAGGATCATTCGAACCTGACGATGGAAGACCTCATCGAACAGCAGGACATGGTCGTCACGCTGTCCCACGGCGGCTACGCGAAGTCGCAACCGGTCACGGACTACCAGGCCCAGCGCCGCGGCGGGCGCGGCAAGGCGGCCACGTCGATGAAGGATGAGGACTTCATCGACAAACTGTTCGTCGCCAACACGCATGACACGCTGCTGTGCTTCTCCAGCGCCGGCAAGCTGTACTGGCTCAAGGTCTATCAGTTGCCCATGGCCAGCCGCGGTTCCCGCGGCAAGCCGATGGTCAATCTGCTGCCGTTGCAGGAAGGCGAGCGCATTACCGCCGTTGTGCCCATCCACGAATTCGAGCCGGACAAGTTTGTGTTCATGGCAACCGCGCAGGGCACGGTCAAGAAGACGTCGCTCGATGCTTTCTCGCGACCGCGCCAGGCAGGCATCATCGCTCTCGAACTGGACGGCGGCGACCGCCTGGTGGGCGTTGATATCACCGACGGCACCAAGCAGATCATGCTGAGCTCGAGCGAAGGCAAGGCCATTCGCTTCGCAGAGGACGACGTGCGGCCGATGGGTCGCAATGCGGCTGGTGTTCGTGGCATCCGTCTCGGGATGGGCCACGAGGTCATCTCGCTGATCATCATGGGTGAACCGGGACTCATCCTGACTGCCTCGACGCACGGTTACGGCAAGCTGACGAGCGAAGAGGAATTCCCGCTCCATGGCCGCGGCGGTCAGGGCGTCATCGCGTTGCAGACCACCGAGCGCAATGGCCAGCTGGTCGGCGCGCTGCGTGTTTCGCTCGACGACGAGATCATGCTCATCAGTTCCGGCGGGACGCTGGTCCGGACGCCGGTCAAGGAAATCTCCCTGCAGGGCCGCAATACGCAGGGCGTGCGACTCATCCGGCTGGATGAA
This sequence comes from uncultured Pseudomonadota bacterium, assembly GCA_903884105.1. Lineage (GTDB taxonomy): Bacteria > Pseudomonadota > Gammaproteobacteria > Steroidobacterales > Steroidobacteraceae > CAIUGU01. Next base: position 8,332 of record CAISDJ010000082.1, on the reverse strand, counting down.
GGCGAACGCCTCGTGGGGCTCGAGCGCATTGTCGCCGAGGGCGGCGATGAGGAAGGCGAGTCGCCATCCGAATCCACACCCTGACACTCACTACCCCTACTGCCTGACGAAGCTATCGCATGCCATTCAAGATCCAGACGCTGAACAATATCTCCGTGCGGGGCCTTGAGCGCCTGCCGCGTGATCGATTCGAGGTGGCCTCGGATATCGGCCATCCCGACGCGGTCATGGTCCGGTCTGCAGACATGCATGAAATGGTGTTGCCGGCGTCCGTGCGCGCCATCGGCAGGGCCGGTGCAGGTACCAACAACATTCCCGTTGCCAAGCTGTCGAAGCAGGGCATTCCAGTGTTCAATGCTCCGGGTGCGAATGCCAACGCAGTGAAGGAACTCGTGATTGCCGGCATGTTCCTTGCGGCCCGCAATGTCTGCCAGGCATGGCAGTACGTGCGTGGCCTGGAGGGCGATGACCATGCGCTGGAAGAGGCGGTGGAGAAGGGCAAGAAGAAATATGTCGGCTATGAACTGCCCGGCAAGACGCTCGGCGTCGTTGGGCTCGGCGCGATCGGCGTGGAAGTCGCCAATGCGGCCCACGGACTCGGCATGCGCGTGCTGGGTTTCGATCCGCAGATTACCGTGCAGCGCGCATGGCAGCTCTCGTCAGGTGTCGAGCAGGCACTGTCGCTGGATGATCTCTTCTCGCGGGCCGACATGATCACTGTGCATGTCCCCCTGGTGGAAGCGACAAAGGCCATGGTGAATGCGGCCCGCCTCAAGCTCATGAAGCCGAGCGGGGTCATTCTGAATTTCGCCCGAGGCGGTATCGTCGACGAAGCGGCAATGATCGATGCGCTCAATGCCGGCAAGATCGCCAGCTACATCTGCGATTTTCCGACCAACGCCTGCAAGGATCATCCGAAGGTCATTGCCCTGCCGCATCTCGGCGCCTCGACCGAGGAAGCCGAAGAAAATTGCGCCATCATGGTGGCGGACACGCTGCGGGAGTTTCTTGAGACGGGCAATGTGCGCAATTCGGTCAACTTCCCGGAGGCCGTCCTGCCGCGCACGATCGGCGCCACGCGTGTCGGCATCGCCAACGAGAACGTGCCCAATATGGTGGGACAGATCACCGGCACGCTCGCGGCTGCCAACCTGAATATTGCAGACCTGCTGAACAAGTCTCGCGGCGGCCTTGCGTACACGCTGATTGATGTCGACGGGCAGGTGCCACCCGCGGTGGTCGCAGCAATCCGCGCGATTCCTGGCGTGTTGACGGTGTCGGTGATTCCGGCATGACCAGAAAGGCACCCAAGGAAAAGTCGCGCCCGGGTCGGAAAGCGACCAAGTCGCCGGCGCCTGTGGTGCTGCAGCAGGCGGAAAGGACCACGGGCCTGCTGGAGATCCGCAAGCAGATCGATTCTGTCGATGAGCGCATCCAGTCACTGCTGAACGAGCGTGCGGGTCTCGCGAAGAAGGTCGGGCTCTCGAAGAATGCCGAGGGCAAGACGGTCGACTTCTATCGTCCCGAGCGTGAGGCGCAGGTGCTGCGCGCCGTGCTCGAGCGCAACAAGGGACCGCTGCGCAACGAGGAAGTCGTGCGGCTCTTTCGCGAGATCATGTCTGCCTGCCTCGCGCAACAGGAGCCTCTCAAGATTGCGTTTCTCGGGCCCGAGGGCACCTTCTCGCAGCAGGCCGTTTTCAAGCACTTCGGTCATTCTGTCCGTGCGCTGCCGCTCGGCGCGATCAACGAAGTGTTCCATGAAGTCCAGGCCGGCAACGCCGATTTTGGTGTCGTGCCGATCGAGAATTCAACTGAAGGCACCGTCAACAACACGCTCGACATGTTCATCTCGTCGCCGCTCAAGATCTGCGGCGAGATTGAACTCAGGATCCAGCAGCATCTCATGGGGAAGGGCCAGGACCTCTCCAAGGTGAAGCGGATCTGCTCGCACCAGCAGTCGCTGGCGCAATGCCGTTCGTGGCTGGACGAGAACCTGCCGGGTATCGAACGGATTTCCGTGAACAGCAATGCGGAAGGGGCACGCCGCGCCCGTGATGAGGCGGGCACTGCCGCGATTGCAGGGCAAGCTGCCGCTGAGGTGTACGGGCTTTCCATCATCGTTCCGAACATCGAGGACCAGGCGGACAACACCACGCGGTTCTTTGTCGTCGGTCGCAAGCTCTTCAATCCGAGTGGCAATGATCGCACGACACTGATGGTGTCAGCAGGGGATACGGACTCGCCGGGCGCGTTGTACCGGTTGCTCGAACCTTTCGCCCGACGCAGCATCAGCCTGACCCGCATCGAGTCGCGTCCTTCGAAGCGCAAGAAATGGGACTACGTGTTCTTCATCGATGCAGAAGGACACGTCGATTCCGAGCCACTGAAATCCGTGTTACACGACCTGAAGGAGCAGGCAACGCTGTTCCGCATCCTCGGGTCCTATCCTCGCGCGGTGCTGTAATCCCATGACGCTCCGTGCGCTTGACCTTGCCGCGCCTGCCGTCAGGTCGCTGTCTCCGTACATACCGGGAAAGCCCATCAGCGAGCTCGAGCGTGAATACGGCGTGACGGACAGCATCAAGCTGGCCTCCAACGAGAATCCGCTCGGCCCGGGACCCAGTGCGCGGGCGGCGATCCAGGCTGCCGTCGGTGACCTCGGGTTGTACCCGGACGGCAATGGCTTTGCGCTCAAGCAGGCGCTGATGCGTCACCACCGCTGCTCCATGGAGAGCATCACGCTCGGCAACGGCTCCAATGAGTTGCTGGTGATGATTGCCGAGGCGTTCCTGACGCCGGCGGTGTCTGCCGTGTACTCGCAGTACGCATTCGCGATCTACGCGATCGCCACGCACGCAACCGGCGCGATGAAGCGCGCTGCGCCTGCGCATCCGGAAGGACATCGCATGGCGCTCGGGCATGACCTTGATGCGATGTACAAGCTCGTCGATGCCGATACGCGTCTGGTCTTCATCGCGAATCCCAACAACCCGACCGGCACGTGGCTCGAAGCAGAACCGCTGCGTCGCTTCATTGAATCGGTCCCGCCCCACGTATTGGTAGTCGTCGACGAGGCATATCGGCAGTACGCATCCGTCCCGAATTATCCGGACGTCGCAGAGTGGGTTGCCGAGATGCCGAACCTGATCGTGAGCCGCACCTTCTCCAAGGCTTACGGTCTCGCTGGCCTGCGGGTGGGCTATGCGCTCTCCAGCCCGGAAGTGGCCGATGTGCTGAATCGGGTGCGCCAGGCATTCAACGTGAATTCGCTGGCGCTCGCGGCGGCCGCGGCGGCGCTCGATGACGAGGAGCATCTGGCGCGTACCGTCGAACTGAATCGTGCGGGCATGGCACAGTTGCAAGCGGCTTTTGCGAGACTCCAGCTACGGCAGTATCCATCGGCCTGCAATTTCCTGCTCGTGGACTGCGGCAAGCCGGCGGGGCCGGTCTATGAGTCGCTGCTCCGTCGCGGCGTGATCGTGCGGCCGGTCGGGGGCTATGGCCTGCCGAACCATCTGCGCGTCACCATCGGGACAGCCGAGCAGAATGAGCGGATGATTGCGGGCTTTAGGGAAATCCTGCAGGGTTCCTGATCCGCCCGATCTCTGCTCGTTGGCGACAACTCAAGGCTGCTTACGACCGATGGCTTCCTACAGCGTTACTCCCGTTGAATACGTCGGCGGCGAACTTAAGGTTCCCGGGGACAAATCCATCTCGCACCGCTCGCTGATGCTTGGCAGCGTGGCGGAAGGGTGGACGCACGTGACGGGTTTTCTCGCGAGCGAGGATTGCCTTTCCACGATGGCGGCGATGCAGGCCATGGGCGTGCAGATCGAGCGGCCGTCTCTAACCGAGCTGCGGGTGCAGGGCGTGGGCATGCGGGGATTGCGAGCCGCCGGCAAGCCGCTCGATCTCGGCAACTCCGGCACCGCCATTCGGCTGATGACCGGTCTGCTGGCAGGACAGGCTTTCGATTCCGTGCTTGTCGGCGACTCGTCGCTGATGAACCGGCCCATGGAACGGGTGGCCAAGCCCCTCAGGCAGATGGGCGCCAGGATTGATACCCTGGACGGGAAGCCGCCTGTGCGTATTCAGGGTGGTCAGTCGCTCACGGGCATTCACTACGACTTGCCGGTCGCCAGCGCCCAAGTCAAGTCGGCCATCATGCTGGCCGGCCTCTATGCGGACGGCGTTACCACGGTCGTTGAGCCGGGTGTGACGCGCGATCACACGGAGCGAATGCTGCTCACTTTCGGGTGCAGGGTGGACGCCGTGCGGGGGCGCATCAGTCTGACTCCACCCACCCGCCTGGAGGCTTCATCACTCGAAGTGCCGGCTGATTTTTCTTCGGCTGCGTTTTTCATTGTGGCGGGACTGCTTGCGGCGAAGGAGCTGCTGGTCATCCGCGGCGTAGGCATCAACCCGACGCGCACGGGGTTGCTCGACATCCTCGGATTGATGGGAGCAGACCTGCGCCTGGTCAATCACCGCTCAGCCGGCGCCGAGCCCGTTGCGGACATCGAGGTCCGTCCGAGCCACCTCAAGGGGATTCATGTGCCGGAAGGGCTCGTCGCCCTTGCGATAGACGAGTTCCCGGCTTTCTTCATCGCCGCCGCCTGCGCTGCGGGTGAAACGGTGGTGACCGGCGCCGAAGAACTGAGGGTCAAGGAAAGTGACCGCCTCGCAGCCATGGCTTCCGGGCTTGCCGCGCTCGGCATCGATGCCGAAGTCCTTCCTGACGGCATGCGCCTTCGGGGGCAGCCCGGGCGACCCTTCTCGGGTGGCACGATCGACAGCCACGGCGACCATCGCATTGCGATGGCGTTCGCCATGGCCAGCGTCCGCGCGACGGGCAAGATCCGAATTCTGGACGTGGCCAACGTGGCGACGTCTTTCCCCGGGTTCGTCGAAGTCGCACAGTCGGCCGGCCTTGCAGTCGTTCCAGCCCCCTGAGCCACCCAGTGACTGCCCGAATTCCCGTTTTGACGATTGACGGTCCGAGCGGCTCCGGAAAGGGGACGGTTGCCCGGCGGGTGGCGGAGCGTCTGGGGTGGCACCTGCTGGATAGCGGGGCGTTGTACCGGCTCGTGGCGCTGGCGTCCCGGGCGACAGGCCTTGAGTCGATGGATGAGGCCGGTCATGCGGTCTGCGCTGCCACCCTCGACGTCCGGTTTTCCAGCAGGCCCGACGGGGAGGAACAGATCTGGCTTGCGGGCCAGGATGTGACCGCCGCGATCAGGACGGAGCGAGCAGGGGACGATGCCTCCCGCGTCGCAGTGATGCCGGCCGTGCGGAGTGCCCTCCTGGAGCGTCAGCGGGCTTTTGCCCAGTCGCCGGGGCTCGTTGCGGACGGTCGGGACATGGGGACCGTCATCTTCCCGGAGGCTGAGGTCAAAATCTTCCTGACCGCCACCCCGGAGGAGAGGGCCCGTCGGCGTCATAAGCAGTTGAAAGACAAGGGGCTAGATGTTAGCCTTGCCGCCCTTTCGCGGGAGATCGCCGAACGCGACCGACGCGACTCGAGTCGTGCAGTTGCGCCGCTAGTGCCAGCCAGTGATGCCTTGATCCTCGATTCGACGGTGATGCCCATCGAAGAAGTAGTGGATCAGGTGTTGTCGGTCATGCGTCAGCGAGTCGGTTGACGCTGAGAACGGGACCAGTTTGATTGGGTAAGTGCTGCGCAGGACGCGCGGTTCTAGTTAACAACCCCTTGTGCGCCTGGATGGCGGTGAGGGTAAGCGGGTCGCATCGACCCCGGAAGTACTCATGACCGAGAGTTTTGCGCAACTGTTCGAAGAGAGCCTGGCGAGCCAGAAGATCAAGCCGGGCACGATCCTCATGGGACGCGTCGTGGAAATCGGGTCCGACGTCGTGCTGGTCAACGCCGGCCTGAAGAGCGAAGCGGTCATTCCGATTGAGCAGTTCAAGAACGAGCGTGGCGAGCTGGAAATCAGCGTCGGCGACGACGTCGAGGTCGCGCTCGACAGCTTCGAGGACGGATCGGGCGAAACCCGTCTGTCACGCGAGAAGGCCAAGCGAGCCCGCACGTGGACGCGACTTGAAACCGCCTTCGAGAAGCAGGAAATCATCAAGGGCATCATCAATGGCCGCGTCAAGGGCGGCTTTACGGTCGAGATCGATTTCGTCCGTGCCTTCCTTCCCGGTTCGCTGGTCGATGTGCGCCCCGTGCGCGATCCCTCGTATCTCGAAGGCAAGGTGCTCGAGTTCAAGGTCATCAAGCTTGACCAGAAGCGCAACAACGTCGTGGTGTCCCGCCGCGCGGTGGTCGAACAGGAAAGCAGCGCGGAACGCTCGGAGCTGCTCGAGAAGCTGCAGGAAGGCACGGTTGTCAAGGGCGTGGTCAAGAACCTCACCGACTACGGTGCGTTCGTGGACCTGGGCGGCATCGACGGCTTGCTGCACATCACCGACATGGCCTGGAAGCGCGTCAAGCATCCGTCTGAAGTCGTCAACGTCGGCGACGAGATCGATGTCCGCATCCTGAAGTTCGACCGCGAGCGTCAGCGCGTGAGCCTCGGCATCAAGCAGCTCGGCAACGATCCGTGGCAGAGCATCGGCCGCCGTTATCCGACGGGCACGCGCCTGTTCGGCAAGGTCACGAACATCGCCGACTACGGCTGCTTCGTGGAAATCGAAGAAGGCGTCGAAGGCCTGGTCCACGTGTCCGAGATGGACTGGACCAACAAGAACGTGAACCCCGGCAAGGTGGTCCATGTCGGCCTTGAAGTCGAAGTCATGGTGCTCGACATCGACGAAGAGCGTCGCCGCATCTCGCTCGGCGTCAAGCAGTGCAAGATCAACCCGTGGAAGGAGTTCACCGAGAACTACAACCGCGATGACAAGGTAGAAGGCCAGATCAAGTCGATCACCGACTTCGGCATCTTCATCGGTCTGCCAGGGGGCATCGACGGGCTCGTGCACCTTTCCGACATCTCCTGGGAGATCCCGGGGGAAGAGGCTGTGCACGGTTATCAGAAGGGCCAGACGATCGAGGCAGTCATCCTCGCCATCGACCCGGAGCGCGAGCGCATTTCGCTCGGCATCAAGCAGCTCGCGAAGGATCCGTTCTCGGGCTGGATCGCAGAAAACCCGAAGGGCACGATCATCCGCGGTACGGTGAAGGAAGTGGACGCCAAGGGTGCCATCATCGACTTGGGTAGCGGCATCGACGGTCACCTGCGTGCCTCCGAGCTGTCGCAGGAGCGGGTGGAAGACGCCCGCACGAAGCTCAAGGTGGGCGATGAGGTCGAAGCCAAGTTCACGGGTGTCGATCGCAAGACCCGCACGATTGCGCTCTCCATCAAGGCCAAGGAAATGCACGAAGAGAACGAGGCGGTACAGAGCTACCGCACGGAATCCTCTACGGGCACGAGCCTCGGCGACTTGCTGAAAGAGCACATCGCCGGTCAGGACAACACTTAAGCAGGCGCTGTGGCCGGAACCGCAAGGATCCGGCCACAGGTGTCGACTCGAGTTGACTCAAGGAATCTGCGGATCGGACTGGACACGGAATCGGGCCTGACATGACGAAGTCGGAACTCATCGAATTGATTGCGGCGAAGCAGCAGCATCTGCCAACCAAGGACGTGGAGCTGGCCGTCAAGCAGGTCCTCGAAATCATGGGTGATGCTCTGTCCCAGGGCAGCCGCATCGAGATTCGCGGCTTCGGCAGCTTCTCGCTGCATTTCCGTCCGCCGCGCCAGGGACGCAATCCGAAGACCGGCGAGACCGTCGCGTTGTCAGGCAAGTACGTGCCGCATTTCAAGCCCGGCAAGGACCTGCGCGAGCGCGTCAACGCCGGCATCGACAACCCGATTCGCGACTGACCCGCGGCTCTGCCGCGCCAGCACAGGGCAATGAAGCGCCTGGCCCTGATCGGATTGCTGGTTCTCGTGGCAGGGGCGGCACTCGTCTTCGCCATCCTGAATCCAGGCAAAATCCCCGTCGAACTCGCTTTCGTTCGTTTTGCTGCGCCGATCGGTGTGGTGCTGATTGCCGCCTTCGCGGCTGGCATGCTGCTCGGCGTGTTGTGGCGAGTGTCTTGGGTCGCGAGCCTGTTGAGTGAACGCGGGCGACTGAGGCGAGCCTTGCGGATGGCTGAGGCCGAAGCTCGAGCCGCCGACAGCCGTACCCATGCTCCCTGATCTTTTTGCGGCTGAAGTCATCGCGCTGTTTCTCGCTGCCGCGGCCGGCTGGTACTTCGCGAGGCGGTCGCACCCGAAGCTGCATACGCCCACCAAGCCTCTCAAGGTCGAGTATCTCGAAGGCCTCAATTTCGTCTTAAACGAAGAACCCGACAAGGCGCTCGAAG
>CAISDJ010000081.1 GCA_903884105.1 uncultured Pseudomonadota bacterium | reverse complement strand
TTTTTCACTGGAATCTCCTCGGGTTACATTACGAGAAAATTCCACTTCTGACCTCAGCTGTTTTGTGGGGGGATTACCCCGTCTGCGAGTGTCACGCGCGCAATCATGCCGACCTTGGTTCCGTCTTTGGCGGGGCTGTAGTGCACGGTCACGGTATCTCCTGGTTTCAGGATCTTTGGCGTCCAGCCAGCGCGACCCAGTATCCCGGGGGCGCGGCCTTCCATGGCCCACTCCGTCTTCCCTCCCTTGCCGTCGTCTGTCGAGAGCCGCAGCCAGGTGTGGGGGTTTGACCACTGCCAGTCGGTGACGACGCCCGTCATGACCTGGACATTGAGCACCTCGAATTGCGAATTGCTGTGATGGGCCGTGGCCGCCATGCAGGTCAGCAACAACAAGGGCAATGTGACCGTTCTCAGGTAGTGCAGGTTCATGGCAGGTTCCTTGGGCGTCGGTGAATATTTCCTGGCTTCGGCTCGGCCGCAGGCGTCACTTGGCGTGCTCGATCCCTTCCGTGCAGGCAAACTCGCGCAGTTGATCGTTAGGCGGAGCAGCCTTGCGATAGCGCCGCGTGGTAACCCACGGACGTGTCAGCGCCTCGGGATCCGTCACAGTGATTTCATCCTCGAGCAACGTCGGCTCCACAAGCCGTGTCCGTTCCAGGATTTTCGAGTGGGCGCTGCGCTAGCGAGCAAAAAGGGACAGATCTATTTTCCCGATCTAGTCGTCTGGTAGATCTGTCCCCATTGGGATTTTCAGAACGTATTGCTCACCGGGCAGCCCTGCATGCTGAGCTGGGCCGCTTCCACCTGGGCACAGAGCTTCTGCGCATTGGCGGTCTGCTGCCGCAGGAGTTCGATGGCACGGTCGTAGGTGTTGAGGTTGCCGTGGACCGGCAGGTCGCGAGCCACGTCCAGCTTCCAGTGCTTCACGGTATCGGGATAGCTGTTGCCCCACCACACGATGTCCCAGTTCTCGTCCACGAGATCACCTTGGGCAAGCAACCGGTCGCGAGGGGCGTGGGCCACGAGCCCATCGGCCATGTGGCTGTTGTTGATCACGCGGTAGATGTCCACCTCCATCGCGCTGTCCTTCAGCTCAATGTGGTCGTCGACGAGCAGGAGCTTGAGCGGCTTGGGATTCCGGCCGAGGGCATCAGGGAACAGTTTCGCAGGCCGTGAGGTGACCTCGCGGATGTACGCCTCGTTCTGGCGGTTCGTGATGATCGTGAGGCCCTCGGACACGGCTGCACGGAGGCCGCCTGTGTGGTCGATGTGATGGTGCGAGACGATCACGTGTGTCAGCGGCTTGCCCGGCACCGTGGCACGCGCCTTCTCGATGACCGCGAGGCCGTTGGCTTCGCTGCCATAGGCTTCGAACAGCACGAGGTGGTCGCTGAACTCGAACAGCGTCGAGTTGCCACCGGGCGTTGCCTTGAGGAACCAGACTCCCCGGCCCACGGGAATGGCCTCGACTTGTGGACGGCCCGGTTCGGGCGCCGCTGCGGCACGCACATCGGCAGGCGCTGCGAGGGTGAGGCCCGGTTCGTCGAGCACGTACTTGTCCACATAGAGCTTCTGCTGCACGACGTTGCGGAAATCCATGACGGTGTTGTAGCCGCTGGGCAGCTTGAGGCCCGTGCCGTCGAGCGGCTGGTAGGCCACGTAGTACGTGCGGTACGTGGTGTCGCCGTAGTTGGGGTGCGGTGCCACCCAGCTCAGCCAGGCAGGCAACTTCGTGGTGCGGTCCAGCGCGAGCACGAGCTGATCGCCTTGAGTCGTGGTGATGTCGAGCAGCTGCAGCGTTCCCTGCGTGCGAAGGGTGCCCAGCCGGGTGGCCGGGTCCAGTGCCGTGCGGAGGATGGCGACCGGGTTGTTCAGCATGTCGAGGCGCCGGGCGCGGACCTGGGCGTCGGGTGCGCGGACGGCCTTGCCATCCGGCTCGATGTTGAAGGCGACAGCGCCGTCGAGCGACTGGTTGATCCGCACCTGGCCCGTCATGTTGCGGGCATAGGCGAATACGAAGTCCTGCACGTTGCGTTGCTGGACATTCATCCGGCCGTTCGCGAGGTCGATCACCCGCTGGTGGGCGTTGATGTTCGTCCACTTCTGCGGGGCGTCGGGAGTGCTTGAGATATTGCCACCGCCATCCTGCATGCCGAGCTGTCCGTAGCCCACGATGCGCATGCTTTTTACCGCCTGCAGCTTCTCCTTGCCGCCCAGCGCTTGCGCGGCAGCCTCCGCCGCCTGTCGCGCGGGCGTCTGAGCCCACGCGGTGGCGCTCAGCAGAGTGGCCGCGATGACAGCGAGCTTGGTGCAATGGTGCATGACGCACTCCCCCTGATGATTATTGTGGGCGTCAGGATACTCCCGGTCTCCGGGAGGAACAAAAGGTGACCGATTTATTTTCCGGTCCTAGTCGTCTGATCTAGGCCTGCCCCGGCCGCGATGGAGGATGCGTTCCCCCGTCCGTTGTTCGACTTCCAGGATGAATTTCTCTGAGCCGGTCAGCTGGTTGCGTTGGACGGCATGGCGGAGGAATTTGAGTTCGGTTTCGTGGATGCCCGCTTCCACCCACGCCTGATATCGGATCCTCTGGCGGTCGAGCGTCTCGGCTAGGCCCAAATAGCACGGGTCCAAGTCCAGCCAATCGCAGTCGGTGAGGCCCACTTTGGCCCTGTAGCTGGACCAGGGGTAGTCAGCGGGGTGGACAACCATGTTGGCGCGAACGGGATTGAGGTCGAGGTATCGACTACAGGCGAGCAAGTACCGGTCTGTCTCAATCGGGCTGCACTTGTAGCGGCCTTCCCATGACGTGCCAGTCTTGCGCTCGAGCCGGTTGATCCGTCGTGTGTGCCGACCGGCCAGGCGCTTCATCAGCAATCCCAGGTTCGCCGGATCGTGGCCGGGATCGATGACCAGATGGACGTGGTTCGTCATCAGGCAGTAGGCGTAGACCTTCAGTCCCAGTTCCTGCCGGAATTCTTCCAGGGTTGCGAGATAAGTCAGCCTGTCCTTGTCCGTGATGAACACCGGCCGGCGATTGTGACCGCGCTGCACCACATGATGCGGCAGGTGGGAGAAAGCGATACGACTTCGGCGGGGCATCCTTGCCTCCTTCAAGAAGCTACAAGCATGGACCTTCCAAAGTGCTCTTTCGAATCGCTATTCCGTCGCGATTAGCTAAAAATAGATCTGTCCCCTTTTGTTTCTGGTCTGTGGTGAACTGGGATGCGGATCTTAGGCGGTCAGCTGGCGATTGGTCGCATCATGACTTTCGAGGCACCAAATGGCAGAACATTCTGGCAGCA
>CAISDJ010000080.1 GCA_903884105.1 uncultured Pseudomonadota bacterium | reverse complement strand
GCGACCGTCGAGCGCTTCGGCGCGATACACATCTGCTGCAACTACGCCGGCATAGGCAATGCGCTCAAAACCCTCGGCAAGCAGGGTGTTTTCCCGCTCACGGAGTTCAACAAGGTCATCCAGATCAACCTGGTCGGCACCTTCAACACGCTGCGCCTCGCGGCCGAGCAAATGGCGAAGAACGAGCCGGTGAACGAAGACGGCGTGCGCGGGGTGATCATCAACACGGCCTCTGTCGCCGCCTATGAAGGCCAGATTGGCCAGGCTGCCTACAGCGCCAGCAAGGGCGGCATCGTCGGCATGACCTTGCCGATCGCGCGGGATCTGGCCTCCTACGGCATTCGTGTCAACACGATCGTGCCGGGTCTTATCAAGACGCCGCTCTTCCTCGGCCTGCCCGAGCCGGCGGTGAAGGCGCTCAGCCAGTCGGTGCTGTTCCCGCAGCGGCTCGGCTCACCGGATGAGATCGCGCACCTCGCGGTGGCCATCATCGAGAACGATTACATCAACGGCGAATGCATCCGTATGGACGGCGGTATCCGCATGCAGCCGCGGTGATCGGACGTCCCGACTGCGGCCGTGGCCGCGGTCGGGATTTTCCCGGTGCGCTGTGACGGGGCTCAGCGATCCACCCAGCAGGGGGCTCGCTTGTCGATGAAGGCGGAGATGCCCTCGCGAGCATCCTCGGTCTGCAGATTGCTTACCATCACGCCGGCTGCGTAACGGTAGGCCTCCTCTAGCGGCATCTCGCGCTGTGCGTAGAAGGCTTCCTTGCCGATCGCGAGCGTCCGGCTGGATTTCGACGCGATGCGACGCGCCAGTTCATCGACCGCGACATCGAGCTGATCTGCTGCAACCACCCGGTTCACCAGGCCCATCCGCCAGGCGGTGTCGGCGTCGATCATCTCGCCGCAGAGCAGCATCTCCATCGCGTGCTTGTTGGAGAGGTTGCGCGAAAGCGCCACCATCGGCGTGCTGCAGAAAAGACCGAGGTTCACCCCCGGGGTAGCGAACTTTGCGTCATGCACTGCAACGGCCAGATCGCAACTTGCCACCAGTTGACAGCCCGCGGCGGTGGCTGTGGCGTGCACACGGGCGATTACCGGCTTGGGGCAGCGCACGATGGCTAGCATCAACTCGACGCAAGCTGCCATCAGCGTTGCCTGAAAGACCGCGTCCGGGTTGGCGCGCATCTCCTTCAGGTCGTGTCCGGCGCAGAATGCAGGCCCGTTTGCCGCCAGCACGATTACCCGGACCTGAGGGTCGGCACCGGCGCTCTCGAAAGCCGCTTTCAACGCCAGCATCATGGCGCCTGAGAGGGCGTTGCGAGCGGCGGGATTGTCGAGTGTGATCGTGTGCACGCCCGCGTTATGGGCAATGCTTACGAGGGGTGTAACGGCCTGGCTCATGGGAAGCATTCCTGTATCGCTGTGCGGGGTGCGCTGGCAGTATAGACGCATGAAATCAGCGGATACCCGAGCATTCTGGGAGCGCAGGTCACTCGACGGGCTGAGCCCCGAGGAGTGGGAGTCCCTGTGCGACGGCTGCGGGCTGTGCTGCCTGCAGAAGCTCGAGGACGAGACGGACGGAACGGTCTGGTATACCGATATCGCCTGCAAGCTTCTGAACACCACCACCTGCCGCTGCTCGGACTACCCCGGTCGGCGCTCGCACGTGGCTGATTGCGTTTCCCTTGAACCCGGCACGGTGGGCACACTGGGCTGGTTGCCCCGCACCTGTGCCTACCGGCTGCTGGACGAGGGCAAGTCTCTGCGGAACTGGCATCACCTTGTGTGTGGCGATCCCGACGCCGTGCACCGCGCGGGCATTTCGCGCGCGGGGCGGATGGTCTCCGAGGAGACAGTTACGCTTGCCGACTGGGAGGACCGGATCATTTTCCGGAGCCGGGGCTGAGTTCCCCGCCCGAGGCCTCGGGGTGCAGTTCCTCCAGCGCTACCGGGTGCCAGCTTGAGAGCTCTCCGCGCGCGGCGGCGCTCTGGTCGAGGTGCTCCCACTTGCGCTGCAACAGCCAGGTAAAGCCCCGGGCCCAGATCCGCGAGTTGATTCCCGGCCAGGGGTTGAAGGGGTTCAGCCGGCTGTAGGCCCATATCTCCAGCCGTCGCGCGCCCGGAGCGGCCGCGCCGCGGC
>CAISDJ010000079.1 GCA_903884105.1 uncultured Pseudomonadota bacterium | reverse complement strand
TGAGCAGAAGTGGCTTCTGTCCACCGATCACCGACCACCGGCCACTTTCGCAAGGGTGATGCAACTGGTCGCGGCTGCATTGCCCGTTGGTAACACTTGGGAGTACATGTCATGAAAACATCTTTCGAACTCGTCGCCGAGCTTCGGGATACGCAGGGGAAGAGTGCGAGCCGCCGCCTGCGTCATACCGGCAAAGTTCCGGCGATCCTCTACGGCGGTCACGCCGAGCCTGCCCAGGTCTCGCTCGAGCACCAGAAGCTGCTGGTCCTGCTCGACAACGAGAAGTTCTACTCGTCCATCATTGGCATCAAGTTCGGCGACAAGATGCAGCCGGCGATCCTCAAGGATATCCAGCGCCACCCTGCCAAGAACGTCGTGTTGCATGTCGACCTGCAGCGCGTCTTCGACAACGAGAAGATCCGCATGACCATTCCGCTGCACTTTTCGGGTGCCGCCGGTTCGCCGGGCGTCAAGACGCAGGGCGGCCTCGTTTCGCACCTGCGCAACGATGTGGAAGTGTTGTGCTTGCCGAAGGACCTGCCGGAGTTCCTCGAGATCGACATGTCGCAGATGAGCATGAACGATCACAAGCGACTGTCCGATATTCCGCTGCCTCCGGGCGTCGAGCTGGTTGACCTGACGCATGGCCGTGATGTGGCCGTCGTGTCGATCCACCACGCCAAGGCTGAGAAGGAAGAGGCCCCAGCTGCAGCAGCTGCTGCCGAAGCCGCCCCTGCCGCGGGCGCAGCCCCTGCTGCAGACAAGGCCGCGGCCGGTGCGAAGCCTGCTGCCGGTGCGAAGCCCGCTGCGGGCGCGAAGCCTGCAGCCGCTCCTGCGAAGAAGGAAGGCGGCAAGAAGTAACGCAACGCATCCGGCCATCCCGCGAGGGATGGCCGGAGCGCTTTGCGTTGCGAGTGGTTGGTGATGAGCGACTGGTGATTGGCCGGCAGGTTCGCGCGGGACTCCGACCAATCGCTGATCGCTCATCGCCAGTCGCAATCCGCTCCTGATGGCCGGCACGCCTCTCCAAGTGATCGTCGGGCTCGGTAACCCGGGCCCCGGGCACCTGCTTGACCGTCACAACGCCGGATTCTGGTTTGTGGACCTGCTGGCGGAACGGGCCGGCGTCAAGTTTCGCGCCCATTCGAAGTACCAGGGCGAGATCTGTCGTGTCGAGCTCGCGGGACGCGAAGTCACGCTGCTGAAGCCGCACACGTACATGAATCGCAGTGGCCTTTCGATCCGCGCGTTGATGGATTACATGAAGGTGCCGCCCGCGGAAATCCTCGTTACGCATGACGAGATGGATTTGAATCCCGGCGTGGCCCGCTTCAAGTTTGGCGGCGGGCACGGCGGGCACAACGGGCTCAAGGACACGATCCTGCATGCAGGGCCGGAGTTCTGGCGTCTGCGCGTGGGCGTAGGCCATCCCGGCGACAAGGCACTGGTCATTGATTTCGTATTGAAGCGCGCACCGCGCGCGGAAGAAGACCGCATCGTCGCTGCCATCGCCGACGCTGCCGACTACCTGCCGATCTTCATCACCGAAGGCAGCGAGAAAGCGATGAATCGGCTGCACACGAAGAATGCGAGTGGTGAATCGTGACCGGTGACCGGTGACCGGTGACCGGTGACCGGCTACTGTCTGAAGTTGATCAGCTCGAGTCGCTTGCTCGATACACAAGGGAAGAAATGGGAATTCAATGTGGAATCGTCGGACTGCCGAACGTCGGCAAGTCGACCCTGTTCAACGCGCTGACCCGTGCGCAGGTCGCGGCGGAGAACTATCCGTTCTGCACGATCGACCCCAACATCGGCGTGGTGCCCGTACCGGACCCGCGCCTGGATGTGCTGGCCGGCATCGTCAAGCCCGAACGCACGCTGCCGGCAACGGTCGAGTTCGTCGATATCGCCGGCCTCGTGGCCGGAGCATCGAAGGGCGAAGGGCTCGGCAACAAGTTCCTGGCCCACATCCGCGAAACGGATGCCATCGCCCATGTGGTCCGTTGCTTTGAGAACGATGACGTCATCCACGTGGCGGGCAAGGTGCGGCCGCTTGACGATATCGCCGTGATCAATACCGAGCTCGCCCTGGCCGATCTCGAGACGATCGAGAAGTCGCTGCAACGCGCCGACAAGGGATCGCGGGCCGGCGACAAGGACGCTATCAAGCTGGGCGAGCTGCTGAAGCGACTGCGCGCGCACCTGGACGGCGGCAGCCCCGCCCGCTCCTTCACGAAGGACACCGAAGAGCTGCGGTTGCTGCGCGACCTGCACCTGATCACGTTGAAGCCCCTGATGTACGTGGCAAACGTGGCCGAGGACGGATTCACGGACAATCCCCATCTCGACGCCGTGCGTGAACTGGCCGATCGCGAGAAGGCTGTCGTCGTGCCCATCTGTGCGTCCATCGAGTCCGAGATCGCCCAGCTCGAAGAGGCAGATCGCGCGGACTTCCTGAAGGACATCGGCCTCGACGAGCCCGGCCTCAACCGCGTGATCCGGGCTGGCTACACCCTGCTTGGATTGCAGACGTACTTTACGGCGGGCGTGAAGGAAGTGAGGGCGTGGACGATTCGTGCCGGCTACACGGCGCCGCAGGCCGCCAGCGTGATCCACACGGACTTCGAGAAGGGATTCATTCGGGCCGAGGTGATCGCATACGCCGATTTCGTCGGCTTCAAGGGCGAGCAGGGCGCGAAGGAAGCGGGCAAGTTGCGTCTCGAGGGCAAGGAATACGTCGTCCACGAAGGCGACGTCATGCACTTCCGGTTCAACGTCTGACGGTCAGCCGGTTTCGGCGCTTCGAATGCCTGCGGAGACTTGAGCCGGAATCCTGAGCCGCCATTTCGAAGAATAGAGCGCTTGAGCCCCGGTTTTCTTGACAGCGCGGGGCCTGCCCAAGACAATTCCGCCCCCTGTGGAAACAGGGGTTCCTTGTGGTGAGGTAGCTCAGATGGTTAGAGCGAGGGATTCATAACCCCTAGGTCGGCGGTTCGACTCCGCCTCTCACCACCACTTCTTCATTTATTACAGTCACTTGGGTAGCTGTGATGGCCCGGAATCGGCGCTCGTCCCGGTTGGGCTGCCAAGACCCCTTCATTTCCTTTGCCGGCGGCCCGTCGCGGTCTGTTGGACCCGCTCCTTGCCGGGACCTACGGCGGCTTGAGTTCACGTCGCCTGTCCCCTAGGCTCCCGGATTCAAATTCCCCACTCCGCAGGTGAGCCATGAGCATCGTGAAACTGCTGGTCAACGGCGCGACCCACGAGGTGGACGTCGACCCGTCGACGCCGCTTCTCTATGTATTGCGCAATGACCTCGACCTGCGCGGCCCGCATTTCGGCTGCGGGCTCGGCCAGTGCGGCGTGTGCAGCGTCATCATCGACGGCAATTCGGTGCGCTCCTGCCTGTTGCCCGTCTCGGCGGTGAAGGGCGCCATCACGACGCTCGAAGGCCTCTCGAAGGACGGCAAGCTGCATCCGCTGCAGCAGGCCTGGATCGACGAGCAGGCACCGCAGTGCGGGTACTGCCAGAACGGGCAGATCATGACTGCCAAGGCGCTCCTCGACCGCAATCCGAACCCGACCGATGCCGAGATCCGCACGGCTATGGAAGGCATTCTCTGCAGGTGCATGACTTACTACCGGATCCAGGCTGCGATCAAACGCGTGGCCCATGGGACGGCTACGGCGGCGGTGGAGGCAGCACAATGAGCACCTCGCTGACACTGCCGAAAGCGATCGAAGACGCGCTCCTCGGAGCGAACCTCACGACCTCGCGCCGGAGTTTCCTCAAGGCGTCGGGTGCACTGGTGGTCACGCTGACTGTCGCTGCCGTTCCTGGCGGGAGTGCACTCGCAGCGGCGGCGCCGGGTCCCTACGTCGACCCCGATTTCAGGCAGCTCGATACCTGGATCGTGATCCATCCCGACAACACGGCGACGTTCTTTGTCGGCAAGACGGATGGCGGCCAGGGGACCGGCACCGCATTCCGCCAGATGATGTGTGATGAGCTCGATATTGCCTATGACAAGACGACTCTCGTCATGGGGTGCACCGATGTCACGCCGGACCAGGGCGGATCGGGCGGTTCCGATGCCATCGAGCGGGATGGCTGGCCCGCCCGCAGGGTTGCAGCCGAAGCCCGACGCACGCTGCTGGACCTCGGCGGCAAGCGCCTCGGCGTGCCGGTCGAGCAGCTTGTGGTGACCAATGCGACGATTGCCCTCAAGTCCGATCCCGCAAAACAGGTGACATATGCCGATCTGATCGGCGGCAAGCGCTTCAATGTCGCGCTCACCGGCAGCAATATCGACGCGACCACCGGCGTGGCCAAGGTGAAGCCCGTCAATGAGCTGCGCGTCGTGGGGCTGCCGCTCAAGCGCTACGACATCCCGGGCAAGGTCGATGGCTCGTTGCAGTGGGCCGTGGACGTCAAGCTGCCCGGCATGGTGCATGCGCGCAATGTCCGGCCCCCGCTGGCCGGCGCGTCGCTGCAGCGGATCGACGAGTCGTCGGTGGCCAACGTGCCGGGCTTCATTCGAGTCATCAGCCGTGGCAACTATGTGGCGGTCGTGTGCGAACGCGAGGAGCAGGCGATCCGTGCTGCCCGACAATTGAAGGTGGAGTGGAAGCGCCCGGCGACTGCGCCGTTCCCTGCGTCCGGCGAGCTGTTCAACTACATGCGGCGCGCGACGCCCACTTCCAGGACCGAACCGGAGATTCTGGGCAATCCGGATGCCGCGTTCACCGGGGCCAAGCGGGTCATCGAAGCGGAGTATGAAGTGCCCTTTCAGGGTCACACTGCCATCGGACCGGCTTTTGCACTGGCGGATCCCTCCAATGGGCAGATGACGATCTATTCGAACGACATGAAGGCGTATGGCTTGCGCAACGGGGTCGCGAAGTTCCTGGGCATGCCGAGGGAACAGGTGCGGGTGGTCTACATGGACGGGCCGCAGGTTTACGGTCGAACGGCTGCCGACGATGCCGGATTCGAAGCCGCGTTCCTGGCCCGCGAACTGGGCCGTCCGGTCCGCTTGCAGTGGATGCGTGAAGAGGAAACGGCCTGGGACACCAAAGGCCCGCCCTACGTTTTCAAGCTGCGTGGCGGGCTCGATGCCGCGGGCAAGGTGGTGGCACTGGAATACGATGCCTGCGCGCTCGACCACAATCACCTCGGTTACAACGACCCCGAGACGGTCCTGATTGCGCAGCTGATGGGCAAGCGCCCCACGCCAGCCAAGGGCGATGCCGAGGCGCCGTCAGTGATGTACGGCATTCCGAACCGTCGGATGACGACGCGGGTCGTCGGCCTGCCGATGATCTGGGAGACGCCGCTGCGGACCGGCAACCTGCGTGACCCCAACGGGCCACAGGTCACGTTCGCGTTCGAGTCCTTTATTGACGAACTTGCGGTGGCGGCCAACGCAGATCCCGTCCAGTTCAGGCTCGATCTGTTGACGGCGAGTGAGGAGGACACGGTGTTCAGGCGTGCCCGCTCCCTCGCGGTCGTGCGTGCCGCCGCCAAGACTTATGGGTGGGACTCGCGTTCTTCGCCCAAGCCCGGAAGCGCCAAGGGGGACATTCTTTCCGGGCGAGGGATCTCGTATACGTACCGCAGCAATACCGTTGCCGCGACCATCGCGGAGGTCGAGGTCAACGTCCAGACGGGTCACGTCTGGGTCAAGCGGCTGGTTTGCGCACATGACTGCGGCCTGGTCATCAACCCCGAGGGCCTGCATCACACGATCGAGTGCGGCATGTTGCACGCGTTGAGTCGCGCCCTCTGGGAAGAGGTTCAGTTCGATGCGGAGAAGGTCACCAGTGTGAACTGGGGTTCGCACCCGAGCCTCAGGCATTCGGACACGCCCGCGAAGATCGATGTGGTGCTCGTCAACGGCGACCCGAACCCGGGTCGACCCGACCTGGCGCCCTACGGCGCAGGTGAAGGCAGCCACAAGCCGCTGATTGCTGCGGTGGCCAACGCGATTCACGATGCCACCGGCGTGCGGATGCGTCGCCCTCCGTTCCGCAAGGAACGGGTACTCGCAGCGCTCAAGGCCGCAGGCAAAGGCACTGCAGCGTAAGCCAGGGAGTCCACTGCTGAAAGGACGCGAAGATCAGTTGAGTCGGATGGACAGTCTGTTGCGGCGTGGAAGAGCCTATGCCAAGGTGACTGGGTATTTCCTGAGAAGAGTTCACAGTAGCCTCACGCCGCAGATGACCGGCACCCGGATACTTCTAGTAGTTTGGCGGCGACTCTGGGTGGGCTTGCTGCTGCAAATTTCTTGTTGGCGGAGAGCACCGTGACGACTTCCGTGGGCCCCGGAATCATCGACTTTGCAACCGCAACCGTAGCGGAGGAAGTGTCGAGTCTGCCTCCGGACCGAATGATTGCCGGCAATCCGGTCCAGTCCGTCCGCAATCTGTTTGCCGACCCGACGGGGCAATTTTTTGTCGGCATCTGGTCCAGCACGCCGGGCCTATGGCGCATCCGGTACACGGAGAGCGAGTTTTGCCACCTGCTTTCGGGTGTGGTTCGGCTGACCAATGCCGACGGCACGTCGTGGTCGTTCGGCGCAGGGGCAAGTTTCATCGTGCCATCCGGGTTCACGGGAACCTGGGAAGTCCTCGAGCCCGCCAAAAAGCTCTACGCCATCTTCGAAGCGAAAGCCTGATCGCTCTTTTGTCGGGCGTGTACTGGCAGCGGTGCACCACAACCGTGCAATAGCCGGAATGTTGTTAAATCAGGTCCTTCGGTTGGGTGTTGCGCCGAAGCTGAGCCCGTCGCAGGAGCAAGGCTCCGATTCGCGAGAAAGGTCCTGATTTTCCTGCTTCCGACGAGATCGGCAAATCGCCTTCCGGGCCGATGGATTCACGAAATGGCGGCGACTTGAGATTTTGGCATGGATGCTGCATTCCTCTTCATCAGACCTAACGAACGCAGCGTGTTGTTTTTTGGCATCACATCTTTGCTGTGATGCAGCAATGCTGCTAGAGTCCCGGTCACTCGTTGGCAAGCACTGAATGCACCGAGTACTTTTTTTACCACACCTGAAGGGGTTGTTATGAGAAACGTGAAGATCCTTGCGGCGCTTGGCTTGATGACGATGGCTGGCATCGCCCAAGCTGACGTCACCGGTACTGCGACGATCGTTAACGACTATGATTTCCGCGGCGTGACCCAGACGCTCGAAGATCCTGCGTTGCAGATTTCCCTCGATTACGCAGGCGGCCCCTGGTACGTGGGCGTTTGGGGCAGCAACGTCGATTTCGGTTCGACCGATCCGACGACCGAACTTGATCTCTACACCGGCTTCAAGGGTGCAACGGAAGGCGGCTTGGGCTGGGATGTCGGCGTGGTGTACTACAGCTATCCGGCTGCTTCGGACATCAACACCGCCGAGATCTACGGCAAGTTGACCTACAGCGTCATCACCGGCGCCCTGTTCTACACCGACAACTACTTCGACACCAGTGAAGACGAGTTCTACGTGTCGGTCGATGCCGCCATCCCCGCCGGCCCGGTCAGCCTGAACCTGCATGCTGGTTACAGCGACAGCAAGGCGTTTGCAGACGATTCGTACACGGACTACTCGGTTGGCGTGTCGTACTCGGCAAGCAACCTGACGCTCGGCCTGAAGTGGGTCACGAACTCTGACTACTTCGGCAAGGGTGTCAGTGACGATCGCGTCATCCTGTCGGTTTCGACCGCACTTCCCTGGAAGTGATCGCAACGATTCATTCAGCCTGAACGGCTGAATTGGATTGAGGCCCCGGATTGCGCGAGCGGTCCGGGGTTTTTTATTGCTGGATGCCAGCGAAACGTCAGCCTGCGCGCAGGATGTCCGCCAGCGTGCCGAAGATCTGATCGATCTGGGCCTTCTCGATGATGAGCGGCGGTGACAGGGCAATGATGTCGCCGGTCACGCGGATCAGCAGGCCGCGCTCAAATGCGGTCTTGAAGACGCTGAAGGCTCGAGTGCCCGGCTTGCCGGGCGCGGCTTCGAGTTCGATGCCGGCAATCAGGCCGAGATTGCGGACGTCGATGACATGGGGCAGGCCTCTCAGCGAGTGCGCAGCTTCCTGCCAGTAAGGCGCGAGGTTCGCGGCGCGCGTCAGCAACCCTTCGTCCTCGTAGATCTTCAGGGTAGCAATGCCAGCGGCACAGGCGACGGGATGTCCCGAATACGTGTAGCCGTGAAACAGCTCGATGGTGCCTTCGGGAGCCGACATGAAGGCGTCGTGGACATGCTTGCGCACGAACACCGCTCCCATGGGGATGGCGCCATTGGTCAGGCCCTTCGCGGTTGTCATGATGTCGGGCATCACGTCGAAGAACTGCGCACCGAAGGGCTGGCCCAGCCGCCCGAAGCCTGTGATCACCTCATCGAAGATCAGCAGGATGCCGTGCTTGTCGCAGATCTCGCGCAGCCGCTTCAGATACCCCTTCGTCGGCAACACCACGCCAGCCGATCCTGAGACGGGTTCCACGATGACGGCTGCAATAGTGGATGCATCATGCAATTGCACGATGCGTTCGAGTTCGTCGGCGAGGTGGGTTCCATGGTCGGGCAAGCCTTTCGAAAAGGCGTTGCGGGCCAGGTCCAGTGTGTGGGGCAGGTGATCCACGCCAGTCAGCAGGCTGCCGAAGGACTTGCGGTTGTTGACCATGCCGCCCACCGAGATGCCGCCGAAGCCCACGCCGTGATAGCCCTTTTCACGGCCGATGAGCCGCTGCCGGGTGCCTTCGCCGCGCGCACGGTGGTAGGCAATGGCAATCTTGAGTGCCGTATCTACCGATTCCGAGCCCGAATTTGTAAAAAACACATGGTCAAGATCGCCGGGTGTGGTGCGGATCAGCTGGTTCGCGAATTCGAATGCGATCGGGTGCCCCATCTGGAACGTGGGTGCGAATTCCATCTTCCCCACCTGCGCAGTCACCGCCTCAGTGATCTCGCGCCGGCCATGGCCGGCGTTGACGCACCACAAGCCCGCCACGCCATCCAGGATCTGCCTGCCGTCAGGGGTCCAGTAGTGCATGCCTTCTGCCCGTTCCAGCAGTCGTGGGGACGCCTTGAACTGCCGATTCGCGGTGAACGGCATCCAGAATGCCTCGAGATTCTGAGGGGCGGCCGGGGAGGGGATGGTCATTGGGGGAGATCTCGTGTGGCTATTCGGCAGACGGCTATCCGGATGATAAGAAAATTCAACACTTCGCTCAAATGATGAGGCTTTTCCTGAAGAATCGTCGGCTTACGGCGGGAGAATGTGTCTAATATAATGGACGAGCGCGATGGCCGCGCGGCGGGAGTACGGGTTGCGATGACCATTGATGTAGGGGCGCATCTGAAGGCGGTTCGCACACTGCAGGGGCTGTCCCAGCGTGAGCTTGCCAAGCGGGCCGGGGTGACTAACGGGCTCATTTCCCTGATCGAGCAGAACCGCGTCAGTCCGTCGGTCAGTTCGCTCAAGAAAGTGCTCAACGGCATACCCATGTCGCTGGCCGACTTCTTTACGCTGGACCGGGTCGAGGAACCCGAAGTGTTCTTCCAGAAGGACGCACTGACGGATCTTGGCAGCGGGGCCGTGTCTTTGAAGCTGGTGGCAGCGCGGCGCGGCAATCGGGCGATGGCGATCCTGCAGGAACGCTACCTGCCCGGGGCCGATACCGGTGCAGACATGCTGAGCCATCGGGGTGAGGAGGGTGGCATCGTCTGCTGCGGCGAGATCGAGGTCACGATCGGCAGCCAGTCGCGTATCCTCGGACCCGGAGATGCCTACTATTTTTCGAGCAGCACGCCGCACCGCTTCCGCAATCTCGGTACCGAGGATTGCGAGATCGTGAGTGCCTGCACGCCGCCTACTTTCTAGACGAGTGCACCCGATGTCATCCAAGCCCCTATCCGCCGACTGGCAAGCCCGGGCCGGGCAGGTATCCATCCCCGGCCAGGCATTCATTGATGGCAAGTATGTCAATGCGCTCTCCGGCGCCACCTTCGATTGCATCAGTCCAATTGACGGCCGCCTGCTGGGCGCGGTGGCCTCGTCGCAAGCCGACGATGTCGATTGCGCGGTGGCCTCGGCCAGAAAGGCGTTTGAAGATGGCCGCTGGTCACAGCAATCCCCGGCGTCCCGCAAGAAGGTGTTGCTGCGTTTCGCGGACCTGATTCGGGCGCACGCAGAGGAGCTTGCGCTGCTCGAGACGCTGGATGTGGGCAAGCCGATCACCCATAGCCTGCGCGTGGATGTTCCGGCCTCGGCGCGCTGCATCGCATGGTATGCAGAGGCGGTCGACAAGTTGTATGACGAAATTGCGCCGACGGGACCGGGCGCGCTGGCGATGATCACCCGCGAGCCCATTGGTGTCGTCGGTGCGATCGTGCCCTGGAATTTTCCGCTGATCATGGCGTCATGGAAGCTCGGTCCTGCGCTGGCTGCCGGCAATTCGGTGGTCCTCAAGCCATCGGAGAAGTCGCCGCTGACGGCTATCCGCATCGCCGCACTCGCGGTCGAAGCCGGCCTGCCGGATGGAGTGCTCAATGTGCTGCCGGGCCTCGGCGATCCCGCCGGCAAGGCACTGGCGCTGCACATGGATGTCGACTGTATTGCGTTCACCGGTTCGACGGTGACGGGCAAGCGCATGCTGGAGTATGCCGGCCAGTCGAACATGAAGCGCGTGTGGCTCGAGTGCGGAGGCAAGTCGCCGAACATCGTGATGGCGGATTGCCCGGATCTCGATCGTGCCGCGAGCGCGGCAGCCTCTGCCATCTTCTTCAACCAGGGCGAGATGTGTTCGGCAGGGTCGCGCCTGCTGGTGCAGGAGTCGATTCGGGACGAGCTGCTCGAGAAGGTGCTCGCGATCGCCCGTACGCTCGAGCCCGGCGATCCCCTTGATCCCGCCACCACCCTGGGTGCGCTGGTTGACGATCTGCAGATGCGTCGCGTGCTTGGCTACATCGAATCGGGTCGCTCCGAAGGTGCAGTGCTGCGCACCGGTGGAAATCAGGTGCGGCAGGGCACAGGTGGGTTCTACGTGCAGCCGACGGTCTTCGATCAGGTGTCGGGCACGATGAAGATCGCGCGCGAGGAGATCTTCGGGCCCGTGCTGGCAACAATGACATTCAAGGATGCCGCCGAAGCCGTTCGCCTCGGCAATGATGTGATCTATGGCCTGGCCGCCGCCGTGTGGACGCGCGACATCACCGCAGCGCATCGCATGGCCCGATCGCTGCGAGCGGGCATGGTCTACGTGAATTGCTACGATGCGGACGACATCACCGTGCCCTTTGGCGGCTTCAAGCAATCGGGCTCCGGTCGCGACAAGTCGCTGCACGCCTTCGACAAGTACACGGAATTGAAGACAACCTGGGTGGATCTGTCGTGACAACAGTGACCGTGGCCGCTACGCAATTCGCGTGCGGACGCGACCGGACTGCAAATCTCGACAAGGCAGAGTCGCTGGTCAGGCGAGCGGCTGCACAGGGGGCGAATGTCATCCTGATCCAGGAGTTGTTCGAAACGCCTTATTTCTGCATTGAACACGACACACGCCACTTCGACCTGGCCCTGCCGATTGCGGAAAATCCTGCCGTCGCGCGCTTCGCGTCCCTCGCGCGTGAGCTCGGGGTCGTGCTGCCGGTCAGCGTGTTCGAGCGTGCGGGCACGGCTTTCTATAACAGTGTTGCGATAGTGGACGCGGGCGGCGAGGTGCTCGGTACATACCGCAAGTCACATATTCCGGAGAGCCCCGGATATCACGAGAAGTTCTACTTTTCCCCGGGTGATACCGGCTTTCGCGTATGGCAGACGCAGTTCGGACGCATCGGCGTCGGGATCTGCTGGGACCAGTGGTTTCCAGAGTGCGCACGGGCGATGGCGCTCAAAGGCGCAGAGATCCTGCTGTACCCGACCGCGATCGGCGCCGAACCGCAAGACCCCTCGCTCGATTCCCGCGATCATTGGCGCAGGACCATGCAAGGTCATGCCGCCGCCAACATCATGCCGCTCATTGCCTCCAACCGCATTGGTACCGAGCGTGGCGGGCCGTGGAGCGTGACGTACTACGGTTCGTCGTTCATTGTGGATCACACCGGTGCCTTGCTGGCAGAGGCCGATCGCAGTACCGAAGCGGTCTTGACCGCAACTTTCGATCTCACCGCCCTCGGCGAGTATCGTCGCGCCTGGGGTGTTTTCCGGGATCGGCGTCCGGACCTGTACGGTCCGCTCCTGACGCTGGACGGGGTCACTAGAAGCGACTAGCGACGAGCGACTGGTGATTGGTCGGAGCGGGTATTCCTCACGAGTTGTCCGTCCCCAATCGCTCATCGCCAATCACTCACCCCTCACCCCTTACCCTTTACCCCTCACCCCTCACCCCTCACCCCTCATCGCTGGTCGCCTTTTCCACTATGCAATTCTTCGCTTCCTGCCCACCGGGCGTAGCCGATCTGCTTGCCACTGAGCTCAAGGAGTTTGGCGGCACGCAAACCCGCGAGATCAAGACTGGCGTGTATTTTGAAGGCACGCTTGAGACTGCCTACCGCGCCTGCCTGTGGTCGCGCACTGCCAATCGCGTATTGATGCCGATCGGGGAGGCCGATGCCACGACGGCGCAGGCGCTGTATGCCGGCGTCCAGGCAATCGACTGGTTCCTGCATCTTGATACGTCGGGCACCTTGGCCATCGATTTCGCCGGGTCGTCCACGGGCATCACGCACACGCACTTCGGGGCGATGAAGACCAAGGACGCCATCGTCGACCAGTTTCGCGATCGGTTCGGCGAGCGTCCCTCTATTGATGTGGAGCGCCCGGACGTTCGCATCAACGTCCATCTCAATCGCGATCGCGCGACCCTCGCCATCGACCTCTCCGGCGAGAGCCTGCATCGACGGGGTTACCGATTGCGGGGCGTGGCGGCACCGCTCAAGGAAAACCTGGCGGCCGCGATTCTGCTGCGCTCGGGGTGGCCGGCCATCGCACGGGAGAAGGGTGGATTCGTCGACCCGATGTGTGGTTCGGGAACGCTGGTGATCGAAGCCGCGTACATGGCGCAGGACATCGCTCCAGGACTTGGCCGCGACTATTTCGGATTCCTGCGCTGGAAAGGGCACGACGCCATCTTGTGGACGCGTCTGCACGAGGAAGCGAGCGAACGCCGGGCACAGGGTGGGGCACAGAATGCCGGTCGCGTTCTGCGCGGCTACGATGCCGAGCCGCAGGCCGTCCGGGCCGCGATCGAGAATGCCGGCCGCGCCGGGCTCACCGGCAGCGTGCATTTCGAGCGCCGCGACCTTCGCGATCTGGTGTGCGAGCATCCCGTGCCGGGCCTCGTCGCCGCGAATCCTCCGTACGGCGAACGGATCGGCGATGTTGAGGCACTCAAGGGGTTGTACGCAGAGCTGGGCAGTCGCCTGCGTGAGCAGTTCGTAGGCTGGCGGGCGGTTGTCTTTACAGGCAATCCGCGGCTCGCACGAGAGATCGGCATCCATGCCCGTCGCAGTCATACCCTGTTCAACGGCTTGATCGAATGCCGCCTGCTGCGTTTCGATGTCGCCGCGGAGCACTTCGACACGCCCGAGACGCGTCCTACGGAAGAGGACAAGCTCGCGGTGTCCAGGCAGCGACCCGGTGCGCAGATGTTTGGCAATCGATTGGCCAAGAACTTCAAGACGCTGCGCACGTGGGCGCGGCGCTCGGACGTGTATTGCTATCGTGTCTATGATGCGGACATGCCCGAGTATTCGTTCGCCATCGACATCTACGGCAATGGCGAGGCAGCGGGGCAGCATGTCTATGTGCAGGAATACGCTCCGCCAGACAGCGTTGACAGGGAAGGCGCGAGGCTGAGGCGTTGGGAAGCGCTGTCCGTGATCCCAGAAGTGATCGGTGTGCCGAGAGAGCGCATGCACGTGAGGACACGCCGGCCGCAGAAGGGGGCGACCCAGTACGAGAAGGTCGACGAGCAACGGGAGTTCCATCGGGTTCGCGAAGGGGCCTACGAGTTCCTGGTCAATTTCACCGACTACCTGGATACCGGGCTGTTTCTGGATCACCGGTTGACGAGAGCGAGGGTCGGTGAGCTGGCTGCGGGCAAGCGCTTCCTGAACCTCTTTGCCTATACAGGCTCGGTGACCGTGTATGCGGCGGGCTGCAGGGCAGCGACGACGACGACGGTGGACATGTCGAGAACCTATCTCGACTGGGCCAAGCGCAATCTGGCGCTCAACAAGCTGGCGGGCCCGGAGCATGGATTTGTCCAGGCGGACTGCCTGCAATGGCTTGCAGAAGAGAGCGAGCGCGGGCACCGTGCCTACGACCTGATCTTCATCGATCCGCCGACGTTCTCCCGCTCCAAGCGCATGGAGGACGATTTCGAGGTGCAACGCGACCACGTTGGGTTGCTGCAACAGGCAGCCCGGTTGCTGGCACCGGGGGGCGCGATCGTCTTCTCGAACAACTACACGCGGTTCCGGCTCGACACCCACGGGCTCGCAGGCTTCATCGTCGAGGACGTCACCCGCTCCACCATCCCTAAGGATTTCGAACGCAATGCCCGGATTCACTGCTGCTTTATGTTGACCCCCAAGGCAATCAGCTGACCTGACCGGCCCGGCACCCTGGACTCGCGGGAAAAACAGGCAAATTTTCCAGCCAATTCAGGGTTTTCAGGTTGCATACCCTTTTGCGCTGCACCAGAATAGACCGGTCCGGATTCTTTGCTGTCGAAACCCAAGGTCTGTCTCGTGACTGCTGTGACTGTCGATCCCTTCCAGATCTCGTTTCATCCCAAGTTGGGTGTGGTCATTTTCGACCGTCTCGCCCAGCTCAGCCTGCCTGCGGAACAGGTGCGCCTGTTCAAGATCGACACGATGAGCGCTACCACGTTCCGTCGCGATATCGTCTACAAGGACATGGCGGCCTGTGGGGACGAGCTGCTGCGCAAGCATCGCGTGGTGCTCAATACCTATCGGACGGCTCGCCCGTCGGGCAAAAAGGCCTATTGCGAGCATTGCCGCCGGCATTTCGGCTCGGTGGATTTCGCGGTCTGCGGTGATTGCAGCGCCATCCGCTGCACCTGTGGCGCGTGCAGCTGCGTTACGCGCAAGCGCAAGTCGGCCGGAGTCCTGAAGAAAGTTGCCTGAGGCGTGCCTGGAGCACGCATCAACCCTTTGGATTTCTTGAAGACGGACCCAGACGCCGATCTTCAGGCCAATTGACCGATCCCGCCATGGAAATCTTCCGCGTCTTCACCGTCGAAGCAGCCCATCGGCTGCCGAATGTTCCGCCAGGCCACAAGTGCTCCCGATTGCACGGCCATTCCTTTCGAATCGAAATCCATGTGGGCGGCCCAGTCGATCCGGGCACCGGTTGGGTCATGGACTTCGCCGACCTGAAGCGGGCTTTTGCGCCAACGTTCGACCGTCTGGACCATCACTACCTCAACGAGATCGAGGGCCTCGAAAACCCGACCAGCGAAAACCTGGCGCACTGGGTGTGGGGGCAGGTCAAACCGGTGGTGCCCGGCCTGACACGGGTCGTCATTCACGAGACCTGTACGAGCGGCTGTGCCTATTCCGGCGACTGAGTCAGGCCCGGTTTCAGGACGGTGAAGCCGGGGCTCGCACCAATTGCAGGCTGCGACGGGCAATCCGCAGGCACGGGCCCAAAAAAATAATCGGGCGATTGGCCTGCAACGTCCGTCGAACCCTACACATCGCGGGCAGCGTGCGATAACCTCGTCCCACGTGAGGCCCGAGGTGCTCTTGCCCGGGTCTGAACTGGCGCCCTTGGGAGAGTTGCACATGAATATCGGATTCCGCGCAGGCCTGGTTGGATCGGCGGTCGTTCTGGTACTTGCCGGTTGCGGTGGCGGCGGAGATCAGGCGGCACAGTCGCCCGCGGCGGCAGGGGCTGAGGAGAAGGTCCTCAACGTCTACAACTGGTCCGACTACATCGCCGAAGACACCATCGCCAACTTCACCGCCAAGACCGGCATCAAGGTGAACTACGACGTCTTCGACTCCAACGAAGTGCTAGAAACCAAGCTGCTTGCGGGCAATACCGGTTACGACGTCGTCGTCCCGTCGGCCCAGTTCATGGAGCGGCAGATCAAGGCGGGCGTTTTCCAGAAGATCGACAAGTCGAAGCTCCCGAACCTCGCCAACATGGATCCGGAGATTACGCAGCGGGTTGCCCTCCACGATCCGGGCAACGAATACTCCATCAACTACTTCTGGGGCACCGACGGCATCGGCTACAACGAAGCCAAGATCAAGGCCATCATGCCCGACGCGCCGGTCGACAGCTGGCGGCTGATTTTCGATCCGGCGGTCGCCGCCAAGTTCAAGGACTGCGGCATTTCCATCCTTGATGCACCCAGCGATGTCCGCAGCATCGTCCTCGCCATTCTCGGCAAGGATCCGAACAGCCAGGACGCTGCCGACCTCGCCCTCGTGGAAGAGCGGCTGCTCGCCATCCGCCCCTTTGTCCGCAAGATCAACTCCTCGCAGTACATCGAGGATCTGGCGAATGGCGACATCTGCATCGCGGTCGGCTACAGCGGAGATGTGCTGCAGGCGCGTGACCGCGCGGTGGAAGCAGGCCAGGGCACGGTGATCAAGTATTCCATCCCGAAGGAAGGTACGGTCATCTGGTTCGACATGCTGACGATTCCTTCGGATGCCAAGCATGTCGGCAACGCGCACCTGTTCATCGACTACCTCATGGATCCGCAAGTTGCCGCCAACAACAGCAACACCGTCAAGTATGCCAACGGCAACGCGGCGTCATTCCAGTTCGTCAGCGATGTCGTCAAGAATGACCCGAGCGTGTATCCCACTGCCGAGGTCAAGGCCAAGCTGTTCCCGGAACTGGCGACCAACGAGGAATACACGCGGCTGCTGACGCGCGCCTGGACCCGGTTCAGCACCGGCCAGTAGCGGCAAGCGGCGCCTCTCCGATGCAGTCTCCCTCGCGCCCGGATGTCGGTACGCGCGCCGCTGTCTACCATCATGCCCGGGTCCGGCCATCGCGCCGGACCCGGCCGTGTCACGACCCCTGGTGAACCATGGCCTCAGGCGCACGCAATGATGGGCGATTCGAACCGTGGAAGGCCCCGGGAGCCGAGCCGTACATCCGCATCGATCGCGTCACCAAGAAGTTCGGCGACTTCATGGCCGTCAATGATGTTTCGCTGAAAATCTACAAGAAGGAACTGTTCTGCCTGCTCGGAGGCTCGGGGTGCGGCAAGACGACCCTGTTGCGCATGCTGGCCGGATTCGAGGAGCCGACCGCCGGCAAGATCTTCATCGACGGCGTCGACATGGCCGGTATTCCGCCCTATGAGCGGCCGGTGAACATGATGTTCCAGTCCTATGCGTTGTTTCCGCACATGACGGTGGAGCAGAACGTGGCATTCGGGCTGCACCAGGACAAGGTCCCGAAATCCGAGATCCGCCAGCGCGTGACGGAGATGCTCGACATGGTGAAGCTCGGCCAGTTTGGCAAGCGCAAGCCGCACCAGCTCTCCGGTGGTCAACGGCAGCGAGTCGCACTGGCGCGTGCATTGGTCAAACGGCCGAAGTTGCTGCTGCTGGATGAGCCGCTCGGGGCCCTCGACAAGAAGCTTCGGGAACACACGCAGTTCGAACTGGTGAACCTGCAGGAGCAGCTCGGCGTCACCTTTGTCGTCGTAACCCACGATCAGGAAGAGGCCATGACGCTGTCGACGCGCATCGGGGTCATGAACGCGGGCGAGATCGTGCAGGTCGGAACCCCGTCTGAAATCTACGAGTACCCGAACAGCAAGTTCGTCGCCGAGTTCATCGGGTCCGTGAACATGTTCGAAGGCCGGCTCATCGAGGACGAGCCGGGTCATGTCCGGATTCACTGTCCGGACCTGGATGGCAATGTCTACGTGGATCATGGCGTCAGCTCGCCACCGGGTGCGGTCGTGTTCGCAGCCGTGCGGCCTGAAAAGATTGTCCTGTCGCGGGACAAGCCCGCGTCTGCAGACAATATGGCGCATGGCATCGTCAAGGAGATCGCCTACATGGGTGACATGTCGACGTACCTCGTACGCCTCGACTCCGGAAAGATGGCGCGGGTCACGCAGCCGAATACCTGGCGGCATGCCGACGACCGCATCACCTGGGAGGAGCCCGTCTACTTGAACTGGCATCCTTCCAGTCCAGTCGTCGTCAGCGAATGACGGGCCGCGCTGAAAGTCCGACGAGCCAGCGTCTGAGTACAGGTGTGCAGCTGATCCTGCGTGTCCTCCACCACTTCGCGCCGCATCGCTGGACGCATGCTCGGCTGCTCAAGTGGGGTGTCACCGGGCGCACGCTCGTGATCGCAGTGCCTTACCTGTGGCTACTGCTGTTTTTTCTGGTCCCGTTCATCATCGTTCTCAAGATCGCGTTCTCCGAAACGCAGATCGCGATGCCGCCGTACCAGCCTCTCGTCCACTGGGTGGGGGACAAGGCGGTCAACTTAACGCTCAATTTCGGCAATTTCCTGTTCCTGCTGGAGGACAACCTCTACTGGAAGGCTTTCCTGAACTCGTTGAAGGTCGCGGGCATCTCGACGTTCTTCTGTCTGTTGATCGGCTACCCGATGGCCTATGCGATTGCGCGCGCCGACAGTACCAAGCGCAACGTCCTGCTGATGATGGTCATCCTGCCGTTCTGGACGTCATTCCTGCTCAGGGTATACGCCTGGATCGGCATCTTGAAGAACAATGGCCTCATCAACAATTTCCTGCTGTGGACAGGTGTCATCGACCAGCCCATCGTCATGCTGCAGACGGATTTCGCGATCTATGTCGGCATTGTCTATTCTTACCTGCCGTTCATGATCCTGCCGTTGTATTCCAACCTGGAAAAAATGGACCTCACGTTGCTCGAGGCCGCGCAGGACCTGGGGTGCGGCCCCTTCAAGGCTTTCATGAAGATTACGCTGCCGCTGTCGATGCCAGGCATCCTGGCCGGCTCCATGCTCGTTTTCATTCCGGCGGTGGGTGAGTTCGTGATCCCGACGCTGCTTGGTGGCCCTGAGTCGCTGATGATCGGCAAGGTGCTGTGGACGGAGTTCTTCAACAATCGGGACTGGCCGGTCGCCAGCGCCGTCGCGATCGCACTGCTCATCTTCCTCGTTGTTCCGATCGTGTACTTCCAGCGCGTGCAGGCCAGGGAGACGGGCGGGGGCGTGCACCGATGAGCCGCAAAGTGCCGCTGTTCCGCTTGAGCGTGCTCGTGTTCGGGTTCGCCTTTCTCTACGTTCCAATCCTGTCCCTGATCGTCTATTCGTTCAACAAGTCGAGACTCGTGACCGTCTGGGCCGGGTTCTCGACCGAGTGGTATGGGCGGTTGTTCGAGAATCAACAGATCCTCGGGGCTGCCTGGCTCTCGCTGAAGATCGCGGCTATCAATGCCACCGGTGCCGTGATCCTCGGAACGCTGGCGGGGCTTGCATTGGCCCGGTTTGGCCAGTTCCGCGGCCGCACCATTCTGTCCAGCATGACGACGGCACCGCTCGTGATGCCTGAAGTCATCACGGGTCTGTCGCTGCTGCTCTTGTTCGTCGCAATGGAGCAGATCATTGGCTGGCCTGCGGGCAGGGGCGTGACGACCATCACCATCGCCCACATGACCTTCACCATGGCTTACGTCACCGTCATCGTGCAATCGAGGCTCGCGACGATGGATGACTCGCTCGAGGAGGCCGCGATGGACCTCGGTGCCCGGCCGGCGAAGGTGTTTTTCCTGATTACGTTGCCGATCATTGCGCCGGCATTGCTCTCAGGCTGGCTGCTGGCGTTCACGATTTCACTGGACGATCTGGTGATTGCGAGCTTTGTCGCCGGACCGGGATCGAGCACCCTGCCGATGGTGATTTTCTCCAAGGTCAGGCTCGGCGTCAGCCCCGACATCAACGCTCTGGCTTCGATCATGGTCTTGCTCGTCGCCATCGGCGTTGTGATTGCCGGCATCCTCATGTCTCGGCAGGAGAAGACAAGGCAGCGCGACATGCAGATGGCCATCGCCGAGAACCAGTAACGACATCGGTTGATGCCCACCCAGAGCTTGACCCGCGGGTAGCCCCGCAGGTGATGGCATATACTCTCGCCCCATGATCCGCGTCAATTCCAAGCTTCCCCATGTCGGTACGACCATCTTCACGGTGATGTCGCAACGGTCTGCCGAGCTCGGTGCCATCAATCTGGCGCAGGGCTTCCCGGACTATGATCCGCCGGAGCGGCTGAAGGCCCTCCTGGCCGAGAAGGTCCGCGGCGGCCAGAATCAGTACGCACCGATGGCTGGAGACTTGCACCTGCGGCAGCAGATCGCGCTCAAGTTCGGCCGCGTGTACGGCGTCGAGCCCGACCCCGTGGCGGAAGTCACCATCACGCTCGGTGCGACCGAATCGCTGTTCTCTGCCATCCAGGCGCTGGTGCACCCGGGCGACGAGGTCATCGTCTTCGATCCGTCGTACGACTCCTATGAACCGGCCGTGACGCTGGCGGGGGGCAGGACCCTCCATCTCGCGCTGCAGGCGCCGACGTTCTCGATTGACTGGACGCAGGTCCGTGAAGCCATCAACGGGCGTACCCGGCTCGTGATCCTGAATCACCCGCACAATCCCACCGGTGCCGTCTGCAGCCAGGCGGATCTCGATGCGTTGGCCGACTGTGTTGAGGGGACCGACGTGCTGGTATTGGCTGATGAGGTCTATGAGCACCTGACGTTCGACGGCCGGCGACCGCTCAGCTGTGCCGCCCATCCGCGCCTCAAGGATCGCACGGTCAGCTGCTTTTCGTTCGGCAAGACGATGCACGCGACGGGCTGGCGGGTGGGCTATGCAATCGCCCCTCCTGAGCTCACCACCGAACTGAGGCGCGTGCACCAGTTCAATACGTTTTCGATTGCCTCGCCCATCCAGGCGGCCATCGCGGATTTCCTGAAGGAGGAGCCCGCCTTCAGCCCAGGTCTGTCTGGCTTCTACGAGCGCAAACGGGATTACTTCCTGAAAGCGCTGGAGGGCTCGCGGTTCCGTTATACGAAAACACCTGGAACCTACTTCCAGTTGCTCGACTATTCGGCAATTGCGAACTGTTCTGACATGGAGTTTGCTGAGCGCCTGCTGGTCGATGTAGGCGTTGCATCGATCCCGATCTCGCCCTTTTGCCGGACGCCGTCGAAATTGCCGCTCCTGCGCTTTTGCTTCGCGAAGAACGAAAGCACGCTCGCGGCGGCGGCCGAACGGTTGCGGATCTTATGACAAGCAAAGAAACCCTGGTGATTCACCCTCCCGAAGTGGAGCTTGCGGCCGACAACCGTTCACTGGTTGCGCCCATCTATCAATCGGTCAAGTTCGAGTTCGACGATGTCGACGAGGTGTCGAAGAACTCGAGAGGGGAGCGATCAGGGTTCCAGTATTCACGCGTTTCAAACCCGACGTTGCAGCAGCTTGAGTTGACGCTTGCCGCGTTGCAGGGGCGGGACAGCTGTCTCGTGACCGCATCCGGAGTAGCTGCCGTCAATCTCGCGCTGCTGTCCCTGTGCAAGCAGGGAGATCACGTCGTGCTGTTCGCCGAGGCCTATCAGCCGACCCGCATGATGATCCGCCGCATCCTGGGCCGATATGGCGTCCGCCATACCATGCTGTCCATCGAGGATCTGGCAGGCCTTGAGCGCGTTCTCAAGGAGACGCCGACCCGCCTGATCACGTTCGAATCACCGACCAATCCCATCCTCAAGATTGCCGATCTGCCGCGGATTACCGCGATGGCGAAGGAGCATGGCGCATTGACGGTGATGGACAATACGTTTGCCGGTTTCCACAACCACGGCCAGTACGACATCGATGTGTTCGTCCACAGCCTGACGAAGTACGCGAGCGGCCATGGTGATGTGATGGGCGGAGCGGTGATCGCGAGCAAGGAGTTGATCCAAGCCATGCGCCCCGATTTCATCACGATCGGTGCGACGCTCGATCCCCATGCCTGTTTCCTGATCCAGCGTGGCATGAAGACCTACTTCCTGCGATACGATCGCCAGTGCGCCAATGCGCTGGTGATCGCCCAGTTCCTTGAGTCCCAGCCGGCGGTTGAGCGGGTCCGCTATCCCGGCCTGCCTTCGCATCCCCAGCACTTACTCGCGAAGTCGCAACTCAAGGATTTCGGCTCGGTAGTTACCTTCGAGCTCAAGGGAGGCCTGGCCGCTGCCAAGAAATTCGCCGAGTCGCTGGCCCTGTTCGCCACCGTCTCGAGCCTCGGTTCCACCGATTCTCTTGTGCTGCCTCCCCAACACCTCGCGCCGGCCGGAATGAACCCCGAGGAGCGGCGCTGGTCGGGCATTACGGAGCAGACTGTCCGATTGTCGGTGGGGATTGAAGCTTCGGCCGACCTGGTGGGGGACCTGGCACAGGCGCTTGCCAAAGCGGTTTGAGTTTGAGGCCCTCTCTGCTCGTGCTCGGCGTATCCACATGAATTCACGGAAAGAATTGAGGAGCCCGAGGGTGGGCGGCAGTCGCAGGCGTCGCCGAATCTCATCGCGCTGTCGTGGGAATTAGTGTGAACAGCGCATTGCGCGGTGCCCGCAACGGCTCTACCCTTGACCTATGGTTCTGAAGCGCCAATCAATCGTGGCCGTTCTGGGTTCTGCCTTGCTCCTCTGGCAGGCCGGATTGGCCCCTTTGGCGCATGCTGCTGGGCACACATCGGCGTTGGCGGTTGCGCTTCCGGCAATTCCCGAGGTTGAGGTGGTTGCGGGCGCGGAAGCCATGCCGTGCCACGGCCATGAAGCCGGCGGGACTAACCTGCAAGCTGCCGCACACGGTTCGGCGATGACTGCCGGAGCGGCTTCCCACAGTAGTGGAGGGGCCGATTGCTGCCAGTCCTTGGACTGCCAATGTCCATGTGCGCATGCATCCATGAATACGCTGGCTTTGTCTGTCGCTGCCAGGGTATCGGCCGACCATCCTCTTCTGCTGGGGCGTGACCTTCCGATTCTCAGGGCTCGCGCTGTCGAGCTCTTCAAACCCCCTATCTGACGTTTCCCCTTGGCGTTCTCCAGGACGCCGGTGCTGGCCATGCCAGCCCGGTTGCATTGGGCTTTCGCCGTTGCCTGCCGTGGCAGTGCGCGGCTCGGGGATTCACGATGACTTATCCAGGAATGGCCGCGATGGCAGCGGTCGCCACCGTGGCGTTAGGCGGATGCGTGGCCATGCCCGCGGATCGCGGTGCTGCCGCAACGACAGGGCTGGTCGAGCCCCGTTCGACCGTGGCGGCGACAGTGCCGCGATTGAACGCACCGCCGGATGTGGCGGCAGACTTTACCAAGCGACTGCTCTCAGCGCCGATCGGCGCCTCGGAAGCCGTCCAGCTTGCACTCCTCAACAGTCCGCGCATGCGCGAGCTCTACGCAACGCTCGGGATGTCGCAAGGCGATGTCTACGACGCGACGCGGCTCGCCAATCCGTCGCTTGGCTACTTGCGGCTCGTACCAGGCAGTGGCGGCGGCAGCAAGACGACCTGGAGCATTGCCCAGGACTTCACGGACCTGCTGTTCCTTGGTTTTCGCAATCGTGTAGGTCGCGCGCAGGCCTTGCGGGCCGAGCAGCAAGTTGCCCACGAAGTCCTCCAACTGGAGGGTGACGTGCGCGAGGCGTTCTACGTCCATGCGGGCGCCCAGTTGTCGGCTCAACTGAGGGGGGCTGCCGCACGCGGTGCGCAGACGTCCGCCGAATTGGCAGTGAGGTTCCACGACGCCGGCAACATCACCCTCCTGCAGAGAAGTCGCGAAGAGGCGGTGGCCAGTGAGGCGTCGATTGGCGCCCGGCGTCTGGAGTCACAAGCGTTGGCCGCACGGGGAGGCTTGTTGACGTTGCTGGGCGTCGACCTCGCAGATTCCCGCCCGCGATTTGTCGAAGGGCTGTCGCTCCCTGCCGCCTTGACCGTCAGCGCAGCCGAACTGCAATCCCTGGCAATGACGCAGCGTCTTGATCTCGCTGCCTTGAGGACTGAAGTGGGCCTTCGCCAGCAGCAGTTGACGAATGTCAAGAACTGGCGTTGGCTCGCGGGGCTGACGCTTGCCGCTGAGCGTGAGCGCGAGATTGACGGGGAGGTCCTCAAGGGCGGGGGCGCTGCGCTCGAAGTGCCTATTTTCAACACGGGGAAGGGGAGGTACTTGCGGGCGAGCGCCCAGGCCGAGTCCTCTGCGGCGCGGCTGTCAGGCCTTGAAACGGCAGTCCGTAACGACATCGCCGTGCAAGTGGCGGCACTGGAGGCCGCTCGTCTGACGGTCGGCGAGTACCGTACCCGGATGCTGCCACTGCAGCAGCGCATCGTGGATTCGAGTCAGCGTGAGCAGAACTTCATGTTGATCGGCGCGTTCGAGCTGCTCACCGCACGCCGGGAAGAGCTTGATACCTATGAACGGTATGTCGATGCCGTTCGGGACTACTGGGTCGCAAGGTCCCGCCTCGCGAGTTCGGTTGGTGGAAAGCTGCCGGGTGATGAGGTATCGGGCGAACCATTGGCATTGCCTGATTTGCCACCTGGACCTGCGCCCGAAGCTGCAACCCAGAATACTCCCGGAGGTGCCCAATGAGCCTTTCACGACGTGACCTTCTGACCGCGGCAGGCGCAGCGACGCTTGCAAAGCTTGCAACGCAAACGGGTCCGGCACAGGCGGCGGAAGCTCCCGCAATGCCAGTGCACGATCATGCTGCCATGATGCGGGCAGCCGAAGCGCCACCGCCACCGCCGCCCCCTGCCACACCGGGCAACCGCCCGACAGGCCGAACCTGGGTGACCACGCTGAATGGCCGCAGCCTGCCGTACCGCATGGTGGATGGCGTGAAGGAATTTCACCTGATCGCCGAGGAGATCGAGCACGAGTTTGCGCCAGGGACGAAGATCAAGGCTTGGGGCTACAACGGAACGACGCCGGGGCCCACGATCGAAGCGGTGGAGGGGGATCGCGTCCGCATCCTGCTGACCAACCGGTTGCCGGAACACACCAACATCCATTGGCACGGCATCCTGTTGCCCAATGGCATGGATGGTGTCGGCGGGCTGACGCAGCCAAACATTCCATCGGGCGAGACGTGGGCGTATGAGTTCACGTTGCGGCAGCATGGCACGCACATGTATCACCCGCATGCGGACGAGGTGACGCAGGTGGCGTCGGGGATGATGGGCTTGTTCATCGTTCATCCACGCGATGCCGTGGAAGATCGCGTGGATAGGGACTTTGCGTTGTTGCTTCACAGCTGGGCCGTGCATCCGGGAACCTACCGGGCCGATCCTTCTGTCATGACCGAATTCGACCTGTGGACGATGAACTCCAAGGTATTTCCAGCTATCGATTCCTTGGTGGTGCGAACCGGACAGCGGGTGCGGATTCGCATCGGCAACTTGTCAATGCACGACCATCCCATGCACCTGCACGGCTACCAGTTCCAGGTGACTGGCAGCGAGGGGGGGCGGTGGCCGAGGGTATTGTGGCGTCGCGAAGTGACCGAGCTCGTGGCTGTCGGGCAGACGCGCGATCTCGAGTTCGTCGCCACCGAGCCGGGAGACTGGGCGCTCCATTGCCACAAATCGCATCACACGATGAATGCGATGGGGCATGGCATTCCCAATACGCTGGGTGTCAAACAGGGCGGCGTCGATTCGGAGGTCCGCAAGCTGCTTCCGGGCTACATGGCCATGGGCGAGGGGGGGATGGCCGAACACCAGGACCACACCCAGATGGGCCACATGCCGGGACCTGAAAACACGATCCCGATGATGGGCGGCGTCGGTCCGTACGGGAATCTGGAAATGGGCGGGATGTTTACCGTGATCAAGGTGCGAGACCGAGTGGCCAAAGGTTACCCTGACCCGGGATGGTACGAGCATTCCCGCGGCACGCAGGCCTACCGGGTCTCAGTGGTAGGGTCGCCAGAGCCAACGGATGGGAAGACGGAAGGAATGGACCACTCGGAGCATCTGCATCACTCTTCCGAAGGAGGCTGATTGGGGTTGAGATGCGGCCGGGTTCATGGGTAGCCCTGGCCGCGCTGATGTGGCTTCGCGCACCGAGAAAAGAGCAGATACAACCCATCATGATCCGCGCTCACCCTGCGAGCCGGAGAAGCGAACGAGTGGCTCGCAATTCAAGCGGCCGCTCTAGGTAAGTTTCCTGCTTGCGGGATGGTGCTGGCGTGAAATGCTTGCAGCCAACGACGGCTGACCGTGCGAATGCGGATTGCCCTGCGTCTCTGCGCAGCATGGGCGACCCGATTATGGACAAGATGGGGGTAGTGGCGGCGCGATGGCCGGGAAGGGTGGCCCAATGATGACCATGGATCCGAAGCAGCAAGAGGAATCCATGCAGCGCCGGATGGATATGATGCAGATGATGCATGGAGCAGATGTCACCCAAGTAGGGTGAATTCAGCTCATGCGCCACTTGAATGGAGCGAGCACGCTCGACAGTAACGAGGAACATCGTGGCGACTGATCCAGTCTGTGGCATGCAGGTTGATGAGCCCACGGCGGCAGGTACAAGCGTGCACGCTGGCACCCCTTTTTACTTCTGCTCCTGCGGTTGCAAGACGAGGTTTGATGCGAACCCGTCTGCGTACCTGCACCCCGTCGCGGGCGGCGGCGCGCATGCTGCCATGCCTGCGCATCCCTCCGGTGCACCAATCGGAAAAGCTCGGCAACACTCTCATGATGGGATGCCGGTTGTAGCGCCGGCGTCGCCCGGAACCAAATACACGTGTCCCATGCACCCGGAGATCGTTCGCGAGGTGCCGGGCTCATGCCCGATCTGCGGCATGGCCCTTGAGCCCGTGACGGTCACGGGGGATGAAGCGGAGAACCCGGAGCTCAAGGACATGACCCGCCGCTTCATTGTCGGCGTTGCATTGGCGACACCCCTGTTCGTGCTCGGCATGATGCACCTGATGGCGTCTTGGGCGCTTTGGACCCAGTTCGCGCTGGCTACACCGGTTGTGCTGTGGGGAGGGTGGCCCTTCTTGCAGCGGGGTTGGCAGTCCGTGAGAACCTGGAATCTCAATATGTTCACGCTGATCGCGCTGGGTGTAGGCATGGCTTATGGCTATAGCCTCGTCGCGCTGCTCGCGCCCGGGTTCTTTCCACCTGCGTTCCGCGACGAGCACGGAAGGGTCGGCGTGTATTTCGAGGCGGCGGGTGTAATCGTAGTCCTCGTCCTGCTGGGGCAGGTCATGGAGCTGCGCGCTCGTGGCCGAACCAATTCTGCGATCCGCGCACTACTGGATCTTGCGCCGCCCACAGCCAGACGCATTGCAGCTGGCAATGTCGAGGAGGACGTTCCGCTGGCGGCAGTGCATCCGGGCGACCGGCTTCGGGTACGCCCGGGAGAGAAGGTTCCGGTCGATGGCGTCGTGCTCGACGGGGCCAGTGCCGTTGATGAGTCCATGATGACCGGTGAGTCCCTGCCCGTCGAGAAGCGGCAGGGCGACAAACTGGTGGGGGCGACACTCAATGGCACAGGCATGCTGGTGATGCGTGCCGAGAAGGTCGGTTCTGAAACACTGCTGGCGCGCATCGTGCAAATGGTGGCTGAAGCCCAGCGTACGCGTGCACCCATCCAGCGACTGGCCGATAGAGTATCGGCGTGGTTCGTTCCGGCCGTCGTGCTGTCCGCAGTCGTGGCTGCAATTGCTTGGGCCATTGTCGGCCCGGAGCCCCGTCTTGCGTATGCGCTGACGATTGCAGTGTCGGTGCTGATCATCGCGTGTCCCTGCGCGTTGGGTCTCGCAACGCCCATGTCCATCATGGTGGCGGCCGGGCGGGGCGCGCAAGAGGGTGTCCTATTCAAGGATGCCGCAGCTATCGAGAAGCTGCGTGAGGTCGACACG
Organism: uncultured Pseudomonadota bacterium; assembly: GCA_903884105.1. Classification (GTDB taxonomy): domain Bacteria; phylum Pseudomonadota; class Gammaproteobacteria; order Steroidobacterales; family Steroidobacteraceae; genus CAIUGU01. Next base: position 64,404 of record CAISDJ010000079.1, on the reverse strand, counting down.
CTGGTGGTCGACAAGACAGGGACGTTGACAGAGGGACGTCCTGCCATCGCGAGCGTGCGAACGGTTCCGGGCATGGCGGAATCCGAGCTGTTTCACCTTGCAGGGAGCCTCGAGCAGGGGAGTGAACATCCGGTCGCGGCAGCCATCGTGACCGGTGCTGCCGCCCGCAGCGTTCTTCTTGAGACCGCCACGGAGTTTAAATCGCATACCGGACGCGGCGTCACTGGCAGAATCGGGGAGCAAGCGGTGGCGCTGGGAAACGCCACGCTGATGAAGGAGCTCGACATATCCATAGAGGCATTGCTGCAAGAGGCGGCGCAGCTCAGTCGTGATGGCCAGACGGTCATGTACGTGGCAGTCGGTGGCAAGCTTGCCGGGACCATCGGCGTCGCGGACCCCGTCAAGGCAACGACAGTGGAGGCGCTGAAGCTGCTCCAGGCAGACGGAATGACTGTGGTCATGGTGACAGGCGACAATCGTGTGACGGCCGAGGCGGTAGCACGCAAGCTGGGCCTGAGCCGCGTCGAGGCGGAGGTACTTCCGGATCAGAAGGTTGCTGTGGTCAAGCGCATGCAGGCAGAAGGGAACGTCGTTGCAATGGCCGGCGATGGCATCAACGATGCGCCTGCGCTGGCTCAGGCGGACGTTGGCATCGCGATGGGGACGGGGACCGACGTCGCAATGCAGAGCGCAGGCGTTACGCTGGTAAAGGGGGATCTGCGCGGCATCGTGCGTGCGCGTGCGTTGTCGCAGGCGACCATCCGCAATATCCGGCAGAATTTGTTCTTTGCCTTCTTCTATAACGTGATTGGCGTTCCTATTGCTGCCGGGATTCTGTATCCGGTATTCGGGCTGCTGCTGAGTCCGGTGTTTGCGGCAGCCGCAATGTCTTTCAGTTCAGTGTCCGTCATCGGTAACGCTTTGCGCTTGCGAACGGCCCGGCTCAGCTGAACGCGCCGGTGATGAGCAGGGCGAACACCAGGTAGCGGGCCGTCTTTGCAATCGCGACGAGTATCACGAAGGTTGACAGGGGTTCACGCAGGACGCCGGCGGCGACTGTCAGGGGATCTCCGATGAGTGGCGCCCAGCTCAGCAACAGAGACCAGCGGCCGAAGCGGCGGTACCAGGCCTGTGCGCGAGTGAGGGTCGCATCGCCGACCGGAAACCAGCGTCGTCGACGGAAGCGTTCGATGTACCGCCCAAGGAGCCAGTTCAGAACTGCGCCAAGCGTATTGCCGATGCTCGCGATCGCGATCAGCGTCACGACCGGTTGGTGGCCGGCCAGCAGCAGCCCTGCAAGTGCAGCTTCGGACTGCAAGGGCAGAATACTGGCCGCGAGAAAGGCTACCGCGAACAGGCCGGCATAGACCGCAAGATCAGTCATGCGGGGTCAGGGAGCAAAGCGAACGGTGGCGACGGTGAGTTCACCGCGGCTGACGAGTTGGACGGTCCAGCCGTAGCGCTCGCAGATGCGCTTGACCAGGTAGAGGCCCATCCCGTGTCCGCCTGGTCTCGTCGTGAAGCTGCGGTCGAATACGCGCGGCAGGTCAGCCGGAGCGATCTCTCCTTCGTTGGCGACGGTCAACACGCCGTGTTCGACATGGCAGGTGACGGTGCTGCCGTTGCCATGCTGCAGGGCATTACGCACGAGGTTGCCGATGAGCATGGCGACCATGCTGTCCGGCGCGTGGACGCGAAGGGGTGTGCCATCGTCTACGGTCAGGTCGATCTGCTTGCCGCTGGCAATGGCCCGTTGATCTTCAACTACGCGCGGCAGGATCGTCGTGACGTCGCAAAGCGTGTCTTGAGCCTGTTCGGCGGGCTCTTCTCTCGACATCGTGAGCAGGGCTTCCGTGAACTCGGACATTTCACGTACGGCGCGGCGAATTCGATCCATCGGTCTTGCCGTGGCGGGCTGGTCCCGGGTTTGCTCGGATATCAGTTCGACGGCGCCCTGGATGACGGCGAGAGGCGTTCTCAGCTCATGACTGGCGGTTGAGGTGAACGACTGTTCCCGCTCGACAAAGCCGTCGAGTCTTTCGAGGAAACTGTCGACGGACCTGGCGATCGGTTCAAGTTCATTACCCGCGAAATCGTCGGCGATGCGCAGCTGGCGGGTTCGGGGGTCGATGTCGCTCAGGCGGTTTGCAAGGGCCCGTACAGGGCCGACGAGTCGGCTCGACAAGCCCAGGGCGGCCCAGGCGGCCATCGCGATGATGACTGCCAGTCCCAGGATCAGCAGCAGGAGCGCGATACGTTCCTGCGCCGTGTGGGCGGTGACGTCGTAGGTAACGTAGAGCCGCCCGAATTCGCCGTCCTTGACGAGGACGCGCAGGATGCGGCCCTCCAGCCGGATCGCGTTGTGAAAGCCGGGAGGCAAGGCAACGATGGGTCGTGGCATGCGTGCAAAGTCGCTGGCGCGATAAATGGTCAGCCGGGCGGACGCGAGCGGTTCCGCCCCGGGGTCTGCCCGCATGCGCTGCTCGTAGTGGGTCAGTTCCTCCGAGAGGAGGTCGTAGGTCTCGGTTTCCTCGAGCCGTTCGTCGACGTAGTGCGCCACGACGGACAGCAGTACCCCGGCCAGCGTGACCACTGCCAGGATCGTGCCCGCGATGCGCGATCGCAGGCTAAGCTGCTGTTTCATCATCGACAGCAAGTCGATACCCCGTGCCGTGGACCGTATGGAGCAGCTTCCGTTCGAAGCCCTTGTCGACGGCGGCGCGCAGCGCGTGCATGTGCGCACGCAGGACGTCCCCTTCGGGAGGGGTACTTCCCCAGAGCTCGTGTTCCAGCTCCGCCTTGGCGACGACGCGATGGGCGTTCTGCATCAGCACGGTCAGGAGTCGCCGGGTGGTCGGGTTGAGCTTGACGGGCTCACCGCCCCGCTCGGCAATGAGGGTGTTGAGGTCGAAGCGCAGGTCTCCAACGATCAGCAAAGTACGGTCCGCCGGCCTCGCGGCCCGCCGGGTGAGGGCCATAAGTCGGGCTCCCAGTTCCACCAGCGAGAAAGGTTTGACGAGATAGTCGTCGGCACCCGCCTCAAAGCCATCGACCTTGTTGGCGAGCAGGTCTTTCGCAGTCAGCATCAGGATCGGCGTCTGGACCCGGGCCTCGCCCCGTAGCTGCCGGCATACGGTCAGGCCGTCCATTCCAGGCAGCATCAGGTCGAGTACGATGACGTCATACGGCTGGGAGGTCGCGAGTTCATAGCCCAGGGTGCCGTCAGGGGCGTGGTCGACCTCATCGCCGCGGGCACCGAAGTACTCGGAAATATTGGCTGCAATGTCCTGATGGTCTTCGATGAGCAGGATGCGCATGGGGCCATTGTGAATGCGGTGGGCTGCGACAGGAAGCGCGAAATGGTTGATGTAGCGTGGCCCGGTGCAGTGGTCGCGTTCAGTTGAAGGAAAAAAGTCCATTCCTCCCATGGGGTTGCAAAGTGGCCTCGCGACTCTCTGTGCTTGCGGACGTTCTGCGACGGGCTGGTGATTGGGCAGGAATCCAGAGGAACGGGGCTCGGAGCCATTTCCCGAGTCCGGCTACAATTCCACGTGGCCCGAAGCGCCCGAGGACACACTGACTGCTCTCGTCCTATGGTGCAGCTGTTACTGAATGACTACGGCCCGGCGCGAGTGTTACCGTTCAGGGGGTAAAGGTAGCCATCGTTGCCTGCGTTCTGGAGGGGATTTCGTGCTCATCAGAGAAGAGAAGCCGGAGGATATTGCCGGCATTCGTGGCGTCATATCTGCAGCGTTCGGCCGGCCCGCGGAGGCCGATATTGTCGACGCGCTGCGGCAGCGTGCCCAACCGTTTGTTTCGCTGGTTGCCGAACATGAGGGAGAGGTCGTCGGACACATCCTGTTTACGCCCGTCACGCTGGCAGGCGGAGGTGATCTAAAGATGGCTGCTTTGGCGCCAATGGCGGTGGCTCCCAAGTATCAGGTTCGCGGCGTAGGCGCCGCGCTGGTGTTGACCGGCTTTGAGCATCTGCGGTTGCTTGGCATGTCGGCCGTGGTCGTGATTGGCCACCCGAGTTACTACCCGCGCTTCGGCTTCTCCCAAGCCGATGCTTTCGGCCTCAAGAGCGAATACAACGTTCCCGACGACGTCTTCATGGCCTGCGAGCTGGATCCCGGGGCCCTTGCGGGGGTGATCGGTACGGTGAGCTACCATCCGGTCTTCCGCGAGACCCAGCAGCACTAGCCCCGGAACGCCATGCCTACGACGTTGCTTACCACGCCTGCCGCCGACGGCTTTCGCATGCCTGGTGAGTTCGAGCGGCACTCCGGCTGTTGGCTGCTGTGGCCCGAGCGGACGGATACATGGCGTCTGGGTGCGCGTCCCGCGCAGGCTGCCTTTGTTGCCGTGGCAGCCGCCGTTGCAACCAGCGAGCCGGTCACCGTTGGTGTTTCAGGCAGGCACTATCAGTCCGCGCGTGCGCAGTTGCCGCCGGAGATCCGTGTCGTTGAATTGTCGAGCAATGACGCATGGATGCGCGACGTCGGACCGACCATGGTTGTCGACGCCAAGGGAGCGGTACGGGGGGTCGACTGGATCTTCAATGCATGGGGCGGATTGAGCGGCGGGCTGTACTTTCCGTGGGACCGGGACGATCTGGTAGCCCAGAAAGTACTGGAAGTCGAGGGACGGGACCGCTACCGGGCTCCCTTCGTGCTTGAGGGGGGGGCCATTCATGTCGACGGACAAGGGACCCTGATCACCACCGAGGAGTGCCTGCTGAACCCCAATCGAAACCCGCACCTCGACAAAGGGGCCATCGAAATCCTGCTGCATGAGTATCTTGGCATCACGTCCGTGATCTGGCTCGGAAAGGGAGTGCACAACGACGAGACAGACGGGCATGTCGACAATCTCTGCTGCTTCGCGCGCCCGGGCGAAGTGGTGCTGACCTGGACAGACGATCGACGCGATCCGCAGTACTCGATTTCACGGGACGCATTCGCGCGGCTGGCAGAGGCCCGGGATGCGCGTGGGCGGCGGCTCAAGGTGCACAAGCTGAGTCAGCCTGGTCCGTTGAAGAGGAAAGCCGCAGAGGCAGCGGGTGTTGATGCCCTTGAAGGAACCGAGCCTCGTCAGGCGGGCGATCGATTGGCGGCCTCGTATGTCAATTTCTACATCGGCAACAAGATCGTGGTCATGCCGCTGCTGGATGCCCGGCACGATCGTTCTGCATTGGCGACCCTGCGTCGTATCTTTCCTGGTCGTCGAGTTGTTGGCGTGCCAGCTCGTGAGATCCTGCTGGGCGGCGGCAATATCCACTGCATTACGCAGCAGATCCCAGAGGCTCGCGGCGGCCGTAAGTAGTGCCGCAACGCATGGCCCCCCATCCGGAACTCTCTAAAGCCCGGTACGAGCGCTTGCTCGGGCCGTTGCGTGACCAGCTCCTCAATGCCCAGTTCGAACTGCTCAAGTCGAAGGCGGCTGCGGTGGCCATCATCCTGACGGGAGTGCCCGCTGCGGGTCGCAGTGAGTCGGTCAGCGAGCTACTCGAATGGATGGATCCGAAGTTCATTGAAGTCCATGCCTACGCGCGCAAGCCCGCGGATTCCGGATCCCGGCCGCCGTTGTGGCGCTTCTGGCAAGACCTGCCTGCGAAGGGCCGGGTCGGCCTGTTTTTCGGGGCGTGGTATGAAGATTGGGTCTACGGGCAGAGTCGGCGAAAGGCCGGGCAGCGTGTATCACAACGGCGTATTGCTTCTCGCATCAAGCGATTGGAGCAGATGCTCGTTCGGGATGGGGTGCACGTCCTCAAAATCCATCTGCATGTCCCGAAGGAAGTGCAGCGCAAGCGACTGCACAAACTGACCTCCAGGGGGTTGACCCGCTGGCGCGTGACGCGTGAAGACCGCTGGATGGCGGCACATGCTCGCGGCGTCGACGCAGCGTACGCACGGTGCATCAAGGACACGTCCGCAGCCGCCGCCCCCTGGAATCAGGTGGATGGTTCTGATGTGCAGCATCGGTCGATTGAAGTGGGACGACTGGTGTTGTCAACGTTGGAACATGCAGCCAGCGGCACGACAGCAAATGATAGCCCGCCGCAATCAGGACGGCGCACGAGGGCGCATGTTCTGCGTGTCAAAAGAGCAGCGGAGCTCCCTCCGGATGCCGAGTTCGAGCAGGAATTGCTCATGCTGCAAGGGCGGCTTGCACGACTCTCGCGCAAGCAAAGGTTTCTCGAGCGTGGCGCCGTGCTGGCATTCGAGGGCATGGATGCCGCTGGCAAGGGGGGCGCTATCCGACGGCTCGTGAATGCGCTGGACCCTCGCCAGTACCAGATCATTCCTGTGTCGGCGCCGACGCCACAGGAGCGGCTCTATCCCTACCTATGGCGATTCTGGCGACACATTCCCGATCGCGGCAGCTATGCCGTGTTCGACCGTTCCTGGTATGGGCGAGTGTTGGTCGAGCGAGTGCGCGGGTTTGCCGCAGATCACGACTGGCAAAGGGCCTTCGAGGAAATCAATGAATTCGAAAGTCAGCTTGTCGAGCACGGTCTGGTGGTGTGCAAGTTCTGGCTGGACGTAAGCAGCAAGGTACAGCTCGCACGGTTTCTGGAGAGGGACTCGAATCCGCTGAAGCGGTTCAAGGTCGATCCGGAAGACTGGATCAATCGCGATCACTTCGAGGCGTACCGGAAGGCGGCGGGCGAGATGGTGAGCTTGACCGACACACCGCAAGCGCGCTGGACGGTGGTGGACGCCGATTGCAAGCAACAGGCCAGAATTGCAGTGCTCGAAGCGGTGGTGAGCGCAATCGAAAGGGCGATCGACTAGCTAGAAGGACTGGCTCAGCGAGAAGCAGAAATTGACATCGGGTGACGCTCCAACCTCAATGTCTTCGCTGATGCCGATGTCGAGGCGCAGGCCGGATGCATACCGGTAGTCCCCTCCGACTGTCAGGATCGTGGCCTTGCCGAGAAAGTCGACGCCACTTTTGTAGAGTGCGCTATGGGCATCGATCTGTGCCTTCAGGTGCAGGGCCGGGGTCGCCGAAAAGTCGTAGGTGCCCGATCCCGAGAATGCCCAGTCCTTCTGCCACTGCATGAGGGGGCCGCCACTGCCCATCAGGGTCGCGCCTGCCTGCCAATAAGCCGAGTTGCGTGCACTAAGGGTGTTTCGCCCGGAGAGCCGGATGCCGGCGTCCCACGTTCCGTTTCCGAGCAACTTGCTTTCGCTGCCAGAAGGGGCTTCCAAGCTGAGCCAGAAGGCTCCAGACGAGCGCTGTGACTGCCAGACCTGGTATCCGCCTTCGAGGACAATGTCGCCGAGGCCCTGCATGGGTTCCCTGCGGTTCAGTATCGTCTGTGCACCGCGCACGTAGCCGATCTGGAACTGATCGCGCTCCAGGAATTTTCGTGCGCCTTCCGGCAATCCGAGCAACGCGTGCCAACCGTCAATGAAGCCATCGAGTACTCCAGCGGTGACTTGGCGGTAGGGCAATTGCAACCGGACAGCGTAACGATTCAATAGGGAGTGTTCGATGAGGACGCGTACCTCGCGGCTCTCGATGTCAATCAGCAGCGCCTCGCCGGCAGTCAGGCCGGAGCTGGCAGTACTGCTCCAGTTGACTGCGATGTCGATTCGCGTGGACCCGGCCGGCGTTAGGTCGGAAGGAACCGGAAGGGGCAGTGCGTCTCCTCCGAGCAGAACGTTCTGGTCACGGGTGAGGAACGGCTCTGCAGAGACTTGAGCAGCAGCAAGAAGGACGCAGAGACCGACTAGTCGTGCACAGTGCATGGGGCAGGAAAGCGGAGCAACGTCACCGTAGTCAAGAGGCCGTCAGAACCAGACCGACATGAAGATCTGGAAGACATTGGCGCCAAAGCTGTAAAGCGGCTCGGTGCCCGGCGGCGTGCCTGATTGATTGTAGATATTCCGGAAGTCGTCGTAGTCGAACTCCATTCTGTCGTAGTAGAAGTTCACGCTGCCCTTCTTGACCCAGCGCCAGCCGGAGCGGGCGAAGTCGTAGCTTGCCCCCAGGCGGAGAGAGCCACTGGTGAACGTTGACAGCTCCTTGTCGCGCGCGAGGAAGTTCTGGAAAGTTCGTCGTGGAAACAAATCGGAATAGAAGTCGGCCTTGGTTTGCCCGTAATAGCGGACGCTCGTCTCGAACGTCCATGCGCCTTTAGTGGGATGGATATACCCGATTTCGCCTGTCTCTGACGTGATTCCCCAAGTGTCCGTAAAGTACCTCACGCCGCCGTGCAAGGCCGCGCGATACGGCAGGTAGTAACGGGCATCAAGCGAGGCGGCGCTGCTTGTCCGGGTCCGTGGATACAACTCGGCTTGGTAACTGAAGCCGTTACCGCTTGCCAGATCGATATAGCGAACGGACCGATACGGGTTGTTCAAGAAGCCTTCGTCGGTGATCACTTCGAGTCCTGCGGACATGATCAGGCTCTTGGTGATGATCTGGCTGAGTCCAGCTCGATAGCTGCGGCGATCAGTCTTCTCCGCGAATACGGCGTCACCACGCTTGCTTACCTCATCCCAACCACGGGAGAACCCGAGGCTCAATGTAGTGAGATCGCCGAACAGGTCCTGGCTGAGGCCAAAGCTGGCCGTGTTGGCGGTGTAGTCGTTTTCCTTGCTGTTGCTGTAGTCCAGGCTGTACGTCGACTTTCCCCTGAGGTAGGTCACGCCCAGGCTCTCTTGCTTGCGCTCTTCCTTGTAGGGACTGGCAGTGGTCAGCACGTCTATGGATGCGCTCGAGACCATGTCGACGTAGTAGTTGGCCGAGACCGAGTACTTCTCCGCAAACTTCTTGCGGACGAGGAGGGAAGGCCCATCGATCTTCACGCCGCCGCCCTCGTAGCGGTGGTACAGCAGATCAGCACGGTCCTCGGGAAGGACGGCGGCATAGGTCGATTGCGGCAGCGCCCACAATCCGACCAGCAATGCCAGGCATTGCGCCCATTTTTCCACGAAGTCCTTCATGGTCAGTTGCACCCGCAGCCGCCACCGGCACCGCCCAGCGCGCCCCTCGCACCTTCTCGGGCTTCATACACGTGGTGCGTATACGCACTGGAAACCGGATTCGGGTCCATTGACATGATGGGATCGGCCAAGGCGGCACGCTCGTAGGGCTTGACCCAGGGCTCAATGTGGCCACATCCGCTTAGCGCCATGGCAGTCAAGAGGGCTCCGGCAATGACCGCACGACGCCTGATGATGTATGGGTCACGCATGATATGCATGATCTACTCCTTCAGCAGGGCGCGAATCTGGTTGAGGTATTCACCCTCGTCGCCGGCCTTGTAGCCGCGATGCAGGTACCTCACGTTGCCCTTGCGATCGATAAAGACCGAACTCGGCATCGCGTTGACGGAGTACACCTGGCTGACTTTATTCTCCCGATCGAACAGGACCGGGAAAGTGACGGCAATCTTGGCGAGCATCAACTCGGCGTCCTTGGTGTCGGATTCCACGTTCACGCCCAGAAGCTTGAAACCCAGTGATTCGTACTTCTTGTGCATCTGCTCCAGCAGCGGCATCTCCTGGCGGCACGGCCCGCACCAGCTGGCCCAGAAGTTGATCATGACAACCTGACCTTTGAGGTCGTCGAGCGAGACGGTCCCTCCGCTGCGAGCAGGGAGGTTGAATGGCGGTGCAGGTCCATTGCTGGCGCCCATGAGAGCGGAGCACGCCAAAACAAAGGCCGCGACGGTGGCAGCTTGTATCCCCGAGCGGCGAGGGAGGCGGCTATTGATGGTATCCATTGCGTCTGATTCCTTGAACATGGCAGTGGGATAGCGGGTCAGGGTGGTTCAGAAAAAGACTGTCAGGCCAAGATGCGTTTCAAGATTGTGAGTCGTCTTGTTCGTTCCGAGCAAGTCGGTGTCGAACATGTGGTCACGGAAGTCGAGGTGTATCGCGGTCCAGTCGGTCAGCAGCAGCCGGTAACCGACCCCCGCATTGATCGAGAAGAGGTCATCGCCGCCGAAGCGGGTGCTGCCCACGCCCCCAATCAGATAGAGCGCTGTATTGTAGGCTCGATTCCGGCCAATGAAGATCTCCCCCGGCAAGGCATTCCAGCCTGCGGACAACGTGTAGTAGCGATAGTCCCTTTCGCTGTCCACAAGCAGTGGGGCGGACCCCGACAGGCTCTCGTAGCTGGTCTTGCCAGCGCGGCTTTGGCCGACGGCGCCCTCAACGAAGAAGTCCTCCGTGATGTGGTACGCGAGCCGGACTCCATAAACCGTATTGGTTCCGAAGTCCTCGATACCGAGGATGCCCGCAAACGCACCGACCTCGAAATTTTCCGTTTCGATCTTTGGCGTGACGACTTCACGGCGCACGACTTCCGGCTGAATGACCGGTTGCTCCCCGGGGGAAGGCACGGTCGCCTCCGGAGTTTCGCCGTTCTCTCGCCCATATCCAAGGAGCGCGCAACCGGGCAGAGCTGTCGCCATCGCGACGGTTAGAAGAAAAAAGCGAATCCTGCTTTCCATTCATCCACTTCCTCATTGTCGTCGCGGCTCGTGAAGACCACGTTGCTGCGATACTCGATGCGTGCCATGAAACGCCGAGTGAGGTAGCCACGGAGGCCAGCTCCCACATGCGCTATCTGGTCGGAGCGGTCGGGTCCTTGCACGAGCGTTGTCCTCGGGCTCGTCATTATCATGCCGGTCCCGAGCGTAAAGTAAGGTGAGACTCGCCATTCAGGAACAAAGGTATGCACGAGGCTGATTGTTCCAAGAACGCCGGTCGAGAAGTTGCCCAGGACGTGTGACCCGGTCAGCTCCAGCGCAAGGCTATCGCTGACCGCGTAGGCCCCGTAGAGGGACAAGACGCTTGCGCCTCCGAAGTCTCCAGCCATCACGCCAGCTTCCCATCTGCGACTCGCGAAGTCCCCTCTGGAAGGTTCCTGCAGATCGAGCGGATCCCCTTTGAGACCCAGGGTAGCCAGGATCTCGCCTCTTGAGACCCAGCCTTCCTTGCCGCGATCACTGCGCACCTTGAACCAGTCGGTGCGCCGCTTCAGTACCGTGACGGTCAGGCCGCGGTCGATGACGTAGAAGACAGGGTAGCTGCGACCCGGGCCGGTATGCAGTTCGAGGTAGGGGTCGGTGACGACCACCTGATACTCGTCGGCGGCCGCTGCCGCCTGCAACACGGCGAACTGCAGTGCCAGCAGACCTATGGAGAGGCCTGCCCGGCGGATCCATCTCTGCATCCATGGTCTCGATAGCGGCATCAATTCACCGGCACGGCAAAGGGATCATTGTAGTACTGAGCGCCGATGTCCACCCACTCCGAGATCAATCGGAATTCCGCCGCCGTCAGGCGCCCGGCATGCGTCCCGCCATTGCCGAAAACACCAAAGAAGCGCGAACCCCGGGCGGTGCCGGCAATCATCGGACCCGCAATCGGGACCAACTGGAATTCAGGGAGTCCGGTGTTCAGGTTGATGACCTGGACAAGCCGGTCCTGAAGCTGGCCCATCACATTCAGCTCCTGTGCGTTGTCGGTGAACAGCAATTCGCGATACGAGTTGAGCTGTTCCGGATTGTCCGCCGATGGGCCGCCCGTCAGGTCCAGCTGTGCAGCAGGGAGCTGTGCCTGCGCCATTGCATTTACAGGCCCGTGGCAGCTGGTGCACACATTGTCGCCGATGACCATGTTCATGCCGTTCAGGATGGGTCTCGGCTTGCTCCAGATGGGCTGCAGGTGAGCGACGTAGTTGATCGTCACCCGGCAAAGGCTCGACCACGCCTGGCTGCATTGTGTAGGAACTGGAATCGGAGTGTCGAGGCGCGTCGTGCACAGGTGCTTCGAGGTCAGGTCTGCCGGATTGTTGCGCACGTCGGTGGTTACCGCCGTATAGCATCGATCAAAGCTTGTGGCCTTGGAGGGGGCGGGCGCGGTCCAGATGTCGTTGAAGATCAGGTTGACGCTAGGGCTGCAAGCGCCACCCAGCGACGAACTGATCGGGCACATGACGCGGCCACGAGTCTCGGCCATGGTCTCGCCGGGATTGCCCTGGAGCGTGGTGTCTGTTCCAGGGAACAGGCCGTCGGCCGGAGCGCCTGAATTGACCGTCGCAAACAAATTGCTGCGGCCATGTGATCGTGGCGGGGTCGTCGCAGGGTTGTGGCAACCCCCACACGTCACGACTTCGCCGGGACGAAGCTGCAGCCAGCTCTGGTGGCGTGTGCCAACCCGCTGGCCATTGCCGTCGACGATGCTGATTGCGAAGGCGACATTGGCGGGTACCCTGGCTTTGATCGACCCGTCGGGCTCAATGGGAATGTATCCAAGAATATCCTTCAACCCGAGACCGCGGTTGGGGCCGAAAGCCTGGTCGAGCAGGTCCGGGTCCAATGTCAGGTCATCCGGGATCGAGACTGGCTTTTCCAGTCGCAGGAACTGTGCCTGTCGAGGCGCAGCCGGAGTCGTCCGCGGATTGCGCGTGGCGATCAGACCGCCCGTTGCGCCATCGACGCCGTCGACGTCGTAGACGCTCTTGATGTTCAGGATGCCCACGCCTTCCCCGGCCAGGTTGGCATCGAGATCCACGCCCACGGTCTTGTCGATGATCACGGCCGGTGCCGTGCGGGCAGCCGCGGCGACGACATCCGTGTAAATGATGCCTTCCGTTGGCGCGACGATGGGTGCCTGGGTATTCTGGCCAACGTCATAGATATAGACGCCGTACAGTGGCGCGGCAGGCACGACGGCCGGGTCACTCAGGTTCGCGCTTGTGCAGGGGAGCACGCGAGCGTTGAGGGTCACTCTGCACTGACTCCAGCTGACCAGTACCCTGTTCGTGCCGTCCCATAGCGGGAATGCCGAGCGGTATCTCCCTCCCGGGGAAGGGCCAGGAATCGTCCTCACGTCGGTGACTGTGATTCGTGTCTGGGCGGGGCCAGCGAGCACGCCTGCGTTTGGCAGAGTCGGCTGAGCGTTCTCGACGTAGTTTGCCGTATCGATGGTGATCAGGTCTCCCCCTTCATCCGTGTCGGTGAACGGGCGGATCAGCGCCAAGAGCTTGCCATTCTGGGTTGGTTTCGGGCTCATGAACTGGATGGTGCTGCCACCACTTCCGGTAGCGTGGCTATGCGAGCCATACAGCAGTTCCAGTGCTGTGCCATCGGGATTCATTCGATAAAGGCTGATCCGGTCACCGCCCACCGCGCCTTCCCACCGACTGAAAACAACCTGCCCGTTGGACAATACACTGGAGTCGAAGTCGTGACTCTGGTTGTACGTGACCTGGTGAATGTCACTCCCGTCGGCGTCCATGACGTGAAGGACGAATGCTGGTTCGTTGTTGTTCTCATCCTGCCCGGAATACTGCGGCTTGCCTTCGTCCAGCAATATCGCCTTGGATTGCCGCTGACGGGTCGATGCAAATACGATCCGGCCGTCCGGAAGGTAATGAGGGAAGCGATCGTGACCTTCCTCTGCCGTGGTGTCTGAGCCGATGACACGACGCAGGGCCTTGGTGGTGAGGTTGTACTCCCAGATGTTCCAGGTGGGCTGATCCTCTTCATCCGCGCCTTCGATGAACTTTGCCCGCATCGAAAAGACGACTTTCCGGCCGTCGAAGGAAACATCGACGTCGCTGACATCGCCAAGAGCCTGCGTAATGGCGCTCGTCAGGTTTGTCTCGGCGGAAGTCGGAGACGCCCGGTCGCGCATGAACAGGTCCGCACCGATCTGGAAGGTCCGCAGTTCGCGGGCGTCGCTTTGCGCAGCCAAGGGATCTGGAACCGGTCGCTTGACGTAGAAGACCGGGAAATCGAGGACGACCGGATCAGTGCTCTGGCCGCTTCCCAAGGTCACGTTGTTGCCCTCGCCGCCGCAACCCGCAAGCAGGGCAACGCAAACAGCAGCGATCCAGAGCGGAACTCGACGGACCGACGGGACAAGCGCGCGGCCCGCTCCGGACTGCGGTCGCTCGCGGTTCAAGTGATCGATCGCAGGTTGCTGATTCATTCCGAGGACTCCGGAGGGCCTGTTCATTGAGCGGCATGCGTCAAGCTGAGCGCTGGCGCTACCGTTCAAGAGGTGTCTGGCATGATCGACGCGACATATTCCACGATCCGTTAACGCTGTCACAGAAGATCGGATCGGCTCCGTGGTTTTCTGCTGCGGCGAGCGTAACTGTGGATGGAATCCAGAATGCCATGTCTCCATCTCGCGACGTCGGATAGGCGAGACAGCTGCAATTGGCAGTACCCGCTTCGTATAGTCGTCACAGATGAGCTGGCATGCATCTTGGGACTGCGGCTTAACATGAATTGCCTGGAGGGATGAGCGAATGCAACGGCACACGATGACCAGGGCGCCACGGACGAGCGCCGGCATTGCCTATGCAGTGATCGCGGGGATGCTCCTCAGCGCCCTGTCGCCTGCTGCAATCGCTGCACCGAGAGACCAGGCAAAGAGAATTCATGATCGGCTGGTCGGTATTCCACCGTCCGAGGCAACGTTGACCCAGATGGCGGCGCTCATTAACAGTACCAATGACACTGCTGGAGCATTGCTGGCAGCCAATCTGGCGATCGACCGGAATCGGATTGAATCAAGCCCCTTCTACAACGTCACGTTGAAGAATTTTGTCACGCCGTGGACCAATCGGGACCAGACCGTTTTCGCTCCGCTGAACGATTACACGGCAACGGTCATTGGCATGGTCCGAGACGAGGTGCCTTTCAATACAGTGCTTTCGGAGGACATCCTCTACACCGCTTCGAGCGGCGGTGCGCCCGCATACTCGCCAGCCAACAATGATCACTACCAGTATCTGGAGGACAACCACGTCGATCTTCGCACCGCCTTGCAGCAGACCACACAGTCTTCTCTGAGCGGGCTGCCGCCGGCCGCAACCGCTGGAGTCATTACGAGCCGGGCGGCCTCGCAGGCCTTCTTCGTTCTCGGGACCAATCGCGCGATGTTCCGCTTCACAATGCTGAACCACATGTGCCGCGACCTGGAGCAGGTGCACGATACATCACGGCCGCCGGACAGGATTCGTCAGGACGTGACCCGAAGCCCCGGTGGTGATAGCCGGCTCTTCCTGAATAACTGCGTCGGCTGCCATAGCGGCATGGATCCGATGGCCCAGTCGTTTGCCTACTACAACTTCGATGAGACCGCGGGACGGCTCGTCTACACGCAAGGGCAGGTCCAGCCCAAGTACCTGATCAACTCTGACAATTTCAAGACGGGCTATGTCACCCCCGATGACCATTGGGACAATTACTGGAGAAGCGGGCAGAACTCGCTTCTCGGCTGGTCCCAGTCGCTGCCGGGAAAAGGCCAGGGGGCAAAGTCGCTTGGCCAGGAGCTGGGGAGCAGCGATACCTTCGCGCAGTGCCAGGTTGAGAAGGTATTCAGGAATGTCTGTTTCCGTTCACCCAGCGATGCAGCAGATCGGGGTGAGGTTCAGCGTATCGTCGGCGTGTTCAAGAGCGGCAACTACAGCCTTAAAAGCGTGTTCGCGGAAACGGCTGTCTACTGCCGGGGCGATTGAGGAGAGATGCAACTCATGATGCACATACTTACGCCCCGCAGTGCGCGATTCTCCGGCACGGCCTTGTTGATGGTCCTGGGACTTGCGGGTTGCGGCGGTGGTGCTGAAACCGCACAGAACCCGCTGACCTCCGCGCCGACGCAGCCGTCTTCGTACACCGGGCCGGCTCCGGCAACGGCAGATATTCAGGCTTTCAAGATCAGCGTATGGGACAACGTCAAGGCGGACAACCGCTGTGGCTCGTGCCATAGGCTGGGTGGACAGACTCCTGATTTCGCCCGCATGGACGACGTGAATCTTGCCTACCAGCAGGCGCTCGGCATCGTGAATCTCGCGTCCCCGGCTGATTCGAGAATGGTCACCAAGGTAGCCTCCGGGCACAACTGCTGGCTCGCAGACAGTGCCAGCTGCGGCGCAATCCTCACCCGCTGGATCAGCGATTGGGCGAGCGTTACGCAGAGCGGGGGAGGCAAGACGATTCAGTTGACGGCCCCTCCCCTGAAGGATCCGGGGTCCAGCAAGAGCTTCCCGGTCACTCCGCCTGCGCAGTTCACGGCGATTCACAATCTCCTGAGAGCCAATTGTGCCGGGTGCCACAGCTCGCAGTCAGCGACCCAGCAGCAACCCTTCTTCGCTTCCAGTGACCCCGCCGAGGCGTATGCGGCGGCGAAGGTCAAGATCAACCTCGACAATCCGGCGTTGTCCCGCTTCGTGGTTCGCCTGCGCAGCGAATTCCACAACTGCTGGACGCCTCCTGCAACGAGCAGCCCTGACTGCGCTACCAATGCCACTGTGATGCAGGCGGCGATCCAAGCGATGAGCGATGCGATCACGCCGACACAAGTCGATGCAACGCTCTTCCTGAGCAAGGCGCTGTCCATGTACGACGGCACGGTCGCGAGTGGCGGGAATCGCTTCGACACGAACGTTATCGCGCTGTACGAGTTCAAGACGGGGTCCGGAAACATCGCCTATGACACGAGCGGTGTGGAGCCGGCACTGAACCTGACGATGTCTGGAGCCGACACCAATTGGGTCGGTGGGTGGGGCATCCAGATCCTGTCGGGCAAGGCGCAGGGTTCAACCGCTGCCAGCAAGAAGCTCCGTGACCTGATTGTTGCGACCGGTGAATACTCCATTGAGGGGTGGGTGGTGCCGGCGAATGTGACTCAGGAGCAGGCACACATCATCAGCTACTCGGGTGGTACGACAGCCAGGAACTTCACGCTGGGCCAGACCATGTACAACTACGATGCATTTGGCCGCAGTAGTGCGACCAATGCCAACGGCTCCCCGGCTCTCTCTACGGCAGACGCCGACGAGGATTTGCAGGCGACACTGCAGCACGTGGTTGTGACCTTCAATCCCGTTTCGGGGAGAAGGATTTACGTTAACGGTGTATTCACCGGTGATTCGGAGGCATCGGGCGGCACACTTGGTGCGTGGGACGATACCTTGGCCTTTGTACTCGGCAACGAGGTGAGTGGAAACAGGCAATGGCAGGGTACGTTACGCCTCGTGGCAATCCACAATCGAGCGCTGACGCCCGCACAAGTTCAGCAGAACTTCGAGGCCGGCGTGGGCCAGAAGTACTTCCTGCTGTTCAGCGTCAGTCACCTCGTCAACGTACCCCAGAGCTACGTGATGTTCGAGGTCAGCCAGTACGATAGTCACGCCTATCTCTTCAATACGCCAAAGTTCATCAGTCTTGATCCGGCGGCCCGGCCCGGGAGCATTCCGATTCGCGGCATGCGCATCGGGCTGAACGGCACCGAGCCGACAGTCGGACAGGCGTACAAGAATCTGGATACGGCCATTACGGATTCTCTCTATACCGCGACGGCCGGTCAGGCGATCTCCAATGTCGGAACAATCATCGGGCTGGAAAAGGGCCCGCAGTTCGACGAGTTCTATCTGTGCTTCGATCTGTTGGGCAGCCATTCAAAGGTTTGTTCGAACGACGCGCAACCGGTGATCCCGGCGGTGGCAAACGTGCCGCGACCTTCCGATATCGGCGTGCGTACGTTCGAGGAGATCTCTGCGACCATGGCGGGCATCACGGGCGTCAGCCCGAATGTGACGTCTATCCGGGCTACCTACGCCAATGTGAAGCAACAGCTGCCGAACACGGAAAACTTCGGTGGGTTCCTTGCTGCACACCAGGTGGGCCTCGCCCAGCTTGCGATCTCGTATTGCAGTGCCCTGGTGGATGATGACACCAAGCGGGGGCAATTCTGGGGCGCGCCGGAAGTCCTCAATGCGGACCTGTCCGCGCAGGGCGGTCTCGACCGTCTGATCAATCCCTTGCTGGATCGAACGCTGGGATTGACGCAGCTCGCCAGCAATCCGGATCGGGCGACAGTCAAGTCGGAACTTGAAAGTCTGGTCAGTACACGGCTGTGCTCGTCCGGGTGCAACCCGACCCGCACGCGTGTGGTCGCCAAGGCGGTCTGTGCGACTGCAATTGGCAATGCCGTCACGCTGGTTCAGTAATTCGTCTGCAGTCAACGTCCGCAGAGGCTCAAGTCATGTTCAGAATGCGCAAGCGTGGTCATCTTGAATTGAACCAGCCACTTCGTCACGCCGACCATTCCAGGCCGGTTACGCGAAGAGACTTCCTTGCGCAGGGCTTCATGACGGGTGCCGCCACCGTAGTGGCGCCGTCGCTGCTTGCTATGCTGGCCACGCCGGGCAAGAGCTGGGCGGCTCTGTCGCCTGATATTCAGGCATTGAAGGATCCGTCCATCTGCAACATCCAGGCGGGAGCTGGGAAGATTCCGTTCATCTGCTTTGACTTGGCAGGTGGGGCAAACATCGCGGGTTCCAACGTGTTGGTGGGCAAGGAAGGCGGGCAGAGCGACTTTCTCACCACGGCGGGGTACTCCAAGCTGGGGCTGCCCGGCGACATGACGCCGGCAAGTGCAACCACCAATTTCATCGAGAGCCGGATGGGATTGCTGTTTCACACTGACAGCGCCTTCTTGCGGGGCATGTTGACTACCATGCAACCTGCGACGATGGCGAACATCGACGGAATCATCATTCCAGCGCGTTCCGAGAACGACACCTCGACCAACCCGCACAACCCGATGTACGGTATCGCCAAGTCCGGGTCTCGCGGCGAATTGCTGACATTGATTGGTTCGCAGAGTTCGGACTCGGGCGGCAACTCAATGGCGCCTGCCATGATGATCGACCCCAAGATCAGACCGACGAAGGTTGACAGGACCAGTGACGCGACTGGGTTGATCGATACCGGCGAGCTCGGGACGCTGTTGCCGCAGGCAGATACCGTCGCCGTAATGGAGTCGATTGAGAGGGTCAGCTGGAACAAGCTCGGTCGGGTCACCACCGGCCTTGGTGCCGATGCGGAGGCCAAGAAGCTGGTGCGCTGCGGATACGTAAAGACAGCTTACCTGGCTGATTCGTTTGGCGATCCTACCGTTACGGATCCGTCCCGCGATCCGTTTATCCCCGGGATCTTTGCGGGGGTCGGCGGCATGAACGCTGACCGCGAGTATGAAAAGACCGCGGCCGTCATGAAGCTGGTCGTCAATGGGTACGCCGGGGCGGGTACAATTTCGATGGGCGGATTCGACTATCACACGGGAGAGCGGGCCACCGGTGAAATGCGGGATTTCCGCGCGGGTCAGTGCATGGGGGCCTGCCTTGAATACGCAGCCCGAATTCAGCAGCCGCTGATGCTCTACGTCTTCAGCGACGGCTCCCTGTCCAGTAACGGCATGGTGGACAACTCCACGGGTGGCCGCGGCAAGGGCGTCTGGACCGGAGACAACCAACAGACCGGTGCGGCGTTCTTCCTCGTCTATAACCCGACCGGCAAGCCGAATCTCCTGATCCCGGGACGTCAGATCGGCTATTTCCGTCCGGCAGGCGACGTCGAGACGGGCGGCAGCGTTGCGGCCAACAACGTCAACCTGCTCGTCGAGTCCGTGATCCTTAACTACATGGCGTTGCACGGCGAGCAGGGTCAATTCCGTACCTTGTTCCCGACTTCCAGCATCAGCAACGCCCTGATCGACAGCATGGTGGCATTCGCTCCCATCTAAGCTTGTCGGGTGTCGGAGATTCAGGGACCGCAAAGTCCCTGAGTCCCCTGATCCCCCCTGGCCCGTCGGGTCCGCGTCCAGCGCCAGCCTGACCTGCTACTATTCTGTGCCGTGCACACCCACACCTTCTCAGAGGCTTCCAGGCGCATGGGCATTCCGCTCGCCGGTCCAGCCCGGCTCCTCACAATTCTGCTCCTGACCCTCTCGGCGGGTCTCGTATTGGCAGCAGAGGGCGATCGCATTGCTTCGGAGCGTCCCCGGATCGGCCTGGTTCTGAGCGGCGGAGGAGCCCGTGGGGCCGCGCACGTCGGGGTATTGAAGGTTCTCGAAGAGATGCGCATTCCCATCGACGCGGTCGCTGGAACCAGCATGGGCGCAGTGGTGGGCGGATTGTATGCATCGGGGATGTCTGCTGGTGAGATTGAAGAACTCCTGAGTTCCGTCAATTGGCAGGACGCATTGCGGGATCGGCCACAACGCTCGGAGTTGGCTTTTCGACGCAAGCAAGACGACAGGAATTTCCTGGTTCGCTATGCCCTTGGTGTGAACAAGGACGGATTCGCGTTGCCGAAAGGACTCATACAGGGGCAGAAGCTCAGTCAATTGCTTAGACGCGCCACGGTTCCGGTGGCGGAGATCCAGGATTTCGACCGATTTCCGGTGCCACTGCGCGTGGTGGCCACCAATCTTGAGACGGGCGCGCCAGTGATTCTTGGGTCAGGTGACGTGGTAACAGCAATGCGCGCGAGCATGGCTGCCCCTGGCGCATTCACACCTGTCGAGCGCGGCAGTGAATTGCTCGTCGATGGCGGTCTGGTCCAGAACCTGCCCATAGAAACGGCGCGCAAGATGGGAGTGGACGTTCTTATTGCAGTGGACGTCAGCTTTCCCTTAAGCCGCAGGGACGGGCTCGGGTCGCCCCTCGAGATGACCAACCAGGCCTACGCCATCCTCATACGTAATCGCACGCTGGAGCAGCGCGCTTCGCTCGGGCCCCAGGACGTGGTCATAGAGCCGCTGCTCGGCGACATGGCGGGCGCCGAATTCGACAGGGTTTTGGAGGCGAAAATGGCAGGCGAGGCGGCTGCTCGCGCCAGTGGCTCCGCGCTCGCGACTCTGGCACTCGACGCACAGGGTTATCAGCGATACCTGGCCGGTCGTAACCCGCTTCCAAAGGACGTGCCTGTTGTTCGCTTCGTTCGGGTGGACGCAGCATCCGAGCGATACTCACGCGCAATTGATTCCGTCATGGCCGATCTTGTCGGGCGTCCGCTCGACAAGGACCAGATCCAGAGTCGGATGATGTCGCTTTATGCACTGGACACCTTCGAATCCATCGACTATTCGGTCGTCCAGTCGGGCTCCGACGCAGGTATCGAGTTCAAGTTGAGGCGCAAGAGTTGGGGTCCGAACTACGTTCGCGTCGGCCTCAACCTTGAGGACGATTTCGAGGGCAATAGTCGCTACAACGCAGCCGCCCGCTTCATCATGACTGAGCTGAATACGTTGAACGCGGAATGGCTTACCGACGTGCAGATTGGCGATAACCCGAAGTTGTTTACCGAGTTCTACCAGCCGCTGTCTTACGGGAATCGCTATTTCGTCGCGCCGAAGTTCGATTTCGAGCTGCGCAACTTGCAGGTCGTTGAACCGTCCGGGGAACTCGTCGAGTTTCGCGAGCGGAGCTACCAGATGGGTCTGGATGTCGGCAGGGAGATATCCAGCTGGGGCGAGGCACGGTTCGGCTTGAGGCGGGGAACCCAGAAGCGACGGGTGCGGATCGGCGACCCTACGATTCCGACACAGGAATTCGACCGTGGCGGATATTTCTTCAGGTTCTCGTACGACAAACTTGACAGCATCTATTTTCCGCGTCGCGGACAGCAATTCGAGTTTGAGTGGACGGCTGAGCGTGAAGGCATGGGTGCCACGCAAAGCGGTGATACGATCGAAGCTCGGTGGCAGATTGCGAGATCAAGCGGCAGGTACAGCCTGATCTTATCAACGGACTTTGGTACCACGCTGGATGATGGACCGACACCCCAAAATCTGTTTACGCTCGGCGGCTTCCTGAATCTCTCCGGGCTGTCTCCAGGAGCGCTGTCCGGTCCACACTATGGGATCGGGCGTCTGATTCTGTACCGTCAGATCGGTCGCGGGGGTTCCGGTGTACTGGATTTGCCCGCCTACGCGGGTGTATCGCTGGAAGCAGGCAATACGTGGCAGGATCGAAGCGACGCGCGCGTTGGCAATTTGAAGCGAGACGCGAGTCTCTTTCTCGGAGCCGATACCATCCTGGGGCCAGTGTATCTGGCTACGGGATTCAATGAGGGTGGGGAGACTGCGTTCTACCTCTTTCTGGGTAGAACCTTCTAGTCAGTTCTTGTTGATGACTTCGAAGTGCAGCGCCGGTTGATCACCTGGCCGAAAATAAATGTACTTCTGGCTCATCTCCGTGAGTGCGTGATCGCGATCGCGCTCCGTCGCGTACCAGTGCTCTTTGCTCCATTCGCTACCTACCAGATTCCGGAACGGATCGCCGGCCTTCAGCTTCACGCGAATGCCAAAGGCCCGGTGCTCTGGCAATGGGGAACGCAAGTTATGCTCATGGCAGACGGGCATGATATTCACAACCTTAGGTTAGCCGAATTTGGCCATTGTAGAGGTAGTTTCCTTCCAGCAGAAGGGGTTGCCCCGGCAAGGCGGGGTGTTTCACCAGGCGTGTTCGTGGTGAGTACAACTCATTGGCTTCCAAGTGGGCGTGTTTGCCTGAGCTTTCGACACGCGACTCGCCAGTCTGAACACCCAAGATCACGATAGGTCGTGGATGCTCAGTCTGGCAGGCAGACAGTCGTTCAATCGCGCCTGCTAACGCAACGCCTCAATGATTCCATTCAGCGTATTGCTCGGGCGCAGTGCGGCCGCGGCCAATTCTGCATTCGGGTGATAGTACCCGCCTATGTCGACAGGTTTTCCTTGCGCAGCGTTCAGTTCGCCGACAATCTTGGCCTCGTTGGCGCCCAGTTGTTCAGCGATGGGCGCAAAGAGTGACTTCAAGGCCATGTCTTCTGTTTGGGCCGCCAAAGCCTGGGCCCAGTAGAGGGCCAAGTAGAAGTGGCTGCCACGGACATCCAGCTCGCCAGTCTTGCGTGAAGGTGACTTGTCGGTTTCAAGGAACTTGGCGTTGGCGGTATCCATTGCAGCTGCGAGGACAGCTGCCTGTGTGTTCCCTGTCTTCGCTGCAAGATCCTCAATGGATACTTGCAAGGCGAGGAATTCTCCAAGCGAGTCCCAGCGTAAATGGCCTTCCTCGAGAAACTGCTGCACATGCTTTGGTGCCGAGCCGCCGGCCCCAGTTTCGTACATGCCACCCCCTGCCAGCAGCGGCACGATCGACAACATCTTTGCGCTTGTTCCGAGCTCCAGAATGGGGAAGAGATCGGTCAAGTAGTCACGCAAGACATTGCCAGTTACCGAGATGGTGTCCTTTCCCGCGCGTAGACGTTCCAGTGATGCCCGTGTTGCCTCAACCGGTGAAAGAACGCGGATATCGAGCCCCGCAACGTCCAGATCCCCGAGGTACTTCTTGGCGACGGCGATCAGGTTTCGATCATATGCGCGCTGGTCGTCGAGCCAGAAAATTGCAGCCGAACCGGTTGCCCGCGCGCGGTTCACGGCCAGCTTCACCCAATCACGGATCGCAATATCCCTGGTCTGGCACAAACGCCAGATATCTCCCTTGGATACAGAATGCTGGGTCAGTGCATTGCCGCTTTCATCGACGACTCGGACAACTCCCTTGCCGGAGATCTCGAAAGTCTTGTCGTGAGAGCCGTACTCTTCCGCCGCTTGCGCCATGAGGCCGACGTTGCTGACGCTTCCCATCGTCGGGACGTCATAAGCTCCGTTCTTCCTGCAATCGACAATGACAGCCTGGTAGATACCGGCATAGCATCGATCCGGGATCATCGCAATCATATCCTGCAGCTTGCCGTCTGCGCCCCACATCCTGCCAGAAGTTCTGATGGCGGCGGGCATTGATGCATCGATGATTACGTCGCTCGGTACATGGAGATTGGTGATTCCTTTGTCGGAGTCAACCATCGCCAAGGCGGGGCGCGTCGCGTAAACCGCAGACAGGTCACCCTCGATTTCGGCTTTCTTTTCCGCTGAGAGAGACTTGATTTTCGCGTAGACGTCACCGATACCGTTGTTAGGGGTAATGCCCAGTTCTTTGAAGGTGGTGCCGTGCTTTTCGAATACGGCTCTGTAATACACACTGACTGCGTGACCAAACATGATGGGGTCCGAGACCTTCATCATCGTTGCCTTGAGATGCAGAGACAGCAAGAGGTTCTCTGACTTGGCGGCGTTGATGGTGGATGCGTAGAACTCACGCAGTGATTCTCGTTGTATGAACGTCGAGGCTACGATTTCGTTGTCGCGGACCTTGATGGCATCTTTCAAGGTGGTCGTGTTGCCGCTCTCATCGGTGAATTCGATGCGAAGGGTGCCTGCCTTGGCAATGATGGTTGCTTGTTCATTGCCGTAGAAGTCTCCGTGCGTCATGTGCTCGACGCGTGTTTTCGAGGTTGTTGACCAGGTCCCCATCGAATGCGGGTGCTTCTTCGCGTACTGCTTGACGGCATTGGCGACGCGACGGTCCGAGTTGCCTTCGCGCAGGACAGGATTGACTGCGCTCCCGAGGACCTTGGCGTAACGGGTCTTGATCGCCTTTTCCTCGTCGTTCTTAGGAGATTCCGGGTAGTCGGGAATCCGGTAACCCTGAGACTGAAGTTCCTTGATCGCAGCCTGCAACTGGGGAATTGAAGCGCTGATATTGGGCAGCTTGATGATGTTGGCATCTGGCGTCTTGGCCAGTTGACCAAGTTCGGCCAGGTCGTCCTGCTGCCGCTGTGCGGGGGTCAGGTCGTCCGGGAAGTTGGCCACGATACGACCGGCAAGCGAGATATCCCGAGTTTCAACGAGGATTGACGCCGTCTTGGTGAAGGCTTGGACAAGCGGTAACAGCGAGTACGTGGCCAGTGCTGGTGCCTCATCCGTCAGGGTGTAGATGATCTTCGCGTCACTCATGGTCGTCCTTTCATTGAATGGAATAGACTCGGTTCGGTGCCACGTGGCTCGCCGATCAGCCCAATAATATACCAACCTTTGCTCAACGCCGGAGGATGCGAAGGCGATGGCCGGATCGACGCGGCCTTGGGAGAGGTCTCTCAGTAGCGGTACTTGGCGGCTCGCCGCCTGAAATCCCGTCTATGCCCTGAGTCTGCTGACAGGGAGCAACCGGAGACGCATCTTGATGTGCCCCCAATGTGCGGCGTTCGGGGCGATGCGGATAAGGGGCTGCGCGTACTGCTAGCCCGGGGGTTCGGTGCCCGGATTCGCATCCTCCAGTGGAAAGGTAGTCAGCGAGCCCTTGGTAGCTGGGCGGCTGGGTGTCGCTGTCGATGGTCCCACGGGGGGAGTGGTTGCGGGTCCAGCGGGCTGGGAGACCGGATTGGTTTGGGCGACGGGGGTCGAGCGTTTCAGCGCGGCAAGAAAAGTCCGCCCCGGTTCTGGCGCCTGGGGTGAGCCAATCGCGATGATATCGCTGGCCATGATTCCCTGGCGGCCATAGAAGGCCTCGTTGGATGAATGATCGATCGTGAGTGCCGATCCATCCAGCGCGACGCCTGCAAACAAGCCACTGGCGCGAGAGTATGAATAGACCTGTGCTGTGAAGCCAATGTCGGTAGCGACGGATGTCTGCCGGCCCACCGGGCCCGCTGCGACGGAGGCATCTGCGCCAAGCGTCACTTTCCCGCCGACTATTCCTTCGATGCTGGCTCGCGACATGAACACGAGGACGATGTCCGTCGATTGCACGCCAATCTGGAATCCGAAACTTCCACCCGCGAGATTGACGAAGACCGGGTTGCTCCAGCTGCCGTCGTCGCGCCGTACCGCCATGGCTCCCTTGCCATAGCGACCTCCAATGGTCAGGCCCACCTTGATGACCTTTGGCACGACCGCGACGGCGTACGCTCGGTCAAGTAGCCATCCGGGTATGTTCTGGTCAGGGCTTTGTCTTAACTCATCGAGGACCTGGGAAGCCGTGGCAAGGCGCGTGTCCTGCCTTGGGCCAGCCCGTGCAACGCCTGCCCAAAGCAGGGATTGGGCGAGGATGGAGATCGCAATGAGCGCAGCAGGATATCTTGGGCGATGTAGTGTCATGACGTGACTCCTGCGTAGGACGCAGTATCGATGTTGGCTTGTTGATCCAACTCTAGCAGATACGGTCCTGACGGTGACTGGCATCTTCATGGACAGCAAAGTGGGCAATTCGTTCGTGGTGCTTGCATCCGTTATTGAGACTAGCGTCTATCAATTGCCAGTCAGTGACTGTTCGGGGGCGGGGGCGGTTGCGGTTGCCAGCGCATCAAGCTTGCCCTTCTCGCCGCGGGCGCTGTAAAACTTTTCCAGTCGGCGTCGAGCGACGATCGTTGCCTCGTCCTTTGTGCCTTGTGAGGCGACTAGTTGTTGATGGCTTTCGCTGAGGTATTTCTCGGCCTCTCTAGGCCTGTTGAGCCGAGAAAGCGCTTCGCCAAGAGCGCTTGCGGAGCGCGCAATACGCGCTTGGGGCGCGCCAGTGCGCTGCCAGCGATTGACTGCCGCCGTCAGCAGAGCTTCTGCGTCCGCGGGCCTGCCCGTAGCGAGCATGATTTCGCCCAGCTGATGTTCTGCCGATGCCACGTACTGGTGGTCTGCAGGCAAAGATGTGTTGTAGATATCCAGCGCAGCGCGCGCCTCCTTTTCAGCCTCAGCGTACATGCGTTCCTTGATCAGAACTCCCGCCAATGACGTGTGATAGTAGCCGGTCATGAAGTGGCGATCACCGTGGGATTTGCCGCCCGCAGAGAGGGCTTCCCGAGCAAGCTTTTCTGCGTCTTCGAGCCGGTTTTGCGCCTGTCGCGTCAGGGCAAGGGCGTCCATCGTTGCCGCGGTACGCGGGCTCGCATCGCCATACAGAATCCGCTGCGCGCCCAATGCTTGCTCTAGCAGCTTTGCGGCCTCGGCAGTCTTGCCGCGGCGTGCCAGGATGTCTCCCAGCAAGTACTGTGACATGACTCTGTCGGGATGCAGCTCTGGCACCGAAATTCGATAGATATTCTCCGATTCGCGGGCTAGCTTCTCGGCTCCGTCAAGGTCGTTTTTCCACAGGCGAACGCTCATCAGGTTGGATAGAACTGCGGCCAGTTCGGGGTGTTCCGCGCCGAACAAGTCGCGAGTCAACTTCGCGCTTTGCTCGAAGAAGTCCTGAGCCCGATCTAGATTGCCACGCTGCAACTCCATCTGGCCAAGCCCTGTTAGCAAGTCTGCAGTCGCCGGGGTTCGTTCTTCTCCGTGCGTGCGGAGAATCTGGATTGCTTCGTTGGATGATCGTTCCGACTCGTCAAATCGCCCGAGTTCTCGCAGCGTCAGCGCAAGTTCGGTCAGGGTAACCGCCAATCCGGATGTTGCCGGTGCAGTACCGTCTCTACGAAGTCGGACGGAGTCTTCCAGATAGACAACCGCCCGATCAAACTGTCCTTGACGGCGATACGCACGGCCGATCGCCTCGAGGAGGCGCGCCCGCACGTCAGGTTGCTGGTTCAAGTCACCGCTGATTCGACGGCTTGCCTGATCGAGTAGCTCTCTTGCAGTGACTTCCTTTCCTTGATTCACAAACGGGTCTGCGGCGGCAAAGACGTCGAGCATGAAATTGGAGACCTGTTCCGCTCTCTGTCCTTCCTGTGTCGCGCGGTCACGCTCATTTGCGATGCGTTTCGCCTGGATGGATGTCATTACGGTGAATGCTGTGAGCAGTGCAATACCTGCTATGGAGGCAGCTACGCCGAACGCATGGCGTCGAACAAAGCGCTGCGAGTAATACGCCCAGTTTCCCTGACGGGCGACAACGGGCTCGCTGGCGAGATGGCGGCGAAGATCTGCGGCCAGCTGTTCCACCGAGCCGTATCGGTGTACCGCTTCTTTGCGCAAGGCACGCATTACGATCGCGTCGAGATCACCTGTCAGCCGCTTTTCAAGTCGTTCAGCAGATAAGCCTCGGGATGCGGCAAAGCTGGTCGCCGTCGCTCCCTTGGAATCGAGTACGTCGACTGCTCTTCTCGCCACGGAGCTTGGGCGGGGCGGGTCAGTGACGCAAATGGATCGCTCAAGTTCCAGCTGGCTGGTTGCTGTCACCGTGTAGGGACGCCTCCCGGTCAGCAACTCGTACAACACGACGCCTAGGGCATACACGTCGCTTGAAGTGGTCACCGGGTGGCCGAGGATCTGCTCCGGGCTTGCGTATTCGGGTGTCAGTAGCCGGTCGTTCATGCGCGTAAGCGCAAGGGACTGAGTGACTACAGGGCTGGCGTCCAGTAGCTTGGCAATTCCGAAGTCGAGCAGCTTTGGTACCCCATCTTCGGTGACCAGAATATTCGCAGGTTTGAGATCTCGATGTACCACCAGATTCTGGTGGGCGTATTGAACTGCCGTGCAGATCTGAAGAAACAGTTCCAGGCGGGCGCCGAGACTGAGTTGCCGTCCGTCGCAGTAGCGGTCGACCGGGCTGCCATGGACGTATTCCATGACGAGGTACGGCAGGCCCTTCTCTGTTTCGCCGGCGTCAACAAGTCGTGCGATGTTCGGATGATTGAGGCTGGCGAGGATCTGGCGCTCGGCGCGAAATCGCATGCTCATGTCCGGGTGCAGGGCTGCACTCTCGACAATCTTGACCGCGACCTGCGCCGAGTACTGGCGATCCGAGCGCTCCGCCAGATAAACGGAGCCTGCACCGCCATGACCAAGCACCGATACCAGTCGGTAGGAACCGACGACAGTTCCGATCAATGCCTGTCGACGATCGGTCGAGGTGGCATCGATGGCTGCATCAAGCGCGTTCGTCAATGGGCCATTGGTGGGCTCCGAATCGCACTGAAGCAGTGTAAGCACTTCCCGGAGCATCGACTCGTCGCCGCCGCAGGCAATTGCCGAAAACTCATTTTGCTGCTCCCGCGGAAGGTCTACCGCCTCGCCAAAAATGCGCTGCAGTCGCTGCCACCGCTCCGCTTCTTCGGGGATGACCTCTGGTGCTACGGAATCCGTCAAAGGCTGCTCTCTGGCGAACGGATCTGGCTCAGTATCCATGCCTTGGCCATGCGTAAGTCCCGGTGCACGGTGGCCTCGGATATCCCGAGTGCCAAAGCGGTCTCCTGGTACGTCATGCCTGCGAAATAGTGCAGTTCCACGATCTGTGCAAGCCGAGGGTCCCGCTGGGAGAGTCTCTCTAGGGCATCGTCGATCTCAAGGACATCGATTTCTCCCGCATTCGTTGCGCCCTGGCCACCTTCGCTACCCGGTGCCAGCGCCACGATCGAGAGTTCGCCACCTCGTTTGGTGCGCTGCCTGCCTTTTGCGTGGTCGACAAGGATGCGCCGCATGAGCCTTGCGGCTACCGCGAAGAAGTGCATCCGATCCTGCCAAGGCACGTCCATGCCGACGAGCCGGACAAAAGCCTCGTGAACAACCGCTGTTGCTTGAAGTGTGTGGCCCGCTCGCTCGCGCTTCATGTAGCGCCTGGCGAGTGTCTTCAGTTCCTCATAAACGAGGGGCGTCAGGTCCTGAAGAGCGGATGCATCCCCTTTTCGCCAAGCGCCAAGAAGTCGGGTAACGGATGAGGTGCCAGCAACCGTGGAAGGAGGGTGAGCTGTGGGATGCAAGGCGCTAGATTCCATGAGGAATTGATTGACGTTCGTAAATCCACTTCTTGGTTCCCTTAGCGCCGATTCTGGCATGTGAGCCGGTCCGGGCACGAGAGTTTTCTTTGCATCTTCAGTGGATTGACTGCGGATGAGCTTGGTGCAGCCGGGAAGCCAAGGGCGGGTCCTCGCGGCCGCTGCCGGTGAGTGCTGCTAGGGGCAACCCCTGAAATCGCCAAGATGTGAGGGCCCGCACGGTGAAACGTCGCTCTTTAGTCCGAGCCAACATAACGTAGCTTTGTTTTACATTTTGAGCCAACATAACGTGGCTTCAGTTTTACATTTTCCGGCGCCGGAAATATTCAGGGGAGTTCATCTAATATGCGATATTTGCATTCCATCCCATTGTTATTAATGTCGTTTTCAATCTGTTCTCACGCGTTAGCCTCAAGCCCAGGCGGGATTCGTCCGCCGCAGGTGCTGGCTTCGAGCCCGGGTGGGATTCGTCCGCCGCAGGTGCTGGCATCGAGCCCAGGTGGGATTCGTCCGCCGCAGGTGCTGGCATCGAGCCCAGGTGGGATTCGTCCGCCGCAGCTGCTGGCATCGAGCCCAGGCGGGATTCGTCCGCCGCAGCTGCTGGCTTGAGCTTCCATAGTCAACAGGGCGGGTTAGCACCTTAGGATCGGTGGAGGGTAAGTCAATGAGAATCATCGTCGCAGTTTTTGCGGGTGCGCTGCTCGGGGTTTCGGCACTTGCCGGAAAGCCGGACGCCCAGCCTGACGTGTCGCTGCAGTCAAGCCCCGAAGTGGCCGAGATGATTGGCGCACCCGGCGTGGAGGCCATCCTTCCGATAGTCGACGCGCTGCGCTCAGGGGACGCTGTGTATCCTGGAATGAACAGGGTGTCGCGGAGTGACTATGTGTCGCCCCGTCCGCCCTTGTAGTTCGCAACACGCGGCACCTCTCGCTTTCAAAGGTTGGCGCCGCAAGGCGATGTCTTCGCATTGGAGGCATCGCCTTTTTTGATTCTGTCTGCGGGGTGCGACAGGAGCGCAAACTGTGGCTCTCTTCACACCATGTGAGCGAGCGAGTGCACGCAGTTTCGCATAGGTCTCGTTGACATATTCGCGGGCCCTATGCAAGCCTAACGACCGTTGGAAAAAGGCAAACTCACCGAAAGGTGGGGACGCAAAGCCACCGGTCTACGGGAGTGTTCCTAAGATAGCGGGGTTGCCGGCAGTCGCCCCTACCGTGATCGCAATTCAGGTGGGGTCAGCGGCTCGGAACCCGCCGCTATTTTTCGCTTCTGCAGATCGTCCTGGCGTGTCCTCGAGTGGGGAACGCCGTTTGCCTTTCCTGGCCCCATCAATGTGGCGTGTAGCAGGGTAAAGAGGACGATGTACAGCGATGCTTGAGACTCCCTGCAGCATGCGGTTTGCAATCAGGCGCGCCTGGTCCCGTCCATTTCGCGCCCTCTTTCTTATGTCGACTCTGGCCTGTGTCTCCGCCGCAGCCTCTTCTGCACCCGGCCAACCTGCGCCTGATTTTGTACTGCGCGCCCTTGATGCCGGGAACATCAGAATCTCCGAGTTTCGGGGTGAGGTGGTTGTCGTGAATTTCTGGGCAGCTTGGTGCGGTCCCTGTCAGCAAGCGTTGCCCCGGCTCGACGAGCTCTATCAGCGGTATCAGCGTGCGGGTTTGGTAATCCTTGCAATCAACCTCGACGATGACGTGGCTCGTGCCCAGAACATTTCCCGCAAGTTGTCATTGTCATTCCCGATGTTGTTCGATCCTTCAAAGGAGACGGGCCGTTTGTATCAGGTCGACTCAATGCCGATGACGGTTCTCATAGACCGGGAGGGCATCGTCCGTCACGTTCACGGATCGTATCGCGAGGATGATGACGAGCTTTATCTCAAACAGCTCCGTGAGCTGATTGACGAGTAGCATCGAATTTTGAGTTGGGTGATTGAACGCTGTTTTTAATCAGGCTTTATGTATGTCAGTCAGAGGCAACAATGACTAGGTGGATATTGATTCTTGCGGCAGTTCTGGCTTCGTCATTGGCGATGGGGCAGGACGTTGCCAGCAACCCCGGTTCGGCGTTCAAGGGGCTCGATCAGGATGTGCAGTCCCTGAAGAAGGAAGTGCTCGACCTGAATAGGGAACTGTTCGTACTGGAGGAGGAGCTCCTCTTCCCTGCAAACACGCAGGTCGCTGTCTTTGTGTCTATGGATGTGGGCACGTTCTTTTCGCTTGATTCGGTCACGCTTAAGCTGGATGGCAAAGAAGTCGGCAATTACCTCTATACGGAGCGTGAGGCGGCAGCCCTTCTGAAGGGAGGAGTTCAGCGCCTTTACCTTGGCAACCTCAAGGTTGGCAATCACGAGATGGTTGCATTCTTCAGCGGCCAGGGGCCGCATGAACGCGACTATCGGCGAGGCGCAACCCTGACCTTCGAAAAGGGTGTTGGGGCCAAGTATGTAGAGCTGAAGATCAGTGATCGGCAGTCGCAGCAGCAGCCGGAATTCCTGATCAAGGAGTGGGAGTGACGTTCTTGGTCACTGTCGTATTCCCGTGAACGTTCCACGTATGTCCAAGTCCACGCTGAGTGCCGGAATTCTTTCGGCATTGCTGTCTTTGCAGGTTTACGCGAAGGATGAGGTCGTGCCTCAGGGTGTGTTTACGGCGCCCCAGATCGTCCGTGACCTGTATTACGGGGACGTGCTGTTCCATTTCTATCAGGACGACTACTTTGGCTCTTTGACGAGACTTGGCGCGTCACAGGTTCTGGGCAGGTTGACGCAGCAGCGCGACGAGGCCGAACTGCTCCAAGGAGCGCTCTACCTTTCTCTGGGTCAGCACGTCGAAGCGGGCAGAATATTTCGCTCACTCCTGAATGACAATGTTGCCGATGGCGTGCGAAACAGGGCTTGGTTCTATCTCGCCAAGGTTTGGTATCAACGTAGCTACCTCGCGGAGGCCGAGCAGGCTCTTGCTTCCATCAAGGGAAAGCTTCCGGGCCCGATGGAGGGGGAGCGTCAATTGCTGGCTACCCAAGTCCTCCTGTATCAGGAGCGCTATGGCGAGGCTATTCATCTTCTGGAGGCGTGGCAGTCCACCGATGACTCGGCTTCCTATGCAAGATTCAATCTGGGCGTCGCACTCATTCGACAGGACCGTTTGGATGCTGCTGCGCCCTTGCTCGATGGTCTGGGCATGTCGAGCGCCGCAAGTCAGGAAATGGCTGCCCTGCGGGACAAGGCAAATGTAGCGCTCGGGTTCGCGCTCTTGAAGGCCAATCGCCCTGCAGAGGCGCGCGTTATTCTCGAGCGCGTTCGTCTTCGCGGGCCCCAATCCAGCAAGGCACTGCTAGGGCTTGGCTGGGCCGCATCGAGCGAGAATCACTTCCGAGAAGCGCTCGCGCCCTGGCTCGAGTTGCAGAATCGAGACCTGCTGGACGCCGCTGTGCAGGAGTCCTATCTCGCAGTTCCCTTTGCGTACGCGAAACTGTCAGCCAACCGCCAGGCGGCTGATACCTACGTTCACGCGCTGGGTCTGTTCCGCGAAGAGGGAATGCGCCTCGACCAGTCGATCGCGGCAATCAGGGCCGGCGGCATGTTGGACGCAATCCTGCAGAATGACGCGGTGGGGGCGCAAGGCTGGTACTGGCAGTTGGCCGAGTTGCCCGATGCGCCGGAGACGCGGTACCTCTATCACCTGTTGGCATCGAATGAATTCCAGGAAGGCTTGAAGAACTATCGTGACCTGAAGGCGATGCAGCACAATCTTGGCGCATGGAATCAGAGCCTGGCTGCCTTCGATGACATGATCGAGACTCGACGGCGGTCGCATGTCGAGCGGCAGCCGAAGTTGCGGGAAGCTCTGGGTGGAGTGGACGTCGACAAGCTTGAGTCGGGCAGAAACGACTTCGAAAGTCGCCTGTCTCTGATCGAGCGTGACCACGACGTGGTCGGCCTTGCGAACGCAGCCGAGCACCAGCAATGGATGAAGATAGAGCGCATAGAAGCTGCGCTTGCCGATAGCGATCCTGCCGATCGAGCCTTTCAGGAGATGCGTGAGAAAGCGCGAATGCTTCGAGGCGTGGTCTATTGGGACCTCAGCGCAAGCTACAAAGCAAGGCTTTGGCGCGAGAAGAAGCAGCTCCGGGAGCTGGATGTTGCGCTGAAAGATGCCAGAAAGTTGCAGATACTCGTCGGTCGAGCCCAAGTGGATGCGCCCCAACGTACCGAGGAACTTGCTGCGAGGGTTGGTCGCCTGGCTCCCAATCTTGAGTCTCTCTCCGCCCGACTCGGCGCAGCCGCCGACGCGCAGCGCCGTTACCTCGCGTCGGTTGCCGTTGCAGAACTGGAAGCGCAGAAGGATCGCCTGGCGTCCTACACGATGCAGGCGCAGTTCGCACTGGCCTCTATCTATGACCAGGCGGCCACCACACCTGGTCTGGCGCAGGGAGCAGCTCCGTGAGGTTCCTTTGGCTTCGTCTTCTGGTGCCGACCATCCTTTGGATGGCGGCGGTTGACATTGGCGCGGCAGCGACGAAAGCAGTAGTCCCAACATTGAAGGATCTTCGCGGGAGGCAGGTGACTCTGGATACGGAGGCTGCAGTCAATGTTGTTCCAGAAGACGTAATCAAGCAGTACGAGCGTGTGCTCGAGCTCCGATCGGCTGATCCTAGGCTTCAGGCTGAAGCGCTGCGGCGCCTGGGAGATCTAAAACTGGAGGTTGATGAGGCCGCACGAGGTACGGATACAGCGGTCAACACAGATCCAGCCAAGCTTCGCGAAGCGATTGCCATCTACGAATCACTCATTCGCAGTTATCCGGACTCTGCGCGCAATGACATGGTCCTCTACCAGCTGGCTCGGGCCTATGAAGCTGATTCCAGGCTACCGGACGCGCTCTCCACGCTGGACCGACTGGTGCAGGACTACCCGTTGAGCAGGCGTTTTGCAGAGGCTCAGTTTCGCAAGGGAGAGATCCACTTCAGCAACGGACGCTACGCCGACGCCCAGCGGGCCTATGCCGCACTTGTTGCCCTTGGTCCAGATACGGCGTTCTATGAGCAAGGTTTGTACAAACAAGGATGGTCGTTGTTCAAGCAGAGCCCGAGCGACCAGAGTACCACCGCATTTCTCGCACTTCTGGATCGGGTTCTGGCAAGGACCGGAAAACTGCGTGACCACGGTGAGTTGACCAGACCGGAGCAGGAGCTGACCGCAGATGCGTTTCGCGCGCTGGCAGTAACGTTTGCCGACCTTGATGGCCCGGTCACGCTTGATGAGGCGATTCGTGGAAGGGGCATGCCGGTCTATGGTCACCTTCTCTATGGTTCATTGGGCAATCTCTATATTGAAAAGGGCCGCTATCAGGACGCGGCGCGGGCGTATTCGGCGTTCGTGAAGCAGCAGCCCGATGATCGGAACGCGCCACTATTGCAGTTGCGTTCAATTGAGTCCTATCAGAAGGGAGGCTTCGAGTCCTTGGTACTAAAAGGCAAGGAAGACTTCGTGGAGCGCTACGCGCTCACATCGACTTACTGGGCCAATCGTAGTCCTGCGGATGCCCCGGATGTTGTCACGATCCTCAAGACAAACCTGAAAGATCTTGCCCAGTATCACCATGCAAAGGCGCAAAAGAGCAAACAGGCGGAAGACTTCATGGCGGCGGCTCGTTGGTATGGAGCGATGCTCCAATCGTTCCCAACCGATCCGGAGGCGCCGGGCAACCGCTACCTGCTGGCGGAGGTCTTGTTTGAAGGTGGGCGTTTTGCCGAGGCCGCCCAGGAATATGCGCATACGGCGTATGACTACCCACTTCATCAGCGATCCGCGGAGGCGGGTTATGCTTCGTTGGTTTCATACCAAAAGCAGGAAGTACGACTCGAAGGTGCGGAAATGGCCGCTTGGCATCGCCGGCTTATAGAGAGCGAGCTGATGTTCGCTGATACGTTTGTTGATCACGCCGAAGCGGGGCCTGTCCTGACAAAGGCAGCGGAGGACCTGTTTGCATTGAATGAATTCGAGCGAACGATCGAGGTGGCACAGCAAGTCCTGCAGAGGCGGCCTGCCGTTGATCCGAAGCGTCAGCGCTCGGCAGCCACACTGTTGGCCCATTCCTTGTTCGAACGGGAACGCTTTTCAGAGGCAGAGCAGGCCTATTTGAAGGTTCAGTCGTTGCTGCCGCCCGGAGATCCTGACCAGAGCGTGACCGTTGAGCGTCTGGCGGCGTCCATCTACAAGCAAGCGGAAGCGAAGCAGGCGGCGGGAACGCCTGAGTCTGCGGTCGATGACTTTCTTAGGGTTGCACTTCTCGCGCCCACCTCGAAAGTCAGGGCCAACGCAGAGTTTGATGCCGCCGCTTTGCTGATGCAGCAAAAGGAATGGACCCGTGCCGCAGAGGTTCTGGTCGCATTCCGGCGTGCCCATCCGGGTCATGAGTTTGAGCCGGAGGTGAACAAGTCGCTCGCAGTCGCTTACCTCGAATCGGGCCGAGGGCTGGAAGCAGCGTCCGAGTTCGAGAAGGTCGCAGCCCGCGCCACGGAAACACGGGATGTCCGTCGCGCAGCGCTCTGGCAAGCAGCGGAACTCTATGAGAAAGCGAAATCGATGGCGCCGGCGGTAGCGGCATATACGGCGTACGTCGAGCAGTATCCCCAGCCCTTCGGTGGCGCAATGGATGCCCGGCAGAGACTCGCCGACATTTCGGATGCGACACATGATGATCGTCGGCGTCGTCGGTGGCTGGAAGACATCATCCGCGCGGACCAGTCGGCCGGGGCCGCAAGAAATGATCGCAGCCGCTATCTTGCGGCCCGTGCAATCCTGGTGCTAGCCGAGCCTGAGGTAGCGGGCTTCAATGCAATCCGCCTGGTTGTGCCGCTTGCCAAGTCCCTCAAGGCGAAACGAGCAGCGATGGAACGCGTGTTGTCGGCCTACGGTCGGGCTCTCGATTACCAGGTAGCAGAAGTGACGACAGCGGCGACATTCGGTATGGCGGAAGCGTATAGACAGCTTGGAAGCGACTTGCTTTCTTCTGAGCGACCGAAGGACCTGGATGCCGATGCTCGCGAGCAATACGACGTGTTGCTTGAGGAGCAGGCCTTTCCATTCGAGGAGAAAGCGATTGATCTGTACGAGGCCAATGCCAGGAGGTCTGGAGACGGCGTCTATGACAATTGGGTCCAACGGAGCTTTGAGACGCTGGCCAAGCTGAAGCCGGCGCGCTATGGAAAGTCGGAAAGGAGCGAGGACTATGTCCCTGCACTTCGATAGTGACGTTGCGCGCCTGCACGGTGCCAATCAGGCTGTCTGGCGGAGGGGCCGGGGAGCGATCTGCGTCATGGTGCTGCTTGCGTTGGTCGCCTGCCAGTCTGGTCCGGCGAGGGAGATCCCTGCGCCGGACCAGAAGGTCGTGCCCGGGGAGCCAGCAGATCTAACGGCACAATATGAACGGGCACTGACGCTCCTGGGGGCGGGCGATGTAGATTTGGCAGTGAAGGAACTTGAGGTGCTTGGTAGTTCCTATCCAGAGTACTCCGGACCCATGTTGAACCTTGGCATCGCCTACTCAAAGGCCGGCAAACTGCCGGAAGCAGAGCAGGCATTCAAGATGGCCATCTCGCGAAAGCCGGATAGCGCGACGGCCTACAATCAACTCGGCATCTTGTATCGCAAGCTTGGGCGATTCATTGATGCCGAGAAGTCCTATCAACGTGCGCTCGAGATCCAGCCCGATTACGCCCTGGCGCACCTCAATTTGGGCGTTCTCTACGACCTTTACTTGCAGCAACCAGGAAAGGCACTGCAGGAACTCGAACACTACGTGGACCTCACTGGCGAGTCCGACACCGTGGTCAATCTATGGATCAAGGAAATCAGGTCGAGACTGGGCGGAGCGGTTCGGACGACAAGGAGCGGAGCATGAGTGCTCAGGGTCGGAGTGGACTACTGATCTTGGGGCTGGCGATCGCATCTGTGGCGATCTCCGCGGAACCGCAGAGCGCGAAGCTACCGGCGGCTGAGGTGTCATTGGTGAAGTCGCAGGTGGTTCCCGCGCCGGCGAAGACGGTGGCTGCGTCAGGGAGAATGCCGGCGGATCGGCTCGACCTGGATGTAAGTGTCGTTACCGGGAATCGTGAGCTTCCCAAGGTTCTCTATATCGTTCCATGGAAAAAGGCCGAGCTTGGTGATCTTCCGGAGCAGCCTTTCAATTCGTTGCTGGATGAGGCGTTGAAGCCGATTGACCGGGATGAGTTCAGGCGAGAAGTGACGTACTACTCGAAGCTCGCGGAGCGCCCTGACGCAGCCGATGCCCGCAGTGAACAAAAATCTCCAATTGCGCCAACTACGTCCAGATAGATCGCGGTCGGAATGTTCTGATATCGGTTTGGACTTTGAGGATTTCTGAAGGAGTGAAGTCATGCACGAATTGAGCGTTATCCCTAGGTTCTTCCAGGATGGGGGGATATTCATGTACCCGATTGCAGCCGTACTGGCGGTGGGGGTGGCGATCGGAATTGAGCGATGGATCTATCTGTCCCGCGTCAAGTTCGGGAGCGTCCGCTTCTGGAATGAGGTCGTGCCATTGCTGAGCTCCGGCCGGATCAAGGAAGCGGCCGCGCTGACCGCCAAGTCAACTACCGCGATCGGCACCATCATGAACTATGGATTGGCAAGAATTCACAGTGCTCGCCGGCGAGATGACGTAGAAAAGGCGATGGAGGAGAGTCTGATGGAGGTCATGCCGCGCCTCGAAAAGCGTACGCACTATATCGGGACTTTTGCGAACATCGCCACGCTCCTCGGGCTGCTGGGGACCATCATGGGACTTATCGCTGCGTTCTCGGCGGTCGCTACCGCAAACTCTGCCGAGAAGGCCACGTTGCTATCTGCGAGCATCTCCGTGGCGATGAACTGCACGGCCTTCGGGCTGATTGTGGCGATCACGCTGGTGCTGGTCCATGCCTTCCTGCAGACCAAGACCACCGAGTTGGTGGATAGCCTGGAAATGGCATCCGTGAAGTTCCTGAATCTGGTGACGGAAGGTCGTTCGGAGCCTGTCACGCAATGAGAACTGCCCGGAGTGCAAGGCGGCTGGGCCGCCGGGATCGAGCAGATCCCGAGCTCAATATCATCCCGATGATCGATATATTCACGGTCCTCGTGACGTTCTTGCTGATGACGGCAGTCTTTTCGCGGATTGTTGTTCTCAATCTGGGGCTCCCGGTAGCTTCAAGTACGCAGCAGCTGGATCAGCTTCAGGAATTGAAACTGGAGGTCATCGTCCGGCCAATGTCCATTGAAGTGGCCGATCAGGTGGGTGGCAAGCTGGCGGATCTGCCCAATGTCGGCAATGCCTACGATTTGAAGGGACTTTCGGAATATCTGCAGCGCATAAAAGCTCGGTTTCCGGATAAGACCCAAGCGACCATCCTGCTGGAGTCCGATACGCCATATGACACGCTTGTGCAGGTGATGGACACCTTGCGTCTTGTCACGTTGGCCCGGCCGACCGGGAACATCAACGCCGAGCTGTTCCCCGATATTTCGATTGGAGATGCGCCCACATGAAAATGTCGAGTCGCGCCAAGCGGATGTTGCGTCGACACCTCAAGGGGCAGAAGCGCGATCCCAACATGAACATCATCTCGCTGATCGATATCATGAGCGTGCTGGTGCTGTTCTTGTTGGTGCATTCAAGTGAGGTGGAGGTCTTACCCAATCCGAACGAGATTCGCGTTCCGGAGTCCATCGCCGAGGCCCGGCCGGATCCCGCTGTTGTCGTGATGGTTACGCGGCATGAAGTGCTTGTTCAGGGGCGGTCCGTCATTTCTCTCGAGGACCTCAAGAGCAATGCGGATACCGTCATCAAGCCGCTAGAGGCTGCGTTGCGGGAGCAGCAGGAGTTTCGTGTCGAGGGAGTGGCAACAAAGGCAACTGAACCGGCAGACCGGGCAGTGACGGTGCTGGCGGATCGGGAGACGCCATACAGCGTGCTGAAGAAGGTCCTTGCGACTTGTACTGCGAGTGAATTCGGGAAGGTCTCGTTTGCCGTTACCCAGAAAGAGGCGAAGCCGCTCGCCGCGGCTGGTATGTGAACGCCATGTACTACCGAGTCTACGAGTTACCTTGGTCGCTGGGCGATGAAGAGGAAAGACGCTTCTGGCGAGTTCTGCGGAACGTAGCAATCGTGCTGGCGATTGTCGCCGTTGCGTTACCCTTCCTTCCGTTGCCGAAGCCGGATCTCGCGCGGGCGCCGGTGATTCCACCACGGCTGGCCAGGGTCATCGTTGAGAGGCAGACCCCGCCGCCGCCACCTCTGCCACCGCCGCAAGTAGTGGATGCGACGCCCCCTCCGGCTGTTCCTCCTCAGAAGGTTGCTAAGGAGTTGCCAAGGCCTCAGCCGCAGGTCGATCGGTTGGAGCAGGCGCGCCGCAAGGCGGCATCTTCCGGGCTTTTGCAGCTTCAGGATGAACTGGCCGACTTGAGAGACAATTCGGCGGCTGACAAGGCGATGCAGGCCAAGAACCTGTCCGGTACCGTGGGCGAGACGGCTCGCGCGGAAAGGTCGCTGATCACGTCGGCAGTCGGCAAGGGCAGCGGTGGCATCAATACAGCGGCGCTGAGTCGGGGCGTTGGTGGTGGGGCAGGGGCGCTTGCCGGACACTCGACTGGTCAGATCGAGGCGCCTGCAGGTGTGGCTGCCGGGGGGGCGGAGGCACGTCGAAGTTCAAGCAGCAACAAGGCGTCGCGTAGCCGAGAGGAGATCGAGCTCGTATTTGACAAGAACAAGGGCGCGATTTACGCGCTGTACAGCCGTGCATTGCGCGACAATCCTTCGTTGCAGGGCAAGCTGGTGCTGCAGATAACGATTGCGCCCACAGGAGAGGTGACGGCTTGCTCCGTGGTCTCAAGCGATCTCAATGATCCCGAGCTTGAGCGCAAGCTGGTTTCCAGAATAAGGCTCTTCCGTTTCGAGGAAAGGGACGTCGAGGCGGTGACTACTACCAAGCCGATCGACTTCTTCCCTGCGTAGTACTTTCG
This sequence comes from uncultured Pseudomonadota bacterium, assembly GCA_903884105.1. Taxonomy (GTDB): domain Bacteria; phylum Pseudomonadota; class Gammaproteobacteria; order Steroidobacterales; family Steroidobacteraceae; genus CAIUGU01. The sequence continues at coordinate 24,025 of CAISDJ010000079.1, read as the reverse complement.
AGGGCAGATCTGCAAGTTCCCTTGAGCAGATATCGAATCCGAGATCAGGAACTTGGCTTGCCCGTCCTCCGTGTAGCTGGCGCGATTTGTTGCCCGACTGATGTCCACCTCCATTGAGGCGCATAGCTTCTACGCGCCAGGCGGCGAGATTCAGACTCACGCGCTCAATTCTTTCTTTCTGAGTTTCGTCTGGCACCGCATGGCTCGGGGCTATCGAGCCAGTCCTCGTAGACGCTCCGTCGATAGGCTCCGAAAGCGGCATGATTCTTCTGGTACCGACGACCCGTGCCGAGAAGGGCTTCTAGGTCTTCTTGCGCGCTGCCCTGGTCTCGCCCTCTGCAGGAAACGGCCTGACCCCGGCTCAGGCGTTGCCAAGCACCTTCTGACCCCTCATGCATCCCGGGTGTCTGCTAGACTTTCGGCCCTTCGTGGCATAGATGCCACCAGGTAGCTAAATCTCGCGCAGACGAACCCAAATATGGCCCGCCAAGGCATTTTCTTTCCTTTGAAGGACGCTGCGCTGCGTGAAGACGTCCATATCCTGGGTGGATTGGTCGGAGAGGTTGTCAGAGAGCAGGCAGGGGACGCCCTCTTCGAGATAGTTGAATCCGACCGTCAGGATGCCATCGCCCGCCGGGAAGGCGATGCTGATGCAACCATTCGGCTACTAGTGCGCACCAAGGATCGGCCGGCGCCTGAGGCGCAAGAGCTGGTGCGCGCGTTTTCAACCTGGTTCCAGATGGTGAACATGGCGGAAAAGGTGCACCGCATCCGCCGGCGTCGCCAATACCTTGCCGACTCCACAACGACTCAGCCTGAGGGGATCGACGATGCGCTGACGCGACTGAAAGCCCGGGGATTCAGTCTTGAGGATGTCCGCAGTCTGTTTGGCCAGTTGTCAGTCCAGCCCGTATTGGCTGCGCATCCAACCGAGTCGACTCGCCGAACGGTGCTACGCAAGCAAAAGCGACTTGCCCATATCCTCCTTGGGAGGCTGGGCCCGACGCAGACCCCATCCGAACGTCGTCGAACTCTGGACAGGATTCGCGCTGAGATTACGTCTGCGTGGCAGACGGCCGACAATTCTCGAGATCGCCTCACGGTAGCGGATGAGCGCGAGCACGTGCTTTTTTTCCTGATCGAGGTGCTGTACCAGATCGTCGCAGTCTTCTACGAAGAAATAGAGGCTGGCCTCCTGAAGGTATACGGCCAGGAAGCGGAAGGCTTTGTCGTGCCAGAAATTGTTCGCTTCGGCTCATGGGTCGGTGGCGACATGGATGGCAATCCCGACGTACATGCCAAGACCATACGTGAGACGCTGGTCCGGCACCATCAGTTGATCGTCAATCGTTACTTTCTTGAATGCCAGCAACTGGCGGAGAACCTCTCGCAGAGCGCGACGCGCATTGGTATCTCCGCTGCTCTCCAGTCTCGAATCGACAAGTATCTCCTCTTGCTTCCCGGTGCGCAGAGCCTTACGCCCGTCCGCCATGACCGCATGCCCTACAGGGTCTTCCTCGGGCAGGTGATGGAGCGGCTGCGGGCAAGCTACGAAGGCAGGCAGCACCACTACGAGACCGAGGCAGACCTTATTCATGACCTTGACCTGATCGCGACCAGCCTGAGGGACAACAAGGGGCAAAATGCTGGACTTTTCCAGGTCCGGCGATTGCTCCGCCGGGTCAAGACGTTTGGATTCCATCTGGCAACGCTTGAAATCCGGCAGCACGCGGGCATTCACAAGGCCGTCGTGGGTCATGGATTCGGCGATCCGGCCTGGCGCGACAAGTCGCCGATGGAACGCTCGACGCGGCTTCGGGAAGCACTTGTCCGGGATGAAAGCCCGAGCAACGTCCTCGATGCCACTGGCAAGAGAACACTTTGGGTCTTTGAAGCGCTCGCCCACTGTCAGCTTCGCTATGGGCAACGAGCAATCGGCACCTACGTTGTCAGCCGCGCTCAGGACGTCGACGACGTGCTTTCGGTGCTGTTGCTGGCTCGTTGGGCAGACGCGATTGATCGCCACTCTGGCGACGTTCCCCTGGATGTGGCTCCGCTCTTCGAATCCGCGGCTGCATTGGAGCGATGCGGTGAAGTCATGGCACAGCTCTACCAGGAGCCGGTCTACAGAAAGCACCTGGCCAGCCGCGCTAACCGACAGGTTGTGATGATCGGCTACTCCGACAGCAACAAGGAAAGCGGCATTGCAACTTCCAGGTGGCAGCTGCGCAAGGCGCAGGAAGCCCTCGTGGAGACGGCCGAGCGCGCTGGAATAGGCCTGACCATTTTTCACGGGCGCAGCGTGAGCAGTAGCCGGGGCGGAAGTCGTACCGAAGTGCTGGTACGGACCATGCCTCAGGGCGCGCTTCGCGGCGGCTTGAAAATGACCGAGCAGGGTGAGCTCATCAACGACAAGTACGGGCTGCGGCCGATCGCCTTGCGGGTCTTTGAACAGGCCTTGAACGCGATTTCGCTTTCCGTTGGTGGAGTCACGCCGCCGGAAAAAGTGCTTCCGGAGTGGCGCAATGTCATGGATGTCGCGGCACGCGATGGCAGGCTTTGCTACCGGGCCGTGGTCCATGACGACGCCGAGTTCCACGAGTTCTTCAGACAGGTTACGCCAATCGATGTCATAGAGCGCATGCAGATCGGTTCGCGCGCCGCGTTTCACCGCGACGTCAGCGGGAGCGCAGGCATTCGCGCGATCCCATGGGCGTCTGCATGGTCGCAGTGCCGTTACATGATCCCTGGCTGGTTTGGCTTTGGATCGGCGCTGGCGGCGGCGGAGCGAGAGCATGGTGCGTCGATTCTTGGCGAGATGCATGCACGTTGGTTCTACTTCGAAAACCTCGTGGACGACGTTGAAATTGCCGTGGCCAGGGCCGAGATGGATATAGCGGCCTACTACGACGGGTTGGTGGATGCCCGCTTCGATAGGTTCATCCAGGCCTTGCGACAGGAGCACGAGTTGGCGAAGCACTACGTCCTCAAGCTGAAAGGCAGCGCAAAGCTGCTGGATGCTGATCCTACGTTGCAGCGTGCGATCAAGCTGCGGAATCCCTATCTCGATCCAATGCACCTCATGCAGGTCGATCTGCTCAAGCGTTGGCGCTTGAGTGGATGCGAGGACCACGATCTGTTTGCCGCGCTGGTGTCTTCCGTGAATGGCATTGCGCAGGGACTGCAGGGAGCCGGGTAGTACTGGCCGTGTATGCTTTTTGCGCTCCTGCTGAGCGCTTCTCGTCGGCCCGTGCGGCATCTGTCCATGGTGCTTGCCTTGATTGGCACCCGGAACAAGGCGTGCAGCTCGAGGCACAGCAAAGGAAAGCCGTCGCTCGGTGCGAGCGGGTCATCGAGGGGCCACAAAGTTGGATTGAATGGCGGTCATTCAGTCTCGTGAGAAAAGCCTTCGCTCCTGAAGTGCCTGCAGTTAGTTCCGAATGCCGCTCCTGAAGTCTACTGCCGAGGCTGATTCGCTTTGCGGCAGCTACTGTTGTTGCTGCTTGGGTCTTCGGGGTGTGGTGGTTCATCAGCGAACGCACGGAAGCGCTGGTGCGGAGTGACAGCGCACTGCAGTCCATTGCGGTTGGAGTGGTGAACCAGCCAAGCGCGCGTCCTGACCCACGCGGGTCAGGGGTTGACTCGCGCGTTCGCGAACCTGCGCGCCTCCATTCTTGAGGTCGTGCTGCCAGCGCGCCAAGCCAATCCAGTCCCCGCCATCGTCAGAGCTTGGCGGAAGCCTTGAATCCCAGCAGCCACGTCCGGCCCGGTGCCGGCTCAAAGTAGCGCTGATTGCTTTCGTTGACGATGACCGAACCCACGTAGTCGCTGTCAGCCAGATTGTCGACCCGCAGGTATTCCTCCAGGCGCCACTGCGCAGTTTCCTGCTGCAGGCCCAGGCTCAGGTTGGCAATCGTCTGGCTGGACGTGCGCAGGCCGTTGAGGTCATCCGTATAGATGCCTCCGACATACCGGCCCTCAAGGGCAGCCGAGAAGCCGGTCGCGGGATGCTTCCAGGATATTTCCGCATAGGCCGAAGTTGGCGGAATGCCAGGAATCGTATTGCCGTCGGGCACGGTGCTGAGCACACAGGGGACCGTCGTGCAGGTCCGGAATGCATTCTGGTACTCCGCACGCAGCCAGGTGTAAGCGACGGTGGTGCCGAAATTGCCCGGCCAGTTGCCATGGAACTCGATTTCGACTCCCTCGCGACGGGAGCTGTCTACATTCTGGTAGACAGCGCGGCCCCCGGTGTTGGCGAGCACCGAGAGTTCGTTGCGCGTGTCACTCCGGAAAACATCCGCGTTCAATGTAAACCGCTCCAGCAGTCTAGTCTTGACGCCCAGTTCGTAGTGACGACTGCGGGCAGCGGCAAGATCCAGATTGAGGCCAGTCTGTGTGCCGCTGACGGACCGGTATGCGAGTTCGTTGAAAGTGGGCGTCTCGAACCCCTGGCCGTAAGCGGTGTAGACGCTCAATGTATCGCTGGCGCGCCAGGTGATGCCGGCAACCGGTGTGGTGGCGCTGTAGCTGCGAGAACCACTGTCGTCGCCATTGCCCGTGACGATGTACAGATCGCGCGAATCGAACTTGACCTTGCTGTTTCTGGCGCCGGCAAGCAGCAGCCATTGCTCGGTCGGTTCCCACTGTAGCTGGACGTACTGGTCGAAGCTGTTGGTGCTGTTGGCTTCACTGCGGCGAAGTGGGCCGAGTACTCCAATCTCGGTCGGGCTCGCCGTGGTTCCCGTGTAGTTCTGGTAGCCCTTGCGATCTTCGTCGAGCTTGTCGTAGGTGATGCCGGCCGTCAGCTGCGCCTTGCCGCTCGCCAATGCGAACATATGCGTCCAGTGCACGTCGCTGCCCCAGTAATCCCGATTGAGGTCGATGACGCCGCCTGCGCTGGTCGCCGGCGCCTGGTTGGCAGTTGGAATTGCCTGGAACTGCACAGTGGCCCGGTGGCCGGTGTAGGCCGTGGCCGCGATGGAGTCTGCACTCGTGAAATTGAGGGAATAATTGAGTCCAATCTGCTGCTGCTTCACTGTCTTGCGGGCATTGAACGCCACGGCGTTCGTTCCGGCCTGGTGGGGATCCGCGTTCAGCTGGGCGAGTGTCAATCCCAGCGGGTCATCGGCGGTGAGGTCCTGGGCATTGGCAACGACTGTCAGCTGCGATTCCGCATTGAACGCATACCGGACCTTGGCATTGGCAATGTCACGACGAGCCGCGCTGTGGTCTCGATACCCGTCGGTCTCGAAGCGGGAGACGTCGGCGACGTAGTTCACTGGCCCGGATTCGCCGGTGGCCTTCAGTGCATACCGTCGGGCATCGAAACTGGCGTCGCTGACGGTCGCCGACAATCGGGTGCCAGGTAGTCCATCCTCGGTGAAGAGCGCAATGACACCGCCGGACGAATTGCCATAGAGCGACGAGAAGGGTCCGCGCAGGATTTCCACCTTGCCTGCAGATCCGAGGTCGAAATGGGAGACCTGCCCCTGGCCGTCAGGGAGCGTTGCGGGGATGCCATCGGCATAGAGCCTGACGCCTCGCACGCCGAACGTGGACCTGGCGCCAAAGCCCCGGATCGAGATCTGCAGGTCCTGTGCATAGTTCTGGCGGTTCTGCGCGATCAGCCCCGGAACGCGCGCCAGGGACTCCGACAAATTGACTTCCTGGCGCCCGCCTTGAAGGACGTCACTACCGACGCTGGTAATGGAAACCGGGAGATCGAAGCTCGACTGTGGCATCCGGGTTGCCGTGACCACGACCGTCTGGAGATCGTCAGCAGCGGCTGCAACGCCAAGTACGGCCTGGATCGCAACCAGCAACGCAACAGTTCCGATCAGCTTGTTGGTTTTCATGGGCATCAAATCTTCGAAAATGTGGGGTTCCATGACGTTCGCGAGTGTAGCCCGGTGGTGAGCAATGCGACAAGCGCTGCCCGGCGTCCACTCTTGAGCAGGCGGAGGGCGTGAATTAGGGCGTCGACCCTGCGTCCACTTCACGCTCTGTAATGGCGAGTCGGCGTAACCGGTGCTCTCTGGTCTCTGGGCACTGCGCCGAATGACCTCAAGTCTTCTGGCTGCATGGCGATATCGCAATCGTAGATACGGATTCGTATCGATGGTCGCCGAGTGCGCTGGACGTTGGCGTCACTCTTCGTTCTGCAGCCCTGGCCACCGTGGCGCACTGATTCCATAGCCCTCCTCTGAGGGGTTTCGAGAAGTCGCGCGCGATCTCCTTGAGATACAAGCTGGCGCAGGGAGAAGAATCCGCTAGAATGATGATCTCGAAGTCTTTGAAAATAATGGCAGGTTAAGCAATGACGATCTGGAAGGGCTGGCTTGGAGGATGGCTGCCACTCGTGGCCGTCGTCGCATCTCACCCCCTTTCCGTTGCTGCCGCTGTCACGAAACCCTCCCCACAGCATGCCCCGGCCGCCAAATCGGCTGCACTGCGAACTCCTCAGCTCGACCTCCGCTCGAGTTCGGTCGTTGTCATGGACGAATCGGATTCGTCGGTGCTCTACTCCAGGAAGGCGGATGCGGTGCTTCCGGTGGCCTCCATTACCAAGCTCATGACAGCGCTGGTCGTGCTGGAAAGCCACGTGCCCATGGATCAAATGATCGAAGTGTCGGCTGAAGATCGCGACACTGAGCTCGGCTCGACATCGCGCCTCAAGGTCGGTACGCGACTGACGCGTGATGACCTCCTGCACCTGGCCTTGATGTCCTCCGAGAACCGCGCTGCGCATGCACTTGCACGCAATCACCCTGGAGGGCTCAATGCGTTCATCAAGGCAATGAACCTCAAGGCAGAGGCTCTGGGGATGCACCGCACTCGATTTTCTGATCCGACAGGCTTGTCGAGCAGGAACGTATCGAGCGCTTCGGATCTGACGAAACTGGTCATTGCCGCCTCGCATGATCCTGTCATCCGCGATTTTTCGACCCACAGGAGCTACGCAGTCCCGGTAGGCAGCCAGATCCTCGAATTCCACAATACAAATACGCTCGTCGCCAAGCCCGACTGGGACATTGCCGTGCAGAAGACGGGCTATACGCGCCTTGCAGGTCGGTGCCTGGTGATGAAGGCGACGATCAAGGGAAGACCTGTGGTCATCGTCCTCCTCAATTCCTTCGGCAAGTACACCCGGGTTGCAGACGCGACCCGGATCAGAAGATGGATGGAATCGCTGAAGGTCTGATCCTTTCGCAACGTCGAATCCGATCTCGTTCCGCATCTCGGCCGAGGGCGCCATTCCCTCACTGGCGAAGCTTGCGGCCTTGTCGAGAAGCACGCTGCTCTCCCTCTGTCGGCGCGGGTGCTGCCCGGATTTCCTGCGCGATTTCGTCGAGTAGGGGTCCTCAGGGTGGCTACGGGAGTCGCGTTCCGCGTTTCAGCGGCAGCCAATCCAGACGCCAGTACCATGAATTTCAACAGAATAGTGGATTCCGCACTGTTTCCACGCCGAGATGCTTTTGGGCCGGCCGGACGGAAGTCGACCCGGTTCAGTGGTTTGGACTACAATCCGCCGCCCGAAAATCGCCCCCGACCTTTAAGGAGACAATGTGGAACAAGCGGACCTTGAGCTCCAGCTGAAAGTGTGGAAAGAGCTTGCGATCAGCAAGCAGGTCTTGATGCGCAGCGCAGCCGAAGCGCTGAAGCTCAGCCCTGATTGCACTCAGGAGGAGCTGAAAGGAGCGCTTGAAGGCGTCACGGCCAAAATTGCCCAGGCCGAAGCGGCTGTCGTCGAAACCGAGAAGAAGACCAGACTGTCTCTTGGGGTGATGGAGCAGAAGCTTGCAGCAAGCGTGCAGTCGCTCGCCACAACGGAGGCGTCCCTCGCTGAGGTTCGGGCAACGTACGGAAATGCCACCAACTCGATGACAATCGAGCGCGCCTCGGTAGTCCAGGAAATCCAGAAGCTGAAGGACCGCGTCGCGGAAAGGGACAAATCCCTGAAGGCGATCAACTCAGCCCTTGCTGATACGCCTGAGAACGTTCTCAAGAAGATGAACGTTCTGAAGAAGCAGAAGCAGGATGAGGCTGACGCACGCCGTCAGGTCGAAGCCGCGCTCGGCACGCTGCGCAAGGAGAAACAGGTTCAGGACAAGCTGCTCGCTGGGTTGACCGAAAACAGCGCCAAGCTGGTGCAGCAGTACAAGGATCTCCATGCCTTGACCGCGAAACTGCACGAGCAATTGAAGCCGCTGGTGATCGAGCCCGCGACGGTGCCGGAACTGCCGGAACTCGATGCGAAGCTGATCGAGAACATTGAATCTCCGGACGCAAAGCCGGACCCAAAGCCGGACGCAAAATCGACTGGCAAGCCTGAGGCGAAGGTTCGCAAGTCAGCGTAACCTTGCAGTCCTGGGGGGGATTTCACGCCGAGATTGCCTTATTGAGGCGTTCTCATCGCTGACGCCGGGGCCCGAGTCCGGCTATCTCGAGTTGCCGGAGCGGTTGCGCGCCGCAAACCGTGCATAGTCTGGTTTGGTAGCGACCAGTATCTCCTGTACTGACTTCCGATCGGCCGGCGTGAGATGGGCGTACGCGGTACTTCCATCCTGACCACTCAGTACGGCTGCGAACCTGCCATAGACATAGTTCTTTGCGTACACGGGCAATGCGTCAAACGCGTCGGAATAGACCGCGTAGCTGAGCGGGTATGCGAAGAGGCGCGTCGAGAGATCGAGCTTCCGTAGCGTGCGGCCCTGCCTGTCACGCGGGCCCCTTGTTTCAAACCACTTGTCGAAACCCGAATTTCCCGTGATCTTGCCGGTGTAGCCTGCGGCATTCACGAACAGCATCCCGTTCGCCAGATCGTCCAGGTACTCCTGAAGCTGCATCTGTACATCGGGCGCCAACTCGACCGCTGCCGGGCCTGTGTCGCTGCCGTTCCGTCCAGCACGAGCAAGCGCCTCGCGGACTTCAAAATTGACGCGCGAGATCAGGTTCTGCATGTGCATCTGATGCTGGAAGACCAGTAGCGCAACAATGTCGCTCTTGTTGGTGAGATAGGGCGTTGTATCGAACAGGGCGTCGAGCTTCTCGAGATTGCCGCGGCGCAGGTTGTCCAGATCGACCAGTTCATTGGCCGAGCGCACCAGGATATTGCCTAAATGCACCTGGTCGCCGTGCGTGCCGGTGACGTACCACCCACCCCAGCGGCTACGTAGCGGCGTCCGGTCGGTTGTCAGGATCCGTCCTTCATGTGTGAGTTGCTCGCCGTTGATACCGACGTAGCCTGAGCCGAGGATAAAGCGGGGTACCCCGCCACCTGTCAGCGTGAGGCTGTCATGACAGCTGATGCAGGTCAGGATCGGTCGGTCGAATTGCGGGGGGGCGGCAGCCCGATTGGGAAGCGTAAAGAACACGGGACCGAGGTGGGTGTCCATCGTTCCCAGCTCGAGCATCTCGCCACCGGGAATCCATGCCACGTAGGTGTCATCGTTGAAGTAGATCGCCCGGGGAGTGGCGGCTCGGATGCCGGCAACCTGAAAGCTCGTCCGGGAGAACACGAGTGACTGGGAGCTCGGGTCAATGCCCAGCAAGCCAAGCAGCGAGTCGAGATAGCCTCGGCCGTCCTTGTACACCAGCTTGACCTCGCCACGATCAAGGCGTGCCTGCAGCTTAGCGACCGCATTCTCGGTCGCCACGCCGCTATACCCGATGGCGGGGTATTCGGTGTCGTAGGTCAGGGTTGCAGGCGGTGCAAACAGGGAAGCGCCAGGGCGCTGTGCTAATGCAGGAGGACTGATGCTGCCACCCGTCTCGGCACCCCAAGCCGTGCACACGCCAAAGGCCAGCGCGAGCCACGCGATCTGGGTCCAGAATCGGGTCAGCAGCAAAGGATCGGCAGGCATTGTCAGATATCCGCGTCGGGTAGAGCCACGTGCAGGCTGGGCGGATTCTGGATAGTTTGAGCCGCCAACTGCAAGTCCTGGCAGTTCGGACAGCTGCGAGGCCAGGGGGGTTCCTGGGCGATTCGGGTTCGAGAGCGCTAGATGGCGCGGGAATAGGCGGGAGCGGCAGCTGTGCAGGTCAGGTAGGCGTCGAAAATCATGGCGACATTCCTGCGCAGCAGCCGACCTGTCTCCGTGACAGCGATGCGACCTGGCCGCAGGTCGATGAGCCCATCACCTGCGAGAGGGACCAGGCGGGCAAACTCGGTCGCAAAGTAGTGGCCCGGATCGATCCCGAAGTAACTGCCCAGCGCTGCGAATTCAATAACGTCGTTGCACATGATTTGCTGGATGACCTCCCGCCGGATTTCGTCATCCTGCGTCAATGCGACCCCGCGCAGCACCGGCAGGCGGTTGGCGGCCATCGCTGCGTAGTAGTCGCGTAGCGTCTTCTGGTTCTGGGCGTACAGGTGCGCAACCTTGCCGATCGAACTCACGCCCATGCCGATGATGTCGCAATGGGCCCGGGTCGAATAGCCCTGAAAGTTCCGGTGCAGCTTGCCTTCGGCCTGCGCGCGTACCAGCTCATCATCGGGCAGTGCGAAGTGGTCCATGCCGATGTAGACGTAACCTGCAGCCGTCAATCTCGCGATTGTCATTTCAAGGAGCGCCAACCGCGTTGAGGGCGAAGGCAGGTCCTCGGTCCGGATTTGCCGCTGTGCCTTGAAAACTTGCGGCAAGTGGGCATAGCCATACACCGCCAGTCTTTCCGGTCGGGCAGCAAGGATCGATGTCAAAGTCCGGTCGAAGCGTTCGAGTGTCTGGAGCGGCAGTCCATAGATCAGGTCAATGCTGATTGAACCAAACCCCGCATTTCGCGCGCTGTCGATGACGCGCAGAGTCTCCTCGATGGGCTGCACGCGGTTCACGGCCTGCTGAACATCCGGGTCGCAGTCTTGCACCCCTAAGCTCACGCGATTGAAGCCCATTGCTGCGAGATCAGCCAGGTAGGGCGGCGCGACCGTGCGTGGATCGATCTCTATGGAGAATTCCCGCCGGGATGTGCCATCCAGGCTGAAGTGACTCCCAAGCGCTTCCACCAGCGAACCGAGCTGGAGAGGAGTCAAGAACGTCGGTGTGCCACCACCGAAATGCAGCTGCTCGACGGATCGGCTGTGGTCAAACAGTGCTCCCTGCAGCGCGATTTCCCGGTGAAGATACCCGAGGTAGGTCTCCGCCTTCTCGGTACTTCGCGTAATGATCTTGTTGCAGCCACAGTAGAAGCAGGGGCTGGCGCAAAAGGGAACATGGACGTAGAGCGAAAGCGGTTTGCCTGCTTCGTTGCTGGCCGTCGCCGCCGCACGGTATTCCGCCTCGCCGATGCCCTCGTGAAACTGGACTGCGGTCGGATAGGACGTATACCGGGCCCATTGCAGTCGTATCGCCTGATCAGGTCGGCATCAAAACGAACCTGTGCGCTCATGCGATCATTTAGCAATGCAGGGCACCTAACGCGGAATGCGGAGAAGCCGCAAGTCATGTCGGGGCCCCACAGGGTGGTGCGTCAATGGGTAGGCAATCTGCTCCCTGGGTTGGGCGCAACCCGACTGCGGAGGAAGCGGTGCAGACGGCAGGCATGTGAGCCGCGCCTCAATTCCGTCACGTACTGGCCGGGATGCGGGGGCAAGCAATTGTCCGTGCTCAAGTTTCAGCCGATCAGTCCGATTGATTAAGTCAAGAAGGGCCGCCCGGATCCCGATTCACGTCCATTCGTGAAGGGGTGGGGCAGGTCGACACATCAACCGGAGATCCGAAAATGCATGGCGTTGGACTAGGTTCGCTTCACTCGTCCCAGGCGTATCGCTCGCGGGAGACAGCGCAGGTTCCCAAGGCTTCGACCGATGCGCAGGCTCGCCGGGTTGGCTGCGGCTCGACAGAGAACAGTCGCGATACACAGCGACAGGCGGTCTACCAGTCGGTTGTGCTGGTGCTGCGCGAGAAATTTGCGGTCAGCACCCAGCCTGCTGCGCCGGTGGCAGGCCTCACGCAGGCGGAACAGGTCGACAACCAGCTGGCGGCTACGGTGGGAGCCGCGCTCAATGGGTCGGCAGATATGCCTCCCGAACAGGTCGGGGCCGTTGCCGAGGTTGGCCTCCAGCAGGCTCTCGGCACCGCAGACGCAGGTGCGAACGGTTTGGGCGACCTTGGCGACATCGCCGCGGACATTCGCGCCCGTGTCCGCTCTCTGGTCGCTGCCTTCGTGGCAACTCGTCAGAGCGGGTCAACGGAGATGATGACTGCCGCAAAGGTCTCCACCAAGGAGCGCGGTGTCCTCGAGATCCACACGCTCGAAGGCGATGTGGTGAAGATCGACTTCCGCAATTCCACCAGCATCCGCCTCGGGTCGGCAGAGGTGGCCGGGGGCACGCAAGAGTCCCTCAAAGTGCGCATCAGCGAGCGTACCTCCTTGCAGGTTGAGGGCGATCTCAATCCGGCCGAACTGGCTGCAATCGGTGACCTGGTCCGCAAGGTTGATTCGCTCGCAAACGAATTCTTTTCCGGGAACGTAGAACAGGCATTGGCGGCCGCCGCGGGCCTGAAAGTCGACAATAGTCAGCTAGCGGACTTCTCTTTGCAGCTTGCGATGAGCCAGAAAGTCAGGATCCGCACCGTTGAGGCGCTGGCGCCTGCCATAGCGGCGCCCGCGGCACTTCAGGTGTCGGATACGGGTTCACAGGCTCCAGTGGTCTCCGGACAGCCCGTCTCTCACGTCTCAAGTGGAGCGACGGCATCCCCGCCCGTAGTTGCTCCAGAGGATCCCGGCGTGGCCCAGCCCGTCCCCTCTACAGCGAGCGGAACGACGGAGACGAATGCGGAGGCCATTGCGAACGTTAAGGAACTCATCGGGAGCTTCGTGACAAAGCTGCGGGCCAGCTTCTCAATGTCTGCAACGGATACGGGTCTGGGGATGACGACCAGCATCAAGCTCAGCATTCTGACAGCAGCGATTGAAAGCCACTCCCTGAGTACTCCCGCTACACCAGCCGCGGCGGCCAATCTGGCGGACGTCGCAGGCAACGCGGGTATCTGAGTCCGCTGCGCAGTGACGGTCCCTGCTCGCCCTCGATGAGGGGCGGGCGGATCGCCCCAATACAATCCTTCGTACGGGAAGCCCAGCCGGGGTGTCGATCTTCCCGCAGCGCGCCAAGTGCTCAGTGCGCAAGGCCTGCGGACGATCGGGAGACATCTGCAGGTGGGTGATGTGCCCCTACGTTTCGGCACTCACCCAATGCAAGTCGGGCATCGGTGCGTCGAAGCCGCGTGATCCATCGGCAACTTCATGAAGAACGCGACTACGCGGGCCACGATGCGGATGCTCTCCAGACTGGCATCAGGCGGCGTGAGCCTGGTCGTCATCCCAGGTCGCTGCGGTCCTGTTGCCATCCATTGTCTGACTTGACATCGCAACGGGGCGGGCAGGGGTGCTCGTGTAGGAAGAGGTCCTTGCGGACGAGCTCTTGGTGGCGCGTGCGGGAGCTGCGCCAGTCGTTTGCACGCTGAAGAAGGACATCTGTTGCATCAAGGACTCGGCCTGGGCCTCCATTGCCTTGCATGCCGATGTGCTTTCCTCGACCAGGGCTGCGTTCTGCTGGGTCGTTGAATCCATCTGGGTCACTGCGAGGTTGACCTGATCGATGCCGGTCGCCTGTTCGTGGCTTGCTGTGGCGATGGCGCTCACGAACTCCGCCACCTTCTGGACGTTCGTGACAATTTCCTTGAGAGTGATTCCGGAGACGTCGACGTACTCGGTTCCCGCCTTGACCTTGTCCGTAGAGTCGCTGATGAGTCCCTTGATCTCACGTGCTGCCTGGGCGCTCCGCTGGGCCAGATTGCGCACTTCAGACGCGACAACGGCAAAGCCACGTCCTTGCTCGCCTGCGCGTGCAGCTTCTACAGCGGCGTTCAATGCCAGCAGGTTGGTCTGAAAGGCGATTTCGTCGATCACGCCAATGATGTTGGCGATGCGGCTGCTTGATTGGTTGATCTCCCGCATGGCCGAAACGGCGCTCGCCACCACGCTGCTGCCCCGTTCTGCGCTTTGGCAAGCGTCGGCGACGAGCTGATTGGCTTCGCGGGCGTTATCGGCATTCTGCTTAACCGTGGCAGTCATCTGCTCCATGCTTGCCGCCGTCTCCTCAAGCGCGGCAGCCTGCTGTTGGGTGCGTTCATTCAGGTCGTCGCTGCCCTTGACCAATTCGCGCGCCGCAAACGCAACACTGCTTGCATCGTTGCGGACGCCTTCCACGGTCTGGACAAGCTTCTCGTCCATCTGCCGCAGTGACGCGAGGAGGGTGCCGATTTCGTCCCTCATGCCGATGACGATCGGATGGCCAAGTTCGCCGTTGGCGATGGCATCGGCGACGTTGGAAGCCCGCTGCAACCGGAAGGTGATGGAGCGGATGTTCCACATGGCGGCTGCCATGGAAGAGAGGACCGCAATCGCAATGGTCGCAAGGCCCACCATTTTCGCCATCGCGATGACGCCAAGAACATCGCTCCGGTCTTCGCCGGCGCGCTTCTCGATGACATCGCTTACGGCGGCCATCTTGCCCTCGAGCTCCGCAAAGGCGGCCCCAAAAGCGGGCATCAAGGCAACGGCTTCGGAATGGCTCTTGTGCACCCGATTGATGACCGCTTCTCCCATCTGGATATATTGTTCAAGTGGTGCGCTGACCCCATCCAGCGCGCTACGGACGTCATCCGTACTGGCTTTGAGCTGGTTTTCCCGGACCATCTGACGGAAGTGGCCGACGTGCTCTAGTGAGCTGGCATCCGCTTCGCGCAACTCCGCGTCGCTGGTTGCCAGCAGGGCAGCCAGTACATCGGCGCGCAAGGCGTCGTGCATCATGTCGGCCTCCAGGTGGTTACGCAGGATATCGCTGGAGCCAACCAGCTGTGAAATGCCGCTTCCCACGCCATTGAGGCTGCGGTAGCTGGTCGCACCGAGCACAAGCATCATCACTAGCGTGAGAGACGTGAGGGCGAAGAGCCGAGTCTTGATCGTGAAAGTCATGAAGCGTTCCTTACTTCCAGCCGAGTGGGACGCGGTGGTGTGCGTCTGTCAATTCTGTTACGGCCTCTTGTGCCAGCCACTTGAGAGTCCGGGATGGCAAATTCGGCCTGCTGGCAGCCCTATTTGCGCGTCAGCAAAACCCTGAATCAGTTCAGTACTTCCTGAAGTCAGCCGATACGAAGCGCTGGTTCGCATGAATAAGGAGGCTGTTCGCTATGCGGAAAGAAATATTGCTGTGGTTGGCGGTTATGGTGACTGTGCCGGCCTGGGGTGGAGAACCGCCTGACTGCGGCGCGGGGTGTGCAACCCCCATCGGCATTCAGCTGGATGCCATCTATACCGGGGATGCCTGGCGAAATATGTCGGGTGGCCACGCGACGGGAAACCGCTATCTCGACAACATCGACATCACGCTGGAGGCCAACACCGGCCCGGTATTCGGGCTGGAAAATCTGCGCTTCTTCGCGTATGCGCTGCACGATCACGGCAATCAGCTTTCCGATCAGCTCACCGGCTCGGCGCAGGGCATCAGCAATATCGAGACGGACGGAGCGCTGCGTCTTTTCGAGGTCTGGACGGAATGGCAGATGAGCAGCACGCCGGGGTCATTCCGCGTCGGCTTGTATGATCTCAACTCCGAGTTCGACAGCATCGAGACCGCGGGAATCTTCGTGAATCCCTCAAGTGGTATCGGCCCGGATTTCTCGCAGGCTGGTCGGAACGGGCCTTCGATCTTCCCGAACACGAGCCTTGCCTTGCGCTATGCGACCAAACGGGGGCGCTGGTCGTTCCAGTCGGCGATGCTCGATGGAGTGCCTGGGGACCCCGATCATCCCGAGCGAACGCATGTCAGCCTGAGCAATCGCGACGGACTGCTGTTGGCCAATGAGGTCAACTACCAACCTGCCAATGGATCGCGCTTGGGGTTTGGGTACTGGCGCTATACGGCCGCCTTCGAAGACCTGGTTGCAACTGATGAAGCGGGCGAGCCACTAACACGACATGACAACGACGGCTTCTATGCCATCGCCGAGTCGCCCTATATGTTCGGCAGGGACAAGGAGGTCGGGACCCGGTTCTTCGTGCGTGTCGGTGCGACTGAGTCAAGGATCAATCCCATCGAGCACTACTATGGCTTTGGCGGCGTGTACAACGGCCGGATCGGGAGCAGACTGAGCGACCAGATCGGGCTCGCCGTCTCCATTGCGGAGCTGGGGATGCCCTCGATTGCCTTGATGTCAGAGCAGTCTGGAAAGCCGTGGAAGCGCGAAACGATCGTCGAGCTGACCTATCGTGCCGACATCTCCGGCTGGTTGATGATCCAGCCCGACATCCAGTATATCCAGCATCCAGGCATGGATCGCAGCACTGATTCGGCCTGGCTGATCGGACTGCGGTTCCAGGTGAATCGCGGATGGTCCTGGTAGCAGACGAGTCTCAAGGTGGGTGGGCGCGCTAGAATCGGTGCGTGAGCACCACCACGAGAATCACCGTTCATGTTCAGCCCCGTGCATCCCGTACTGAAGTGGCGGGGATACACGACGGTTGCGTGAAGATCCGCGTATCGGCCCCTCCTGTCGAAGGGGCGGCCAATAGCGCCGTCATTGAGTTCATCGCCAGCACGCTGAAAGTGGCGAAATCGCGGGTACGAGTCGCGAGTGGAACGTCAAGTCGCCGGAAGGTGATCGAGATCGACGGCGTCGCGGCTGACGTGGTCGCTGCAGCACTCCTCAAGACTTGAGCGCGGGTCCTTAAACCGGCTGGGCTCTCAGTCAGCCGAAGTAGGCACCGCCGTTCACGTGAATGGTCTGGCCGGTGATGTAGCGTCCGCCTGGACCGGCAAGATACCGCACCATGCTCGCGACTTCTTCTGGCGTGCCGCGTCTGCCAACCAGCGTTCCATGGGTCTTGTGGTGCTGGGGTGTGCCACCCGCGCGGACCGTTTCGATCAAGCCCGGTGACACAAGATTGACGTTGATGCCCTGCGGGGCAAGTTCCACCGCAAGCGCGCGCGTCAAGCCATCGAGGCCGGCCTTGGCGGCGATCACGTGCGCCCGGTGCTCGCCGCCAGTGTAAGCGGTAAGGCCACCAATGTTGATGATGCTACCGGTTCCTGATGCGGCAAGCGGGGAGAGGGCTGCTTTGGCGCAGAGGAATGCACCGTCAAGCGCGATGCCGATGATCCGTCTCCATTCGATGAACGACAACTCGGCGAAGGGAACTTCAGTCCGAACAGCGGCGTTGTTGACGAGGACATCGAGTCTCCCGAAGCGACTGACGACGGCATTCACCATGGCATTGACCTCGGCCTCATCCGCGACGTTCGCCAGATAGGCCTCCGCAGCGACGCCCTGTCCTCGAATCGCGGCAACGGTGGCAGCAGCTGCTGCTTGATCCTGTCGGGCAACGATCGCGATGTTGGCGCCCGCCTCGGCGAGTGCAAGGGCAATGGCACGCCCGATGTTCTTGGCGCCACCTGTCACGAGCGCGACCTTGCCGGCCAGTTCCTGCATGTCAGTCGAATCCTGAGTTGAGTTTGACGGGGCCTCCGGCCGCGATCGCCGCCAGTTCGCCTTTGAGGGTCGCAGCGTACAGCGGCGTGCCGCCGCCAAACCGGACATTGTCCAGAAATTTCTCGTCGATATCGGCTTCGCTCAAGGGTTCCCTCGCACCGCCACGCAGATGGCCCTTGCGGGCTTCGATGGTCGAGCCATCCCGTAGCGTTACACGCAGTCGTCCGGTGTAGTTCCGCGGGTACTCGTCATCCGGATCGACCACATAGGAAATGCGTGAGGCAAGCGAGCACAACGCAGGATCTCGTACATACTCATCGGTGAACTGGCCAAGGCCTGCTCGCCTGTCGATGAAACCCGCGGCGACGCAGTAGGGGGTGGAGAATTTTCCTGCATACCCATTCGGCGGGGACCGCTTCAGCGCGATGGGTTCCCACAGACGGTGCACCGTGCCCTGGCCGACGCTGCAAACGATGGACTCGATGTGTTCAACAGTGAGTCCGCGGCGGTCCAGCTCTTCCGCAGCCTCGATGGCGCAGTCGATGAAAGGTTGTGTCATCGTGCCGCAGGCGTAGGGCTTGAATGCGACTGTGGGTGTCACCCAATCCGTCGCCAGACCGTCCACCAGGGGGTGAAAGTCCGGAGCCAGTGACGGCGCAAATGCCTTATAGAAGCCGTGTTGTCCTTCGAATACGGTAGCCGGGCCCGTGAATCCGGCGGCCGCCAGCAAGGCTGCGCGAATGCCGGCCTGTGCTGCGGCGCCTGCGTGCAGGCGCTTCGTGGAGCTGCCATCGGCCAGGTACTCGATGATCCCGGACGACAGGCTGCCGGCGATGCCGAGAGCATGCGTCACTTGTGCAGGAGAAAGCCGGAGGCAGGTGGCAACCGCGATGGCTGCTGCCGGCGCGCCCATCACGGCAGTGGGGTGAAAGCTCGCGCGATGAGTCGCCTGCGGTGCCACGAGGCTCATACGGCACAGGACTTCGACACCGACCGCGCAACCCCGCATCAGAGCGTCGCCCGTCAGTCCGCGAGCTTCCGCGATAGCCAACACTGATGGAACGATGACCGCGCCGGCATGTACGGGCCCACCCTCGAAGGTGTCGTCAAAGTCCTCACCATGGGCTGCAGTTCCGTTGATCAGGGCGGCGTCATAGGGAGTCACGCGGGCCGCATGTCCAATGGCCGAACAACCTCCCGATCCTGCCGCGCTCGCGATTGCAGCCTTGACGTAGTCGGTGTTGCGGGCAGCGACACACAGTCCGGCAATGTCCTTTAGAAGCAGCGCAATGGTTCGATGCACGGTTGCCGGCAGAGGCTTGTCGTGAGCAGCCGCTGAAAACGCGGCAAGACGGGCCGATACGGTCTGGCTGGGTGGCTTAGCCGGTGTGTTCATGGAGTCCCTTGCCCTGCCTCGGTCGCACTGGCAACCGAACGGACTTCCCGCACGATAGAAAAGGCCAGGAACAGGGCTGCCGCAACCAGCAGTCCGAAGCAGATTCGATCCTCGATGAAGATGCTGTGGTCGCCAGCCGAAAGCACCAGCGCTCTGCGATAGGACGATTCGACCAGCGGGCAAAGGACTACCCCGAGCACCGCAGGAAGAAAGGGGAACCCGAAGATGCGCATGGCATACCCGACCAGCCCCGCGACCAGGACAACGCCGAGATCGAACAGCGAGCTGTTCAAGGAGTAGACGCCCGACAGCACGAGGGCGAGGATGAAGGCAGCCAGGTAGGGACGCGGACGATTCACGAGCCAAAGGCACACGGGCATGATCATGAAGCCGACCAGCAGCTGGCCGATGGTTGCGATGAACGAGCCGACGTAGAGGCCTTGCACGACAGCGGCGTTTTCCATGAAGAGGTTCGGCCCTGGAACCAGGCCATGCAGCAGGAAGCCGCCCAGCAAGACCGCAGCCGAGTTGGAGCCCGGAATGCCGAAGCTCAACAGCGGAATCAGGGCTGTGCTGGCAACAGTATTGTTGGCGGTCTCGGGGGCGGCCACGCCTTCCGGAGATCCTTTGCCGAATTCTTCCGGGTGTTTGGACCAACGTTTCGCTTCGTTATAGGAGAGGAACGCAGCAATCGTGCCGCCCGCGCCGGGAATGACGCCTTCGACGGTACCGATTCCACTGCCGATGGCTTGCGGTCGCAGCAGCCTCTTCATCATGGCGAGGCCTGGGAGCCGGATCCGGACAGACTGGACGACCATGTCGGCTGCTGCCACGGATCCCGATTGCACCATGAGCTCGCTGACGGCAAACAGTCCCACCATCACCAGGATCGGCTCGATGCCGGAGAGCAGGTCCGCGGAGCCGAATGTCAGACGCGTGACGCCCGAGATGGGATCAGTGCCGACCGTGGCGACCATCATGCCGATGATGGCCGCAGCCAGGCCCTTGAGCGGGGAGCCGGCGGTCATCGAGGCGATCACGGTCAAGCCGAGGATGCCGAGCCCGAAGTACGACATCGGCGTGAACGCCAGTGCCAGGCGCGACAACGGTTCTGTCAACAACACGAGCATCACGAGTCCGAAGAGGCCGCCGACGGTTCCGGACCACAGCGAGATTCCGAGCGCCTCGCCTGCCTTGCCTTGCCGAGTCATTTCATAGCCGTCGACGACCGTGGCAGCCGCCGAGTTGGTCCCTGGCGTCCGGATCAGGATGGCCGGGATCGAACCGCCATATTCAGCGCCAATATAGGTTGACGCCAGCAGCACGATCGCGGAGGTGGGGTCGAGGGAGTAGGTGAGCGGCAGCAGCAATGCCATGGTGATCGATGCCGAGATTCCCGGAAGCGCGCCACCAATGACACCCCACGTCAGCCCGAGCAGGGCGATGGGTATGATGGGCGTCGTGTACAGGAGGGCGAAGGCGTCGAGCAGGCTGGGCATGAGGGTCGGCGTCTCTCTCGCGGGGGCTAGAAGAACAGGCCGGCTGGTTGGGCGACATCCAGTAATCGCACGAAGATCAGCCAGAACAAGGCCGCACCGACAATCGCGACAGCAGCGAGTCTCCAGCTTGGGCGCAATCCTTCGTACCAGGCTACGCTTGCGATCAGCAAGCCAATCGAAATGGCATAGCCCAGCTTGTCCACAAGGAGAATGTAAGCAGCGCCGATGGCTAGCAGGCCGACGGCTCGCAATGGCTTGCCATGGGCAGAATGTTGACTTGCCGCGGCTACAGATTGCAGCCGCGGCTTCGCAAAGAAGGCGCGCACCGCGAGCAAGGCGCCTGTGAGGCCCAATGCAATCGCGAGGATATTCGGCAGGCCGTGTGGCCCGAAGTCATCTTCCAGCGACGACACCGCAATCGCCCTGGAGGCAACGAAATAGGCGAGGGCCATGCAACACAGCGCGATTCCGCTGATCAGATCCTTGTTCATTGGTGAGGCGGCGTCCTGAAGTCCTGATCGCGGGTTGCAGTTCCAGCTGCGCCTATTTGATGACGCCGCTGCTCTTCAGGAACGCAGCGGCGTTTTGCGCGAACCGCTCTGTGAACGCGCCGTACTGGCTGTGAGGAATGAAAGCCGGGATCAACGCTTCGGCGTCATAGATCTTCTTGAAGTCCGGATCAGCCAGCGCCAGCGGGATAGCCGTCTCCCAGATCTTGATGACGTCCAGTGGCAGCCCCTTCGGGGCCGCGATGCCGCGAAACTTCTCGAGCGACACGTTGTAGCCGAGCTCCTTCAACGTGGGTACTTCTGGAAACTTGGGGATCCGCTCCGGATTGAAGGTTGCCAGGACCCGGACCTTGCCTGCCGCAAGCTGCGCGCGCAATTCCTGGTATTCGCCGACACCCATGTCGAGGGTGCCGTTCAGAACGTTGATCATCATTTCACCGCCCCCTTCGTGGGAGACCACGGCGGCATTCACCTTGGCAGCAGCCTTGAACTGCTCGGCGGCTTGCCGTTCCAGCGAAGCCGGATTCGCGGCGCCCCAGCCGCTGCGCTTTGTCTTGGCGTGATCGATGAGATCCTTCACGGTCTTGAACGGACCATCCGCACGCGTGTACGCCACTTCCGGGTCCATGAACACATTGACGAGGGGATCCAGGTCCTTGTAGGTCTTGGGCGGCGAGCTCATCAACGACGTGTACACATACGTCGGAGTTGTCCCGTAGAGCGTCTGCCCGTCCGGCTTGGACGTCGCGACGAAGGCGATGGCGCGTGCACCGCTGCCACCCGGGATGTTCTTCACCACGAACGTCGCGTCGATGTACCTGGGAAGCACACGCGCCATCTCGCGAAGAAACACATCACCGCCTGCGCCCGGGCTTGAATGGGTGACCAGCGTCACGACCTTGTGCGGATACTTGGCAGGAGCAGCAACGGCGCCCGCCGTCATCGCGAGCAGCGCGACGAACCGCACTGCAGACTTGATGAAATCGCACATTGTCGAACTCTCCTCGGCCAGTTGTCTTCAGCGGCTGGCGGCAGTGAACTTCATCAGGTCTGCCAGCATGGCGCCGTTATCGAGACGCTCCACGCGGCTGATCGCCTCGACAAGCCGGTCCTGCGCTGCCGTCGGTAGCGCGCCTTCCGCACACATCCTGAACTTGCCTTCGAGGTCCGCGTCGCTGATGGGATTCGACGGTCCGCCACGGTACCGCTCGTCGGCCCATTCGACGAGGGTACGCCCGTCCTTGGTCAGCACCTCGATGCGCGAGCGGATCTTGTCGTAGCCCCGAGCATCGATTTCGGCATCGACATGCACTGTCGTGCGGCGCTGCAGGTCCTGCATTGCGCTTGCAGACACGAACGCATCGCTGAACTCATGATGGGAGGCGCGGCGGCACAGCACGATCATTGACAACAGCGCAGGCATCGAGAACTTGGCCTGCAAGTGGTTCTGCGCGACGGGATAGCGGATCGGTTCAGTGATATTGCGACCGGCATAGAAGCCGATTCGCTCAACCTGCTCCGGCAGCAGATCATGCTTCATGACGAGCGCAAGCATCGCGTCCATCGATTGATGGGTCAGGATCCCGGAGGGGTACGGCTTGATGCTCACGCCCGGATTGACGATGGTGAGCTCCCTGCCAAAGCCCTGCTTGATCTTTTCTGCCGTGAAGCCTTCGCCCATCACCGAGAAGAAGCCCCAAGGGCCGTCGAGCACGGCAGGATCGGCAGTAAAGCCCTTGGACGCCAGCACGGCAGCGGTGACGCCGTTTTCCGCAGCCCGACCTACGTGGAGGGGCTTGGTCATGGTCCCGAAATTGGCACGGATACCGGCAGCGAAGCTGGCAGCGATGCCAAGTGCATGGGCCAACTCGGTGCCCTTGAGACCGAGCAACTTGGCAGCGGCCGCGCAGCTGCCGAAGGTGCCTACGGTTCCGCTTGAATGGTGGCCGCGACGATAGTGGCGCGGAGTCATCCATTCCGCGATCTTCGCTTCGACTTCGAACCCCACCTGGAAGGCGAGCATGAGAGTGCGGCCATCGACGGCCCCGAGTCGCTGAGCCATGACCAGGGCGGCGGTGAGAGGCGGTACCGACGGATGGGTCAGCAATCCGTACACATGAGCGGGGTCGTGCGAGACCTGGGTGTCATCCCAATCATGCGCGTGCCCCGCAGTACCGAGGACACGCGCTGCCAGCGCAGCAGGGACCTTGCGGTCGCCTGCTCCAATGACGAGCGCGTCCTCCCGACCCCCTTGATCGAGCGCGTCGGCGATCAGGACCCCCAAACTGGGCTCCGAAGCCCCCGCCAGGAACAGGCCGACAGTGTCCAGCATGCATCGCCGTCCGACACGCAGTGCCTCTGCCGGGAAGTCCGGGAGTTTCGCCTCTTCGATGAACTTCAGGGCGGCGGCGGTGATCTGGGTGGCGGGCTGATCCAAGTCGGGTCTCCATCGGTCCGGTGGGGTCGGGAAAGCGGCCACCGAGGTTGCCAGAAATCAGCCGGGATTGGTATCTGCACAGCTGCAGGCCCGAGCCTGTTGGAGTCGACTAAAGGTCCGTCTTGTGGCTGCTTGCCTTTGCACTACAACGGCACTACCGTTCGCCCGCCCGCTATTCCGAACAACCCGTTTCCTTGCAGACAGGAGTGCCATGCAGACCCGTCCCGTTCTGACCCTTGCCGACTGCGAAGCGATCACTGGAGCCGCGCTCGCAGAAGCGACGCGGAACAACTGGAAGGTGTCCATCGCCGTGCTGGATGATGGTGGACATCCGCTCCACTTTGTTCGCATGGATCATGCAACGCCGGCCAACGCGGCGATTGCGCTCGAGAAGGCCCGAACGTCGGCGCTCTCACGCCGTGCCAGTGGTATCTGGGAACAACGCATCCGCGACGGCCGCCTGTCCATGCTCGCGATGCCGGGGATTCTGCCGATCCAGGGCGGGTTGCCAATCATCATCGACGGTACCTGTATCGGTGCCGTCGGGGTGTCGGGCGTTCAGTCGCACGAAGACGAACAGATCGCCAAGGCCGGTATCGATGCCCTTGCCAGTCGCTGAAGTGCCAGAAGTCGAGGCAAGCTGGACTGTCTACATGGTTCGCTGCGCCGATGGCAGCCTGTATACGGGCATA
>CAISDJ010000078.1 GCA_903884105.1 uncultured Pseudomonadota bacterium | reverse complement strand
GGCTCGGCGCTTTTCCCACTTTCGTAGCCCCCCAGAGAATTTCTTATCCGCAGCAGACTTTCTCTCTCCACTCTGCGCAATGACCATGAAGTTGAGAGAAATCGGTCCGGCCAAGGCTCCATCACGAGCCACATCTGCCAGCCCCTGGGTTGCTACTGAGACGGCGGCGAGCGCGGACGACGCGACAAGAGCCATTGGCTGCTGACCATAAGCCTGGTATTCCCTGACAGCAGCACCGATGACGCCGGGCAAGGAATCCACGGGAAATGGGGCCTCCTCCCTGGATCCCAGATCGAGGGGCTGTGGCTGGGGCCAAGGTGTAGCAGATGTAGCGGGCGTAGCTGTAGCAACAGCAGGAACTCGATACTTCTGCTGGGCAGTGTCGACTGAACGCGGGATGTCCTCATAGCGAGCCTGCCAGCGATCATCCCGTGGTGCCTGGCTCGACTCGAGCAGCCCCCGCAGCAGGTTGACCACGGCGCCGGGCTGGGCGCCGCTCGCGACTAGGCTCGAGGAGATGATGTTCGTGCTCTCGTGGATGCCCTCACCGCGGATGATCCGGTTGACGGCAGTGGCCAGCTTCTCCGATTGCTCGCCCAGCTGGGCCGTCTCCTGGGGCGCCGCTGCGAGCTCCTTGCGCACGTCGTCGAGGTCTATCCCGATCGCCGCGGCCGCATCCGCGAGCGAGTAGCTGGCCGTCCTGTCGAGGTGAGTAAGCCGGCAAATGAAGTTCCCGGTCGGTCTTGGCTTGTGATTCTCGCCGTCCGGAAGGCGGACGTAGCGGACGCTGTTGTTTCCTGAGGGGTCGCCGCCGATCATTCCCAACGCGACCATTCGCTTCATTACTGCCTCGACGAGGCGCCTGTCGGCTGCGTCTACGTCATCGGCTTCGATCCGGAATCCTATCTGGTACTTCCCGGGGCTCGTTTCGAGGACCCACGTAGGTATGCCATTAACGTTGTCGGGGGTGCCATCGTCGACTATCAGGCACATTAGCCGGCCGAAGTTCTCCTTCTTTCGCCTCGGTCCCGGTTCCCCGTTGAGTGCGACTAGGGCCGCAACGGAGAAGTAGGCATTGAGGCCTTTGTACTGATCGATCTCCTTACGTGAGTAGTGTTGCCCATCGTATGGGCGCCCGAACCACTTCGCGCTGACAGAGTTGGGGTCTCCAGCAAATGCAGTAGTCCACATCAGTTGATCAGGTCCCAGCGAGTCCGCAAGGACATCCAGGAAGTCGCTGTTCTTGGGCGTCTCGGCCCGCACTACATCCTCAGCCATAACTGTTCGCGCAGGAGGTGGAGCCAATACGCTGGATTGTCCGACATCTATCGTCATCATCGCTGTGTCCTCCCATGAGAACGCCTTTCCATAGCGGCAATGATGCGGCGCAACTTTCTCGCACCAGGGACAGCGTCAGTATTGCGAAAGCTTCCATATGTCCCGGGGATCCGGGAGAGCGAGGTGTGCCACTCGGGCGCGGGGGATGCGTGCCATAGCTCCCCTCCGATCGCCTGACAGGGGACTCCGGAAATGGGGTCGAAGCGCTTCACTTCGCACCTCCCATATCGCGAAGGGCAACACAATCCGCGAGATAGCGATCCACGTCCGTGGAAAGCCACCCAGATGCGCGCTCGCTAAGCTTGATCGGCGGCGCGAGCTTCTTGTTTCG
The DNA here is from genome assembly GCA_903884105.1 of uncultured Pseudomonadota bacterium. Classification (GTDB taxonomy): domain Bacteria; phylum Pseudomonadota; class Gammaproteobacteria; order Steroidobacterales; family Steroidobacteraceae; genus CAIUGU01. Next base: position 10,108 of record CAISDJ010000078.1, on the reverse strand, counting down.
GACGAGCCGGTAAAGGGTATCGTTGCTTATATTTCCAAGGCGCGCCCTAACGGCGCGGGCCCTCTCGATGTGTGGAGAATTCCGGGTCATGCTGTCACCTCTAGCTACGCTTACGGACAGCAAGAGAATTCTTGCGGTCGCAGCGGTAGGCGACGCTTAAGATAAAGCGGATATCGAGCATTGACGCAATCCGTCAAAAAGGGGCTCGCCCTTCTTGGCATTCACCATCGACGAATCAAGCGGGGGCCGCCGATCGGGCTACCGAGTCGCCTTAATCTCGGTAGGAGGTTCTGATTTCACTACCGCTTTCTACGCTGAGATGCGACTGCCGAGTTGGCCGCCGCTATGAAAGCGGCTCGAGCTTCGGGTGCCTTTGTGTCATTGGATGCCGCCGCGGCCGACAGGTACTCTTCGTATCGGCTTTTTATCCTGCTTTTGCTTGCCTTGAGTTTCTTAGCCAGTTCCATGCACGCCCTATCGTAAATCGGCTCGTCCATCTCTGACTTGCCCTGGCTCCACTGCCAAATCCAATCGTCCATAGCTCTCCCAACGGTCACAAAATCCGGGCGCTCTTTATTTCGATTCGGGATCTTCAAATTGAGTCCGCGAGCCAAATTGTCTATCACTACTCTCATGCTTGGTTTTGGTTCTTCGCCTACCGGTAATTGCGTTGCGCTCTCGAAAGCGCTGGCTATGTATTCGGCAAGTCTGTGGGGTAATTCATCAGTGCTGCTTCTAAGATGGCGAACCGCAAGACGCAGCACCTTCGTCGCTTCCTCGGTATTCGTTGGCGCATCGAGTATCGCTATGCCAAGCTCGGGGTCGAGTAGCAACTGGCGCGGCCCCACTACGGATGCCATCGCCATGAGCGCATGGTAGGCAAGCCGCTGCGCGTCACCAGCTTCGATCGCCTCTGCCGCCGCGTTCAAGTAACCCTGTGACAGCTCTTCGTGACCTGCTGCGGCACTGGAGACCTGCAGAAACCTGCGGAACATCTCTGCGAAGTCGCTGGAGTTGAGGCTTAGGTCGCGCAATGGGGAGCGCAGCACGACGCCATTCTCTGGATAGGGCCGGAAGGATTGCGTGAAAAGCACGGAAGAGATATCCGAATCAACCAAAGGTGGGGGCCTAGGTCCTTTCACGGGAGCCTTCGCCTTATTCTGCTTCTTCGTCGCCACGTTTTACGTCCGCTGCTTATTTTCGTGCTGCGCAAAGCTGCGCGACTTTAGTTGCTCCAAGTAGTCCGCCCACTCCTGCATCATCTTCCGTCGCTCGGGAAGGTGCGTGGTACGGTTGTAGGCTCGCCCGTTTGGATCACGGACGGCATGTGATTGCTGGTGCTCGATGAGATCCAACTTGAAGTGCAACTCTTCGTCCAAGAGCGTCCGCGCTATGGCGCGAAATCCGTGAGCGGTCATCTGATCCTTTGTGTAGCCCAGCCTCCGCAGCGCGGAGTTCAGCGTGTTCTCGCTGATCGGACGGGACCCGGAACTTAATCCTGGAAAGACCAAGCCATCGGGTCCACTGATGGGATGAAGGTCTTTGAGGATCGCGACTGCCTGCGTGGCAAGCGGTACAACATGGTCTTCTCCCATCTTCATGCGTCCGCCGGGGATGCGCCATGTTGGTTCTTGACCTTCCAGGTCGAACTCCTCCCAACGCGCTCCACGCAATTCGCCGGGGCGCACGAAGACCAGCGGGGCCAACTTCAGCGCTGCTTCAGAGGCTGGCTGTCCTGAATATCCATCGATCGCTCGCAGCAACTCCCCTACCAGAGGCGGACTCGTAATTGCAGCGCGGTGTTTGACCTTTGCCGGCGTAAGCAGCCCCTTAAGGTCGCGGGTCGGATCTCGGTCGGCCCGCTTGGTAGCAATCGCATAGCGAAAGACCTGGCCAGCCTTCCACATAGCCCGGTGCGCGGTCTCGTGTTTGCCCCTGGCTTCCAGCTTGCGAACGGCGGCCAGGACGTCTGGTGCCGACAACTGGCCAATTGGCTTGGACCCGATGAAGGGAAACAAGAGATCTTCCAGAAGCCAGCGGGATTTCTCCCGAGTCGCCGGAGACCTCTCTTTGGACTTGCCTGTCAGGAGCCATTCTCTGGCGACTGCCTCAAAGGTAGTGGCTTGAGCGATCTTCTCCGCCTTCCGATTGGCTGAAGGTTCGATCCCTGCCGCCACCAACTTGCGGGCCTCATCGCGACGGTCCCGCGCGGATTTCAGGGATACATCGGGGTACGCCCCCATCGAGAGCAAGTTCTCCCGGCCATTGAGTCGGTACTTGAATCGCCACAGGCGGCCGCCAGTCGTTGTCACAAGCAGAAACAAGCCCAAGCCGTCGGAGAGCTTGTAGGGCTTTTCTCGCGGTTTGGCTGAGTCAATCTTGCCTTTGGTAAGGGAATTCATAGTTGGGGGTACGACCGGACCAGCAGTAGACGTACCCTACCACGTACCCCCTAGCGCAGCGCTATGTCAGCGGACAGTAACGGACGCAGTCATTCAGAAAATCCCTGTTTTTGTAGGTTCAGAACGAAAAAAGCCACCCTATCGGATGGCTTCAGATGCTGTAATGGTGCCGGCTGCAGGAGTCGAACCCGCGACCCACGGTTTACAAAACCGTTGCTCTACCAACTGAGCTAAGCCGGCAACTTGGGGCGCGCATTGTAATCCGCCCTTGCGCTTGAGTTACAGGGTAATTTTGAGACTAGGGCCCCGCCGGAGCCTCAGCCGCGGCTTGGGAGTCCTGCCCAGCGCCCTCGGGGCAGGACCTGAATTCGAGACGGACGATTTTGCCGGGCTGGGTTTGCAGGACAGCCGGGTCGAAGAGCGCGCCTGGGGCGGGCAAGTCGACATCGAGCCAGTAGACAGAGCCGGCTCGCTTGCGATCCGCGAGCTTGGCGTCAAAGCCAAGCGCCTTGATCTCTTCGACACGGCGCTGGGCGCGGGCTGCATCGTTGAATACACCGAGGGACAACGTATTCGCGGGATCCGAACCCGGCAGGATGTAGGCGTCCGTGATGCCTCGCTGTGACAGGTCGGCCAATGCCCTCTCGGCTGCTTCACGACTGGCCAGGTTTTGCACGCTGACCCAGTAGCCGAGCCAGACGTCGCCTTGGTCCATTCTTTGCCGCGAGGCATACCCCACTGTCTGCAGCGCAGCCGATGCTTGCACTGCCTCAGCCAGATCGCGGAAGGCTCCAACACTGACACACTGCAATTCGCCGGGTGTCGCGATTGCGGGACTGGTTGCCACATTCAAGTCCGCTGGTGGAAGGGATGCATCACCTTGGGCACCGGCCACAGGTACGGGTTCGACGGAGAGGCTGGCGGTGCGTGCAGCCGTGGCGCTCCCCTTCGCCTCCGTCGACAGAACGAGGCGAGGAGCAGAAGAGCCCCCCACCTTGGCGGCGAGCTCAGCGCGGGGCGAGCGGGTATCGACCAGTTGCGACCAGCCGAGAAATCCGAGGTTGGCGAGAATCAGTAGAAGGGCAACGGCTCGCATGGACTACCCCGTCTGCATTGAGGTCACGGCCCGCAAGCCCCGCATCATACATGACGCGGATTGGCCGCTCTGCATGAGGGGCGTTGAGGGCATTTCAAACTTCATCTGCAAGGACCGCGAGACCGCGCAACACGAGGTCCGGTACTTGCGTCAGGGGATCGGCCACGAGGCGCTCGATGCGGTGGGCTGCTCCTCCTGTCACCACCAGCGCAGGACGCTTTCCGCAGGACTGCTCTAGGGTGTGCATCGCCCGGTCAACGAGTGCAGCCAGGGCGTGAACGGCTCCTTGGTGAATCGCCCCTCGCGTGTTGTCGGAAAACAGTGCCTCGCGCGTTTGTCCGGCTTCTGCGCGGACAGCGATATCGCTGGTATTCTGCATCAGGCTCGCGATCATGAGATCGGGTCCCGGAACGATCAGGCCGCCCAGATGCTTGCCTGACTCTGCAACGCCATCGACCGTCATGGCTGTGCCCACGCTGACGACGCACGCGGGACCCAAGCCCATTGCATGGGCTCCGATCATCGCCGCCCACCGATCCACACCTAGTTTGGCGGGTTCCGGATAGGCATTCTCGATACCGCCCGCCCGCGCGGAGGACTGCAGAATAACCGGCTTGATGTCCCAGGCCTTGAACACCGCACCGCTGATCAGTCCGGCAACGCGCTCGCCGCCGACATTCGCGACCAGCACTCGACCTGGCCGATCCGCATGCCCCATGACGTAAGCACTGAACTCGTTATCGCTCCAGTCGGCATATCGCTGCGCGTGTTGCGGACCCAACACTCCATCACGGAGCACGGCCCACTTGAGCCGGGTATTGCCTACATCAATGAGTAGTGCGGATTGAGCCATTACTTCACAGCCCGCAGGCTGACCTCTGCGGAAAAGAACTGGCGCCGCTCGCCCCGGACATCCACGAGCAAGGCCCCGTCATCGGTCACACCCAATGCAGTGCCCTGGAGCGTTTCATTGCCTGCAAGCACCTTGACCGCCGCGTTGGCCAGCGCGTCACGGCTCCGCCACTCGGCGACAAACGCAGCAAACCCTCTCAAGGCAAACTCATCCAGGACTGCAATCAGGTGTTCGATCAGGGCTGCGGCCAGCTGGTTCCTGTCAGGCAACAGTCCCTGCAGAATCTCGCCAAGGTCGGCGATCAGCGCGGCTTGCTGCTCAGCGAGGGCGAGGCGCACCGGAACTGGCATGTGGACATTGAGGCCAACGCCGATGACGACGCGAGTAGGCCCGCCCGCTTCACCTGCCACCTCGATCAGGATGCCCGCGAGCTTGCGGCCCCGCCACACGACATCGTTGGGCCACTTGAGTCCCACCTCGGTTGCACCAAATTGATCGAGCACGCGAAGCAACGCGATGCCCACGCCAAGTCCGAGCGCAGAGAGTTGCGGAGGTGACTCCGCGAACTTGAAGGACAGGGACAGGCAGATTCCGGATCCGAACGGAGCGACCCAGGTGCGGCCGCGTCGGCCCTTTCCCATGGTCTGGACTTCAGCGACGCAGACTTTCGCCTGGTCGATTTCCGGGGCGGCTCGCTCGGACAGGAAGCGGTTTGTCGAGTCGACCTGAAGGAGCACATGCAGCTGCTCGAGTCGAGCTCGAAGCGCACGCGGCATCCCTTCGAGGATCGTCTTGGCGTCGTAGACATCGACGGGGCGGGGAAGCCGGTAGCCTTGCTTCGGCACTGCTTGCACCTCTATGCCCAGCAGTCGCAGCGTGCGGATCAGTTTCCAGACGGCACTGCGGGAGACTTTGAGCTTCGCGGCCAGCTTTTCTCCGGAATGGAACTTGCCATCGGCCAGCATCGAGAGAAGACCCTGTTGCCTCGCAGCCGATTGCTCGCTGGATCTAGTGGCCATCAGCGCTCCCGCTCATCGTGGGCGCAGAAGCCAGAGGGATCGGACGCGGGACTCGTGGCCGGACATCATCCGCCTGATGTTGCTTCGATGGGTATAGGGCACGAAGACCGCCATGGCGAGACCGAGCGTCATGAGCGGAGTAGCTACGGACTGCTGACTGATCAACAGGAACGCGGGGAAAGCGCACGCAGCCAGCATCGTCCCGAGGCCCACATAGCCCGACAACAATACGGCTACCAGCCACACCCCCAGCACGGGTGCGAGCGCTGCAGGCGCGATGCCGGCGAGTACGCCCACGAGCGTTGCCGCTCCTTTGCCGCCGCGGAACTGGTGCCATAGCGGATAGACGTGCCCCAGCACGGCAGACACAGCACAAGTGACTGCCAGCCAGTCGCGACTGGAAAGTGCATCTGGCGGAACTCCGGGAAGGCTCAAAGCGGGGACGACGGCGACGGCAATGAAGCCCTTGCCCACGTCGATCAACATGACCCAGGCAGCAAACCAGCCACCCTGCGTGCGCAGCGCATTGGTCCCGCCCGCATTGCCGCTGCCCTGGGTTCGAATATCCACGCCGCCGCGGAGCCGACCGACCAGCAGGCTGCCGATGACGGAGCCAAGCAAATAAGCGAGCAGATTCTTGAATCCCAGTTCCAGCACAGGCACTCCCGGTACGAGGCTGGATTCTAGCAGTCCACCGGGACCACAAAAAAACATACCCGGCTTGCCTCGTTGAGGCAGCCGGGTACGTCCATTACCCCAGCCGGGGTGGCCGGGAATTCGCGATCAGATCACTCGAAGTCGCCGCCCCATTCCCAACCATCGGCCGGACGGGAAATGTGCACCAGACGGATACGATGATCTGTCGGGTTGCGGCCAGGCTGGCCCTGCACGACCACCTTGTCGCCTGGCTTCAGCGTGTCCTTGCTGACGTTGCCGTCACGGGCAAGAGCCGCACCGCCGCCCCACTCAACCGCCCAACGCTGCATTGTGCCGTCCTTGTCCGGCGCCATCACGTGAATGAACGCGTGCGGGTTGCGGAACAGGAACTGCACCACTTCGCCTTCGATCTGCGTCTTCTGATCGACGAAGTACGTCGCCGGGAACGAGTGGTGCGCATAGGCCGGAACACCGACGGCAACCACGCTCGCCGCAATCGCGGTCAGCAAACCAATTCTCATGCCTTTCATAACCATACTCCTCGATATGCCCTCTGATATCTCGAACAGTCAATGCCATCCCAGCACGTTCATACAGTGACGCTACGCCGGCAGTGCTGTTTTGCCATACGTAATTTACACGGTAGAGACGGAACCCTCCCTTAAACTGCCCTTGCGAGGCAGTGTCGTCTCCAGTCGCCACCAGTGTGTCCCACTGGCGCTTAACGATTCCTGAATCCAAGGCAGGCCTCTGAGAAGCGACTCACATCCTTCTTCTAATCTTTAGATTGGGCGCCACGCGACGGGTTCAATCCCCACCAAGACTGCAGCGTGCCTCATGCCTGTCTGCGAGGCAACTGGATTTCGGTGATCATGCACCGCGCGCTGCCGCCCCCTAAACGCTCGATCGTCGGCAGCGGCACCGCCTCCAAGCTGAGTCCCAACTCTGCAAAAGCCATCTCTTGTCTCGCCTCCAGCGACGCAACGCCGGCTGCGGACAGCACCACGAAATGGTTTTCGGCTGGCCCTCGCAATTCCAGCAGGTTTCCGGCAAAGCACTCCATTTGCGTTCGCGAAAGTTCGATCACCTCATGGCTCGTGCACTGCAGCTTGTCCAGCACCCTGCGCCGATCCGGTTCGACGATGGCGTCCGCGCACACTGCCGCGAAGCGTTCGCCTACGCTCAACATGACGTTGGTATGGTAGACGGGGAAGCCGTTCGCATCGATCGCGGAGAACGGGACGGCTTCGTAGTCGAGCTTGTCTGCGAACTCAGCGAGCATCGTTGCATCCGTACGGGGCGACAGACAAGCATAGGCCAGGCGATTCCGGCGATCGAGGACGAGACTGCCGGTCCCTTCCAGAAACCGGCCTTGTTGCTCGCCGTGAGTCAGGTCAATCACCCGATTGAGACGAAACCCATGTTCGTCATCGAGCGCCGCAAGGATGTCCCGACGCCGCTCGAGGCGCCTGTTCGGCGCAAGCATGGGATATAGAACTGCGGTGCCGTCCGAGTGGAAACTGACCCAGTTGTTCGGGAACAGCGCGTCGGGCGTGACGGGCTCAGGCAGGTCATCAAAAACGAAGACCCGGACACCCTTCGCCCGCAAAACGTCGACTAATCCGTCAAATTCCCCAGCGGCTGCAAGTTGCGCGTCAGCGACTGCAGTGCCTGACCCAAGATTCTGGAAGCGATTGGAAGCGGCCGTTTCCGTGTTCCCGGAAAATCGCGCAGGCCGAATCATGAGGACATGGTTGGACGTCTGATCCTCGGGCGCGGACCCATCACTCAACTGCATGACGACCTGATGAAGTGGCACCCACAATACGGCGGTAGATAAATCAGTCGAGAACTGACGCTAGCCGCCAGACACCGCGGCCACCACGACGATGCGCTCGCGGGAGGAAACGACCACGCCACCCGAGCGCTCGATTGTCACGGCGAACAACTTCGGCGTCCTGACGGGCAGCTTTGCAAGTATAGGCACGACGACTTCGCTGCCTCCGGATGGAATGTCGAACACCCCGCCATCCACCGGGTAATGATCGTCACGGGTTTCGTCGAAAATCCAGAGCTGGTACTGGAGTGTCCCGGGATCGTTCGCTTGCAATCCGGTAAAGCGCATATAGCCTGTTTGGGAAACGGGATCCCAGACGACATCACCCTTCACCGCCGTGCCGGAAGGATCTTCGGCTGGAGACCACTCCTTCTGCAACGGGCTGGACGACGCGAGCAGCTTTTGCCGCTCCACAACCAGCGCTTCAGAATCCTGTGATGCCTGCGACAGCAGATCGACCTTGCCAGAGTACTGGTAATCGAGCCGCGGGATCCATGCTGCGATTGCCAACACGATGGACGCTGCAGCGGCAAACCAAGCGAACCCGGCTGACGTTGACGCAGCAGGTTGGGCTTCACGCCGTGCGACGGCGGCGGAGAGTTGACTGAGCTTGGGAATACCCGCGATGAACTCCGCTGCTGCGGCATTCAGCCGACGTCGGACAGACTCAGGTAAGGGCTCTTCCTTCCACTCGCCCGCAAGCAGCAAAGCAGCCGCTGTCACCTCGAGGGCCTGCGGATCCGCTTCAGGATAAGCAATCAGCAATCCGTCCAGCTCGTGCCAATCCGCTTCGGAGAGACCTTCGGACGCCTGCTGGACCAGCAAGTCGGCCAGCCGCTCGTTATCAAGGAAATGACCGCTCATGGGGCCACCTCGTCGGCGGGGGGCCTGCTTTCTAAGCCCATCAGGGCACGGACCTGGATGAGCCCGCGCCGCATCTGCGTCTTTACCGTCCCCAAGGGCATTTGCAACGCATCTGCGATTTCCTGATGACTCATCCCGTTCAGGACACCGAGCTCAATGACCTTCTGCTGATCGGGCTTGATCTGGGCCACCGCCTGAGCCGCATTCACGGCTTCAGCACAGATCTCGCCACGATCCCCCGAATCAGCCCACCCGATGCGCTCGAGCACATCCTCGGACTCCATCATGGGAACGTGCTTTGCGCGGCGTAGCCGATCAATCAACCGCCGACGGGCAATCGTCGAAATGAACACCTTTTCCGAGCCCCGGACAGGATCGAAGCGCCCGGCGCTGCGCCAGACATCGGTGAAGATCTCCTGCACCGCGTCCTCCGCGTCTGCACGAGTCCGGGTCAGCCGCCTGGCGATCGTCCAGACAAGGCCCCCAAACTCGTCCATGCAGGCTCGAACCGAGTGCGGATCGCCGCGCGCGATTCTAGCGAGCACCGAATCTGTCATGTGCCTGCCTGCAGTAGCGTTTTCGTGGGTGTCATTGATTCGGACTCAGTCCGCCGCACAGGGATGGTCTACCCGGGCAGGATAACAAAGCAGACCACCATTCTGGTTGCGATCTGAAACGGGGCGCAACAAAGACAAAACCCCCGTTGGATTTCTCCAACGGGGGGTTCTGATTTAAGAGCCTGGCAGTGACCTACTCTTGCATGGACTAAGTCCAAACTACCATCGGCGCAGAGCGTTTTCACTTCCGAGTTCGGAAAGGGATCGGGTGGTTCCCGCTCGCTATTGCCGCCAGGCAAACTGGCTAAGCGTGCAGCCACGAGGGCTGCAACGGCATTAATTCGGAGTTGTTTTGACGAAGGGTGCGTAAAGCACCATGTCACATTCATGAGTTATCGCTTATCAACAGCAACACACAGCACTGACAGGCCAGAGGCCTTCAAGCGCATTGGGTGTTATATGGTCAAGCCTCACGGGCAATTAGTACTGGTTAGCTGAACGCATTACTGCGCTTACACACCCAGCCTATCAACGTCGTAGTCTTCGACGGCCCTTCAGGGGAATCGAGTTCCCAGGGAAACCTAATCTTGGGGGGGGCTTCCCGCTTAGATGCTTTCAGCGGTTATCCCGTCCGTATATAGCTACCCGGCAGTGCCACTGGCGTGACAACCGGAACACCAGAGATACGTCCATCCCGGTCCTCTCGTACTAAGGACAGCTCACCCTCAAGTTTCCAACGCCCACGGCAGATAGGGACCGAACTGTCTCACGACGTTCTGAACCCAGCTCGCGTACCACTTTAAATGGCGAACAGCCATACCCT
>CAISDJ010000077.1 GCA_903884105.1 uncultured Pseudomonadota bacterium | reverse complement strand
TTGTAGCGTTTGACAAAAGCACCAAGCGACTCTTCGTTATCAACGCCGCTGCAGTGACCATCGATGTAATCAATCTCGCGGACCCGGCTAATCCTGTTCTACTCGGCACCATCAATGCCCAGAGTGAGGGTGGGAGTGCAAATAGCGTTGCCGTGCGCAGCGGAGTTGTGGCTGTTGCAATCGAAAGTACCGTCAAGACTTCCCCCGGAAAGGTCGTCTTCTACGATGCGCTCACCCTCGCGAGGCTCAGTAGCGTGGCAGTTGGTGCACAGCCCGATATGGTTACATACTCGCCAGATGGCAAGTATGTACTGGTCGCAAACGAAGGCGAGCCTAACGCAGGTTACACGCTGGACCCGGAAGGGTCGATCAGCGTAATTGATGTTAGTGCCGGATTCGTCTCACCCACCGTAGCAACGGCTGATTTCAACGCCTTTAACGCGAGCATCGCCACGCTGCAGGCCGCAGGCGTTCGTATCTACGGGCCCGGGGCAAGCGTTGCACGGGATCTGGAGCCGGAGTACATAGCAGTTGCCGCGGATGGGCTTTCGGCACGGGTAACGCTTCAGGAAGCGAATGCCTTGGCGGTCCTGGACCTCAGTGATAAGGCGGCACCGAGGGTAACCTCCATCCAGCCATTGAAGTTGAAAGACCATATGGCATTCGGCAATGAACTCGATCCGAGTGATCGTGATCCTACTGGAGCACCCAGCCAACGAATTCGTAATTGGCCCGTGTACGGGATGTATCAGCCCGATGGCATCGCTTCTTATGAATTTGCCGGATCGACCTTCTATGTGACAGCAAATGAAGGTGATGACCGTGACGATTTCATCACTGGCGGTGAGACCGCGCGTGTCAGCACGCTCACTCTAGACCCGGTGAAGTTTCCAAATGCCACGGACCTGAAAGCGGATGCGGCACTGGGAAGGCTGACTGTTTCGAAGCTAACAGGGGATGTTGATGGTGATGGAGATTACGACCAGCTTCACGTATTGGGTGGGCGTTCGTTCTCTATCTGGAATGCAGCCGGCGTTCAGTATTTCGACAGTGGCTCGCAGTTTGAACAGATTACGGCACGTCTCTATCCAAATAACTTCAATACTGGCCACACCACAAATGCACTCGAAGATCGTAGCGACAACAAGGGACCAGAGCCCGAGGGTGTGGCATTAGGTAAATTGAGTGGTCGAACGTACGCCTTTGTCGGCTTGGAAAGAATCGGCGGAGTCATGGTTTATGACGTTACCAATCCGCAAAACGCCGAGTTCGTTCAATACATTAACCCTCGCGACTTCACCAAGACTCCAGCCACTGAGTACACCGTTCTTGGTGATTTGGGTCCGGAGGGTCTGGAGTTCATCGCGGCGGCGGATAGTCCAAATGGTAAGCCGCTGCTTGTGGTTGGCAATGAAGTCAGCGGAACCACGGCCATTATCGAGATTGAAGTCATCGCCTTGCCCTGAGAAATCCTCGGTGCCGAATCCTCGGTGCCAGCCTTGCCATATTTGCCATATTGACGGGGGCTTTGGTGCCGGACTTGCGTTTTTGACATTTAGTGGTTACCGCGGCAGACAGCGGAAAGATCAATAACTCAAGTCCGGCACCAATGCCCCGACATAAGAAGCACCGCAGCCGGCGCGATCCGACCTTTAGAAGAACCTCTCTGCCATGATCCTGCGAAGGTCGCGATAGCGGCGATCACCGAGGACCGGTGCCGCCAGCAAAGCCTCCAATTCGGGGTGCCGACTCCCGTTGAACGATGCATCCTTGTGAATCAGCATTGCGAGAAACGCAGCAATGACTTCTTCCTCTGTTCCATCACCGTCATTGACTGCAGCTTCCAGCGCATCAATCACTTCAGGGTCCACTGCATAGCGGGTTTCAAGATCCAACAGGCTGGATGGCATGGCATCACCGCTCAGGTGAGCTTCAGCCAGCAGCCCAATCAGCCGCTCGCATTCATCGACCGGAATTGCCGCCAGGATTGGCTCATCTGATTGCGTCCGCACAGGCATCGGAATATCGAGCCTGGATTGAGCTCGAGAAAATTGTGGAACATCAAGGCAAGGAGAGATCTGCCCTTCGGCGGGCAACGATGGAAGACCGTTCAACATCATCTTGTTGGAATAGACCGGCATCACGTCCGACGCTTCTGCAATCCCGCCCCACCCGGCCGCCAGCATCTGTGCAACCGCAATCGTCTGCGGCAGGTCTTGCGCCTTCTCTCCCTCTGCCCGTGAGGCAACCACGACCATGCTGGTATAGGCGGTGACCAGTTGATAGCGCACTGCCAAGGCACGCGCCTCCGCTTCCGGCAACGATGCGATGCGCGTGGCAGCCGCGATGCGGGGAATGAGATCTGCACTCGACAGTTGGTCCGAGACATTCACTGCCATTGAAACGGTGGGGCGGCTCCTTTCCCCCACCTGCATCACCAGTTGACCCGCTGGCTGGGTCTTGAACCCCGCAAAGAGATGCAAGGTATCGCCGGGGAAGACAGCCGTTGGCAGCGGGCCCGTCCATACCGGTGTCACGGGCCACGAAAGACTCTGCAGCGTTCGCGGCGTCGCCCGCAGGCGCTTGAAGGTCCGCACGATGGCCGGCTCGGCAGTGTCGCCTGCTGCCACGAACTCACAGGACCCACCGGTCTTGTCTGTCACTGAGCGCGCCAGGGCTTCGTTGGGTGCTGCGCCGATGGCGACTGCGGACAAGCGATGACCGCTGCGAGCCGCCAACTCCACGACTTGGGCGACGGCGTGGATTTCCCCATCGGTAATCAGGATCACATCGCCTGTGCGATCAGGCGGGACCGTTTGCGACAGGATGTGCTGCAGGGCTCCCGCCATCTCGGTGCCGCCCAGGTCCGCCTGAATGTCACGGACCAATGCCTTCATGAGCGGCAGGGCATCGGCATCGGCCGTTTCAAGTCCTTCGGTCAGGTCCGCCACCGTGCTGCCAAAGCGCGTGATGCTGACCAGATCCGTGGCGCTCAAGCGATCGAGTACCGCGAGCAGTGCACGCCGGGCCGCCGCGATGCTGTCGCCTTGCATGGAGCCAGAGCAGTCCACCAGAATCTTGAGCGCAAGCGGTCGTTGCTCTTCAGCGGCTGCGGCCAGTGCTGCGCTGGCAAGCACGACATACTCATCGCCATCGCGAGCCACCAGCGCGGCAGTAGGCACGTTGGCCTGCGGAATCTCTACCACGAAGTCGCGGTCCAGAAATCCGCTCCCGGCAAGACTGACCTTCAGGCCACTTTCCATGCGAACAGTGTGGATCTTGTGCGAGGGCGAGCGGAGTGCCGCACTGTCGGTGAGGCCCACCAGATCCAGATCGATGACGAACGGATACTCGGCGAACAGATTGGAGACCGGTACGGCGGCCCCCTGCAAGCCCGCGTCGGCGGGATTTCCATACCGGGGCGCAATCACGGTGGGCACCGCCAGGCGCACATAACCCAGGTGCGAATCCAGCAACTGGCCGTATCGATAGCGGATCACGGCGCTCTCGCCTGCCATGAGGTTGCCGAGATTGACGGTGTAAAGTCCATCGCCGTTGTGATCGAGTAGCACTGCGGTATCGCCTTCGTCCATCGCCTGCTCGTAACGGCGCGAGGCTTCCTTCTTTTCCACCGCGACCGCCTTGAGCTTGCGCTCACCGAGTTCGAGCTCGAGCCCCAGCAACACGGCGTGCACGGGCAATGGGAACGTGAACACGGCCTCGATGTTCTGCTCGCTGTTGTTGCGATACCGCTGTTCGACGGTGAGTTCGAACAACAACCCTTGGAGGCGCCCCCTGGCACTGACGCCCTGAAGCGGCACGAACGCACCGTCGCTCGAGATCAGCTGGACGGACTGGATGGCAGCGGCATGGGCAATCGGCATTTCCTTACTCCTTTGAATCAGACAGCCGGGCGTAAGCCGCCAGGACTTCCCGCGCAAAACGACGCAGGTTCTCCGGCGTGAGCCCGGCCCGACCCGGCTCGATGACCAGCTCGACGCCGTCGGCGAGCATGATGTGGCTCTTAACAGCGATGGACCCCAGCGCAGCAGGCGCAGCCGCAGCCCGTTGCGCGGGACCGTGCTTCAACTGCTCGCGCACCCGCTCCAGCGACACCCCCTGCTCTGTCAGCCGGCGGATCTCGAGCATTCGCCCGAGATGCTTCCACGTGTAGTACGCCGCGCGGGTCTCGCCCTCGGGCGGATCCACGAGGCCCAGCTGGATGTAGTAACGCAAGGTCCGGCGCGGGACATTCGCCAATGCGGCGACTTCCTCGGCGGTGTACTGACGGTCGGTGTCGTTCGGGTCCATGCGCCTATAATGCCAGCATGACTGTCGTAATCAAGTGTCTTAATCAGAAAGATCCCAAACGGCTGAACTGGCAGCCAATTGGGGCTTCTGCGCTGCCACGCTCTCGTCCCGCGCCGCAGCACCGGCAATCTCGCATGGCGCGGTCTCAACCTTTGAGACTGGCAGGCCCCAGAATCTGCCCCTCACCAGCAGAGAAGCCAGAATTGGCCTTCACCCACGGGACTCACTCAATGCAACGACGCCAGGGACAGCTCCTTCTCTCCGCCACGGACCTGGTGAACTTCCTTGAATGCGGGCACCTGACGGCGCTGGATCTGATCAACCTCGAAACTCCGCTCCCCCGGGCGCCGGACGACGAGCAGGCGGTCCTGATTCAGGGCAAGGGGTACGCACACGAAGCGGCGTATGCGGACTCGCTGCGCAAGACGCATGGCGACTTCTTGGATATCTCCAAGGCCGCAGACGATCTGGACTCAAAGTGCGCAGCGACGATTGAAGCCATGCGACGTGGCGTAGCGGTGATCTTTCAGGCGGCGCTGCGTGACGGCACGTGGCTGGGCTATGCGGACTTTCTGATCCGCGTCGAGCGGCCCTCTCAGCTGGGCAGTTACAGCTACGAGGTATCGGACACCAAGCTGGCACGGAGTCCCAAGGCAAAGTTCCTGATCCAGCTGGCGTTCTATTCGGACCTGATCGCGAAGATCCAGGGGACGGACCCGCAGTCGATGCACGTCGTCCTTGGCGACGGGCGGACGATCACTTACCGGTACGCCGACTACGCCCACTACTTCAAGACTGTACTCCGCGAGTTCGCCGAGCGGCTCTCAACACCCGATGTCGCGACCTATCCCGAACCGGTGGCCCATTGCGATCTGTGCCGCTGGCGGCTGCTGTGCGCGGAGCAGTGGCAGACGGACGATCACCTGAGCCTGGTGGCGAACATGGCACGGGGTCAGATCCGCAAACTCAACGACGCTGGCATTGCGACGCTCGAGGCCTTGGCTACGCTGCCCAGTCATCAGTCGATTCCGAAGATGGCGACCGAGACACTGGCGAAGCTGCGGCATCAGGCGAGCCTGCAATTGCGCGCCCGTCAGACCGGAGAGCCGATCGTCGAGCTGTTACCCCCCGATCCGGCAGGCATTCGGGGCTTCAGCCGTCTGCCCGCGCCGGACGCAGGCGACCTGTTCTTCGACATGGAAGGCGATCCGCTGGAAGAAGGCGGTCTCGAGTATCTGTTTGGCGTGTACTACTTCAAGGACGGGCAGCCTGAGTTCCTGCCGTTCTGGGGTCACACCCGACAGGAAGAAAAGCTCGCGTTCGAGGCATTCATGGACTTCGTCACGGCCCATCTGGCCGGGCACCCGCAAGCGCACATCTATCACTACGCTCCTTATGAACCCACCGCCCTCAAGCGGCTGATGTCCCTGCACGGCACGCGCGAAGCCGAGGTCGATGCGTTGCTGCGTCAACGCAAGCTCATCGATCTCTACCAAGTGGTGCGCGAGAGTATCCGCGTCTCGGAGCCCCGGTACTCGCTCAAGAACATCGAGCTGTTCTTCCGCGGTCCGCGCAGCGGGGATGTGAAGTCTGCCGGCGCCAGCGTCGTGTACTACGAGCGCTGGAAGGCCACGGGCGACGCCGCCATTCTCAAGGAGATCGAGGACTACAACCGCGAGGACGTGGTTTCCACGTTTGATCTGCGGCAGTGGTTGTTGGGTCTGCGGCCCGCCGGTACCCCGTGGCGGTCCTTTGGACTGGAAGACACGGGAGTGGATCACCGCAGCGACAAGGTCAAGCTGCGGGAACAGGAACTGGCAGGGTATCGCCAACAGCTCATCGACCCCCTTCCCGCGGATCGCGATCAGTGGGAATCGCAGCATCGCCTCAAGGAGCTGGCGTATCAGCTGCTCGACTTCCACCGCCGGGCGGACAAGCCCGCGTGGTGGGCAATGTTCTCGCGCCAGGACCTCACTGACGACGAACTGCTGGACGATGTGGAATGCCTTGCGGGACTGACCCTCGACAAGACTGCTGCTCCCACGCCGGTCAAGAAGTCCTTGATCTGGACCTACCACTATCCCGAACAGGAGACCAAGTTCAAGGAGGGTGACAACGCCGTCATCGTCCAGACGCTGGAAAACGTCGCGAACATGGGCATCGATGAAGGCCAACGCCGCGTGACGATTCGGCGCGCCGCAAGCCGGGATCCCTTGCCAGAGCGGCTAGCACTGGGACCAGGTAATCCCATAGGCAACGAAGTGATCCGCGATGCCGTGCAGCGCTTTACGGACTCGGTTGTCGATAGCACCGGGCGCTACCGCGCGGTGGAGTCAGTCCTGACTCATTCCCTCCCGCGCATTCATGGCGCGGACGCGGGATCCCCTCTCGTTGATGAGAGCGCGCCACCCGTGCCGCAAGCCGTGGACGTCGTCGGTCGCATGAACCATACGCACCTGTTCATCCAGGGCCCTCCGGGTGCCGGCAAGACCTATACCGGGTCGCACCTGATCGTGGCTCTGCTGCAGTCCCGCAAGCGGGTTGCCGTCACTTCCAACAGTCACAAAGCAATCAATAACCTGCTGTCGGGCGTTGAAAAGGTTGCCAGGGAGCAGGGTTTCGCATTCCGCGGGGCAAAGAAAGCGAGTCGAGAGAATCCCGACAGCGGGTTCGACAGCGACAATATCGAGACGATTCACGGCAACGACGGAATTACCAATGCTTACCAATTGGTAGCCGGCACGGCGTGGCTGTTCAGCCGCCCCGAGCATGACCAGCAGTTCGACTACCTGTTCGTCGACGAAGCTGGTCAGGTTGCGGTTGCCAATCTGGTGGCGATGGGCACCTGCGCGAAGAACATCGTGCTGCTCGGCGACCAGATGCAACTCGGCCAGCCAATTCAGGGCGTCCATCCGGGAAGATCCGGTGACTCAAGCCTCGAGTACCTGCTGGACGGCCAGGCGACCATCCCGCCAGAGCAGGGAATCTTCCTCAAGACCACATGGCGGATGCATCCGGACGTGTGTCAGTTCATCTCCGATGCCGTTTACGATGGCCGTCTTGAGCCCGAACCGGCCAATGCTCGCCAGATCCTATTGCTGGATAGCAACGCCCACCCTGCCCTGCGGGCCACTGGAATTCGGTACCTGCCGATCGAACACGAAGGCTGTTCGCAGCGGAGCCCAGAGGAAGCTGCACTGGTCAACGAGCTGGTCCAGAACCTGCTGGGCCAACGCTGTGTAGATAAGAAGGGCCAGCAACATCCATTGACCCTCGACGACATCCTGATCGTCTCGCCGTACAACATGCAGGTGAACCTGCTGATGCAGATGCTGCCGGCAGGCGCTCGCGTCGGAACAGTCGACAAGTTCCAGGGCCAGGAAGCCCCCGTTGTCATCGTCTCGATGGCGACCTCTAGCGGCGAGGACCTCCCCCGCCACATCGAGTTCCTCTACAGCAAGAACCGCCTGAACGTCGCGATCTCACGAGCCAAGTCCTTGGCGATCTTTATCGCGAACCCTCAACTCATGTCCATCCGCTGCAATACGCCGGAACAGATGGCGCTGGTGAACACGCTGTGCTGGGTAAGGGAATACTCCGGAAGCCGACCATGACTGAACAGGATCGCTGCATCGGTGCGCTGATCGGCCTCGCGGTTGGCGATGCGCTGGGGACGACGCTTGAATTCAAGGCTCCGGGTACGTTCGAGCCAATCACCGATATGGTCGGGGCTGGGCCGTTTCGGTTGCGGGCGGGTCAATGGACGGACGATACGTCCATGGCGTTGTGCCTGGCAGAGAGTCTCATCGAACACGGCGGTCACGATCCCGAAGATCAAATGCGGCGTTATCTCCGCTGGATGAAGGAGGGCCACCTCTCCAGTACGGGAGAGTGCTTCGACATCGGCATCACGACCCGGGACGCGTTGCTGGCCTTTGCGAAGCACGGCAATCCCTACGCCGGTCCGACGGATCCCTACACTGCTGGCAATGGCTCGTTGATGCGGCTGGCACCGGTACCTATCCGGTTCCGCAAGGATCCTGATACCGCGATCGACCATGCCGGCGACAGCTCGCGAACCACTCATGGCGCACCGTCCGCCATCGATGCCTGCCGATACTTCGCGGGCCTGATCGTCGGCGCGATTCAGGGCCGATCAAAGCAGGAGCTGCTCGCCCCTGCCTTTCATCCGACGAAGGGAACCTGGGACACCTCCGACCTGCACGATGAGATCGCGGAAGTCGCGTCAGGCAGCTTCCTCGATCGCGAACCGCCCGCCATCGTCGGCTCCGGCTTCGTCGTACGTTCCCTCGAGGCTGCGCTCTGGGCCTTCTCAAGAACCGACGACTTCCGCTCGGGCGCTTTGCTGGCCGTCAATCTGGGCAACGACGCTGATACGACCGGCGCGATCTATGGACAGATCGCGGGCGCACATTACGGGTTGAGCGGCATTCCGGTGACGTGGGTGGAGAAGCTAGCGATGAGAGAGGCTGTGGAAGCCTTGGCTAGAGGTTTACTGTCAGGTCGTTCCGGGTCCTGAGAGACAGCGAAACCGATACTCGGACTCCGACATCAGGCGGCAGCGTGCCCTTTTAGCCGTGCGTAGAGAAATTCCGGCGCAAGGTCTGCTCCGTTGGGCCAAACGAGCGTCTTGATCTCCGGGTGCAGCACCACTTTGGCAAACAGTGTTTGGTCCCGTAATGGCTCGAACATCGGTCCGCTGAGATCGCTCGACAGGTCAACGATATCTTCCGACCCGTCTGCAAAGCGAAGTCAGACGTCGAACCCGTCGACATATCGAGCAGCAGTGATTCGAGGCAGCATAGAGGCTAGTCAAGCCGCGCAATGGATCAACTTGCAAATGAGTTGCGGCAACTCGATCTCCGCGAATCGCGCGGCTGGATACACGTAGTCTTCACCGCTTTCGTCAAGCACCTGAATATCGCCGTCGGCGACGGCCTGGTCGTCTCGTATCACACGATAATATCTTGTGCAGTTGCAGCGACGCAGGGTAACCAGCGTTGTCGATGCAGGCGGCAAATTGCACAGTGAATGAGTCGAGATGCTTCATGCCCCGCGCTCAGGTGTCGTGAAGCCTGAAAACCACCTCAGGAAATAAACTTCAGCACAGTGGCCACTGCCGCAAAGAGTCCAGTGACGATGACCATCGGAAACCAGCGGGTTTCCATCATGAGCTTGTCCGACTCTGCGGACAGCTTGCGGATCTCGGCACGGACTTTCTCAAGCTGGGCGGATTTCATGTCAGTTTCCATCGTTAGGAACCCTTGCCTCGATCCCTGAGGCGACGTCATCCAACCACAAGGTAAGCCAGAATACTGATTCGGGCAACCATTTGGCGTCCACTTCCTTACGGCAGCGCTGTAACCAAGACTGAACATCATCACCCGGGCATACCAGCCCCATTTCTACCCTCTTTGGGCCGTTTCTCGCATCGCGGACTGCCCTTCGGCGCAGCGGAATCCCCTGCCAGCTACTCCACCACCGGATAGCAGGCATCTCCCCACAGCGTGGTGGCGTTGTCGAGCATGATCTCGATGACGAGGGGAACGAGCTTGCCGAGTAAGTTGGAGCAGTCGCGGATCTGGTCGCGATTGACGGAGCTGTTCCAGGTGGCGCCGCCGTGGACGAGCTGGTTGCGCAGCGTATAGATCCGGCTCATGACGACGCTGAGGACGGTGACGCTGTCGCGGCTCGCCAATGCGAGCTGGGCGACCTTCTTGGCGTCGGCGAAGCGCCGCTTCCACTCGTCTTCCGTGAGCGTACCGTTCTTGAAGTTCCAGAAGTCCTGGAAGACGTACTGGTTGTCGAGCAGCACCCGGATGCTGCCGGCGAACTCGGTCCATAGGAGCTTCTCGATCCGCCCTGGGTGGTCCAGATCTTTAAGCTTCTGCAGAAAGGCCCGGAACGAGTCCTGCTCGGAAAGCCGGTACCGATCGTCAATCTCGGTGGCGTAAGCCGCGTTGAAGGCGATCCAGAGGAACACAAACGACCCATCCTGGTCGCCCTCCGTAGCTAGCTGCTCGGCGCGGTTCAGCCAGCTCAGGGCACGATGAACGCGTAGACCCAAGTTCGGGTGGTGGGCGTGCCGTTCGGCACGTTGGCGGGCTTTGAGCTTCTCGTAGTCCACAGAGACTCCTTCGGTTCACCCGCCGATAGTCTCACGTGGCGGTCTCAATTCCTGCGATCCCGGTTAGGGTTGATACCGACCTGTCTCGAACCAGAGCTCCCGTTCGGGCCAGCGTAGGGCCGCCAGACGGGTGCCGAACTCGTTCACGCCGGATTTGCGTTCCTGATAGCGGGCGCCCACGGAGAAGTCGACACAGAAGACGTTGGCCTTTGCGCCTAGCCAGTCACTGGCGGCCGTCTCACCAAACAGCTGCGGCTTCGAGGAGGCGTGGGATGATGCGGTCACGGGAGCGAGCTGACGCCAATAGTGGCCGACCACTACGGGCACTGCTTCTTCGTACTCATCCCACCAACGGACACGATCGCACATGCGCCACTTTCCATTGGACCAGAAGGGCTCTCGAGCCAGCCGCTCGACTCCGGAAGTGGCCACCCGAACAGGATTGCCCATCTGGTGACGCTCCTCGCATTCGCCGGTTGCCGTGAGCAACGGGATCTTTGCGTTCCGGTCCTCGAGAAGGTGGTGCCAGCGTGCCGTCTCGTTCTCGATCGCATGATGGAGTCCTTCCATCTCTATCGCCTGGAGCGTCTGCTCTTCATACGTTCGATAGACTTCCAACGTCGATCCTGCTGCGCGCCTGAGCGCCGCGATCTCGCCTGGGACCCAGGCAGCATGCACGACACGAAGGTCTTCCCTTTCGAGGGCCAGCGGCAGAGATGCGAAGAAGTTCAGCCATTTTGGCTTGTGCGAGTCAGGAGCGGCCAGGCTGTGCCAGAACTCCCCGGCCTCACGCATTTCCTCGTGGTCGGGATCCAGGAACCAACGGTTCCCGGGCTTGCTCGAGCTACGCAGGATGTTGAGTTCGTGATTTCCGGCCAGGCACTGCGCCAAGTCCCGTTCCACCAACCCTTGAACAAGTTCGATGACCCCTGGACTATCGGGCCCTCTGTCGCACAAGTCTCCAACGAATACCAGACGGCGGCCGTCTGGATGAGCGCCTTGCGAGTCGTAATCAAGATGCCGGAGCAATTTCTTCAGCGGCTCGATTTCGCCGTGCACGTCCCCAACGATGTCGAGGGGGCCATCGAATAGCGGTGCAATCTTCTTGTGACTCAACGCGAACGCACTCCTACGTCAATGCTGTCCAAACTGGCCTCCTGCCAGCTACTCGCGCACAAGCCATAGCCTGTTGGATCTAGACTCATAGCAACGCCGCACGCTTGACCAACGCCTCACGTTGAGACTAAGCTTCTTCTTGCATCGAGAGAAGGGCACTGCCCTTCACCAACCTGCCCCGTCCGGGCAAGGTGGTCGGTTCGAGAGAACGGATGCGGCCCAATCGGGCAACGAAGCGGACTGCAACCCCGCCTCGTGCGGGGTTTTGTGTTTCTGGGGTGGTCCACCTGACGGACTGGGCGATTTCAACCGAATTGCGGGCCCGGGATAGTCCCACTGCCGCTAAAGAGGAACTGACAATGACCATGTCATCTGACGGGATCGATCTCGATTTCCGCCCCAAGGCCTACTTCTGGCCCATTGCCGCCGAAACTCATGTGCTCGCGACCATCAAGGGCGCTGCCCGCCGGGCAGAGGCTGCTCGATTGATTGCCGCGGGGGCGTTCGACAAGCTGGATAACTTCCTGGCTGCCTCCGCCTTGAGCGAGGAGGACCGTCGCTCTTGGGGCCGTATCCATCCATCTCTTATGGGAGGGGAATACCTGCCGGACAGGGCCGAGACTGAAATCGAGATTGCCAGGATCAATATTGCGTCAACCACAAGCGACGTCACCAGCGTGTATGCGCGCAGGCAAGGAAAGCGGATCGCCTATCGCGTCGTGGACGAGTACGGCGGCGATACGCTGAGTGCCGTGACCCGGCGGACCTCGATCCGTCCCCTCACGCTCGGGGAACTCAGGCAGTTCTTCCTCACGGCATGGCGGCTCGACGAAGTGCTGCAAATGAACGACCTCGACCGTGAGGGAGCTCATGACTTTGTCAGGCCATCGTCCGCGTTCTATCCCCAGTTCAGCCAGCTTATCCGATTGCGTATCGATGAATGGATCCCGATCGCAGAGGCCGATGAGGTGCATTCGTGATGTACCCACCCTGGCTTGTGCTGCACGTTCCTCATGACTCTCTTGTCGTTCCGGATTCAGTACGGAGCCAGTTTCTGCTCGACGATAGCGAGCTCAAGGTCGAACTCGACCGGATGACTGACCATCACACCCTGGCGCTGTTCGCGGACCAGACGTCGGAAGCACAGGTAGTTCGTGCGCCGGTCAGCCGACTGGTGGTGGACGTGGAACGCTTTGCCAGAGATGAGGATGAGCCCATGGCCGCCCGTGGGATGGGCGCGGTGTACTCACTAACTTGCCATCTGCTGCCGCTTCGAAGGCCCCTGGTCGCCGAAGAACGGGGCAAATTGATGCAGGACTACTACCACCCCCATCACGCGCACCTCGAACGTGCCGTAGACCGAACTCTGGAGCGGCACGGCCGGTGCCTGGTTCTCGATTGCCACAGCTTTCCGAGCAAGGCCCTGCCCTACGAACTGGCCGACCCCGCATCAACGCGGCCAGAGATCTGCATTGGAAGCGATGACTTCCATACGAGCCTCCTGCTAGCCGGGGCCTTCGCATCCGCGTTCGAGCGGGCCGGATCGATCGTCAAACTCAACGATCCGTTTCGCGGTGCACTTGTCCCCAACAGCCGATTTCGGAGTGACAAGCGTGTCGCTGCCGTTATGGTAGAAGTGAACCGTCAGCTCTACATGTATGAGCCTACTGGAGAGCGGCTGCCAGACTTCAACCGAGTCGTCCAGAAGATCCGGCGATGCTGTGGGAGCGCGATCGCTGCTTGTGCAAGTTTGCAAACCTGACTCCTACGGGTCTCTGCATCCATGAACCGTTTCAACAAGGATCGCCGATGAAGTGGTGGCCATTGCAGGGGTGGATCGAAGCGGGTCATTGAAGTTCTACTTCTTGAAAGAGAGCTTCCCCCCGTCCTCCGAAACCCTGCCTTCCCGGAAAAGGCGATCGACCAGCGCCGTGCGATCGGCTGGCGACATGTCCGTGAAGTAGGACTTCACCTTGCCTTCCAGGCCAGAGCGCTTCTTGGGAAAAGAGCTCTCCTTGCCCAGCAAGGCAACCGCCCTGCCGAAGTCATCACTCGGTGGCTCTTTGGTCTGGACAGCAACAGGCGCCTTGTGGGCAAACGCTTCCTTCTGCGAGTTCACCCTCCGGACCTTGAACTTCCGCTCCGTGGTGAGGTGTTTGACCAGGGGGTCGAAACCCTTCTTGTCCTTGGACAGGATGACGCACTCGGCGGTCGGATTCTTCGCCAGGTATTCGCCGAGGTAGAATGCGATACAGAAGTCGACCGCGTCAGGGGCCTGCCCTTTGATAGGCACGTAGGCAAAACGATCGCCCATGCTCTGCGCCTGCACCGCCAACTCCATCGGCAGCCTCGAGATCTTCGCGCCCAGCACTAACCGGATTCGGACATCGTCCGGTAACTTGGTTAGATCGACGTCTTGAACGTTCTCGAAGTCGACGAGCAGCAGTCTTTCAGTCATTCCGTGACTCCATTTGCCCAGTTCTCGGCATTCTCCTCAGATCTGAGGAATCCCGATATCCGTCAGATAGGCGAACGTACCTTCATAGAACTCCGGAAGGCGCGTCAGATCACTTCTGGAACCTGGCGGCACAAAGATTGCCATCCCTTGGCGAGCTCGGGTAAGAAGTACGCGGTAGGCGTTTAGCAAGTTCCTCTGGTTCTCTGCTGCCAGAATGTTCTGCCATTTGGTGCCTCGAAAGTCATGATGCGACCAATC
>CAISDJ010000076.1 GCA_903884105.1 uncultured Pseudomonadota bacterium | reverse complement strand
TCAAACGGGATCAAGACCGCGTTCGAGGTCAATCTCAATCTGAACTACCTGCTTGCCGACATCGTGGACTGCCGCGACCGCGTCCGCGGCTCGTTCTACGCCGACGGCCGGAACGATCTACCAGATCGCTGAACTGCTGGAGGATCCGATCCGGCTGAACTCCAATCTTGGACGCTATACCAATTTCCTGAACCAGCTCGACCTGGCCGCGGTCGCCGTGCCGGCCGGATTCCGCAAGGACGACATGCCCCTCGGGATCACACTGGCAGGAATGGCGCGCAGCGAGCACACGCTGCTGGCGCTCGCGTCCCGCTTTCATGGCGGGCAGGCTGCACCGCGCGGGGCGCGGTTGCCCATGCTGTCGAGCGCGGGTGAGGCAGTGCCGTTCCCGACGTCGAACCGGATCGAGGTGGCGGTGTGCGGGACGCACCTGTCGGGCCTGCCGCTGGACATTCAGCTCACTGAGCGGGGCGCAGTACTCTTGGCGAAGACGCACACTGCCGCCAGCTACAGGCTCTACGCATTGCCGGGTGGGCCGCCTTTTCGCCCGGGGATGGTCAAGGTTACGGAGGGCGGCGAAGCCATCGAGGTTGAAGTGTGGTCGGTGCCCGCGGAGTATTTTGGCAGCTTCGTGGCCGGGATCCCTTCACCCCTTGGCATCGGCAAGGTGCTACTTGCAGAGGGCAGGCTGGTGTCGGGCTTCGTCTGCGAGTCGCTGGGTGTTCAAGGCGCGCAGGACATTACCGCGCTCAAGGGCTGGAGAGCCTATCTCGCCAGCCTCTGACACGCGAGTTGAAGAGTGGCGGTGCAGGCGACAGGTCATGGCCGCTTGCACGGGATTTCGCGTTTCACTCGCCCCGAGAGGCGGGCTAACGGGGCTGTCGGGATAGAATCTCGCGGGACAATCCCTGAACTTCCAGCGATCCCGGAGTCCACCATGCGGCCTACCAATACCCATTCCCGCTTCACGAAGTTCGCCAAGGGAACTGCAAAGTACAGCGGCAAGCCACAGGCCTTCGTACTGGCATTGCTCATCATCCTGGTCTGGGTCATCACCGGGCCGCTTTTCGGGTTCAGTGATACCTGGCAGCTCGTCATCAATACCGGTACGACGGTCGTGACCTTCTTGATGGTGTTCCTGATCCAGAGCACGCAGAACCGGGATGCCGAAGCCGTGCAGATCAAGCTCGACGAGTTGATCCGCGCGACTGTCGGTGCGCACAACGGGCTGCTTGATCTCGAAGAGCTGGAAGACGAGGAGTTGGACCGGATCCGTCTGAGCTACGAAAGATTGGCTGAGCTGGCCCGGCAGCAGCTTAAGCGCGGCAAGTCCGATACCGAGGTGGTGGGAATGGACGCCGAGGACGATCAGTAACGGTTCTCAAGCCTAAGGAGATGCAAAAGGCTGTTCGTGCCTTTTACATCTGGAGTCGGCGAAAAGCGTGGTTTTCACTGGCTTCCGACATCAACGAGTCGGAACTCGTCGATGTCGCAGATTCGTCCGTGACTCGGAACAGCAAGGTGCTGCAAAGGGTTTTGCATCACCCTGCCAGATGACGCTGCGCGGATACTCGAGCATCTGGTAGCAGACAAGACTGCCGAGAATCAGCCGGTCATTGGATTCCGGATTCATGAAGCGCACGCCGTACTGGCATTTCTGCTCGCTGTCGTCCGACTTGTTCCGCATCGCCAGGATCTGCCGGCGCAGCTTCATTTTTGAGTGGAGTCCAGCAATTTCAAAGGTTTTGGGCTGCCGGGGCTCTTAAGGGTAGAGCCCTCGTTCGGCCCGCGCCTGGAGGACGCGCGTGCAGCCGATAATGAACGCTGCAGTGCGCAAGGTGACCCGGTGCTGCAGGTGGGTGTCCCAGATGGTGGCAAAGGCGCCGGTCATGATCTGGTCGAGGCGCTGGTTGATTTCCCCCTCGCTCCAGAAGAAGGAGCTGAAGTCCTGGACCCACTCGAAGTACGAGACGGTGACACCCCCGGCGTTCGCAATGACGTCCGGGAGGACGACGATGCCGCGATCCCGGAGCACGAGATCCGCTTCCGTCGTCGTCGGTCCGTTGGCGGCTTCGATCACGACGCGTGCCTTGACTACCCGTGCCCGCGAGGCGGTCAGTTGGCCCTCAAGGGCGGCGGGAATCAGGAACTCGCAGTCGGTGGCCCAGAATTCCTCAGGTGACAGTGATTCGCCGCCCCGATAGCCGGTCACACCGCCAGGTTGCCTGGCAACGGCGGTCAGTTGAGCGACATCGAGGCCGGCGGGATGGTGGACGGAGCCGTACTGGTCCTGCACGGCCACGATCTTTGCGCCTGCCTCGGCAAACATTTCCGCCGTTACGGAGCCCACATTGCCGAACCCCTGGATGGCGACACGCGCCCCCTTGATGTCGACGTTGAGGCGCTTCGCGAGCTCGCGCCCGACGAAATAGACTCCACGACCTGTCGCCTTCACGCGGCCGAGCGAACCGCCGAGCAGCAACGGCTTGCCGGTCACGACGCCCGTGGTGGTCGCACCGACATTGGCGGAATAGGTATCCATCATC
Source organism: uncultured Pseudomonadota bacterium (assembly GCA_903884105.1). Classification (GTDB taxonomy): domain Bacteria; phylum Pseudomonadota; class Gammaproteobacteria; order Steroidobacterales; family Steroidobacteraceae; genus CAIUGU01. Next base: position 10,465 of record CAISDJ010000076.1, on the reverse strand, counting down.
CAAGCCATGATCTGTGCGTCGGTATTCACGTCGGGCGCAGGAATATCCCGCTGTGGGCCGATGAGCAGGCCGATTTCGCTGGTGTAACGCCGGGTGAGTCGCTCCAGTTCCTTGCGGGAGAGGACCTTCGGGTCGACGCGAACCCCGCCTTTTGCGCCGCCGAATGGCAGGTTCACGGCTGCGTTCTTGACGGTCATCCAGCCGGCCAGCGCCATGACTTCCTCCAGCGTCACATCCGGATGAAACCGGACGCCACCCTTGCCGGGGCCGCGGGACAAGCTGTGCTGGACCCGGTAACCCTCGTAGTGGGCGATGCTCCCGTCATCCATTTCGATGGGCACATCGACGATCAGCGCCCGCTTGGGCCGGGTCAGCGTGCCGATCCAGCGCGACAGCGAGCCGAGGTAGGGTTCGACTGCCTCGATCTGGGCGAGATAGGTTCCCCAGGGACTGGTAGGAGTCGGCGTGACATAGCTCAAGGTCGTCGTGGAGGCGTCTGACATGGTGTTTAAAGATGAGCCGGTGAGTGGGTATCCCGGAGGCTACCCCCGACTTGCCTGCGATTGCCATCGTCTCGCGGACTGGCGGGCCGCTCTGGCCCGAACAAAGTATCAGCAAGCTGATAAACTTCCGCCACCTTCCCTCGTGACTATCCAAGACAAGAGCCCCCATGACCGGAGCCGTCGTTACACCGGAGCAGCGCCGCACCATCCTCGGTGCCTTGCTGCTCGTGCTGCTGCTCAGCGCCCTGGACCAGACCATCGTGTCGACCGCCATGCCGCGCATCATCGAGCAGCTGAAGGGCCTCGAGTTCTACGCCTGGGTCACGACGTCCTACATGCTGACGTCGACGGTCTCCGTGCCGATCTACGGCAAGTTGAGCGACCTGTACGGCCGCAAACCGATCCTCGTGGTCGGCATCGTGCTGTTCCTTGCGGGATCCGCGCTTTGCGGCCTGAGCGGTGAGTTCGGGACGCTGCCGGTGCTGGGTACAGGGATGACCCAGCTCATCGTGTTCCGCGGCCTGCAGGGGCTCGGCAGCGGTGCGTTGTTCATGAGCGCATTCGTCACGATCGCGGACCTGTATCCTCCGACGGAGCGCGGCAAGGCGATGGGCGTGTTCGGCGCGGCCTTCGGTCTTGCCAGCATCGTCGGTCCGGCCATCGGCGGGTTCTTCACGGATCACGGCACGTTCACCCTGCTCGGCCACGTCGTTGCCGGTTGGCGGTGGGTGTTCTATGTGAACCTGCCGCTCGGGCTTGTCGCTCTCGGCGTGGTGACTGCCAAGATGCCCAAGCTGCATCACGGCGCCACCGGCAAGATCGATTTCCCCGGCGCCGCGCTCGTGATCCTGACCTTCGTGCCGCTCCTGCTCGCGCTGTCGTTCGGCGGCACCAAATACGCCTGGCAGTCGAGCGAGATCCGCCAGTTGTTCGCGATCTCCGCGGTGGCGTTCATCGCCTTCATCGTCGTTGAATTGCGGACCGAACATCCCATCGTGCCGCTGTCCCTGTTCCGCAATCGTGTGGTGTCGGCCTGCGCATCCTCGGGATTCCTGGTCGGCATGATCTTCTTCAGCGTCGTGATGTTCATGCCGCTGTACCTGCAGGTGGTGCTCGGCGTGTCAGCGACACGCAGCGGCCTGGCGATGCTGCCGCTGATGACCGGGCTGATCATCGGCAGCATCGGCAGCGGCCGCATGGTGGCGCGGATCGGTCTCTACAAACCATTCATCCTGGGCGGCATCGCTCTGCTGGGTCTGGGGCTGTTCCTGCTCACGCAGGTGGGGCCTGAGACCACAGTCCTCGGCATCGACTGGCGCCTCGCGTTGATCGGACTCGGGTTGGGGCCCACGCAGAGCCTGTTCAACATGGCAGTGCAGAATGCGGTATCGAACCGCGAGACAGGGGTGGCCACGAGCACCATGCAGTTCTGCCGTCAGATCGGATCGACCGTGGGCGTGGCCGTGTTCGGCACATTGCTGACGCAGCACCTGACCACCGAGCTGCACGAGCGGGTCCCGCCGGTGCCCGGCGAGCAGGTCATCGAGAAGATCGATCTTGGCGCAGCGCAAAGCATGGCGATGAATGCGAAGCTGCTGTCACAGCGCGTCGAGGGCGCGATGGATCGCCGGTATGCGGATATCGAATCCGCCTACCGCGGCGACACGGGCGCGGTCAGTCGGCTGCTCTCTGCTCCAGACCTGGCACCGGATGTCCGTACCGACCTGGAAGGTGCCGGGCTGCAGCCGGCAATCCGTGAACAGCTGGAAGCCCTCGCCAACGCGGTCGAGCAGGGCCTCATGCATGGTGAGTCCGGGCGTAGTGCATTGATCGCCGATGCCCGACTTCCCTCCGGGCTGCGCGCAGAAATCGCCGAAGTACCGACGCGCGCCTTGCAGAATCCGGAGGCGATGAAGGGCGTCGTGGCCGGCTATCGGGAAGTCATCCTCGGACAGGAGAGCGATCTGGTGGCCGCTGCCGAGGCGCAGCGGCTCGCGGCAATCCGCGTGTCATTGACGGAGGAGGGGCAACGCCTCGCTGCCCGGATCGACCAGGGAACGAGGGAGGCCTTCGCCAATTCGATCGTCAACACCTTCGTGGTGGGCATCTTCATTGTCCTTGGGGCCCTGCTGCTGGCAGGGTTGATCCCAGAGCTGCCACTCAAGACACGGTCGTCTGCCAGTCGCGCCCCGGTCGAAGGCTGACCCGGCGCTGCCGCACTCGAACCGTGCAGCCGCCGTCGGGCGGCTCCGAGCTGGTGCACGAGCGGTCGCTCGGACCCGCTGTCGTACCCTCAATGCAGGGCGCTGGTATCCGAATTGGGCCTGTCCCGCTGCTCTCCATGCATTTCTGCGCGTAGCACGCTTCTTGCAACGTCGACTCCGGATTTTCTGCAATCGGCGGTGGAGCGAGGCAGCACGGTGGATTCAAACGCAGTGGCATTGAAGGCGGACGTCACGCTCGACGACGAGCGCACGGCCCTGACGAAGGAAGCGCTGAAGCGTGCGTTCCTCGACGACCTGTTCTACGTGCAGGGAAAGTTCCCGGCCTTGGCAACGCAGAACGACTACTACCAGGCACTTTCCTATGCCGTGCGAGATCGCATGCTGCAGCGCTGGATCAGCACGGCAGCGGTCTATACGAAGCAGGGGTCGCGCACGGTTGCCTACCTCTCCGCTGAGTTCCTGATGGGTCCGCACCTCGGCAACAACCTGATCAACCTCGGTATCCACGAGCAGGTGAAGCAGGCGGTTACCGAACTCGGCCTCAACTTCGACGATTTGCTGGCCCAGGAGGAGGAGCCCGGCCTCGGCAATGGCGGGCTCGGCCGTCTCGCAGCGTGCTTCATCGATTCCCTGGCGACGCTTGAGATCCCGGCCATGGGGTACGGCATCCGCTACGAGTTCGGCATTTTCCAGCAGGACATCGTCGAGGGCTGGCAGGTCGAGAAGACCGACAAGTGGCTGCGCTTCGGCAACCCCTGGGAGATCGTGCGACCCGAGTGGGCCGTCAACGTGCAGTTCGGAGGCAGCACCGAACAGTTCCAGGACGAACAGCACCGGCTGCGAATCCGCTGGGTGCCAGCCAAGGTGGTCGTAGGTGTTCCTTACGACACGCCGATTCTCGGCTACCACGTCAACACGGCCAATACGTTGCGCCTGTGGAAGGCCGAGGCGCCCGAGTCGTTCGATTTCGCAGTGTTCAATCGCGGTGACTACTACGGTGCCGTGCACCAGAAGGTGGCCTCCGAAAACCTGAGCAAGGTGCTGTACCCGAACGACGAGCAGTCCAAGGGCAAGGAGCTGAGGCTCGAACAACAGTACTTCTTCGTGTCCTGCTCACTGCAGGACATGCTGCGTATCCTGCACGTGCAGAAGATTCCGCTCGCGAACTTTCACGAGAAATTCGCAGTCCAGCTGAACGACACGCATCCGGCCATCGCGGTCGCCGAGTTGCTGCGCCTGCTGCTCGATGACCACGCCGTCGCATGGGATGACGCCTGGAGCATCGTCGGCAAGACGTTTGCCTATACCAACCACACCCTGTTGCCGGAGGCGCTGGAGCAATGGCCACTGGCGATCTTTTCGAAGGTCCTGCCGCGGCACCTCGAGCTGATCTATGAAATCAATGCCCGGTTCCTTGATGAAGTGCGAATCCGGTTCTTCGGCAATGAGGCGCGGCTGGCACGACTGATCATTGATCAACGAGGGGGGCGAACGCTATGTGCGCATGGCACATCTGGCCTGCGTCGGCAGCCACACGATCAATGGCGTGGCGGAGCTGCATTCGGAGCTTCTGAAACAGGACGTGCTCAAGGATTTCTACGAGTTGTGGCCGGACAAGTTCACCAACAAGACCAACGGCGTGACACCGAGGCGCTGGATGGTGCTGGCGAATCCACGCCTGTCTGGCCTGATTACGGAGACCATCGGGCCGGGGTGGATCAAGGATCTGTCCCAGTTGCGGCGTCTGGAGCCGCTGGCGGCCGATGCCGGGTTCAGGTCAATGTGGCGCGGCATCAAGTACTCGAACAAGCGCGACTTCGCAGACTACGTCCAGACCCGTACCGGGGTCATCATTGATCCCCAGTCGATCTACGACGTGCAGGTCAAGCGCATCCACGAGTACAAGCGCCAGCACCTCAACATCCTGCATGTGATCGCCCTGTACCGTCGCCTGAAGTCGGGCGTCGACACGGACATGCAGCCGCGCACGTTCATATTCGGTGGCAAGGCGGCGCCCGGATATCACCTCGCCAAGCTGATGATCAAGCTGATCAATTCGGTCGGCGACGTGGTCAATCGCGATCCGGAGATCCGCGATCGCATCAAGGTCGTGTTCCTGCCGAACTTCAGCGTGACGAACGGGCAGAAGGTCTATCCGGCCGCGGACCTCTCCGAGCAGGTGTCAACCGCCGGCAAGGAAGCGTCAGGGACCGGCAACATGAAATTCTCGATGAATGGTGCGTTGACCATCGGCACCATGGACGGCGCCAACATCGAGATCCGCGAGGAGGTCGGGGCCGAGAACTTCTTCCTGTTCGGACTGACCGCCCAGGAGGTCTCTGACCTGCAGGCCCGGGGCTACCAGCCGCACCAGTACTACGAGCGCAATCCGGAGCTGAAGGACATCATTGACCTGATTCGCGGCGGCTTTTTCTCGCGCGGAGACACGGAGCTCTTCCGGCCGCTCATCGGCGGGTTGCTGCACCACGACCCGTACCTGCTGTTCGCCGACTACCAGTCGTATGTGGATTGCCAGCGGCAGGTGGATGGTGCGTACCGCGACGTCGAGCACTGGACGAAGATGTCCATCCTGAATACGGCGCGTTCCGGCAAGTTCTCGTCGGATCGCACCATCCGCGAGTACGCCTCGCAGATCTGGAAGGTCAAGCCGGTGCCGATCCAGCTGCTGTCGCAGGCGGATGTGCGGGCGGGACTGATGCAGTAAGAGAGGAGTAAGCCGCTCAGTGCGATGCAGCGGCGGCGGCCTTCGCACCGTTGGCCGTGAGCCGGGCGGGCTTTGCCATCCAGATGATGGCGACCACGGACAATAGTGCCAGCGTCGCCATGGAGAAATACTGGTTCGTCGCCAGCATGACGGCCTGGCCCTGCACCGTGCGGTCGATCAGGAGCAGCGACTGTTCCGTCGAGAAGCCCTGCGACGCCACTGTCTGCGTCCATTGATCGTAGTTCGGCGAGCCGATCGTGGCATTCGCGACGAGGTCGACGCGGTGTTGCGTGATCTCATCATCCCAGTAGGTATTCGTGATCGCGGCGCCAAAGGCACCCGCAGTCGTGCGAATGAAGTTTTGCAGGCCGGCGACACTGGCGACGCGATTCGGCGCCACGCTGGTCGTCGCCAGGATCGTCGCCGGCATGAAGACCAATGGCATGCCAACGCCCTGCAGGAACTGCGGCATGGCGATCGTCCAGAAATCAGCATCCGTATTGAAGTGGGAGCGCAGGAAGAATGCGCCCATCATGCAGGCCACGCCGGCGGTCATCATCTTGCGCGGGTCGACACTTGCAGACAGCTTGCCCGCGAGCGGCGCCGAGAGCACGGCGCCAACGCCCATGGGCGCGATGGCCAAACCGGCTGAAATGGAGGTGTAGCCCATCTGTGTCTGCAGCCACAGCGGCAGCAGCACCAGACCGCCGAACATCACCGCGAACATGGCCGCCAGCGCGAAGATGCCGGAGCTGACATTGCGGATCATGAACAGTCGCAAGTCGACCACCGGATGGTCGTCGGTCAATTCCCAGATCAGCAGCGTGATGAACGAGAGGGCGCTGATGACGGCCAGCGTGACGATCATTGGCGAGCCGAACCAGTCCACCTCGCGGCCCTTGTCCAGGATGAACTGCAGGCACGCCACGAACAGCACCAGCAGGATGAGGCCGGTGTAATCGATGGGCAGCTTGTGCGCCTCGGTGTTGCGCTTGTGATAGAGCGACCATACGAGTACCGCGCAGATGATGCCGACCGGAATGTTGATGAAGAAGATCCAGTGCCAGGAAATGTTGTCGACCAGTGTGCCGCCGATGATGGGTCCGAGCACGGGGGCGAGCAGCGTTGTCATCGCAAACAGGCCCATCGCGGTGCCTGCCTTTTCCCGCGGGAAGCTGGCCAGCAGCAGCGTCTGCGTCATGGCCATGATCGGCCCGCCGGCGAGGCCCTGCAGGATGCGGGCGACGATGAGCATTTCGAGGCTCGTCGAGATGCCGCAGAGGATCGAGGCCAGCGTGAAGAGCAGGATGCAGGTAATCAGGAGGCGAACCTGCGTGAAGCGTTGCGCCAGCCAGCCGGTCAGCGGTACGGTGATGGCTTCGGCCACGGCGTAGGACGTGATGACCCACGTGCCCTGGTTCGGGCTGGCAGCAAGGTTACCCGCGATATGCGGCACGGCTACGTTGGCGATCGTCATGTCGAGGATGACCATGAAGTTCACCAGCGACAGCGACAGCGTGCCGAACAGCAGCTGCGAACCCTTCAGTGGAGTATTGGCCGACATGGACGCTTCTATGGGAGGTGGCCGGGGCGAGTGCTCAGCGTGCCTGGGCCGTGCGAGCCGGCGGCTTCACCGCCATGCTGCGGGCCTGGCGCGCAGGCAGGTTGGCCGCGATCACTTGCTGGACATGCGCGTCCGCTTCGGCCTCGATGCCGTCATAGACGGTGGTGCTGTAACGGGACTGCGTGGAGGGCTGGCCCGCAATGGCCGGACCCGACTCGTCACGCGTATCGACTGTGGCCGCCATCGACAGGCCAATGCGGAGTGGATGCGCTTCGAGTTCCGCCGGATCGAGCGCAATGCGCACGGGGACGCGCTGCACGACCTTGATCCAGTTGCCCGTGGCGTTCTGTGCGGGGAGCACGGAGAAAGCGCTGCCGGTGCCGGCGCCGAGACCTGCGACCTTGCCGTGGTATTCGACGCTGCTGCCGTAGAAGTCGGCCTCGAGCTTGACCGGCTGTCCGATTCTCAACGTCGCAAGCTGGGCTTCCTTGAAATTCGCATCCACCCAGACTTCGGTGAGCGGGACGATGGTCGCCAGCATCTGGCCGGGCTGGACGCGCGCACCCAGTTGCGCACCGCGCTTGGCAACGATGCCGGTCGTCGGGGCGAGTACCGTGGTGCGCTTGAACGCGATGTACGCTTCCTTCAATTCGGCTGCGGCTTGCAGCACGGCCGGGTTGGTGGCGACCACGGAGCCTTCGATGCGGGCCTCGTTGGCCGTCAGGTTCTGTCCGGCTTCGGTAGCGGCTGCCAGCGCGGCGCTCAGGCTGGCTTCGGCGCCAATCAGTGCCGAGCGCGCATGCGCCAGTTCTTCGGCGGATACGCCGCCTTCACCTGCCAGCGCAACGCGGCGCTCCACGTCCTGGCTGGCACGGGCTACCTCGGCGCGGGCGCGGGCCACGTCGGCCTGACGCGCCTTCACGAACGCGTTCAGTCCTTCGGTGCTGGCGAATGTCCCACGGATTTCCCGGACGCTGCGGGCCAGGGCGTTCTCGGCTCGGGCGAGCATGACCTTGGCGTCAACGGGATCCAGATTGACGAGCGCGGAGCCGGCCGTGACGGCATCGGTTTCATCGGCATTGACGGCGATCACCGTCCCGCCGGTCTGTGCCGTCACCTGGACGATGTTGCCGTTGACGTAGGCATTGTCCGTCGATACATAGCCGCGCACGAACATCAGGTAGTACACCGACGCCAGGGCGGCGACGGCGAGAACGATGACGAGCAGGATCGTCAGGAAGCGCTGGCGCCGCGAACCGTTGACGGATTGCATTTCTGCAGGGGTAGTGGACATGTCTTTCGCTCCGGAAAATTACGGCTGCACGGCGGTAAGGGAAGGATTCAGGGGCAGACCGCCCCCTAAGGCGGCCACCAGGCGCACCGACGCATCAAGGCGGCGCGCATTCAGGTCGGCGATGCGGCGGCGCTGGTTCAGCAGGCTGCCCTCGGCCATCAGGACGTCGGTCATCGTGCCGAGCCCGCCCTCATAGCGGCGGCGTGCCAGGTCGTACGACTGGGATTGAGCGGTGACAGCGAGCATGACGTCGCGTTGCTCGTTGTCGACTGAACGCAGGTCGGTCAGCGCTGTCGCGACATCGCGCGTTGCACCGACCAGGGACTGCCGGTACATCGCGACGGCTTCGTCGTACTCGGCCGTTCGCAGGTTCAACGTGGCACGACGGCGACCCCCTCCGAACAGCGGCAGGTTGAGCGCGGGGCCGACGTTGTAGAACTTGCTTCCCATGTCGATCCAGTCGCCGAAGGTCTTGCTGTCGAGGCCGACCGCAGCTGCCAGGTTGATGTTTGGATAGAAGTCCGCCTGCGCGCCATCGGCGCGGGAGGCAGCGGCTTCCGCGCGCAACCGGCGTGCAATCACGTCGGGCCGCCGCGCGAGCAGGTCGGCCGGAATCACGGTCGGACTGCCCGCTGAAGCGGGTGCTTTCAGGGTGGGGCGCGCCAGGTCGAGACCCCGATCGGGACCGGCGCCGACCAGCGCGGCGAGCTCAATGCGCGCAATCGCCGCCTGGGTCTCGAGAGCCGCGATATCGGCACGGGTATCCGGAACGGCGGCTTCAGCGGTGCGCAACTGGACATTCGAGTCGAGGCCGGCGGTCACGCGCTTCTGAGTGAGGCCGAGCAGACTCTCTCGCTGCTTGACCAGCGCCTTCCCGAGATCGAGTTGTTCTTCGATGCGCTGCCATTCGACGTAGCGGCGCGCGATGGAGGTACTCAGTGCCAGCTCGGCGCTTTCCTTGTCGATGCTCGCCGCCGCAGTGTCACGCAGCGCGCCTGCGAGCGCGGACTTGTGCTTGCCCCAGAAGTCGATTTCCCAGCGCAGATCGAGCGATGCCTTGTTCTGCCAGATGGTGGAACCCCCGATCGGCGGCGGCAGAAACCCGTTCTCGCTGAACAGGGTGCGCTGCGAGCCGACATTGGCTTCGATGGTCGGGATCAGTGGTGCGCGAACACCGGCCGCACGCGCGTCGGCGGCCTGAATGCGTGCCAGCGCGGCGTCCATGTCCGGATTTGCCGCGAGGCCTTCCTTGATGAGGCTGGCGAGCTGTGCGTCGCCATACACATTCCACCACTCCCGCTCGGGCCACTGGCCCTGCGTGGCGTTGCCGACGGTGCGCGTGAAGGCCAGCGAGTCGGCCGGCTTCTCAGGCAGCGCCTTCAGAGGCGCGTGAGCGGTGCAGGCGGCCAACAGCAGCAATAAGCTGCCGGCAACCACCGATCCGAGCCGCCTTGCGTCGGGCAGGAACGCGAATTGCGAGAGTAGAGTCATGGGGACTACCTGAGATTGTCGATCATGCGGCCGAGAAGGCTGTTGAGCAGCTGATGCTCCTCGGCATTGAATCCGGCCAACGACTTGTTGATCGCGTTGATGGCGGCCGTTGGCAGTTGCGGTGCGAGCGTGCGTCCGGCCTCCGTCAGCCCGATGCGAATGCAGCGTCGGTCGTCATCCAGCCGCGTCCGCTGGATCAAGCCCTTTTCCTGGAGCCGATCGAGGAGGCGCGTCATCGACCCCGGGTCGTAGCTGAGGCGCTTGGCGAGGGTCGCAGCCATCACGTCGTCTTGGTGGGAGAGGATCATCAAGACCACCCACTGCGCGCTCGACACGTCGCCGAAGCTGGCAAGTTCCGCATCCAGGGCGTGCCGCATCGAGTGGTGGAGGTTCGCGATCAGGAACCCGGTGCTTGAGTTCCACTCATAGTTTTCGCTCGAGTAGAACGGGCACTCGGGCGAGGAATCGGGGGTCGGCTTCGCTGACATCGTGGCGATAGCCTAGACAATGATTGCTTGGGCAGTCAATGAGGCGGCGCAACATTTTTCTTGCGGTCTGGGCCGCGAGAACGCGCCGGTGGCGACCGATGTCATGCACCGAACGGATTAAGAATCAGACAGATATGTTTGTTATAGGGAGCGGCTTCGAGACCTGAGCCAGGCC
>CAISDJ010000075.1 GCA_903884105.1 uncultured Pseudomonadota bacterium | reverse complement strand
GCCATGTGGCTGGAAGTCAACGGCAAGCGCGTGCAAAACGGCTCGACCAAGACCATGATCTTCAGCGTCGCCAAGATCGTCAGCTATGTCAGCCAGTTCATGACGCTCGAGCCGGGTGACGTGATCTGCACCGGCACACCACCGGGCGTGGGTCTGGGCATGAAGCCGCCTGTCTACCTGAAAAAAGGCGATGTGATGCGCGTGGGCATTGAGTGCCTGGGTGAGCAGCAACAAACTGTGGTGCCGTTCAAGCTCTGAGTTTGACCGCTTTACGCGAGATGACCGAAGACTCTAAATCAAGCGATGCACGCCGGCAGCTGTCTCCCCCTTCTTTGAAGGGTGAGGCCCCTGTCCGGCAGGCCCGTGATCGCAAGACCAGTAACGCTCCGGTTCGCCTTTCCGATGTGGCCCGATTCGCAGGCGTGTCAACTGCATCAGTGTCGCGTGCTATCAACTTCCCCGATCAGGTGTCGCCCGGTTTGCGGGACCGCGTCGAAAAGGCAGCATTGCTGCTGCACTGGGTGCCCAACGGCGCCGCCAAGGCGCTCGCGTCGCTGCGCTCGCGCACCATAGGCGCACTCATCCCGACGCTCGGCCACCAGAACTTCGCGGCGCTGGTCGAAGCGCTGCAGCGAAATCTGCATCATGGCAACTACACGCTGATCCTGGGCTGCATGGAGAGCACGCCCGATGCAAGGGTCCTGCAAGCTCGCAAGATGGTCGAACGCGGCATAGACTTCCTGGTGCTGGTAGGAGAAGCTCAGCCCCCTGAGCTCTTCGATCTCCTCAAAACGCAGAACATCCCTTTCGTGATCACATACACGACGGGCCACCTCTCGACTTATCCGTGCATTGGATTCGACAACTATGCGGCGTCGGAGCAAATCACAAATCACTTATTGGCGCTGGGGCATCGCAGCTTCGGTCTGATCGCAGCCACCAGCTCAGACAACGACCGCATCCAGCAGCGCATTGCTGCCATTAAGGATGCGCTGGCCAGGCATGGGCTAGGAATCCGGACGGAGCACTTTGCCGAGGTGGAAAGCAGTCGCCGCATCGCCGCCGGCCGTGCCGGCCTTGAGCAAATCTGGTCGTCGCCGGAGCGCCCCACTGCGGTAATCTGCACCAACGACTACCTTGCGACGGGCGCGATGATAGAAGCGCGGGCGCGTCAAATCTTAATCCCGCAGGACCTGAGCGTGGCAGGTTTCGACGACGTCGACTTGTCTGAAAATCTGGAGCCGCCGTTGACGACGATACGGGTGCCTGCAGGCGACTTGGGGACCGCCATCGCGGATTACGTGATTCGTTACCTGGACCAGGGTGATGCGACGCTTCCGGCGGCGTTGTCGGCCAAACTGATGGTCCGCGGCAGTACCGGAGTCCCCCGCGCATTAAACCGCTGAAGGCTAAGGCAGGCGCATCAATGCGATCAGCGGCTTCTTAAGCCACGAAAAAATCCCGCAGTCTGTAGTCTGTGCGTTACAATGATAACGCTTACATTGAAGATTG
>CAISDJ010000074.1 GCA_903884105.1 uncultured Pseudomonadota bacterium | reverse complement strand
TGCAGAGCGTCGTCGGCAGCTACCTCGACCAGAGCATGAAACTCTTCCTCAGCCAGCAGCAGCAGATGCGCGAGCGCATCAAGAGCAGTCCGGTACTCGATCCGTTGAGCGCCGTTGCCAATCTCACTCAGCAGAACTACGCACGGTGGCGGGCGATCCAGGAGGACATCCTGCGCAGCTTCACCGGTACTGCCCGGGCAGGTGAAGACAGCGAACCTGCATCCGAAACGCCACGCGAGCCGGGCAGCTCCAGCTAGGTACTCGCTTGCCGTTACGCATCGCGTTGGAGGGCAATTAGAGATAAAAAAAGGCCGGGGTAACCCGGCCTTTTTCATTGGCAGCCTCCTGCCTCAATGCGAAGGGCAACCGAGCCTGTGTTACTCGGCTTGCACGTCGCGCATGGTGAGGCGGATGCGGCCCTGACGGTCCACTTCCAGCACCTTCACGCGGACCACGTCGCCTTCCTTCAGCTTGTCCGACACGCGCTCGACACGCTCATCAGAGATCTGCGAGATGTGCACGAGGCCGTCCTTGCCAGGCAGGATCGAGACAAACGCGCCGAAGTCCATCAGGCGCGCTACGCGGCCTTCGTAGATGCTGCCGACTTCGACTTCTGCCGTAATCAGGTCGATGCGGCGCTTGGCTTCGCGGCCTGCCTTGCCGTCGACCGATGCGATCTTGACCGTGCCGTCGTTGTCGATGTCGATGGACGTGCCAGTCTCTTCGGTGATGGCGCGAATGACCGAACCGCCCTTGCCGATGACTTCGCGGATCTTCTCCGGATCGATCTTCATCGTGATGATCGTCGGCGCCCACTCGGACATATTCTCGCGCGGCTTCGACAGAACCTTGTCCATCTCACCCAGGATGTGCAACCGGCCGTCACGGGCCTGTGCCAGCGCCTGCTGCATGATCTCCTTGGTGATGCCGTTGATCTTGATGTCCATCTGCAGCGCGGTGATGCCAGTGCGCGTACCGGCCACCTTGAAGTCCATGTCGCCGAGATGATCTTCGTCACCCAGGATGTCGGTGAGCACGGCGAACTTGTCGCCCTCCTTCACGAGACCCATGGCGACGCCGGCGACGGCCGCCTTGATCGGCACGCCCGCATCCATCAGCGCAAGGCTGGTACCGCAAACGCTGGCCATCGAGCTCGAGCCGTTCGACTCGAGGATCTCGGAGACGACGCGCAGCACATACGGAAACGCCGTCATGTCAGGCATCACGGCGGCGATGCCGCGGCGGGCCAGGTTGCCGTGGCCGATTTCGCGGCGCTTGGGTGAACCCATCATGCCGGTCTCGCCGACGCTGAACGGAGGGAAGTTGTAGTGGAGCATGAAGGGCTCCTTGCGCTCGCCCGACAGCGCATCGATGATCTGCGCATCACGGCCGGTGCCGAGCGTCGTCACGACGAGCGCCTGCGTTTCGCCGCGGGTAAACAGGGCCGAACCGTGGGTCCGCGGGAGCACGCCCGTACGGATCGTGATCGGACGGACCGTCTTCTGGTCGCGGCCGTCGATACGCGGCTCGCCTGCGGTGACGCGCTGGCGAACGAGGTGATATTCGAGATTGCCGACTTCCTTCTTGACCTGGTCAGCCGTGAAGGCACCGCCCTCGGACGCGAGGGCAGCAACGGCCGCGGCCTTGATCTCGCCGACGCGCGTTTGGCGCGCCAGCTTTTCGGTGATGCGATAAGCGGCAGCGAGATCCGTTTCCGCCTGATTCTTGACTGCCTGTTCGAGGGCAACGTTCGCGGCGGGTGCCTTCCAGTCCCAGGCAGGCTTGCCGGCCTCGGCCTTCAGTGCGTTGATGGCGCTGATGGCGACCTGCATCTGGTCATGGCCGAACACCACGGCGCCCAGCATGACTTCTTCAGACAGGCATTTGGCTTCGGACTCGACCATCAGCACGGCTTCCGCCGTACCGGCGACCACGAGGTCGAGCTGCGACGTCTTGAGCTGGGCATTGGTCGGATTCAGCACGTACTGGCCGTCGATGTAACCGACCTTGGCCGCGGCGATCGGGCCCTGGAAAGGGACACCCGACAGGGCCAGCGCGGCAGACGCGCCGATCATCGCAGGAATATCCGAATCGATTTCCGGGTTCAGCGACACGACCGTGGCGACGACCTGGATTTCATTGAGGAAGGCTTCGGGGAACAGCGGGCGGATCGGCCGATCGATCAGGCGCGAGGTCAGCGTTTCCTTCTCGGTCGGGCGGCCTTCGCGCTTGAAGAAGCCGCCGGGAATCCGGCCAGCGGCGTAAGTCTTTTCGATGTAGTTGACGGTGAGCGGGAAGAAGTCCTTCTTCGGGTCCGCTTCCTTGCGGGCTACGGCGGTGACGAGCACCACGGTCTCGCCCATCGTGACGAGGACGGCCCCGTCTGCCTGCCTGGCCAACTCACCGGTTTCGATGGTGACCTGCTGGCTGCCGAATTGAAATGTCTTGGTAACTTTGCTCATGGATTCAGGCTCACGATGCGTCCCTGAAGGGACGCCGGATTCGAGTCGGGAGAGGCGGACAGCTCCTCGTTGGGGAAGAGCCGCCGGAGATGAAAACCGAATTCTTTAACTGATCGAACTGCAGCAATCGCAAACCCCTGGAGTCAACCGCGCCAGTGCATGCCACGGGCTGGCCAAGGGCGGGAGCCTTGGGATCAGCGCCGGAGACCGAGACGGCTGATGATCTGCGTGTAGCGTTCGGGCGCGGAGTTTTTGAGGTAATCGAGCAGCCGGCGGCGCTGGTTCACCATCTTGAGCAAGCCGCGGCGCGAACCATGGTCACGCTTGTGTGCCGTGAAGTGACCGCCGAGGTCACTGATGCGTGCGGACAGCAGCGCAATCTGAACTTCCGGAGATCCCGTATCGTTCGCACCGCGACGATACTCGCTCATGATTCCCTGCTTCTGCTCGCTCGACATTGACATGCTTTCAGATCCTCGAAACTTGACGCTTTCTATGCCCTTAATCAGGCCGCGCATTCTACTGCCCGAGCGTGGCGAATCTCAAGCTGAATATCACAAGCAATTCTTGACCTTAGGGTCCATTCGGCCGGTTAGCCGGCCAATCCGGCAGCCCGGACAAACAGTCTCGTGGGCTGCAGCGCCCCGTCCGGTTGCCTGTCGATGAGGCCAATGAAGCGTCCGGTCGGTCCATAGGCCCGCGCCTTTAGCCCTTCAGAGAGAGCAGCTGGCCCCTGGGCTGGCCAGGTCCGGCGGCCATGGGTGAGGTGCCGCTCCCCCGCCTCGTCCACGTCGACCCGCGGCAAGTTCATGAAAACATGGTCGATCGGCAGCAGGAAGGCCGCGAGCACCGCAAAATCCCCCGAGGCGGCGGCGTCTTCCAGCTCTGCAAAGGTGACCATGGGAGGGCGACCGAAGGCATCGACCCTAAGGCGCCGCAACGCTGTCACGTGACCCACGGTGCCAAGCGCCCGGGCAACGTCCTCGACCAGCGTCCGGATGTAGGTCCCCTTGGAGCAAGCCACTTCCAGCTCAATCTCGGACAAGTCCGCCCGCAGCACCTCGAGGTCGGAAATGTGGATGTGCCGGGCAGCCCGTTCGACGGTTTCGCCCTGGCGAGCCAGTTCGTACAGCCGCTTCCCCTCGTGCTTCAGCGCGGAGTACATCGGCGGCACCTGGGTCTGGTCGCCCAGAAAGCGCGCCGCCACCACTTTCACCGTCTCCAGATCGAGTGGGGGGACTGGCAGGGTGGCAATCACCTGCCCTTCTGCGTCCGCAGTGTCAGTCTGCTGCCCAAGCCGGGCAACCACGCGGTAAGCCTTGCCTGATTCGAGCAGCTGGCCGCACACCTTGGTCGCCTGGCCGAAACACACAGGGAGCAGTCCGGAGGCGAGCGGATCGAGGCTGCCGGCATGGCCGGCTTTCAACGCGCGGAACTGCCGCCGGGCCTGCTGCAACGCTGCATTGCTTGAGATGCCGCTGGGCTTGTCCAGCAACAGGATACCGTCCACCTCGCGGTCGAAGCGCCGCGGGCGGGGCGTGGCCACCTCATTCACGGGCTATTCCTTGGAGTCCGGATCGACCGGCATCTCGGGATCGTCGACATGCCGCGCGACATCGTCCCTCACGGCGTTCGAGATCAGCGCAGACATGTGCGCGCCCTGCTCGATGAGCACATCGAGGACGAAACGGATTTCCGGACTGTGTCGCAGACCCAATGAGCGGCCCAGCGCGCCGCGCAGAAAGCCCGCTGCGATATCGAGGATCTGCTGGGCCAGCGCCGGATCACCGCCGATGACCGAGTAGTACACGGTCGCGTAGGACAGGTCCGGCGACATCTGCACTTCGGTCAGCGTGACGAGCCCGAGGCGCGGGTCGCGGACTTCCCTCAGGATCAGTTCACTCAGCGTGCGCTGGATCTGCTCCGCCACCCGGGTCTTGCGGGAGAACGATTTGGGCATTGTGGTGCTGTTGCCGTCTTCGCCTAGACCGTTCGCGCCACGGTGACGCGCGAGAAGCACTCGATCTGGTCGCCCGCCTGCACGTCGTTGTAGTTCTGCACGGCGATACCGCATTCGGTGCCGGCACGGACTTCATTGACGTCGTCCTTGAACCTTCTGAGCGACTCGAGCTCGCCCTGAAAGATCACGACGCTGTTGCGCAGGACGCGGATCGGGTTGTTCCGGCGGACATAGCCGTCCGCCACGATGCAGCCAGCCACCGTGCCGAACTTGGTCGACCGGAAGACATCGCGAACCTCGGCAAGGCCGACGATGGTTTCCTTGACCTCTGGCGCGAGCAGGCCGGACAACGCCGCACGGATGTCGTCGATCGCTTCATAGATGACGCTGTAGTAGCGAATCTCGACGCCCATTTCCTTCATCGTGTTCTTGGCGGCGTTATCCGCACGCACATTGAAGCCGATGATGCGGGCATTCGAGGCGCCCGCCAGCGAGACGTCGGACTCGGTGATGCCACCGACGCCGCTCGCGATGACCTTGACCGCCACTTCTAACGTGGACAGATTGGTCAACGAGTCGCGCAGTGCCTCAGCGCTGCCCTGTACGTCCGCCTTGATGACAACCTGGATGGTGGCCGTCTTGGCCTCGCCCATCTGCGACAGCATGTCTTCCAGCTTCGTGGGCCCACCCTGCTTCGCGAGCTTCGTGTCGCGGAACTTGCCCTGACGATACAGCGCGACTTCACGCGCACGCCGCTCGCTATCGACGACGAGCAGGTCTTCGCCGGACCCTGGAGGCCCTGACAGGCCGAGCACGACGACCGGCAGCGAGGGGCCCGCAGACTCCACGGGACGACCCGATTCATCGAACAGCGCGCGGACTCGGCCGAATTCAGTGCCGGCGATGATGTGGTCGCCCGCCTTCAACGTTCCGCGCTTGACGAGGACCGTCGCCACGGGACCGCGGCCCTTCTCGATGCTGGACTCGATCACGACGCCCGCCGCGAGGCCGACGATCGGAGCCTTGAGCTCGAGCACGTCCGCCTGCAGGAGAATGGTCTCGAGCAACTGGTCGATGCCGGCGCCCGTGCGGGCCGAAACGTTCACGAACAGCGTATCGCCACCCCAGTCTTCCGGAATGACGCTGTGCTTCACGAGGTCGTTGCGCACCCGGTCGATGTCCGCATCCGGCTTGTCGACCTTGGTGATGGCCACGACGATCGGCACTCCGGCCGCCTTCGCGTGCGCGATGGCTTCGATCGTCTGCGGCATGACGCTGTCATCCGAGGCGACGACCAGCACCACGATGTCGGTGATCTGCGCACCGCGGGCCCGCATTGCCGTGAAGGCCGCGTGGCCTGGCGTGTCAAGGAACGTGATGATGCCCTTCGCCGTCTCGACGTGGTACGCGCCGATATGCTGGGTAATTCCGCCGGCTTCGCCCGCAGCCACCTTCGTGCGGCGGATATAGTCGAGCAGCGACGTCTTGCCGTGATCGACGTGGCCCATGATCGTGACGACGGGAGGCCGCGGCAGCACCGCATGATCCGCGTCCGCGCCCTGCACGTCCTCGTCGACCGCGCTTTCCTTCACGACCACCGGATTGTGGCCCAGCTCTTCCACGACTAGCACTGCCGTATCGGCGTCGATGGGCTGGTTGATGGTGGCCATCACGCCCATATTCATCATCACCTTGATGACTTCGTTGACCTTGACGGCCATGCGCTGGGCCAACTCGCCCACGGTGATGGTTTCCGGAATCTGCACGTCGTGCTTGATCGGGGAGGCAGGCCGTTCGAACCCATGCTGGGACGAGACGTTGACCTGCGAACCGCGCCGCATGCGCGTCTGTTGCTGCTGTTTCTTCTTCTTGAAGCGGGCGCTCGCGTCGCCGGATACGTGGAGTTCCTGGCGCTGCACGCGACCACCTGTCTCGCGACCCGAGTCCACGCGGCGAGCAGGTTCGGCCTTGCGCTTCTCGGCTTCGAGGCGTTCACGCTCGGCCAGCGCAACGGCCTTTGCGTCGGCCAGCGCACGCGCCTCGGCCATCGTGCGGACTTCGGCTTCGGCAAAGCGCGACTGCTCATCCATCACGCGTTTGAACGCCTCTTCTTCCCTACGCTGCTTCTCCTTCGCCTCGGCCTCGCGGGCCTGGCTCTCGCGGAGAGCGGCTTCAGCATCCGTTTCTTCCGGAGGCGGAGCAACAGGAACGACCGGCTCCACCGGCAGCTCGTCTTCCGGCGGACGCGCCTTGTCCTCAAGCACGCTGCGGTTGAGGTACGTCTTCTTCTGCCGCACCTCGATGTTGACGGTACGTGCGCGGCCCTGGGCCGTCGCCACCTTGATCTCGCCCTGCGACTTGCGACGCAACGTGATCTTGCGGGGTGCCGTGGCATCCTCGGTGCGCCCATGGGCGCGACGCAGGTGCGTCAGCAGCTCCATCTTGGCGTCATCGCTGATGGCGGAATCGGCGCCGGCCACCTTGATGCCAGCCTCATCGAGCTGGACGAGCAGGCGCTCGACCGGAACCTTCAGTTGCTCGGCAAACTGACTTACAGTGACATCAGCCATTCAGTCGTCCTCCAGCCAGAACTCAGCCCTGCTGTTCCGGCGCTTCAAACCAGTGCTTGCGCGCCGTCATGATCAGCTCGGCCGCCCGCGCTGCTTCAATCCCCTCGATTTCCGTGAGGTCATCGATCGCCTGCTCGGCGAGGTCTTCGCGCGTCACGATGCCGTGGCTCGCGAGAACATGGGCCAGCTCCTCGTCCATCCCTTCCATCTCGAGCAGGTCTGCGGCCGGCTCGGACGATTCGATCTCTTCCTCGCTCGCGATCGCCTGCGTCAGCAGCACATCGCGCGCGCGGTCGCGCAGTTCCTTGATCATCTGCTCGTCGAATTCCTCGATCGAGGCCAGCTCGGAAGTCGGCACGTAGGCCACTTCATCGATCGTCGAGAAGCCTTCCTGCACCAGGATCTGTGCGACTTCGGCGTCGACATCAAGCTGCTTCATGAACGTCTCGACGAGACCGCGGGATTCGCTCTCGCTCTTCTCCTCGGCCGCCTGCTCCGTCATCACGTTGAGCTCCCAGCCGGTGAGCTCGCTTGCGAGGCGGATGTTCTGGCCGCCGCGGCCAATGGCCTGTGACAGCTTCTCTTCCGTCACGGCGACATCCATCGAGTGCGACTCTTCATCGACCACGATGGAGACGACCTCGGCGGGGGCCATGGCGTTGATGACGAACTGCGCGGGGTTCTCGTCGAACGGGATGATGTCCACGCGCTCGCCGGCGATCTCGTTGGAGACGGCCTGCACACGCGAGCCGCGCATGCCAACGCAGGCACCGACGGGGTCGATGCGAGGATCGCTGCTGCGCACGGCAATCTTGGCGCGCACGCCCGGATCGCGCGCAGCCGCGAGGATCGTGATCAGGCCCTGGCCGACTTCGGGCACTTCAAGCTTGAACAGTTCGATGAGAAATTCAGGAGCCGTGCGGGAGAGGAACAGCTGCGGGCCCCGCGGCTCGGAGCGCACTTCCTTGAGGTACGCCTTGATGCGGTCCTGCGAACGCACCGGCTCGCGGGGAATCATCGCCTCGCGCGGAATGAAACCCTCGGCATTGCCACCCAAGTCCACGAAAATGCCGTTGCGGTCGACGCGCTTCACGAGGCCGGAGATCATCGTGCCGACGCGTGCCTTGTACTCGTCCACGACCTGCGACCGCTCGGCCTCTCGCACCTTCTGCACGATGACCTGCTTGGCGGTCTGCGCTGCGATACGACCAAACGCGACGGATTCCATGGGCACTTCGACGAATCCGTCGACGACCGCATCGGCGTTGACGTCGCGTGCGTCGTCGAGCCGCAGCTCCTTGTCGGGAAACTCGAGTTCGGTGGAGTCGTCGGCAAACACCTTCCAGCGACGGAAGGTCTCGTAGTCGCCCGTCTTGCGATTGATCGCGACACGCACGTCGATGCCTTCGCCATGACGCTTGCGCGTGGCGGAGGAAAGCGCGGCCTCGAGGGCATCGAAGATGATCTCCTTGTCGACGCTCTTCTCGTTGGAGACAGCATCCACGACCAACAGGATTTCTTTGTTCATTTCCAGACTCCGCGAATCATTCTCTCATCTCCCGGCTACAGCTCCGGAACGAGCCGGGCCTTGTGAACCCCATCGACGGGCAGGGTCACTTCCCCGCCGTCCGCCCCCGCATCGAGCAGGATGTTGCCACCCTCCACTTTCAGCAGGCGGCCCAGATACCGCTTCCGTCCGCCGATCGGCGCCCGCATCTCGACGCGCGCCTGTTCGCCGACAAACCGTTCAAAATGCGCGCGAGTACGGAGCACCCGGTCAAGTCCCGGGGACGACACTTCAAGCGTGTATTCGCCGGCCACCGGATCTTCCTTGTCCATCACTTCGCTGACCGCGTGGCTGACCCGCGCGCAGTCTTCGACGGCAATCCCCGACTCGGACTCAAGATCCGCAGGAGCAGCCTCGCTGGCCACCCCAGTGCCTTGCCGGGGCCGGTCGATGTAGATCCGCAGGAGCGCACCGCCTGGGCGGGCGCCGTACTCGAGTTCCCAGAGCTCGTAGCCCAAGGCCCGGATGACGGGTTCAAGCAACGCAGCGAGTTCGTCTCTCAGCACGGCGCGCCTCCCTTACCCGCTGTGGGCCTAAATACCAACCAGATTACCGGCAACAGAAACAAAAAATGGGCCCGAGGCCCATTTCCAAAAACGCTGAAAAGCCCCCTTGGGGACCCTTCTTGCCACCTTGCCTGGCCCCTGCGGGTTTGGCTCGGCGTGTTCTCTCCGCCGCGGATACTAAGGGGTGCAGTCGCTAATTTCAAGGCAAGATTGTACGCCACCAACCCGTTTCCGCTTCCGGAAGGATTCGGGCGGAACCGCCTGCCCCAGCCCAGGCTTCGCAGTCAGACCGCCAGCTTCCCGGTGCTCTGGCCAATGTAGTCGAACCCAATATCCGTCACTTCATCCGACGCCGCGGCGCCGCCAGTCGATCCGCTACCCAGCGCAATACGGCCACGGTGCTGTGCGACAATGCTGTCCGAAGCGTCTGCAAGCTGAATTGCAACGGGCCCAGTCAGCGTTGAATCGAAACAGGGGAAGGAGCGGATGCAGGAGTCGGGAACAGCCAAGCGGATTCCGCAGGATCTGGGCGCGGGCCTGTTCCTGGTGGCCGTTTCGCTGATCGCGCTGTGGCAGGGAGCGGACCTCGATGCCGGCACGCTGCGTGAAATGGGCCCCGGCATGCTGCCACGGGGGCTCGCCGGGCTGACTGGCCTTTGCGGCCTGTTTGTCGCCACCCGTCCGTTGTGGTCCAGTGAAACTCAGGAAAGCTTGGCTGGCTGGTCGCTCAGGGGTCCGGTGCTGATCTTCGGTGCTGCGCTCTTCTTTGCCTACGCGATCCGGCCACTCGGATTTACCGTGGCGGGGCCGGTCGCCATCGTGCTCGCCGCGCTGGCCGGGCGCGAAACCCGCTGGGTCGAAATCATCGTGTTCGCCATCGTCATGACGGCGTTCTGCACGCTGCTGTTCCGCGTCGCGCTGGGCCTGCCGATTCCGGTTGCGCCCTGGCTGCTGGATTACTGATGGACACATTGCTCGCCAACCTGACGCTCGGGTTTTCCACCGCGCTGTCGTTCCAGAACCTCGGCCTGTGCTTCGTCGGCTGTCTCGTTGGCACGTTGGTAGGCGTGCTCCCCGGCGTCGGGCCCATCGCCACCATCGCGATGCTCTTGCCGCTGACCTTCAATATCGATCCCACCGGCGCCCTCATCATGCTCGCCGGCATCTATTACGGCGCACAGTACGGGGGGTCGACCACCGCCATCCTGCTCAACGTTCCCGGTGAAGCCACGTCGGTCGTCTCGACGATCGACGGGCACCAGATGGCCCGCCAGGGTCGCGCCGGCATTGCACTCGGGCTGGCGGCCATCGGCTCATTCATCGCGGGCAGCATTGCGACGCTGCTGATTGCCGCCCTCGCGTCTCCACTGACGAAGCTCGCCTTGCTGTTCGGCCCGGCGGAGTATTTCTCGCTGATGGTGCTCGGACTCACGTTCGCCATGGTGCTGGCCCGCGGATCGGTACTTAAAGCGGCATCGATGATCATCGTCGGGGTCCTGCTCTCGACGATCGGCACGGACCTCGAGACCGGCGAGGACCGCCTCACGTTCGGTATCTCGGCGCTCTCCGACGGCATCGATTTCACCGTGCTCGCCATGGGCCTGTTCGGGTTTGCCGAAATCCTGCGCAATCTGGAGAACCCGGAAGCCCGCGCCATCCTGACGACAGCGATCGGCCGGCTCCTGCCCTCGAGCGAGGACATGCGCAAAGCCCTTCCTTCCATCCTGCGCGGCACGGGCTTGGGCGCACTGCTCGGCATTCTCCCCGGCAACGGTGCCGTCCTCGGGCCTTTCGCCTCGTACTCGCTTGAGAAGAAGATTGCGAAGGATCCTTCCCGGTTCGGCAAGGGGGCACCCGAGGGCCTCGCTGGCCCGGAGTCCGCGAACAACGCGGGCGCGCAGACTGCTTTCATTCCCCTCCTGACCCTCGGCATTCCGCCAAACGCCGTCATGGCCCTGATGGTCGGCGCGATGACCATCCACGGCATCATCCCGGGTCCACAGGTGATGACGCGGAATCCGGAACTGTTCTGGGGCATGATCGCCAGCATGTGGATCGGCAACCTGATGCTGCTGATCATCAACCTGCCCCTGGTCGGCATGTGGGTGCGGCTGCTGCAGGTGCCGTACCGGCTGATGTTCCCGGCCATCCTGCTGTTCTGCTGCATCGGCATCTACTCGGTCAACAACAGCCCGTTCGATGTCGTGCTGACCGCACTCTTTGGCCTGGTCGGGTATGCTCTTCACAAGTTCGGCTACGAACCCGCCCCGCTGCTGCTCGGTTTCGTATTGGGCAGGCTGCTCGAAGAAAAGATGCGCCAGGCGCTCGTGATCTCGCGCGGTAGTTTCGCAACCTTTGTAGAGCGGCCGGTCTCTGCGGGTCTGCTCGTCGTCGCGGCCGTGGTGTTGGTGGTCGCGGTGCTGCCGGCGATTCGCAAGGGCCGCGAGAAGGCGTTTCAGGAGTAGTTCGGGGTGTTCGAATGAAGGCAATGATGCGATCGTTATTCGTGGTTGCAGCCCTGCTCGGTGTCGGTACCGCCACGGCGCAAACTTACCCCACCCGCCCCATCACGATGATCGTGCCGTTCACGGCAGGCGGTCCCACGGACGTCATCGCGCGTATCGTCGGCGAGCATATGTCGAAGACCCTCGGGCAGCAGATCATCATCGAGAACGTCATCGGCGCCGGAGGCACGGTAGGCAGCACGCGCGGCGCGCAAGCCGCCCCGGATGGCTATGTGTTGACCATGGGCCAGATGGGCACGCATGGTGCCGCGCCGGCCATGTACCCGAAGCTGAAGTACGACCCGACCACCGACTTCGCTCCTGTCGGCATGGCCGCCGGCACACCGATCCTGATCGTCGCCAGGAAGCAATTCCCGCCCGCCACGCTCAAGGACTTCATCGCGTTCGTGAAGGCCAACACTGCGAAAGTCAACGAAGCCCATGCCGGTGCCGGCTCCGTGTCGTTCACTTCGTGCACGCTGCTCAATTCGCAGCTCGGCCTCAAGTTCACGCAGGTGGCTTATCGCGGCACCGGCCCCGCGCTCAACGATCTAGTGGCGGGCCACGTGGATTTCATGTGCGACCAGATCGTGAATCTCGTAGAGCAGGTGAAGTCCGGCAACATCAAGGCCTACGCGATCGCGACGCCCGAACGTTCACCTGCGTTGCCGAATGTGCCGACGACCAAGGAAGCAGGGCTGCCCGAGTATCAGGTGACAGCATGGAATGCGCTGTTTGCGCCCAAAGGCACGCCGCCCGCCATTGTCGGCAAGGTCAACGCAGCGCTCGACAAGGCCCTCGACGACGCGAACGTCCGCAAGCGCCTACTTGACCTCGGCGCGGTGATTCCCGCCAAGAACGAACGCACGCCTGCGTGGCTCGGCACCTTCGTCAAGGCGGAAGTCGCGCGCTGGACGCCCATCCTGAAGGCTGCTGGCGCGAAGGGAGAATAGCGGCCCTTAGTAAAGGACGCCCAACGCGTCCCGCGTGAAGTCACGCAGTGCCTCGCCACGTCCGTCGCGGATCTTGATGACCCACTCCGGATCGGCAAGCAACGCGCGGCCTACGGCCACGAGATCAAAGTCGCCCCGATCGTACCGGCGAAGCAGGTCGTCGAGCGGCGTCGGGACGGAAGACTCGCCGCCGAACGCGGCCATGAACTCGCCGGACAAGCCGACTGAGCCCACCGTGATGGTGACCTTGCCCGTCAGCTTCTTCGCCCACCCCGCGAAGTTGAGATCGGATCCTTCGAACTCCGGTTGCCAGAAGCGGCGCTGCGAGCAATGGAAGATGTCGACGCCGGCATCGGCCAGCGGCTGCAACCACGCGGCCATTTCATCCGGTGTCTGCGCGAGCCTCGCGGCGAAGTCACGGACCTTCCATTGCGATAGTCGCAGCAGCAGCGCGAAATCTTCTCCCACCGCCTTGCGCACCGCCTTCACGACTTCCGCGGCAAAGCGGGAGCGTTCGGCCAACGTCGCGCCGCCATAGCGGTCCGTGCGCTGGTTCAACGCGGCCCAGAAGAACTGATCGAAGAGATAGCCGTGCGCGCCATGCAGTTCGATGGCGGCAAACCCCAAGCGCTTGGCATCGGCTGCGGCGGCAGCAAACGCCGCAATGGTGTCGGCGATGTCGTTCTCGGACATTGCAACGCCCGCCACCTGGCCTGGCAGGAACAGACCCGAAGGCCCCTCGAATGGCACGGGGGGCAACCAGCCGGACCGATGCGGTGTCGCGATCCCCATGTGCCACAGCTGCGGGGCCATGGCACCGCCCGCGGCACGAACGTCATCCACCACCCTCTGCCATGCGCCCAACGCGTCCGCGCCGTAGAAATGGGGTACCGCGGGATCGTTCGACGCACTCGGCCGATTGATGACTGTCCCTTCGGACAGGATCAGCCCGACTTCTCCTTCTGCGCGGCGGCGATAGTAGTTCGCCACTTCGTCGGTGGGCACGCCGCCCGGCGAGAACGAACGCGTCATCGGCGCCATCACGAAGCGATTGCGCAAACGCAGCGACTTGAGCTCGAAGGGGCTGAACAAGGGGGCATTGCTCAACAGCACTCTCCTGCGAATCGTGAATCAGCGGCGACTGCCGTTCAATGCTGCCGGCGAAGGAGCCGGCGCAACAACCCGTCCATGACGACGCGGGCTTCGGTCACCCCCAGCAGCCGGGTCATGGCGAGATAAATCACTCCAAACACGGACGCGACCAAGCCGGCCGTGATCATGGGATGAACGTCATGCAGGGCCAGGCTGAGGCCGTACCCTCCTGCTGCGCCGGCGATGGCCGCGCCGAACAAGCGACCGAGTGCTCCCGCGCCGACCCCCACAGACCCGATCTGTCGAGAGAGGCTGCCGCGCAACAGCGCCCATTCGAGCCATGCACCGACGGCTGCTCCCAGCGCGAGTCCAACGGGCCCGAGGGACAACCCTGCAACCCGAACGTCCCCGAACAGGCCGGCCGGAACGGTCACTCCGCTGAGCGTCACCGGCTCGAACTGCAGCATCAAGGCGCCCCCTGCGATCGCCGACGTGAGTACACGCAACCCAGCCACCCTCGCCGGCGTCCTGGTATCGCGCAGCGCAAAGAACGCGGTCTGGTAGATCCGGCCACTCGTCGAGGCGAGCATGCCGATGCTGTATGCCGCGAGGGTCAGCCAGACAAGACGCACATCCGCGACGCCGAACTGGCCCGCGCGATAGATGCCGGCGACAAAGATCTCGCCGATCAGCTCGAACGCCACGAAGCTTGGCACGACGAAGAACGCAACACGAGTGGCAGCCGCAATCGTGCGCTCACGCAGCGCGGCAGTGCCTTGCGCACGGTCTCGTGCCAGATCCGGCAATTCCGCAGCGGCAATGCTCATGCCGAACAGGCTGATGGGCAGCACATAGAGCGCCTGCGCATATCGCAGCCGCGCCACCGCGCCAATCGCCAGCAGGCTGCCGAGCACCATGTCGACATAGGTGCTGAGCTGCACGACGCCGCGCCCCATGATGGCGGGACCGGCATTGCGAATGATCTCCTTGAAGGCCGGTTCCCCGCGACCGCTGTTCAGGCGAATCTCGCGGTCGAGCTTTAGCACCCAGGGGAGCTGGATACCGAACTGCAGGAAGCCGCCGACAAGCGCACCCCACACTGCCGCCATCAGCAAGCCGTCGAGATCGACTCGATGGGCGAACGCGATCAACGCGGCAATGATCGCCACGTTCCACAAGACTGGAGCGAAGTAAGGAATGAAGAACTTGCGGTGGCTGTTCAGGATGCCGAGCGCCCACGCCGACAACACGAGCACGCCTGTCATCGGAAACACGATGCGCACCACGGTGATCATGAGGTCGCGCCGGTGTCCCTCGAAGCCCGGTGTAAACACCGTCACCAGCAGGGGTGCCAGTACCACGCCGAGGAGCGCGATGCCCCCGGCGATCCCGAGCAGCAGTGCGAACATGGCCCCGGCCACGCGCCCCGCTTCTTTCGTCCGGCCTTGCCCCAACAGCTCCGAGTACACCGGGATGAACGACGCACTGAGCGTGCCTTCGCCCAGCAGGTTCTGCAGGACATTGGGCATGCGCAAGCCGGCACTGAACACGTCCGCCTGCAATCCCGTACCGAAATAGATGGCGAGCATGCGTTCGCGGACCAACCCCAAAATGCGGCTCAGCAGGATGCCGGCCGCCACTAGCAGGGACGCAGCGCGATTCGATTTGCGTGGCGCGGCCTCGGCCGGCCGCTCCGCCTCACCCACCATGGCGAAGGCTGAGCAGGTGGGGGGTGCAACTGCCAGCAGACTGTGGCTTCGGTGGCAATGCGTTCCGGGCAAGGGGCATCAAGGACTCCACCACGCTGAGGGCTGTGCAGGCACTCCGTGCCGGCAGCACGCCATTCTAAGCCGAGTTGCCTCTCCCGAGGGGGAGCGCCGGCCATTCCCCTCCGTATAACCCCTACCCCACTCCGGTTCCCCGGCAGAAATCGGGGATGCACAATGGCCTGACGTCTTTCGGCTCCTCAGGAGGTCAGTAATCCCATGCGCAATCCGATCCTGACCTGGACCCTGATCGCGAGTGCCCTGCTGATCACCGACTTGATCGGGTCTGGTACTGCCGCCGCGGTCGATGAAGGCAAGGCCAAGATGCTGGCAGGGCGCAGCGGCTGCCTCAAATGCCACGCCCAGGACAAGGCCAAGGAAGGCCCGGCCTACCGGGATGTCGCCGCCAAGTACAGGGGCAATCCAGAGGCACAGGCCAAGCTGATCCAGCACGTGACGAGCGGCGAAAAAGTAAAGTTCGCCGACGGACACGAAGAGAATCACGCCATCGTCAAGACACCCAAGCCTGAAGACATCACGAACCTCGTAGACTGGATCCTGTCGCTCGAAGGCGGGACGGCGAAATGACCTCCCCGATCCACGTTGACCGAGCGACGGGGATCGCAGCGTGAAACCGCCTGGAAAGCCCGCTGTCTGGTCGATCGCCGCATTCCTGTTGCTGGCGACGAGTTCCACTGTCCTGGCACAAGAGTCCGCGGCTGTCGACCGCACGCTGACCGGCGATGCCGCCTGTACCCGCTGCCACGACGAGAGCGAGACCAAGCCCATCCTCGCGATGTACAAGACGCGCCATGGCGTGAAGGCGGACGAGCGTACCCCTGGCTGCCAGTCCTGCCATGGAGCCAGTGAAGGTCACATCCGCAACACCGGCGGCACGGGGGCCAAGCGCACGCTCCCCGACGTCACGTTCGGTGTTCGCGGCAAGAGCGATGCGAAGCTGCAGGCAGGGACTTGTCTCGGCTGCCACGAAGGATCCAATCGTGCACTGTGGCGCGGTAGCCAGCACGAGAGTCGCGACATTGCCTGCGCTGGCTGCCACACCGTCCATGCGGCCGCCGATCCCGTACTGACGAAGCTCTCGCAACCCGACGTCTGCTTCGGCTGCCACAAGACTCAGCGCGCACAGACCCACCTCGTCTCCACCCATCCGCTGGCGGCCGCGAAGATGGCCTGCGCCGATTGTCACAATCCGCATGGCTCGACGAGCGACCACCTGATGGCCAAGGCGTCAGTCAACGACACGTGCTTTACCTGCCACGCCGAGAAGCGCGGACCTTTCCTGTGGGAGCACGCGCCCGTCGCAGATGACTGCACGAACTGCCACACGCCCCATGGTTCGACGGTGGCCCCGCTGCTGAAGGCGCGCGTGCCGTGGCTGTGCCAGGAGTGCCACAGTGGTGACCATGCCAATGCCGTCAACAGTGCTGCGAATCTGCAAGACGGTGCGGTGGCCACGGCAGGGGGCCTGAATCCGCTCGCCAATTCGGCCGCTCGTGCCCAGCTTGCCGCACGCGCATGCCTCAATTGCCACGTGCTGATCCACGGGTCCAACCACCCCGCCGGCGCGAAGTTCCAGCGATGAAGTGCCGTTTCGTCACAGGTCGCCTGCAGTCGAACCCGCTTCGTCCGATCGTGCTGGCGGTCGGGGTCGTGCTGGCGGTCAATGCGGCACTCGCTGCGGAGCCTGCGGTCAGCGATGAGGTCAGAGCCCTCACCGTTCCGGGCAATACGCTCGAACTGGGGCTGGGCGGCGTCTCGGACAGCTCCTTCAAGTTCGGCGAGTACAATGGCCTCGAGGATGAAGGCGCGTTCCTGGTCGGCTCCTTGGCCGTGCACGGAGGGGGGCGCTACAACACTGACGATGCGACGCGCTGGAAGCTGGCCGCCTCGAACCTGGGCTTGAGCACACGGAACGTCGCCGCCGAATACGGCAAGCAGGGCGTCTTTCGTGTGACGTTCGGCTACGACGAAATCCGCCGCAACCGCTCGGACAGTTATTCGACGCCCTATGCAGGCGCGGGCGGCGACATCCTCACGCTGCCCTCCAGTTGGCTGGTGCCGGTTGTTCCGCGTGTCAGCGCCACGGCGGCCAATGCGCGGGGGCTGTCAGCAGCGGTAACGACTTCCAGCGCGCTCGTGACCGGCGTGTTGACCGCCCCGACGCCGGCACAGCTCACGACAGCGAATGGCATTCTGGCCGCCGACCTGCCGCTGTTCGCGCATCACGACCTGACAACCACCCGCACACGCTATGAAGCCGGCGTCAGCTACATCGCGCCCCGCCAGTGGGAGATCGCGGTCAACACGAACCGCTCGGACAAGACGGGAGCCAAGCCCATGGGCTCGGTATCCCGTGTCACGGGTGCCGATATCTCGACCATCCTCGCCGACCCCATCGACCAGACAACAGACCAATTCACGGTAACGCTGGCCAAGCGTACCCGGGCCAACTTCCTGCAACTCAGCTACTACGGCTCGAAGTTCACGAACCACATCGACTCACTGACATGGACGAACTGGGCAAATCCTGCGACGTCGATGACGATGACCAGCGCGCCCAGCAACCAGGCGCATACGCTGTCGCTGAACGCCGGCCACGATTTCAGCCGCTCGACCCGCCTGGTTCTGACCGGCGCCTATGGCCGCAACACGCAGAATGCGGTCTTCCTGACCGACGCCAGCACTCCCCTGGTACCGACGACGTCGCTCAACGGCCTGGTGGTCACGCAGACCTACAACCTGAAGCTGACGAGCCGGCCCACGAACAAGCTGGCCCTCGGGCTCACGTACAAGTTCGATGAGCGGGACAACCGGACGGCGGTGCATACGTTTTCCTACTACGATGCCAACGAGCCCGCCGCCACGACCGCGATCAATTCCGCGTTCAGTGCCGCGCTCGGCGTATCGCCAACGCTCCTCGGCAGCAATGCCAACGTCAATTCGAGCCGCCCCTATAGCCGGCGGATGAACCAGGTGACTGCGGATGCCACGCTGAGGCTGACGTCAGGTCACTCGCTCAAGGGAGCCTACGAGTGGCAGAGCCTGGATCGCTGGTGCGACGGCTCGTGGATTACCTGCGCCGATGCGGCCAATACTAGAGAGAACACGCTGTCCCTCGAGTGGCGCGCCAATCTGCTCGCCACACTGGATACGCGGCTCAGCGTCAGCCACTCTGAACGCGACGTCGGAAGCTACAACGAGGACGCCTTCCTCGCGCTGGTGCCGATGGCCAACGTCAGCCCGTCGACGGCGACTGGCGGCCTGAGCGCGTACGCTTACATGCTGGCCAACGGCCTGAACGGCTATGGACCGACTACGGGCCTTGTCGCAACGACCGGGAACCAGAACCTGTTCTTCCCGCTGAACAACGCGCTCGCCAATGCCGCCTATGCCAACCAGAACCGCATCAGCGAACTGACTGGCCTGCGTCGGTACAACATGGCTGACCGCAGCCGCGACAAGGCGAAGATCGTCGTGGAATGGCAGCCAACTGAAGTCCTGGCACTGCACGCCAACGCCGACTATCGCAAGGACGACTTCACGGAGTCCCGCTATGGCCTGATCGACTCACGCAGCTGGACGACCAACCTGGAAGGCTCGCTCGCGGCCACCGACGACCTCGCGCTCACCCTGTTCTACACCTACGAGAACCAGCGCGCTCGCAGTGCCGGCAACACGTATACAGCCAACAGTGCAACCCAGAACGTCAACGGGTTCACGGCCATCGCCGGAGGGTGCTTCCCGACGATTTCACTGCGCAACGCCAGCAACAAGATCGACCCCTGCCTCGACTGGTCGACCCGCATGCTCGATCGAACGCACACCTACGGCTTCTCTTCCGATCGCAAGAACCTGCTGGATGGCAAGCTGGCAGTGGGACTGGAGCTGCTGTTGAGTCGCGCTGCCTCCGACAATGAGGTCATCGGCGGCAACTACGTCAACAACCCGCTCGCCGTCACGGGTGCTCCGGCAGGCACGATCGCCGCGTACTACCTCGCCGCCGCGCCGCTGCCGACGGTGAAGACACAGCGATGGGATGCCATGCTCAATGCCCGCTATGCACTCAGTTCCGCGTCCACATTGCGGTTCGACTACCGCTATGCCTGGCTTCGCGCCAGCGATTACGCCTACGAGGGCATGCAGTTCGGAGGGCTCACCGGCGTATTGCCTACCAGCGAGACCGCGCCGCACTATTCGCTGCATGTGGCCTCGCTGGCGTACCAGTACCGTTTCTGACGTCCCCCCCCAATAGGAGCGCCAGTGACAGCATGCCCGCTCGGGTGCCAATAGGACTATGCTCGCTGGCGTTCCCTGGCTAAAGGAGATCGACCATGGCTGACCTGACGCGAAGACAGTTGGTCCAGGCTGGCCTCGCGGCCACTGTCGCGATGACCGCCGCGAAGACGGCGGTCGCCGGCGCAGCACCCGATCCCGACACCTCCGGCAAGGCCTTCACCTATAGCCACGATGCAAAGCCCCTGCCCTTCAATCCCAAGGCGCTGACCGGCATCTCCGAGAAACTGATCGTCTCGCACTGGGAGAACAACTACACCGGCTCAGTGAGAGCGCTGAACGTTGTTCGAGGCAAGCTGCGCGAAGCCCTTGCCACCAACGACCCGCCCTACCTGTACACGGACTACAAGCGTGAACACCTGGTGCGTACCGGTTCAGTGGTCCTGCACGAGCTCTACTTTGGCAACTTGGGGGGCGATGGCAAGACTCCCGCGGATCTGCGCACCAAGCTCGCGACAGCGTTCGGCTCATACGACGCATGGGAGACCGAGTTCCGGCGAATTGGTGCCGGTCTCGGCGGCGGTTCGGGCTGGGTGGTGCTGGGGATGAATGAGCATCTCGGCGTGCTCGAGAACTACTGGCTCGCGGACCACACGTCCAACCCGGCCTTCACGAAGCCCATTCTCGTCATGGACATGTACGAGCACGCGTACCAGATGGATTACGGCGCCGCCACGGCAAAGTACATCGACGCGTTCATGACGAACATCAACTGGGAAACGGTGGCTGCGCGTCTTGAGGGACGAAAGGCCTAAGGCGAAGCAGAGATCTCGAAATCAGGACGCCACGTATCGCAACTCCACGGCGATCATGAAGACGTTGGCGCAGGGCCGGAACTCGCCGTTGGTCATCCGTTCCTGACCACTGCAGGGCTTCTTGCGAACCGCCTTGCTCTGAGCGGTGGCTACGATGGGACTCAACAGCGCCGCGATCGCGACGCCCCCTTTGAGGCAAGCGGTGTTCAAGCACTCAAGACGATCGCCCTTCGACGGATCCCATGAAACCGACGTCCCGGGGTAGCCGTCACCCGGCGTCGACTGCAGATACGAAATCGACAGCGACTCCACGGAAGGAAACTCCGTCACCAGGGCGTCTGACAGACTCAAATCCTCAGCTATCGGTCTTGAAGTCACTGCTGCCTCGATTGATTCATCGGGATCTGCGGGTCGTCAACTCGGGAGCAGCTGCGCAGCTCCCGACACCTCACTGGCGCGGCGGATTCGCTCGCCCCATCTTCGAATGCGCAAACGACTGCTGGGCGTGGGCCTTGGCATTCGCTTCCGCCGGACCCTGGTTGCCCTGCTTCTTCTTGAGCGCATTCTTGATCGTGCTCGCCCAGGTGCCTTCCGCCTTCGCGGTAGTCGGTGCCTTGGCCACACTCGGCGACTTCACCTTCGAACCAGCCGACTTGGTTTTTGCTTGCATTGTTGAACTACCTTGCTCCGAAATAGCTGGAAGAGGCCGACTGTCCCGCCGCACTCGAGTGCCGGCGCCAGATGGAAAAAGAGCCCGAAACGCGAAACGCTCCGGGCTCTATCCGAATCTGTTGAAAACGAACGTGTTGCGATGCAGTGTACCGCAGTTCAGGCCCCGCCACTCCGCTATTTACCCCGTTCCGGCCAGAGGGGCACCTCATCATCGCGCCCCCTTTTCGCCAAGGTGCGCGACTCGCTGGATCGTATCGCAAGGCAGCACAAGCGGATGAGCAGCCCCCGGCACGGAAGACTGGCCGGCAACACGCAAATAGTGACTCGTTCACAAGCTTGTCGCGAAACCGATGGAGGAAGGCTTGCGAATGTGAATTCTTGCCTCGCGAGACCCTGCCGCGCCCTCCTGGAGTTCACATGCAATCGCCAACGCTGCTGCCACTCAAGAGCGCCATTTTGGCCTGGGTCGTGATGGGACTTGTTGGCATACCCGCACTGGTGTTCTTCGACCTGTTTGGCGGCTGGCGGTGGCCACCCTACAACGCGATCCACGACCAGATGATCGTCAGCATCTACGTTACAGCCGGATTCTGCGCGCTACGGGCGGTCCGTCAGCCATTGCGGCACGCGAGCTTCCTGTGGTTTCTGGCCTGGTCGAGCTTTGCTCATGGCGGCGTCATGCTCTTCCATGCCCTGAACGACCCGACCCATCGGGGGCACCTTGTCGGCGACGTGTGGATCCTGGCAGGAGGCCTCGCTCTGGCAGTGACACTGCGGCAAGCTGAGCGAGTGGCTCCGCGCACAGCGATGGAATAGCGGTCGAAGGGTGCGCACGCAGTCACGGCATCGCACGTTCACCCTCACCGTGGTGACGAGTCGCGCCTCGAGGCTTCTGGCACCCACCCACCCGGTCAGCTGAAGGCCACCTGGATAGTGGTGTACTCGGCCAATCCTTCCTCGCCGAATTCGACCCCGATCCCGGAGTTTTTCACGCCCCCCATCGGCGCGTTGGGCTGGATGGCAGCATGCTTGTTGATCCAGGTCGTGCCGCACTCCATGCGCGCGGCAATCGCCTTGGCGGCCGCGATGTCATTCGACCACACCGAGGCATCCAGGCCGTTGGGATTGTCGTTGGCCATGGCGATCGCGTCTTCCACGTTGGAGTAACGGATGATCGGCAAGACCGGACCGAACTGCTCTTCATCCACCAGCGCGATGCCATTGGTCAGGCCAGCAATGATCGTGAGGGGATAGAACAGCCCTTTCTCGGGCGCCTGTCCACCCAGCAAGACTTGGCCGCCCCGCGCCTTGGCGTCTTCCACCAGACGGGACACCTTGTCGAACTGCATCCGGTTCTGGATCGGACCGAGGACGCTGCGTTCGTCCAGTCCGTCGCCGACGGGAATCTTGCTGGCGTAGTCCACCAAGACCGCGCACAGCTCATCGTGGATGCTGTCGTGGACGTACAGGCGTTTCAGCGCGCCGCACGTCTGGCCGTTGTTGATGAAGGCACCCCAGAAGATGCCTTCGACAATGCTGGCCGGCTTGGCATCCGGCAACACGATGCCAGCATCATTGCCACCCAGTTCCAGCGTCAGTCGCTTCAGCGTCCCCGCGGCACTGGCCATCACCTTCTTGCCGGTGGCGGTGGAGCCGGTGAAGACCATCTTGCCGATGTCCTCGTGTGCCGACATCAGCGCGCCAATGCTGTCCTCGCCGGTCACGCAATTGAGTACGCCGGGCGGCAGCACTGTGTTCAGCAATTCGACCATGCGCAGTGTCGAGAGCGGTGTATAGGGTGACGGTTTGATCACCACCGTGTTGCCGGTGCGGAGGGCCGGCACGATGTGCCAGATCGCGATCATCAACGGCCAGTTCCAGGGCGTGATGGACCCCACGACACCAATAGGCTTGCGGAAAAGCTCCACCTTGCCGTCCTGGTTGTCCTGCAGGATCTTGGGCTTGAGCTCAAGTCCGGCCGTATACCGCGCCCAGCCTTCCGCACCGCCCAGCTCGAAACGCGAACCGAGCCCACCGAGCGGCTTACCCTGTTCGCGAGTCAGAAGCTGAGCCAATTCTTCGGCGTTGGCGTGGAGGACGTCGGCGATGTCGACGCAGGCCTTGACGCGCACGTCGTCCGGCGTCGCTGACCACTTGACGAAAGCGGCCTTGGCGGCCGCAACCGCGTCATCCAGATCGGCCGCCGTGGCCAGCGGCATCTGGCCGACAATGGCGCCAGTGGACGGGTTCGGTACCTCTCGCGTCTTGGCAGCGGCACGCGGTTGCCCGTTGATGGTCATGGACAGGGTCATGGCAGCTCCTCATCTCTCGCGAAATCCTAATACGTTGCCCACGGGTGAAGGAACGGCCAGGGCGATCCTTCACTGCCCGGTTCGCCGAGCACTTCGATCAGCACGGGAGCGTTGGCCGCGAGCGCCTCGGTGAGCGCCGGGCGAAGTTCCTCCGGGCTCCTGACTGTGAAGGCGAGCGCGCCGAATGACCTGGCGAGCGCCGTGAAATCGGGATTCACCAGCCGGTCGCCGATATGGTGTCCCTTGAAGGCGAATTGCTGGTCGCGCACCACATTGCCAAAGCTCCGGTTGTTGAACACGAGGGCCACGACATTGATGCCGTGCTGCACGGCTGTCGCGAGTTCCTGCACTCCGAACATGAAGCCGCCGTCGCCGTTGATGGAGACCACCGCCTTGTCGGGATGCGCGAACTTGACCCCGAGCGCCGTCATGTAGCCGAAGCCCAGGTTGTCCTGGTAGGCGCAGGAGATATACGTGTTGGGGGCATAGACGGGAAAAGCAAAGCGGGCGGTGAAGCCCATCTGGCAGATCTCTTCCACGAACAGCCCGTCACGCGGCAGCACCTCACGAATGACATCCAGGTACCCGACCTGCGGCTGCACGCTGGCTGCGTACTTGGCCCGTGAGGCCTGCTTCAACGCGGCAAATTCCGCCGTGCGAGCGGCGCGCGGTGGAACCAGCGGCACAAGCGCGGCCAGCAGCGCCGCGGTACCTGCTTGCGCATCCGTTATCAGTCCCACATCAGCCTTGCGGCGGACCATCTCACGCGGGTCGATGTCGATGCGGACGATTTTCAAGTTTTCAGGGAACTTGCGCCAGCGCAGAAACTGCAGCTCCATGCGCGTGCCAATTGCGATGAGCACGTCGCACCCAAGCCAATAGTCATAGGCGGCAGCACAATTCAGACCGTGCGGCGTATCGTCGCCCACGATGCCGCGGCCAGAACGATGGGACGTTGCCGGGCATTGCAGCAGTTCTGCCAGGGCATTGACCTCGGCGCGAGCGCCGATCGCGCCGGACCCCACCATGATCAGGGGGTTCTTCGCAGCTGCGATCAGTGTCGCCGCCCGGGCAATGCCTGCGGGATCGGGCGGCGCAGCGGGAGGGGGAGCGATCGGCCCCACAGGGAACAGCGCTGCAGACTGACCCAGCGTATCCCACGGGCATTCGATTGCAACCGGTCCCCTCCGGCCGCCCAGCATGTGCTGGAACGCCTCGTTCACGACGCCATGGGCCTCGGTCGGATGGTTGATGCGGCCCGACCACTTTGTCAGCGACTTGAGCGTCCGGAGCTGATCGGGCAACTCGTGCAGGATGCCGTGGCCCTGGCCGATTTCATTGCTGGGGATTTCACTCGTCACGCAGAGCACCGGCGCATTGCCGGCGTACGCGGTGCACAGCGCGGCAGTGGTATTGAGCACGCCGGGGCCAGGCACGCAGGTATAGGCCGCGGGTAGGCCGGTGGACTTCGCATAGCCGTAGGCCATGTAGGCCGCCCCCTGCTCATGCCGCGTGCCGACGAAGCGGATTTCCTCCCGTCTTTCGTACAACGCCTCGAACAGCTGATAGGTATGGACACCGGGGATGCCGAACAGGGTGTGGATACCATTGCGCAGGAGGCCGTCGACGATGGCCTGTGCGGAACTCAGGGTGGCGGGCTGCACGGTCACGGCTGGGCTCCTCGATTACGACATGCCCTTGAGGCCGGGCACGGGATACAAATGGGCAGTCAAGTCACGTCGGGGCATGGCAGGTGAAGTGCTGCGCAGCCGCTGGCTACCAGACACAGATGCACGCAGGTGTGGCGAGCTGCATCAATACGCACCGCCAGTGGCAGGTGGCACCGAGGCGTTGCTCTTGTAGGCAGCTGCCAGGTCGCGGCAGGCGCGGGTCAGCAACGTGACGTCCACGCCAACAGCGACAAACAAGGCGCCGGCGTCGAGGTACAGGCGTGCCAGTTTCGGGTCGGCCGCGAGCACGCCCGGTGCCTTGCCTGCGGCGCGAACCACAGCGATTCCGTCGAGGATGGCGCGCTGCACTTCCGGGTGGCCAGGCTGGCCAAGCAGGCCCATCGATGCGGACAGGTCGGCCGGGCCGAAAAAGACGCCATCCACCCCTTCCGTGGCCGCAATGGCCGCCAGGTTTTCAACTCCCCTCTTCGTCTCGACTTGCAGCAGCACGCACATCTGATCATCCGCGGTGTGCAGGTAGTCGCCGATCAAGTTCCACCGCGATGAGCGCGCCAGCGCCGAGCCCACGCCGCGGATGCCGCGCGGTGGGTAGCGCGTCGCCGCGACCAGCGTGGCGGCCTGCTCAGCGGTTTCTACGACCGGGACCAGCAGCGTCTGCGCGCCGACATCGAGCAACTGCTTGATGAGCGGTACATCGCCGATCACCGGTCGCACGATGGCATGCGTCGGGTACGGTGCCACGGCCTGCAACTGGCCAAGCACCGAGCGCAGATCGTTGGGCGCGTGTTCGCCATCGATCAGCAGCCAATCGAATCCGGCACTGGCCATGGCTTCAATCGCGTAAGCATCGGCCAGGCCCACCCATAGGCCAATCTGGACACGGCCTTCACGAAGCGCCTGCTTGAACGGGTTGACGGGAGTTTTCATGGCTTGGCTTGGTGGTCAGACAAAACGAAACGCGACCGAGCCCAGCGGACCGTAGTCGACATGGAAGTTATCGCCGGCCAGCGCCGTAGTCGGTCGCGTGAACGATCCCGCCAGGACCACGTCGCCGGCGCTGAGCTGCTCGCCGTAGGGTGCGATCTTGTTGGCCAGCCAGGCGACGCCGGCGGCCGGATGGTTGAGCACAGCGGCGGCAAGGCCGGTTTCCTCGATGACGCCGTTCTTGTAGAGCAGCGCACCCACCCAGCGCAGGTCGACTTCGTTCGGCCGCACCGGCCGGCCGCCGAGCACGATGCCGGCATTGGCGGCGAAGTCGCTGATGGTGTCGTAGACCTTGCGCATGACCTTGGTTTCCCGGTCGAACTGCTCGATGCGCGAATCGATGATCTCGATGGCCGGGGTCACATACTCGGTGGCCGAGAGGACGTCGAACAGCGTTGCGCCCGGCCCTTTCAGCGACTTGCCAAGGATGAACGCCAGTTCGACCTCGATACGTGGGGCGATGAAGCGGCTGAATTCGATGTCGCCGCCCTGAGCGAAGAACATGTCGTCCATCAGCGGCGCGAAATCGGGTTCGGTGATCTGGCTGGCTTGCTGCATGGCGCGCGAGGTCAGACCGATCTTGCGGCCCTTTATCGTGCGACCGTCAGCCAATTCGAGCTGGACCCAGGCACGCTGGATCGCGTAGCCGTCCTCGATCGTCATTTCCGGGAAACGCTTCGAGAAGTGACGCACCTGGGTGCGGCTCTTGCGCGCGTCGTAGAGCTCGCGGGCAAGTTGGGAGATCGTGTCTTGTGCCAGCATGGATCAGTCAACCTTGTTGTCTGTCTTGTTGAATAGGGGATGCAGGGTGCTGTACTTGGCGTCGAACACCTCCGAGCCGACATCGATCTGCAGCGTCACGCCGAGGTGCATCGCGGTCATCAACGGCTCGAAGTGCGCCTTCGCTACCGCCATCAGCGCGCCGCCCACACCCTGTTGCACGGCCTCGCTGCGGCCACGGCCCATGCGCAGGTTCAAATAAGCGAATCCGTAATCACCATCACCGCCCGCAACGCGCCCGGCGGCGCCGCCGTCGCTGATGGCGAAGTGCGGCGCCGGATAGGCGAACACGCGCGTTCCGCCGGCCGGGAAGACGGCCCGGCCGCCCTCGTCGCGCTGCGCCAGCATCGTATCGGCCAGGCGCCTGCACAGCGCCGAAACATCGGTGCGCGACTCGAGGTTGCTGCTGTAAAGGATGACGAGGTGGGGCATGGGTTTGGAGTGCCTGACGAGGTGACTACAGCCGAGTGGCGACCGACGAATAACCGTCGGCGCTGGAGGCCACCGCCTTCGGAATCGCGCTTCCGTCCTGTGGCGTGACCGGGAAGACCGCGTTGATCTGTCCGGTCCCCGATGCACCGAAGTACGGCGTGATGACCTCGACGGGAGCGTCATAAGCCGACCAGCCGAGCACGCCGAGCAGCATCGCCGTGTCATGCATGAAGCCTTCGCCATGACCCTTGGCCGCGTACTCGGGGAGCATCGCACAGAAGTCAGCCCATTCTGCCTGCTGCCACATCTGCACCACGCGGTGGTCGAGCTGCTCGAGGAACGGGCTCCAGATCTTGAACGCGAATTCCGGTGCCAGGCCGTTCTGTGCAAACCGGTGGCTCAAGGACCCGCTGGCGAGGAACGCCACCGTCCCGTCGTAGTGCTCCTCCACTGCCTTTCGCATCGCCCAGCCCAGCCGCGCGCTGTCATTGAGGTAGTGCACCGTGCAGAGCGCCGACACCGAGACCACCTTGAAATGCCGGTCGGCGTTCATGTACCGCATCGGCACCAGCGTGCCGTACTCGGGGCCGAGGGTCGTGGCTGGATGCGCGAGCGTCTCGACGCCGTGCTCGCTGCACACCCGCGCCAGCAGCTGTCCCAGCACCGGGTTTCCCGGCATTGAGTAATGCAGGTTGCTGATGAAATGCGGCAACTCGTTGCTGGTGTAGGTGCCCTCAAAGTCAGGCGCACAGTTGATGTGATAGTTGGCGTTGACCAGCCAGTGAGTGTCGAAGACGACGATCGTGTCGACGCCGAGTTCACGGCATCGCCTTCCGATCTCGATGTGGCCGTCGATGGCGTCCTGGCGCGTCCCTTTTCGAGGGCCATC
>CAISDJ010000073.1 GCA_903884105.1 uncultured Pseudomonadota bacterium | reverse complement strand
GAGCCCCCGGCACCGCTGCAGCTCAGCGTAAAGGTGGAGTCGGTGGTGAGTGCGCCGGTGGAAGCGGTGCCACTGACTGCCTTGGTCCCTGACCACGCACCCGAAGCCAGACAGCTGGTGGCATTGCTGCTCGACCACGTCAGCGTGGACGCACTGCCGCTCGCCACGCTGGTGGGCGAGGCACTCAAGGTCAGCGTGGGCGGATCGATGGCGACCACGGCACTCTGAGTGACGCTACCGCCGGGTCCGCTGCAACTCAGCGTAAAGGTGGAGTCGGTCGTGAGTGCGCCGGTTGAGGCGGTGCCATTGAGTGACTGGGGACCGCTCCACGCACCCGAGGCGGTACAGCTGGAGGCGCTCGTGGTAGTCCATGTCAGCGTGGACGCACTGCCACTCGCTACGCTGGTGGGCGAGGCGCTCAAGGTCAGTGTGGGCGGCGCAATGGCGACCACGGCCGTCTGACTGACACTACCCCCGGGTCCGCTGCAGCTCAGCGTAAAGGTGGAGTCGGTAGTGAGTGCCCCGGTGGAGGCGGTGCCACTGACCGCCTTGGTTCCTGACCACGCACCCGAAGCCAGGCAGCTGGTGGCATTGCTGCTCGACCACGTCAGCGTGGACGCACCGCCGCTCGCCACACTGGTAGGTGAAGCGCTCAAGGTCAGCGTGGGCGGCGCAATGGTGACCACGGCACTCTGAGTGACGCTACCGTCTGGTCCGCTGCAGCTCAGCGTAAAGGTAGAGTCGGTAGTGAGTGCGCCGGTGGAGACGGTGCCATCGAGTGACTGGGGGCCGTTCCACGCACCCGAGGCGGTACAGCTGGTGGCATTGGTGCTCGACCATGTCAGCGTGGACGCACTGCCGTTTGCCACGCTGGTGGGCGACGCGCTCAAGGTCAGCGTTGGGGCGGGAGTTCCCGCGGAAATCACAACGATGACGCTTTGCGTGATGCTGCCGCCGGTGCCGGTGCAAGCGAGCGTAAAGGTAGAGTCGATAGTGAGTGCGCCGGTTGAGGCGGTGCCATTGAGTGACTGGGGACCGCTCCAAGCACCCGAGGCGGTGCAGCTGGTGGCATTGGTGCTCGACCACGTCAGCGTGGACGCACTGCCGCTTGCCACACTGGTGGGCGAGGCGCTCAAGGTCAGTGTGGGCGGCGCAATGGCGACCACGGCCGTCTGACTGACACTACCCCCGGGTCCGCTGCAGCTCAGCGTAAAGGTGGAGTTGGTAGTGAGTGCCCCGGTGGAGGCGGTTCCACTGACTGTCTTGGTTCCTGACCACGCGCCCGAAGCCAGGCAGCTGGTGGCATTGCTGCTCGACCACGTCAGCGTGGACGCACTGCCGCTCGCCACACTGGTGGGCGAGGCGCTCAAGGTCAGCGTAGGGGCGGCGAGGATGGTGACGCCGACGCTGCGACTGACAGAGCCCCCGGCACCGCTGCAGCTCAGCGTAAAGGCGGAGTTGGTGGTGAGTGCGCCGGTGGAGGCGGCGCCACTGGTCGTCTTGTTGCCTGACCAGGCGCCCGAAGCCAGACAACTGGTGGCACTGGTGCTCGACCACGTCAGCGTGGACGCACTGCCGCTCGCCACACTGGTGGGCGAGGCGCTCAGCGTCAGTATTGGCGCAGGAGGGGGTGCAGAGACCGCAATCGTGGCGCTGCGTGGACTTGCGGTACCTCCTGGTCCGCTACAGGTCAGCGTAAACGTGGAGTTCGCCGTAAGCGAACCCGTCGAGACTGTGCCACTGGTCGCCTTGTTGCCCGACCAGGCGCCCGATGC
The DNA here is from genome assembly GCA_903884105.1 of uncultured Pseudomonadota bacterium. Taxonomy (GTDB): domain Bacteria; phylum Pseudomonadota; class Gammaproteobacteria; order Steroidobacterales; family Steroidobacteraceae; genus CAIUGU01. The sequence continues at coordinate 108,790 of CAISDJ010000073.1, read as the reverse complement.
CAGACAGCTCGTGGCATTGATACTCGACCACGTCAGCGTGGATGACCCACCGCTGACGACGGTCGTGGGCGAGGCAACCAGAGTGAGCGTGGGCGGATCAATGGTCACATTGACGTTCTGCGTGACGCTGCCGCCCGCGCCGGTGCAGGCAAGCGTGTAGCTCGCACTGGCGGTCAGCGGCCCGGTCGAAGTCGAGCCGTTGACTATCTGGCTTCCCGACCAGTTTCCCGAAGCAGTGCAGTTCGTGGCATTGGCGCTCGACCACGTCAGCGTGGACGCGCCGCCGCTCGCCACGCTGGTGGGCGAGGCGCTCAAGGTCAGCGTGGGTGCGGGAGCGGGAGAGCTCGCCGAGGTGCCGGCCTGACCATCACCGCCACCGCCGCACGCAGCAATCAAGCTTGCGCAGGTGAGCACTGCCGCTCTCAGGATATTCCCGACTGCAAGGCCGTGCCCGCTCACGCCAGTGCTTGGTTGTTGGCCGGCTGCGCGACGGAATTCAGTCTCATCAGACGGAGACATCTGCAACTACTCCGTGATACTTGGAGGTTTGGTTGGTGCTTGCGGAGTGCGCTCTGCATTCATGACCAGAACCCAATCTGTCGCGCCTTTGCTATTGCCGTCTGGAGGCCTGAGTTCCATGACCCCGGCATCTGCGGCGCTCAACGGGATTGTAGGGCCGTAAGCGGCGGTGGACGGGTTGTACCAAGATGCCTCGCACATCCGGCATGCAAAGCGTTTCAGGTCAATTTTGATGGGACGTCCGGCCGGCAGGTAGATCATGGCGAAACTTCTGTCATTCGCCATGGCAGCGACGGCGCGCTCCCCTTCGGAACCCGTCGCGTCCTTGAGCAATTGGCCATTCAGATCCGGCTCAAGCCTCCACCAGTCATGAGAAGAGAATAGTGCCAGAAGGTGCTGCATGCTCTGGTTACCCGGGCTGTTCAGCGAGGCCTCCCAAGTTGCGTCGGGTGGATTCAGTCCGGGACCGCTGAAGTGCCAGATCGGATTGTTGCCGAAGATTTGCCCCGCCGCACCCGAAAGCATGGCCTGGTAGGCATGCGCGCGAACAAGGTTCAGGTCATGTGTCTGCTCCGCTTCATAGCTGCTTTCAAGCAGAAAGAAAGGCATGGTTGGCGCGCGCTGGTATTCAATGGTGGACTTGCCCACAACATGTTCGTATGTATAGACGGTGCCCACGTTAAGCCATGACTCGCTACCCCAGATTTCCCGTGCGGACGCTTCAGGCGCGGCATGGGCCGTGCCGAGCGAATGGGTGTCGAAGGCGCGAATTCCGGCTGCAATGTCCTGTACCAGTCTGCGGTTCGGCGGGTTGTAGTCGCCTCCATAGGCCCAGATGATGTTTGGCAGGGCCTGGAATTGCTGCCCTAGGTAGTTCCCGAACCTGGACAAACCGCCGGGTGGCGCCTCGTTGAGTTCCTGATGCCAGCCTTCATCTCCGCCATTGAATCCAAGGTAAGCAGGTACCAGCAGGACAAGAAAGCCGCGGTCCGCGGCCTGCTGCAGTACCCATTCGGCATGGCTGAAATAGGCGGGATTGGGTTTCGCAAAATCGCCTGCCTTCAGGAAAGGCGCATCACCATAGGCATTCCGCGGCGCTCTCGTCGCAAATTTGTGCTCCAGGAGGTTGACCAGAAGGGTATTGAATCCACGTGCTCGCCGGTCATCGAGATAGCGGATGACCTGCTCCCGCTTGAGCTCCGCAATCAACGACCATGCCGAATCGCCATGGATGAGGAAGGGTACCCCCTGTGCGTCGACCAAGTGCCGCTGGTTCTGTGATGCGCGCAGAGGGAAGAAGGATCTTGGAGTCCCGGCCCTTGTGACCACCCTGAGCGCAGCATCCGCCGTCGCTTCTGCGCTGAAGCAGCGTAGTGAGAAGACCGCGGGGGTCAGCATGGGTCCAATTGACTCCGAGCCGGAAGCTGCCCTCATGCCTGACCAAGAGCCAGCAGCCGTGCAGCCAGCGGCGTGCGGGGCATTCCAGTTGAGCGTAATGGTGCTGCTTTCGGGAACAGACAGAGCGGACGCTTTGAGAGTCACATTCAGGGTGCTAGTGGTGGTTACCGCGGATTGCGCCTGCTGGCAACCGCCGACCCCCAGTAACGCTCCCTGCACCAGGATGGCACTGAGCAGTGGATCACGGAATTTCATCAAACAGGCGCGCATCACAGCACTCTTATGACCTAGTCATGCAGGCTGAGGTCTTGACCCCACATGGTCCGCTCTGCCCGCTCACTTGATACATGGCACGCGATCGTGGCCGCTGCAGTCCGTGTCGATTGCTGTCGCAAATCTTCATGAGCGTCGCTCCAGCTGGTTACTGCCGACTCAAGCCAACAGGAAATAGAGTACCCTCGGTGTTGATGGCTGACAAGAATCTAAAAAAAATCGCGCTTTTCGGGCTCTTTGGCGTGAACAACATCGGCAACGAGGCAACGCTGGCTGCGACCGTGCAAGCCATCAAGGCGAGGTTTTCTTTCGCCAACCTGATCATCGTTTCTGAGCCGCCGAATGCAGCTTCCGGGCTTGGCGAGTTTCGCACACAAATGCCTCATGATGTGATGCCGGTAGCGCGTTGTGTGCAATGGATCCGCTTCTATTGGCTGCGCGAGGGCTGTCGTGGTTTTCTTCAGCTGCTGACGGAACCTCTTCGCTGGTTGCGAACCCGAAGGCTGGCTCGCGGTATTGACCTCCTTCTGATAGCAGGAACGGGCATCGCAGATGACTTCTATCAGGGTCCTTTTGACGTGCCTCACCACCTCAAGCGCTGGTGCTCGGCTGTCCGTGCCAACGGCGGGTCCGTAAAGTTTCTCAGCATAGGCGCAGGTCCCGTCGATCACCCGCTGAGCATTCGTTGGTTCAGGGAGGCCATGAATATGGCCGACTACCGATCGTATCGCGAACGCTCATCGCATAAGTTCGCCATGGATATCGGCATTCACGCAGAAAACGATGCAGTGCTTCCCGATATGGTATTCAGCCTGCCCGTAACTGATCCAGAGCTGTTACGACCGGTTCAATGGCCCCCGCGAACGATTGGTATTGGAGTCATGGGTTACTTGGGTTGGAACGTGAACCGAGAGGCAGGCGAGCGCATCTATGCGGGATACATCGAGAAGCTACGATTGCTCGTGGGCGAGCTGATACGCAGGGGGCATGCCGTGCGGCTCGTCGTCGGAACCCGGGGTGCAGATCAGCGGCCGGTTACGGACTTGCTGGCGATGCCGGAGTTTCAGGCTGCTGTGGCAGCAGGAAGTCTCGTGGCGAGCCCGATGAAGTCTTATCTTGATGTGCTTGCAGACATCGCGAAGACCGACCTGCTGATCGCCACGCGCTTTCACAATGTCCTGTTCGCACTGCTCCTTGAACGCCCAGTCGTCTCTATCGAGTATGCGGCGAAGAACACTGACTTGATGGTCGAGATGGGACTTGGGAGATATTGCCACTCGATCGAAACGTTTGACCCAGTGACGGTGCTTGCGCAGTTTGACGAGCTGAAGCAGCTGCCCGAAGCGCCCCTCCGGGTGGTGCGGGAACGACTGGGGCAGTACCGGGAAGCGCTGGAGTTCCAATATGACATGCTGGTGACCCGGAAATAGGCGGTCGAAAAGCAAAGAAGTTGGGTTGTTGCAGCCACCGGACCCTGTTTGCGCGGCTGGTCGTGGTATCCATCCCCACTATGTCACATTTTTTGCACTGAACCCGTGAATGCCAGATGGAGGTTGGTGTAACTTGCTGATGTTGCCGGAGCCACGGTGGCGAATGGCGTGTTCTGGCTGGGGGGATCCTGATGATCATTGTTGATACTGCATTGGCCGCCCGGCTTGAGGCCAACAATCCCGTGCGGGTGGCGATTGTCGGCGGGGGCTATATGGCGCGCTGCATTGCCCTGCAGATCGTCACGGCCATCCGGGGGATGCGTCTGGTTGCGATTGCCAACCGCACGATTGCCAAGGCGGAACAGGCGTTCAATGAAGCCGGCATTGACGAAGTACGACGTGTCAGCTCCGTCGTCGAACTCGAGAATGCGATCGCCAGTCACCATTACGCCGTGACGGATGATGCCTCGCTCGTATGTGAGGCCGGTGGTATCGATGCCGTCATTGAAGCGACAGGGCACGTAGAGTTTGGCACTCAGGTCAGCTACAGGGCTCTCGTGAACGGCAAGCACGTCGTCCTCCTCAGCGCTGAAGTCGATGCGACCGTCGGGCCCATCCTCAAGACCTACGCGGATCGTGCCGGGGTCGTGTTGACGTACACGGACGGTGACGAGCCTGGCGTAGGGATGAATCTGTATCGATTCCTGGACAGCATTGGCTACAAGCCCGTACTGATGGGGCAAATGAAGGGCTTCCTTGATCGATATCGAAATCCCGATACGCAGCGTGAATTTGCTGCCAAATACGCCCAGAACCCAAAGGTCCTCGCCTCATTTGCGGATGGCTCCAAGCTTGCGCTCGAGGCGGCAATCATGGGAAACGCAACTGGCTTCGTGCCCAGCGTACGGGGGATGAGGGGATATCCTTGTGCCCATGTCAATGACATGGTTGCCCAGTTCAAGCCAGAGGATTTCGCTAACGGCGGTCTGGTCGACTACTCGCTCGGCGCCGCCCCGCACACCGGAGCGTTCGTCATCTGCTTCAACGACCATCCCGCCAAGCGAAAGTTGATGGCATACCTGAAGATGGGAGACGGTCCATTGCATATGTTCTATACGCCGTACCATCTTCCACCATGGCAAATTCCGCACTCGGTGGCACGTGCCGTGCTGTTCAATGATGCGACGATCACACCCCGAGGTGCGCCTGTCTGTGACACAGTCACCTGCGCAAAGCGAGATCTCAAGGCTGGTGAACGACTGGACGGCGTTGGTGGGTTTACGGGCTATGGCCTCGTCGAACGCTACGAGATCTGTCAGAAGGAATCCCTCCTTCCCATCGCAATTTCGCTGGATTGCACCCTGGTACGGGACGTGAAGAAAGACCAGCCGATCACCTACGCGGATGTCCAGTTGCCTGCCGATCGGCTGTGTGACCGGTTGCGAGACGAGCAGGCCCGGCGCTTTCCTGTAGAGGCAAGTGCAGGATGAGCTCGGTGGGCGGCGGTATGGAATTCCGGGAATAAACTCAATACGGGGCGGGAAGAAGAGCAATGAAAGTCGTACTTTTTTGTGGTGGCCTTGGAACCCGCCTGCGGGAGCATTCCGACACCATCCCCAAACCCCTGGTGAATATCGGAATCCGCCCGATCGTCTGGCATTTGATGCGTTACTACGCACACTACGGTCACAAGGATTTCGTTCTGGCGCTAGGCTACCGCGGTGATCTGATTCGTGAGTACTTCCTGAACTATAACGAATGCGTGTCAAACGACTTCGTGATGTCTGAGGGCGGCAAGAAGATCGAGCTTCTCAAGAGTGACATCCAGGATTGGCGGATCACGTTTGTCGACACCGGGCTGCACGCCAATATCGGTCAGCGCCTCCTGCGTGTCCGGGAGCACCTCCAGGGGGAGGAGAGCTTCATGGCCAACTATGCCGATGGTTTGACCGACCTGCCCCTGGATCAGCACATCGAACAGTTCCGCGAATCTGGATCGGTTGCGTCATTCATCGCGGTTAGGACATCCCAGAGTTTCCATTGCGTGCAGGCGAATGACGATGGCCTCGTTACGGGCTTCGGGCAGATCGGCGATGCGGAATTCTGGATCAACGCCGGATTCTTCTGCTTCCGCAAGGAGATATTTGACTACGTAGAGGAAGGCGATGAGCTCGTTGAGAAGCCCTTTCAGCGACTTATTGCAAAGAATAAATTGCATGTGAACCGTTACCGCGGGTTCTGGCAACAGATGGATACGTTCAAGGAGAAGATCACTTACGACCGGATGGCTGCACAAGGCAACTGTCCGTGGATGGTTTGGCGCTAGAGCAATGCTCGACCTGAGGCTGAATCTTCCTGGGAAAAGGGCTCCCTGTTTTCTGTTCATCGGCGCGCATTGCGATGACATCGAGATAGGTTGTGGGGGCACCATCATGGAGCTCCTGCGTCGCTATCCGAAGGCGCGCATACACTGGGTGGTGCTGAGCTCGAACTCCAAGCGGGCGTCCGAGGCGCGCATGGGGGCGCGGCTAATACTGGGTGCAGCCACACGGCCAACAGTGACCATAAAGGACTTCCGCGAGAGCTATTTCCCGTCCGAAGTGCCATCCCTGAAGGGGTTCTTCGAGGAGCTGAAGCCAATAGCTCCAGATGTGGTGTTTTCCCACTACGGGCAGGATCTTCATCAGGATCACCGAGTGGTGAGTGAGCTCACCTGGAATACCTTCAGAAATCACATGATTCTCGAATATGAGATTCCAAAGTATGACGGTGGGCTTGGCTCTCCATCGTTCTTTGTTCCCGTTCCGCCTGCAGTCATGCGCAAGAAGGTCGCAGTGCTGATGAAAGCATTTCCGACCCAAACGACAAAGCACTGGTTCTCGCCTGATACCTTCCAGGGTCTCATGCGGCTACGAGGAATCGAGAGCAACGCGCCTGGCGGATACGCAGAGGCGTTCTACGTGCGGAAGCTCGTATTGGGCGGCCCTGGGGCTTGAGTGAGGTATCTCAATGCGTCCCATGCCGGGGAAGTCGCGGAGTGCAGCGCAATGTTGGGCGGAAGTGATCAAATACTCTGGAAGCTGTGCATATGAACTTCGATGAGTCGAATCGGCTGAATCCCCGCTTTCATGATCTGATCCCTGGCGGAGGGCACACCTATGCGAAAGGGGATGACCAGTTTCCGGAAGGCATGGCGCCGTATATCGTGCGGGGCTCCGGCAGCCATGTCTGGGACGTTGATGGCAACGAATTCATAGAGTATGGATCGGGGCTCAGGGCAGTGGGGCTGGGTCACGCGTTCGAGCCGGTGCTCGAGGCCGTCAGGGATCGTCTGGCACTCGGCGCCAATTTTGTCCGCCCCGCGCGTCTCGAACTGGAATGCGCGGAGCGTCTGGCGCAGTTGATTCCTTCTGCCGAGATGGTCAAGTTCTGCAAGGACGGGTCGGATGCGACCTCTGGTGCATTGAAGCTGGCGCGGGCTTACACGGGTCGGGACCTTGTAGCAGTCTGCGCGAACCATCCGTTCTTTTCTGTTGATGACTGGTTCATTGGCTCTACTGACATGTCCGGGGGCATACCGCAGGCTGTCAGGGACCTGACAATCAAATTCCGTTACAACGATTTAGCCAGCCTGGCTGCGCTGTTCGAGAGGTATCCCGGCCAGATTGCAGCAGTCGTTCTGGAGGCCGAAAAGGAAGTCCCGCCGGCGCCTGGGTTCTTCGCCGGTATCCGCGAACTTTGCGATCGCTTTGGGGCGCTCCTGGTGCTGGACGAGATGATCACGGGATTCCGCTGGCATTTGGCTGGCGCGCAGTCTCTCTATGGAATCAAGCCGGACTTGTCCACGTTCGGCAAGGCGCTCGGCAACGGATTCTCGGTATCTGCACTGACCGGCAAGCGGGAAGTCATGAAGCTGGGCGGTACGCACCATGATCGCGAGCGTGTTTTCCTGCTGTCGACGACGCATGGTGCAGAGACGCATGGCCTCGCAGCTGCAATGGCTACCATGGATTATTACCGGACGCACCCGGTCATCGAGACGCTCTGGGATCGTGGCCATCGTCTGGCGGCCGGGCTCAAGCAGGCAGCGTTGGCAGCGGGTGTTGCCGAGCAGGTTCCGATTCTTGGGCAGCCTTGTTGCCTGGTGTTCGGTACGCGCGATCCCGCTGGGCAGCCGTCCCAGCCGTTCCGCACCCTGTTGATGCAGGAGATCATCCAGAGGGGAATTCTTGCAACCTCGCTCGTCGTCAACTATTCGCATAGCGAGGCGGACATTGACCGTACGATCGAGGCCTTCGCCGCAGCGTTCGTCATCTATCGGCGAGCGCTTGACGAGGGTGTCGAGAAATATCTTCGCGGCCGGCCTGTGCAGCCGGCCATTCGTCGTTTTGCCTGAAATTCACCTTAAGCAAAGTAGAAAGTGCAGCCATGTTGAAGGCAGAGTTCTGGAAGGGTAAGCGGGTATTTGTAACTGGCCATACCGGGTTCAAGGGAAGCTGGTTGTGTCTGTGGCTCGACAAGCTGGGGGCCTCGGTCACCGGCTATGCACTGCCGCCTCCAACCGAGCCGAGCCTGTTCGAAATGGCGTCTGTCGCGAAGTCGATGCAGTCGATTACCGGTGACGTCACTGACCTCGCCTCGTTGCAGAGGGCGTTGGACGCAGCACAACCGGAAATCGTCATCCATATGGCAGCGCAGTCGCTGGTGAGATATTCCTACGACCAGCCCGTCGAAACGTTTTCGACGAATGTGCTTGGAACAACGCACCTGCTTGAGGCTGTTCGCCGCGTTCCTTCGGTCCGTGCTGTCGTGGCGGTAACCTCTGACAAGTGCTACTACAATGAGGAGTGGGTATGGGGCTATCGCGAGGATTCTCGCCTCGGTGGGCATGATCCGTACAGTGCGAGCAAAGCGTGCGCCGAACTCGTTGTTGCCTCCTACCAGCAGTCCTTTTTCAGCAGGCGTGCCGGCAGCAATGTGGCGGCGGTTGGCAGCAGTCGCGCCGGCAATGTGATCGGAGGCGGCGACTGGGCGGCTGACAGGCTGGTGCCAGACATTCTGCGCTCGTTGCTGAAAAATCAGCCGACCCTGATCAGGAATCCCCAGGCGACTCGTCCGTGGCAGCACGTGCTTGAGCCATTGCACGGATACCTCATGCTCGCGGAGCGCCTGTACACAGACGGCCATGCATTCGCGAGTGCCTGGAATTTTGGTCCTCCGGAAGAGAGCGAGAAGACAGTGGGCTGGATTATTGAAAGGCTCTACAGGCTCTGGGGCGTTACCTTTGAGTGGGAACGGGACCGGGATCTCGGACCGCCGGAGTCTACATTCCTCAAACTGGATGCATCAAAGGCCCGCGCAAACTTGGGATGGCGCCCCAAGCTGGATCTGCCAACAACGCTCGACTGGATAGTCAAGTGGACGCGGAAGTACGAAGCGGGTGAGGACATGCGCAAGGTATGCACAGAAGAGATTGCCAGATTCATGGCCATCGACACCACCGTAGTCTAGGCGCCACAGCGACGTCAGGGTCTTACCGGAACCAAAAATGCTTTTCACCGCAACGCCGATTTCCGGCGCCTTTCTCATAGACCTTGAACCAAAGACCGATAGCCGTGGTTCATTCTCCCGCGCTTTCTGCAAGCGGGAATTTGCCGCCCAGGGTATAGATCTGGAAATCGCGCAGTGCAATCTGGCCAGGACGTCGTATGCAGGGGTGATCCGCGGGCTGCACTATCAAGAAAGGCCGGCAGAGGAAAAGAAGCTTGTCAGATGCCTTAGCGGCGCAGTACTCGACGCGCTGATAGACATGAGGCCAGAGTCGCCCACGTACAGGGCGGTCTTTTCCGTGCGACTGGACCCTGAAAATCGCAAGGCGTTGTTCATTCCTGCTGGCGTGGCGCATGGCTACCAGACACTTGCCGATAATACAGAGTTCTTCTACATGACCGATCAGTTCTATAGTCCCAGCGTGGAGCGCGGTGTGCGCTACGACGATCCCCGTCTTGACGTTGAGTGGCCGTTGCCAGCGCGCGATGTAACTTCCCGCGATCGAGAATGGCCACTGCTTTCCTGAGTTGCGCCAATCCTCTCCAGTCAAAGCCAAGGCTTGTCGAGTACCCGAGCAGCTATGAGCAACGGTAACCCTGCGGGCGATCCGCCAATTGATGACCAGGTCGCTTACTGGAGCGACTGGAACATGCGCTTCCGCAAGGGTTCACAGAAGCTCGATGTCTACCAGGAGCGCCAGCTTCAGGTCGCAAGATCGATGCTGCCCTCGGCTAAGGATGCGCGCGTCCTCGAAATTGGTTGTGGAACGGGCTGGCTGTCTGCGGCGTTGTCCCAATACGCTCAAGTGGTGGGGATCGACTTCTCGAGCGAAGCGATTGAGGAAGCCAGACGGCGCGAATCTTCCGCGCGGTTTCTTGTCGGCAATATTGTGACCACGGAGATACCCGGAGGGTTCGACTTCATACTGACCGTGGATACGATGGCGCATGTGTCTGATCACGTGGCATTCATCGGCAAAGTGCAGAGACTGCTCAAGCCTGGCGGCACGTTTGTTTGCATGACGCAGAATGAGTTCGTGTGGAGTCGCAGTTCGCACATATTGCCGCTGGTCAAGGGTCTGGTGCGGAGGTGGCCTCGCCTCGGCGATCTCCGCAAGCTGCTTGAGCCGGCGTTCCACATTCTGAAAGTCGCATCCATCGTTCCTGCGGGAGATTTCGGCATTCTGCGTCTTGCCAACAGCCGCTATTGTGCCGGGGTGTTGCGCAAGCTGATTGGAAAAGACAGGCAGCAAATGCTCTTTGAGTGGCTGCTGATGGGCAAGGAGTTGGTCATCGTTGCCACGCGAAGAGAGATATAGAAATCGGCCGAGCCCGGCGAGATCCGTCTGCAGGGTTTCGGCGCAAGGCCTTCATTACATAGCTGCCCTTCGAGAGGCAGAGCAACCAGCAGCCGCTTATTCTCGTGTAGTTGACGCTCGAGGATGGTACGAGTAACTTCCAACGTACTGTCGAGCATCTTGTTTCTTAAGTACTTCTTAAGGACTTCAACTATGACTGGCAAGCATCTGGATAGTGGGTTGGCCGTGATACCGCCGATGGAAGAACAGGCTTCCTTCTGGAATGACTGGAATCTTCGATTCCGCAAGCTCAGCCAGTCGATGGACGCCTATCAGAATCGTCAGCTTGAGACCGCGAAGAGATGGCTTTCCGGTGGCGGAGAACCAAGGGTTCTCGAGATCGGCTGTGGAACCGGCTGGCTGACAGCCGGGCTGGCGACGTTTGGCACTTTGGTCGGCATTGATCTTTCGAATGACGCCATTGAAGAGGCCAGGCGACGTGGTTCTTCTGCATCGTTTCTCGCGGGCGATATTGTGAAGATGGATTTCCCCGGGCGATTCGATATGGTCATTACCGTTGATACGATGGCTCACGTGTCCGATCATGCGGCGTTCATAGGCAAGGTGAGCAGTGTTCTCGAGCCGGGCGGAATATTTCTGTTGATGACCCAGAACTCCTTTGTCTGGAATCGCAGTTCGCAACTGATGCCGCTGGCGAAGGGTCAGGTCAGGAAATGGCCGCAGCTAGCGGAGCTTGGCGAGCTTCTTACACGCGACTTCCAGATCGAGCAGGTATCTTCCATTGTGCCGGCGGGTGATCGGGGAATCTTGCGGCTGATGAATAGCCGCTACTGCGCGGGCGTGCTACGTAAGCTGCTGGGCGCAGAAAGACAGCAGGCGCTGTATGAGTGGCTGCTGATTGGCAAGGAACTGGTTATAGTGGCGAGGCGAAAAGGCTGACAAAATGTCGCCTTCCTTTGTGAAAGCGCGGCAGTGAGGATGCTCTACCGCGCTAAGGAAGCGATTCGATGCGGAATGCTGGTCCCCTCATTCATTGGCAGTCGGTCTCCTGCGGATCGTGACATTGGTGGCTCAATCGATACGGTAGAAGAGGCGCTCCAGAACTACCGCGATGCGCTTGCGAATGGGATCGAGCGGTATCTGGTTGGTAGAGCGGTGAAGCCGGTTTTTTGACCCTCCGGCTAGCTCTGCCCAGCGGCGACAGCTGTTCAAAAGCGCACGGGCGGTCGTCTGGTTGCGCCAGCTTTAACGGTTGCGTCGGCCCCAGCACCCACCATGCAGGCGTCGCCCAGCATTGTGATATCTGTGTCACATTGCAAGAGGGGAGGTGCCACGGCACAAACGGCTCTCGTTACAATTCAGTGGCATGAGCTTTTCTCGCCGCGTTGTGCCATGCACGGCGGCTCTGTGGCAGGCCGCTAACTGCCCCCCGATAATCCCCCTGACCACTGCTGGATGGACCACTCGTCCGGTCTGGCTTTGCCAGGCTCGGCACTGCCTTCTATCTTGGGGCGTGGGGCGCCTGTGCCGTTTTGCCCGCATCAACCAACTGAGTTCGCTGGAATGAAAGGATCTGGACGCTAGGGAATGGAAGTCTCATATGCGAAGCCTCGCGGGGAGGCGGCCGCCGGAGCCGAGAGCTCGCTTCTGTCGTTGACTGCGTCTCAGCAAAGGATGTGGTTCTGGCAGCAGATGGCGCCCGATGTGGGGCTCTACAACATCGGTACCGTCGCCCATCTGTCCGGTCCGCTTGAGGACGAAGCACTTTGCGTCGCACTGAACTCGCTGGTCGAGCGCCATGAGGGGCTGCGCAGTCGTATGGTCCGCACCGACGGCCAGACGATGCAATGCATCCTGGCGACCGCGGTCTGCCCAATCACACGAATTTCCCTCGGGCATCTGGATCCGGACGCACAGGCCAAAGACCTTGCCAGTTGGGTAGATCAGGCGAGTCGTATCCCGTTCGATCTGGAGCGCGAGTTGGGAATTCGTGCGGTATTGATCCGCCTGTCGCATGATGAGGTTCGTCTCGTACTGGCCTTTCATCATAGCCTTGTCGATGGCTGGTCGATGAAAGTGTTGTTCGCAGACTTTTGCGCATGCCTCAAGGCTGCCATGGCTGGCCAAGAACCCGGTGCGCCACTGCGCGCCGTTTCGTTCTCGGACTACGCGAGTTCCGAACCCGATCGACTCACATCTACCATTCGCAGCCGCGAGATTGCTTATTGGCGGAAGCAGTTCCACGACATTCCTTCACATATTCGCTGGGGGAACAGGCCGATCCGCAAGAAGGTGGCGCGGCCCGATGCGGGCCGAGTGGTAGTGAAGGTTGAATCTGCACTGCTTGGGGCGTTGCGCTGTCAAATGGCGACGCTGCAGCTGAATCTCACTGCCTTCATGGTGGTATTGGCTGCATGGCAATGGTTGCTGCGTCGATACTCCGGACTCGATACGATCGTCGTCGGGTCGCCAGTCTCGAATCGCCGGCAACCGGGAGTCGCAGGTCTCGTCGCCTACCTGGCAAATACGATTGCATTGCGAGTTGATTTTTCTGGAGTGTCGACCATAAGGGAGCTCCTGACTGCCACCAAGAAGGCGGCGACGGGTGCCTATGCCCATTCTCGCGTCCCGTTTGAGCAAGTGGTTGATGCACTGGGTGTTGAGCGGGATGCTGATCGATGGCCGCTTGTCCAGGCCATGCTGGTGTACGAGGAACAGAGAAGTTCGGAAGGGAGCCTGGGAAGTATCAAGATCAGAGCGGAGGAGCGGACTGCTCCATCTGTCCGTATTGACCTCGCCTTGCTGCTTCGTGAGTGCGACGGACGTCTTGAGGGGGCAATCGAGTTTGACAAGGAGTTGCTTGACGCGAACATCGCGTCTGACATGAGTCTGCACTTCGTGCGTCTCCTGCAGGCTCTCGCTGGTGATCCCGATGCAAGGCTCGATCAGATTGATCTCTTGTCGTCCCGGGAGATCGAATGCCAGCAGGAGCTGTTCGGTCGAACGGAGTCCGGCTCAGAGGTATCGCCGAAGCCAGTGACTGAGATGTTCGCGATGCAGGTTTCAAAGTCACCGGACCAGATCGCCGTGCAGTGCGGCAACGAGGAGATTTCGTACGCTGAGCTTGGCCTGAGATCAGATGTGCTCGCGCGGGAGCTACGGGTGTTGGGCGTAGGGCCGAACCGCACGGTGGCGATCCTGGTCGAGCGGTCTCCAGATCTCATTGTGGCAATGCTTGCCGTGCTCAAGTCCGGTGGCGCGTGCGTGCCGCTATCCTGCTCGGATCCGCCTTCGCGAATACAAGCTATCCTCGATGAGTGTAACCCCGCTTGCATCGTCACGAGGCAAGCGGATTGTCCTGGCTCGCTACCGATCTCTATTCCCCGAGTCAACATTGATCCAGTCCGGGAACGCGCCGCAGGGAAGGAGAGTCCGGCTGGCGTAAATGTCGACGCCGGCAGCATTGCCTATCTCATCTATACCTCTGGGTCCTCAGGGCGGCCGAAGGGTGTCATGGTGACCCACGCAAACCTGGCCGTCTCAACTGCCTCGCGAAGGGACTACTACAAGGAGCCACCAGCTCGATTGCTGGTCACTGGTGCATTTACCTTCGACGCGGCAATTGGCTTCGCTTGGTGGGCACTGTCCTGCGGCACTACCCTGATGATTCCGGATGCCAGCGAATCTTCGGATGTGCTCGCGCTTGCCAGGAGGATCGTCCTGGGGCGCGTGACCCACCTCATGGCCGTGTCCTCCACCTACGGTGCACTCCTGCAGGAAGTTGATCCTTCAGCAGAGCGTGACCTGACTGCCGTGATTCTCGGCGGTGAACCGCTCTATCCCAGCGTGGTCGAGCAACACCTGCAGCGAATGCCGGGTGTGGCTCTCTATAACGAATACGGACCGACCGAGGCGACGGTTTGGTCTACCGTAGCGCGAATCACGGATTCCTCGGACATATCTATCGGCAAGCGGTTGCCGCATGTTGAGATTCTGGTTACTGATTGCGATGGCAGGCGTGCCCCGCCGGCTGCACTTGGCGAGCTATGGATCGGGGGCGGCGGTCTCGCCAAGGGGTACATCGCGCTCGACGACGAAACGCGCTCCCGCTTCGTTGAGCAGCCACTCGCCGGCGGGAGGCGCCTATACCGAACTGGTGACTTGGTCAGTTATAGGGCGGACGGTTCGCTTCTGTTTCGTGGGAGGGTGGACGATCAAGTCAAAGTGGCCGGTGTGCGAATTGAGCCCGCCGAAATTGAGGAAGCACTGAGGCGGATTCCCGGCGTTGCGCGAGCCGCGGTCATTCAGTCGACTGAAAACGATATCCAGCAGCGGCTGCTGGCATTTGTCGAACCATTTGAAGGCGTTGAGGTGTCCGACAGCGCTTTGCGCAAAGCTGCCGGGATGAACCTGCCTGCGTCATTCGTACCGTCAGCATTCTTCGTGCTCCCGAAGCTACCGCTTCTTCCGAGTGGGAAGACTAACCGACGCGCCCTGTTTGATTTGAAGGCGCAGTTCCCGAAGGCCGAATCGATGGCTCCCCGCGGTCCAGTTGAGCAAGCTATTTGGGAGATATGGAGTGGCGTACTGAAAAGGCGAGACTTCGGCGTACACGAGAGTTTCTTTCACCTTGGTGGTCACTCCCTGCAGGCGACACAAGTGATCTCAAGGTCTCGTCAACTACTTGGGGTCGAGTTACCTGTCCGAGCCATTTTTGACCACCCCACGATTGCGGGGCTCGCATCCACGATTGAATCCCGTCTGATTGACGCGAACGACGATTCCGACTCGCAGATTCCGTTACTGTCGCGGGACCATCCACTTCCCGTTTCATTTTCGCAGCGCCGGATGTGGTACGTCCAGCAGATGAATCCCGAAGCGACTGCATACAACATGCCTTTCGCAACGCGCCTGAAGGGGAGGCTCGACCACGTCGCGATGCGCAGAGCTGTCGAAGCGGTGGCAAAACGCCATGAGGCATTTCGTACCGCGTTTGTTTTTGACGGCGTGGATCCCCGGCAGGTCATCTCCACGGGTGTCGGCATCGATTACCATGAGACTGACTTGAGGGTTATTCCGCAGTCCAGTCGCGTAGCGGAAGCCAGGCGTCTCTTTGAGGGGGAAGCCTCGCGGGCGTTCAATCTCGAAGTGGGACCGTTGGCCAGAGCCCGACTGGTCCAGATTGACGAAGAGGATCATGCTTTCCTGTGGCTGTTGCACCACGCGATCGGCGATCAGTGGTCAGCTGGCATTCTGTCGACAGAGCTTGCAGTCTGTTATCGCGCCTTCGTCCGCGGACTAGAGCCGTCGCTTCCGGCCCTGTCCATTCAGTACGCGGACTATGCGACGTGGCAAAGGACGTACTACACCGAAGATCGCCTGGCAGACCAGCTTGGCTACTGGCGCAAGAAGCTTGCGGGATTGGCGCCGCTGTCCTTGCCGATTGACAAGGCCAGGACGGGGCACACGACCTTTCGCGGAGCCCATGTCAAGGCAGCGTTGCCGCCGCAGTTGGTTGAGTCGATCAAGCGACTCGGTGCGTTGAATGGGGCCACCCCCTTCATGGTGCTACTCGCATGCTTCAAGATACTTCTGCAGAAGTACAGCGGACAGAGCGACGTAGCCGTCGGGTCTCCAATTGCCAATCGAACCAGGCTGGCGACGGAGCAGCTCGTGGGAACGCTCGTCAATACGCTGGTGATGCGATCGGATCTTGGAGGCGACCCGGGCTTTCTTGAATTGCTTGGTAGGGTACGGCAGACGGCGCTAGAGGCGTATGTTCACCAAGACCTGCCATTTGAACGATTGGTTGAAGAGTTTCCTTCGACCGGAGACGCGGGCAGATCGCCATT
This sequence comes from uncultured Pseudomonadota bacterium, assembly GCA_903884105.1. Lineage (GTDB taxonomy): Bacteria > Pseudomonadota > Gammaproteobacteria > Steroidobacterales > Steroidobacteraceae > CAIUGU01. The sequence goes on along the minus strand of CAISDJ010000073.1, from coordinate 92,450 downwards.
GGTGCAAGTGCTGTTCAATGTACCAAATGCCCCCGTCGAGGAACTCGATCTCGACGGGCTTGGCTATGAGATGTTCGAGTTCGAGAGTGGCTCTGCGCAGTTCGACCTTTCTTTGTCGGTCGATACCGAGATCTTCAGGCAGGTTTACCTCACTTACTCCACCGACATCTGGTCGCGAGAAACGGCGACAAGGGCATTGAAACACTTCCTTCGGATTGTCGAAGCGGTTGTGCAGTCTCCTGAGCGTAGAATCGGGGAAATCCAGCTGCTTGACCAGGCGGAGGCGGCGCTGCTTGTCGGAGAGTGGAACAACAAGCATCGGCCGTATTCCGTTGAATTGCGGGCCGATCAGTTGTTCTCCAGGCAAGCGCTGGCGAATCCGCGTCGCGTTGCCCTGCGGATGGGAATGGAGGCGGTTTCTTATGGGGACCTGGACGACAAGAGTAGTCGGCTCGCAGGCTATCTGCTTTCTCGGGGTGTTGCGCCAGGCTCCGTCGTTGGCATCTGCCTCGATCGATCGCCGCGGTTGCTGGTGGCGCTGCTCGCCGTGATGAAGGCGGGGGGCGCCTATGTCCCGCTTGATCCGGCCTTCCCGGTTGACCGGCTGCGGTTCATGATCTCCGATGCTGTCCCGGCCGTGATCTTGACGGAGCGTGCGCTACTTGGCCTGGTTGCCGATGAAGTGGACTGCATCGTTTGTATTGACGAGGTGGAAGCCGATCTGGCGCGGTATTCGGCCCTGCCGCAGCTAGTCGCGGCTTCCCTGGAGGCGCTTGCATACGTCATCTATACCTCTGGGTCTACAGGCAGGCCAAAGGGTGTCGAGATTTCGCATCGTTCACTTGCCAATCTCCTTCACTCAATGAGCGAAGAGCCGGGCTGCTCTGCAGAAGACATTCTGCTTGCGGTAACGACGCTTTCGTTTGATATCGCCGGGCTGGAGCTCTTTCTACCTCTGGTCAATGGCGGCACTGTGATCTTGGCATCTGGTGCAGATGCCGGCAACCCGCTCGCGCTGAGGCAACTGCTTGAAGAGTCGCGTGTGACAGTGATGCAGGCGACACCGACCACCTGGCGGATGCTCGTGGAGGCCGGTTGGAAGGGTACTCCGGGGCTCCGGATGCTTTGCGGGGGAGAGCCCTTGCCTGCTGACTTGGCAAGGGCGCTGCTGGATAGAGGTTCAGCTCTGTGGAACGTGTATGGGCCAACAGAAACCACTATCTGGTCCACGCTGCATCAGGTTGTTGCTGCCGATACCGAGATCAGTATTGGACGTCCAATCGCGAACACACAAGTGTACGTACTCGATAGCCACCTGAATCTGGTACCTCCAGGTGTCACGGGTGAAATCTATATTGGCGGTGACGGCGTGGCGCGTGGCTATCGGAATCGTCCGGAGCTGAACGCCAAGATGTTTGTCGCGAGTCCCTTTACTGCGGGGGCGCGACTATACAGGACGGGTGATCTGGGGCGACTCAGTAGCGGCGGCAGGCTTGTTCACCTTGGGCGGATTGATTTCCAAGTTAAGATTCGGGGGTTCCGAATCGAGCTGGCCGAGATCGAGACAGTTGGCCGGAGCCATCCGGCCATAAAGGACATTGCGGTTGCGGCGCGGATTGATGCGCTCGGGAGCAGCGAACTGGTGGCATACGTCGTTCCTGACGTTCCGGCAGCGATCAACGGTGCTCAGCTGCTGGAGTTCCTGAGAACCAAACTCCCGGCATACATGCTTCCCTCCTATTTCGTATTCATGGAGTCTCTGCCGCTGACGGCAAACAACAAGTTGAGCCGAAGGGATCTTCCGGAGCCGGGGGAAGCCAATGTGGCGCAGGTTCAGGTGAGAACACCGCCAAGTACCCCCGTAGAAGTGCAGCTGGCTGTACTCTGGCAGCAGATCTTGGGAGTGGCGGAGATAGGGGTCGACGAGAGCTTCTTCGACCTGGGCGGCCACTCGTTGAAGGCGGTAAGGCTGTTTGCGGATATCGAAGCGGTGTTCGGGAAGCGCCTTCCACTTAACGAGCTCTATCGGAACCCGACCATCGCTGCCTTTGCAGGACTTCTGGATGCCGGTCACGACCTGAAGCGTTGGGGATCACTGGTCTCCCTCAGGCCGGCCGGGTCAGAGCCCCCGTATTTCATGATTCCCGGCGTCGGTGGCAATGTATTGATGTTTGCAAAATTCACTGCCCACGTGGGAGCGGGACAGCCCGTCTATGGATTGCAACCGCGCGGCCTGGATGGACGCGAAGAGCCGTTCATGTCCATTCCACTCGCGGCGGCACACTATTTAAGAGAAGTCCTGGTGGTGCGTCCGCGAGGGCCCTACGTGCTTGTCGGCGTCTGTACAGGCGGAGTTATCGCCTACGAAATGGCACGGCAGCTGAGGCGTGCGGGACAACCGGTAGTACTGGTCCTGGTGGATACCTGGTTTCCGAACCTCCCCCGAGGCGGATTCGCCTCTTCGGTTCCTTGGCACTTGGCCTTGTTGATATCTAGGGTGTCGAGCTATGTCCGGACGTTGCGTGACGTGGACCTGATCCGTTGGCCAGGATTCATCCAATCCAAGTTCGCCTCTCTCTACTCTTATCTTGGAAGCAAGGTGGGATTGTCTCGACCCCGCGCTGGGGTCAATGCCGAGAGGGTTTCCGCTTTCACACAAGTTGCCATCAGTCACTATTCCGTCTCGCGTTACGACGGCCCGCTGCTCAACATTACGGCTTCCGAGTGGCCATTCGAGTTCAATGAGGAAGACACTCGCGTACGTTGGTTGGAGCGGGCGGGCACAACGAGCAAGAGCGTTGCAATCGCTGCCAGAAATTCCGGACGGATGTTCTACCCACCCCACGTAACCGAACTGGTATCGGTCATCGCGGCTCATGTTCGTAGCGAACTGTCGGATACTGAAGGGGCAGCTCAAGGCCGTGCACCGGAGGCGGCTGCCGGTACTCCGCTGAATGCCTCCCCGCGAGAGCGCAGATGAAGATTGTTCCGCTCGCCCGGATACTGTGGGCGGGGTCGCCCTTGCAGGTGGTTCTGATTGTCGTCACCGCGGCAGCCTCTGGCCTGCTGAGCGCAGGCGTCATCGCGTTTGTCGGTAGTGCGGTCCGGGAAGGCGGCCGCCAAGATGCCGCTATGATTGTCGCGTTCGGTGCACTCGTGCTTGGCAAGATCCTTACCAATGCGTTCAGCCGCTACCAGTTGGTGAAGCTTTCCGAGGACACGATCTTGTCCATGTCTCTGAAGGTCAGCGCGAAAGTGCTGGCTACGCCACTGCGCTCCCTCGAGATGCGAGGGATAGGCCGGATCAACACGCACCTGACGGACGATGTTGGGGCGGTAACTTGGGCGGTTCAGTGCTTGCCGATGTTGGTCACGAACTTCGCCGTGCTAGCGGGATGCGTCGCGTATCTGGCATGGCTCTCGTGGCAGGCTTGTATGATTGTCGTGATGGCAACAATTCTCGGAGCGCTGTCGTACAAGACTATTGAGGACCGTTCCATCCCGGTTTACCGGGCGTCCCGGGATTCACGCTCAGAGCTCTTCACTCTTTTTGCATCCTTGACTGCCGGTATCAAAGAACTGCTGATGAACGGGCGTCGGCGCGACGCGTTCTTGCACGAGGATCTGCGCGCCGCAGCGGATCGCTACCGCGCGAGCAACCTCGCGGCCACGCGCCGACACATCGTTGGTGACGCATGGACTCAGGCGCTCTTTTATGGGCTGATCGGTATGGCTCTGTTCGCATTTCGTGACCTGGTCGAAATGCCTGCTGCGACCATGGTCAGTTACATCTTCGGGTTGCTGTACATGATGACACCGACTTGGTCTATTCTGGGTTCCCTCCCTGCTATCCATCGTGGATCGATTGCATTGGAGGGCATCGAGAGTCTCGCGGAGTTGGCGGATGTGGGGTTGAAGCCACAGGTCCCGGCTGGTAATGGATTCGCGCACAGCCTGGAGTTGCGGGGTGTTGGCTTCGCCTACAAAGCGCAGGACTCTGGAGAGCGCGCATTCATCGTCGGCCCTCTGGACTTTCGTCTGGAGGCGGGCGAGACCGTGTTTGTCGTGGGTGGTAACGGTAGTGGCAAGAGTACCTTTGCAAAGTTGCTCGTCGGTCTCTATAAGCCGGAGTGTGGGCAGATCGTTCTGGACGGACAGCGAGTGACCGATTCGCGGGCTGAAGAGTATCGCGAGCTATTTAGCGTGGTGTTTACGGACTTCTACCTGTTCCGCCGGCTAGTGACTGGAACAGGGGTCAATGCCGATCCTGCTGCCAGGCGCTACCTGGAGGTTCTGCGCTTGCAGGACAAGGTGTCTGTTGGCGATGGTTGGCTATCAACAACCGGGTTGTCGCAAGGGCAGAGAAAGCGACTTGCCCTGCTTGCCGCCTATCTTGAAGATCGTCGGATCTATGTATTCGATGAGTGGGCTGCAGACCAGGATCCAGAATACAAGAAGGTCTTCTACACGGAGTTGCTGCCTGAGCTCAAGCGGCGCGGCAAGTCGGTCGTAGTCATCACGCATGATGACGGCTACTTCCACCTCGGGGATCGCGTGGTCAAGCTTGACGAGGGAAGGATTGTTCCAACAGGGGCAGCGTCGTTCGGAAACGCGGCAGAGTCGATGGTTTAAGGTGGGGATCGGATGACGGACGCTGGCCATTTACCACTTGAGCTTGCGCACTGTGTGTCTACATCGGCCCGGCTGTCAGTTGCTCCTGATACAGTTCACTTGTGGATCTGCTCTCTGGATGCTGGCCAATCCGACATTGCGCGATGTCATTCACTGCTGGACAGCGCTGAGTCTTCCAGGGCCGCATGCTTCCGGAATGACACAGATCGAATGCGCTTTGTCGCAGGTCGTGCCCTGATGCGTTCGTTGCTTTCAGCCTATGCGGGAATCGCGCCGCAAGCGCTGCGTTTCGAGTACGGTCACGCCGGCAAGCCTGCGTTGACAGTGACCGGCGCAGAGGCTTCCATCGAGTTCAACTATTCCAGATCGAATGGAATCGGCGCTCTCGCGATCGGCATTCACTCATTGGGGGTCGATATTGAGCGCTGTGATCCAGTGGTCGACTACGCGGCTGTTGCGAGGCTGTGCTTTTCTGCAAGCGAGTTGGAAGCCCTCGAGCAGCGAAGCCTGAACAACCGGCTTGAGTGTTTCTTTCGCTATTGGGTAGCCAAGGAGGCGATACTCAAGGGGCATGGTTCAGGATTGCAGGTCGACCTGCGGCAACTCTCCGTTGCGCTTTCGAAAGACGAGTCAACGGGCTGGATCGAGAGGTGTCGCGCGGACATCATGGAAGGCGGATGGCGCGTGAAATTCCGTGATGCGCACCCCGGCTGGCGCTGTGCGGTGGCTTCCCCTGGCGAACAGTGGGAAGTGGTGTCTGCAGAGCGGCGTTGGCTTCGCTAGCGCTGCTTGAAGTCTTCCGGTGTCAGCTGGTGCCTGCCCAGTAGTTTGTAGAAGTCCGTGCGGTTGCGCTTGGCGAGACGTGCCGCCTGACTGACGTTGCCGCCGGCGATCTGCAGGATCTGCGAGAGATACGTGCGGGTGAAGTCGTCGCGTGCCTCGTCGAATGAGGGCAGTCGCTGCGGGCTGCCGGCACCGAGCGAACTCTGCACGAGTTCCGCGCTGATGATCGGGCTGGTGGTGAGCGCCACGTTTTGCCGCACGATGTTCTCGAGCTGGCGAACATTGCCCGGCCAATCCGTGCTGACCAGCATCTCGACCGCCTCAGGGGCGTAGATGTGCCGGGCATGGCCCGTTTCCTTGGCAATCCGTTCCAGGAAGTGCGAGATCAGCAGCGGGATGTCCTCGCGCCGGCGGGCCAGCGAAGGCATCTCGATCTGCACGACATTGAGGCGATAGAACAGATCCTCACGGAAATGGCCGCCCATGATCTGCTGCCGCAGGTCTCGGTGCGTCGAGGAAACGATGCGGACATTGACGGGAACGGCTTCCGTGCTGCCAACCGGACGGATCTGATTTTCCTGCAATACGCGGAGCAGCTTGATCTGCAGGCGCATCGGCATGTCGCCGACCTCGTCCAGCAGCAACGTGCCGCCGTCCGCCGCCTGGAACAGGCCGGCATGGTCACGGGTTGCGCCCGCGAAGGCGCCCTTGGTGTGGCCGAAGAGTTCACTTTCAAGCAGGTTCTCTGCCATTGCGCTGCAATTGATCGCCACGAAGGGGCGGTTGCGACGCGGGCTGGCCTTGTGGATCGCGCGGGCCAGCACTTCTTTGCCCGTGCCGCTTTCGCCCGTGATCATGACGCGCGCATCAGTGCCGGCGACCATGTGTGCCTGCGCCAGCCGCTCTTCCATGATCGAGCTGCGAGTGATGAGCTCTGAACGCCAGTCTTCGGTCGTGTCAGCGAAACCGGAAACGCGCAGTGCTTTTTGCACCTGATCAAGCAGTTCCTGCTTTTCGACCGGCTTGGTGAGGAACGCGAACGCCCCACTCTGCGTGGCCTGGACTGCATCGGGAATCGTACCGTGAGCGGTGAGGATAATGACCCTGAGGCCAGGCGCGCGCGTTTGAATTTCTTTCAAAAGACCGATGCCGTCCATCTGGTCCATGCGCAAGTCGGTAACGACGAGATCGGGGCGAACCCGTGCAAGCGCGGCCAATGCAGCGAATGCGCTTTCAACGGCTTCGACTTCATAGTTCTCGGCCCGCAGACGAATCGTCAGCAGGCGAAGAAGACCGGGGTCGTCGTCAACGACCAGCAGGCGGGCTTTGCGCTTCGACTGTGGGTTCACTACGGGGCCCAGCGGTACCAGGGGGCGAAGGATTGCGTTCAATGATAGTCCTCTCGATGGCTCTGATAGCGTCGAGTTTGGCCTGTGCCTCCTCGAGGGCCTTGCGCAATCGGGCATTATCATCAGCCAAGCCTTGCGCGCGACGGTCCGAGTTTGCCTGCGCGCGGGTACGTTCGTCGACTGTCGCAAGCAGGCGACGGGAATCGGCGCCCAGTTTGAGTCTTGCTGTGGTTTCCTGAAGCATCACGGACGCAAGCAGACGTTCGTTCGTGAGCAAGCGTTCCGGGTTCGCCAACAGGGTTTCCAGAATCTTCTTGCCCTCGGCCGGGTTGCTCGCGGGATGCCCGGGCATGATCAGTGCGACCGCATAGCGCAGCGAATTCGAGGTGGTTGGTGCGGCCGCATAGGCCCGTTCGACCTCGTGAATCAGGTCTGCCTGTTGCGCCGGTTCACTGCTGCTGAGGCGGTACATGAGGTCCAGATGCGGACCCAGATCGACGGGAACATTCTGGGCGGGAGCCGGCGCCGCAGTGTTACGGTTCGACGAAGGCACGGCGCAGGCGGTCAATGCCAACGCGGCCGCGATGGTTGAGCTTGCGCGAACCAGCCAGTGGCGCGAAGCGCGGCTCTTCGCCGCAGCTGCACGATTGAGGTCAGGGAAGGGGGTGGACATGGGGCCGATCACGCTGTTTCGACCGATTCCGTGGCTGCTATCAACGGTAACCGTACCCGAAAGTGGGCACCTTTAAAAACCCCATCGACAATGTCGATGCTGCCGCCGTGTGCCTGGACGAATTCCGAGACTACCGAAAGGCCAATGCCGGTTCCCTTGAGGTGGCCGGACTGGGGCGCCTTGCCGGAGTAGAACGCTTCGAAGATCGCTGCCCGCTCGTCCGTCGGGATCCCCGCGCCGGTGTCACCAATGTCGAGCACCAGATTCTGCATTTCAACGCGGGCATGGATGTAGATCGTGCCCCCGCGCGGGCTGTACTTCAATGCGTTGGACAGCAGGTTGTCGAGGATCAGCTTGAGCTTGGCCCGGTCGGCCTTGAGCTCGATGTCTTCCACCTTCAGCTCGAGATGCACCCTCTGGGCCAGCAACGTGAGCTGGTGCGTTTCGAGCGTCGATTTGATGAGCGGGCGCAACCTGAATTCGCTGAGCTCAAGGCCGGTGTGCCTTGCCTGCCAGGCGCTGAACGACAGCAGGTTCTCGATCAGGTGCTGCAGCTTGATGCTGTTGTCCCGCAGGATGGTGGTCACTTCACGCTGGTTGCTGTCCAGTTCGCCCACGGCGCCGTCCATCAACAGCTCGGTGCCTTCACGGATATTGGCGAGCGGCGTCTTCAGCTCGTGGGACATATGCCTCAAGAATCGATTGCGCTCCTGCGCGTGCTCGAGCAGGCGAATTCTCAGCCACTCAAGCTGCTGGCCGAGGGAGACCATGTCCGACGGGCCGCGAACGAGGATGGCCTTCGAGAAGGTGCCTTTGCCGAGCTGATTGATGGCCTGATCGATCTGGCGCAACGGACTCATCAGCAGCGATGTGAACAGGGCCACCAGCAATGCAGTAATCAGGATCAGGCCGGCCGACTGCCAGAAGAGGTACTTCTGGGTGTCTTCGGTAGCCGCCTGGAGCCGCGACAGGCCCGTATCGATCTGGGTGCCGGTATACATCGAGAGGTTGCCGGCAGCGGTAGACATCTCGTTGAAAGCACCGAGCGCGGCGGTGAGGGCTTCCGGAGCCGGTGCAGGCAGCGCCATTAACGTGCTATCGATGAGGCGGTGGCTGCTGCGCAGCGCCGCGAGATGAGCCTGCCGGGTCTCGTCGTTCGACAGGCGGTTCAGGGCTTCGAGCGTTTCATTGAATCGGTTGCGGGCGTCCAGGTAGACGTTCAGCAGGCCGGGATCATTCAGGACCTGATAGAGCCGGACGCTCCTTTCCATGGCGGCAATTTGCTGAAACAGCTGCTGGGTATAGTGGGTTGTTTCGACTCCAGACCGGACCAGCGCAGCACTGTCGTCAGACAGGTTGCGCACCTTGGCGGCCGAGTTGAACACGGCAAATAGCAACGGAATCGCCACCAGCGCAAAGCCAGTGAGCATCAGACCGGTCAGGGAGCGGGGCCGCAACAGACGCATTGGTCCAAATACTAGCAGTACTGCCCCGTTATGAGGCGAATTGGCCTTGCTCGAGCAGCCTCGAGGCGCAGCCCGGGATGGCGCGCGACCGTTGCCGAGTTTGACCTGATGGTCGACGGCGCGCAGTCAATAATCTCTATATAAATCAAATTAGTGGGTCGGTTCCGGTGCGACTTTGCCGCGCTTGTGGCCGCAGCTCTGCCGGCAATGGAGGCCGGTTCAGCCTCGGGTGCCGCATGTGCCCGGACGTCAGCCGGAGGCTGTCGATACCTGGAGTGCGCTTGAGGGCTGGCGGTGAAGGAGGGGTGTCAGTTCTGCAGCAGCCCCGGCTCCTTCTGCAGCCGCTGTTCCCAGGCCAATTGCGAGCGGGCAATGATGTCGAGGTTGTCGAATGCCGGTTTCCAGCCCAGCACGCTGCGGACGCGATCCGCCTTGGCGATCAAGCTCGGCGGGTCGCCGGCACGGCGGGGCTCTTCGATCTTCGTGAGCTGCCTGCCACTGACGCTTTCGACCGTCGACAGCATCTCGCGCACGCTGTACCCGTGTCCGTACCCGCAGTTCAACGTCGTCGAGCCGCCATTCTGCCGCAGGTATCCAAGGGCCTTGACGTGGGCGCTCGCGAGGTCCTCGACATGAATGTAGTCGCGCACCCCGGTGCCGTCTGGAGTTGGATAGTCGGTGCCGAAGATCGAAACGTGCGGACGCTTGCCGACGGCGGCTTCGCAGGCGACCTTCGTCAGCAAGGTGGCTTTCAGCGTCGACTGGCCGATGCGACCCTCAGGATCACAGCCCGCCACGTTGAAGTAGCGCAGGACCACGTACCGCAGTGCGGAGGCGGCGGCGAGGTCCCGGAGCATCCATTCGCTCATCAGCTTCGACGTGCCGTAAGGGTTGATGGGTGAGGTCGTTGTGGTTTCGGCAGCCACACCGCCTTCGGGAATGCCGTAAACCGCTGCGGTTGACGAGAAGACGAACTGCTTGACGCCTGCGTCCTGGCAGGACTGCAGGAGGCTCCGGGTCGAGCACGTGTTGTTGCCGTAATACTTGAGCGGATCGGAGACCGATTCCGGCACGATCGTGTGGGCCGCGAAGTGCATGACGGTCTCGATGCCGTGTTCGCGCAGCACCCTGCCGACCAGCTCACGATCGCCCGTGTCGCCGATGACCAGCTTGCCGTGCAGGACGGCGCTGCGAAATCCGGTGGAGAGGTTGTCGAGCACAACAACCGACTCACCCTGCTCCCCGAGCTGGCGAACGACGTGGCTGCCGATGTAGCCGGCACCGCCGGTAACAAGAATGGTCATGGGGGAAGTCTCTTCCGAAGTGGCCGGTGGTCAGAGGCCGGTGGCTGGTGGTCGGTGTTCAGCAAAGCCGGGCCTGCAATTCTGAGGCCCCATGGTTACACGCGGACGTGCTTCGTTCCTTGATTCCGCTCCCATTCTGCGGTTCCGGCGGTCGCGAGGGACTCTCGGATGCGCAGAAAGCAGACCCATGCACGTCATAGATTCGCAGGAGAAAGGCCGGCTTCGGCGGCCTCCAGCTTCATGAGGCCACCGGCCACCGACCACCGACCACCGACCACCGGCCACCGGCCACCGACCACCAGCCACCGACCACCGGCCACCGGCCACCGGCCACCGACCACCAGCCACCGACCACCGGCCACCGACCACCGACCACCGACCACTAGCCACCGACCACCGACCACCCTCCTCAGGGTTGTCTGTCATCATGCAGGGATGGACCCCTCCACCGACCATCCCTATGACCGCCTGACCCCGGATGTGGTCATTGCCGCCGTCGAGGCACTCGGCCTGCGCTGTGACGGGCGCACGCTGGCCCTCAACAGTTATGAGAACCGGGTCTACCAGATCGGCCTGGAGGAGGCCACCCCCGTCGTGGTCAAGTTCTACCGTCCAGATCGCTGGTCGACGCCCGCCATCCTGGAGGAGCATGAGTTCTCGTGGGAACTCAAGGACGCGGAGATCCCGGTGGTCCCGCCTCAGCGGTACAACCAGCAGTCGCTGTTCGAGCACGAGGGCTTTCGATACGCGGTGTTCGAGCGACGCGGAGGGCACTGGCCCGAATTGGGGTCCCGCGAGGATCGCGAGTGGATGGGGCGCTTCCTCGGGCGCATCCACATGGCCGGCCGGCGCAAGCCCTTCGAGCATCGCCCGGAGCTGTCGATCGAGCGCTTTGGCGACTTGCCGCGGGAGTTCCTGCTTGAGGACGGCTGGATTCCATCGCATCTCACGTCCGCGTACGAGTCGGTGACGACCGACCTGCTTGACCTCGTTTACGAGCAGGTTCAACAAGCGGGCGATGTGGCGTCGATCCGGCTGCACGGCGACTGCCATCCCGGGAATGTGCTGTGGACCGACACCGGGCCGCACTTCGTCGACCTGGATGACTGCCTCACGGGGCCGCCGATCCAGGACCTGTGGATGCTGATCTCCGGCAATCGACGCGAAATGGGGCAGCAGCTCAAGCAGATCATCGATGGCTACGTGCAGTTCGCCGAGTTCGATCATCGCGAGCTGGTGCTGGTCGAAAGTCTGCGCAGTTTGCGCATGATCCACTACGCCGGCTGGCTGGCCGCGCGTTGGGAGGATCCGGCCTTTCCGAAGGCCTTCCCGTGGTTTTCAGAGCCGAGCTACTGGGAGCGACACGTGCTCGCGCTCAGGGAGCAGATTGCCGCGGTCGAGGAGGGGCCGCTCGTGCTCTCGTAAAGCCGGCAGTTGTCATGGATCTGATAACTGGCTGTCATGCAGCCGCGCTACTCTGCCTCCATGCATCAGCCTCCTGTCTTCAACTTTGCCTTCCAGGAAGAACTGGGCGAGCTGGAAGAGTTGAGTCGACAGGCGTACGCCGCCTACCTGGTCGCCAGGGATGCCCTGTTCGCGCGGTATGCGGACTCCGGTTTCTCCGGCCTGGACGAGCTGTGGAAGCGCTACTGCGAGGCGGCCGAGACCCTCGAGCGCGCAGCGGTCGAAACGGAGCGCTTTGTCGGCCGCGACCCATTCGGTTTCTAGCAATCCCCCGGATGTCAAAGTGGCACTGTTCTCACAAAGATTCTGGAATCGCCTGGCCGTGCTGGATGCGCGTGTGGTCATGGCACAAAAGCAGCAGCGCATCGCCGTTGAACGGATGATCGTTGCGCAGCAGCTGGTCACGGGTGCCGGACTGTTTGAATGTTGGCGCGAGCTGCGCTCCAGTACGACGGTCGCCGGGCAGGCAATTGCGGACCTCACGCACTTTTGCGTGGGTCGGAATCGGGGCGTCGTCACGCCCTCCTGTGCGAGTACGGATTCTCTCCAGGGCAGGTCTTTGACCCAGGAGTAACGCGCGAGTCGCGACTCCATCCCGTCGCGCGCCAGGCTGGCCTCCAGCGTCACTTATTCATTATGGGCGCTTCGTTCAAGAGCGCTTCCAGCCGTTGTGGAGACTGCGCACCCACGATCCGCCGGCCATCCTGCAGGAACAGCGTCGGTGTCGTGTTGATGCGCAATGCTGCTCCGCGGGCCTGTAATTCAGCAAGGGGATCGTCAGCACACTCCGTTGCCGGCTGTGCCTGCTGCGTCAGCATCCACTCCTTCCAGGCGCTTGCGCGATCTTCCTTGCACCAGAGATCATGGGCCCTGGCTGTGGCACCGGGATGCAGTCCCTCCAGGGGATACAGGAACGTGTAGATGGTGACATCGGCCACCTGTTCGAAGGCCTTCTCCAGCTCCATGCAGTAGGGGCAGTGCGGGTCGGCAAAGACGGCGAGCTGCCGTTGGCCCGTACCCTTGACTGTCTTGATCGCGAGGTTGAGGGGCAACTCACCGAAATCGATCGCGTTGATTTCGCTCAGCCGTTCGTCAGTCAGGTTGCGTCGCGTGGTGGTATCGACGAGCGGCCCCATCACCAGGTGATCGCCGGAAGCGTCCGCGTAGACGATCTGTCCGTCGATGACCACTTCATAGAGGCCCGGCAGCAGCGACGCCCCGACATGCTCTACTTTCGTGTCCTTGAAACGTTCCTGCAGTGTGCTGCGTAACCTTTCAGTGGTGACATCTGTTGCCGTCGCCGTCGCAGCGCTTGCCAGCGCAGACAGCGTCGCAATGCAGACGAGAGTCCCTTTTACGCGCAACGAAAGTGCCGAACGAAGATGGCTGTTGATTGGCTGCACGCAGGTTCTCCAAAGGATCTGGTCGGTACCGGGGATGGCACGAGTCCGTGCGAAAGCTAGGGCCAGTCGATGACACCCGTATGACTGGAGGTGTTGTTGGGGCTTGTTGAGCCGACGAAGCGTCGCGCTCACTGCGAGCGTCATACGTTTCGATGACGACTGGCTGACCCTTTTGCTTCTTATGTTCGACGCTGTCCGGATACGTGCGCCACGGCTGCAAACCCTTCACGCAGTGTTCACCTGCGTGTCACACGGGAACCCTAGCCTCCCAGTCCCAAGCAGATTCGTCTGGATGAAGTCAATCGACGCCATCACCTGCGCTGCCGTTGCAAGGTGAGCTCCGTCGCAAATGCTTCAAGAACGGATCAACGGACTGACACAAGCGGTGCCTAGTGTTGGTCCGGTGGAGATGGAGCGGTCGGGGAATGCAGTGCCCGATGGCCATCGCACACGAGGGTGCGGATTCGTGCGGTGAGGTTCTGGACCGCCGTGCATGGGTGGAGTGGGCGGACGAAGGGATGGACGTCTCGCTCCGAATCGTTAACGGGCTGCAAGGCTCTGGCTTTTCTTGATCCAACTAGAGGGCTTTTCGTATGAAACTTTCTTTCAAGCATCTGCTCGCTGTCGGCGCGCTGGCTGTTGCTTCGGGCAGCGCCTTTGCCGATGCCGTCGTGCCAGTCGGGCCCTACAGCGCGACGACCCCGGTGGGTGACAACGGCGGTCTGCTGTTCGGATTGTTCTCGGACAACCCGGATACGGCCTTCAGCATGACCTACTACCTCGGCCTCAACCTCAATGATGTGATCCCGACCCAGATGGACCAGGGCGGCCTGTCGCTCAGCTGGAGCATCCCCGGGCTGAACCAGATCCCGGGAACAGTCGCGACTTCGTCGCTGAACTGGGGCACGTTCGCTGCCGATACGGGCAGCACGAACACGGTTGGGTCGATCCGCCTTGCCACCACCGTAACCGCGGCATCGGACGTTACGACCACGACATCGTCATCGCTCAACAGCATCACGAACTTCACCAACGCGACGCTGATACCCAACAACAATGCCGTCAACTCGTCGCCGCTCGACGTGGTGGTGTCGGCCGCCGACCCGTCCTACCTGACTACCAACACCAATGCGTTTGCATCGCTGTCGGGCTTCGGCCAGCTCACGGATACGCTGGCGATGTACCTGTTCACTAACAGCGCGCGCGGTACGTCGACGATCAATACCTACACGCAGTACGCAGGCACGTGGGCATTTGACTTGGCCAACGGCACGCTCAACTACAACGTCTCGGCCGTCCCGCTGCCCGCCGCGCTGTGGCTGCTGCTGTCCGGCCTCGGCGGTCTCGGCATCATCGGCCGTCGTCGCGGCGCCTCTGCGCTGGCGGTCTGATCGGAGTCTGTTCCCTGCAATAGCGCCGGCCCCTGTCACTGGACAGTATGCCGGCTCCAAGCCCAAGTCCTTCTGGAGATCAATTTAATGAAGAGTGTATTCAAAGTCAGGTACGCAGTTGCCGGGGCCCTGTCCCTGGTCGCCGCGAATGCGATGGCGCTGGCGCCAGCTGCCATCGACAGCTCGGTGGTCAAGCTCTACGTCGGCGGCGCCACGGCGACCGACGGCGCGGTCGAAAACCTGTTCAAGCTGAACACGGCGAGCGGCGGCGTTTGCGTCGACGGTTCGCTCGATATCTATTACTACAAGTCCTCGTCCGGCTCGATCCAGAACCGTACGATGTTCTGCACGGCAAACTTCAGCTCGGCTGGCACCGTGACCACGAACCCGATCGTCGCCAACACAACGAAGATCGCGGTGTTCAAGGAGTCTCAGGGCGGTTCGGCAAACGGCATCGTCCAGGTCGCCCGCGGCACGCCGCTGCAGTTCCTGGATTTCTTCAGTGCTTCGAGCAACGTCGTAACGGTCTGCGCATCGATCACGTCGACGCCTGCTGCTTCCGGCAACTTCTCGACTTACAACACGCGTGATTGCGGTGCAGCCAGCGGAGTTGCCTCGACCGTCGTGCGTACGCCTGCGGTCGGCACGCCTGACGGGGTCAACATCATCGCGCCGGTTGCCGGCGTCTCGGACGTCGATCCCGGTACGTTCGTGGGTCTGGGTGGTGTCGTCGGCACGGATGCTTCCGCTCTCACGCGCAAGCGCTCCTCGGTTGGCGTGACCTTCAACCCGATCGTCAGCACCGCGCTGTACCTTGCATTGCAGAAGGCCCAGGGACTGGTCGCAGGAACTGCAACGGTTCCGGACGACAGCGGCATCGACAAGGTTCCGTCGCTGTCTGCCTCTGAACTCCGCGCCGTCATGACGGGCAACAAGTTCGATTCGACTTCGGTCTACTCGAATGGCGTGCAGTTGTCGACACTGGCTCCCACTGCCGACACCGGCCTGTATGTCTGCCGTCGTGGCGATACGTCCGGGACGATGACCAGCTTCAAGATCCTGTTCCTCGACCAGGGTTGCGCGAAGAATGGTGCGTCGATCGGCGCGTTCGTGTCGCCTGACAACTCGCAGGGCGTGAACTGCACGACTGCCGGTTGTGCGTGGACGACGGCCTACAGCGCCGACTTCGTGTTTGCCGGTGCGGGTTCGGGCGACGTGCGCAGCTGCATGGACTACCAGAGCAGCCAGGGTCGCTTCGCGATCGGTACGGCCAGCACCGAGTCCAAGCCCAACAACACCACCTCGCGGTGGCGCTTTGTGCGCGTGGACGGGCAGCTGCCGACGTTGAAGTCGGTAATGGAAGGGAGCTACGACTACTTCACCGAAAACACCTTCAACGACAAGTTCCCGGCGACGGCGACGACGGGCACCCAGGCCATCTGGGACCGTCTCGCCACGAACATCGGCAACAAGCTGGTGCTCGATGCGGTGAACTCGGCCTGGCGGAATGCAGCGGCCATTGCGCGTGTTGACGCGGTTGCTCCCGCCGATACCAGCCAGAACGGCGTTGCGGATACGGGCATCCTGGACATCCCGCAGCTCAGCACCAACCAGCCGATCTTCCCCGTGACTGCCAACCAGGTACGGACCAACGCAGTGAACGGCCAGTCGCGGACCTATCCCGGCAACCCGCCGAACAACTGTAACCGTTCTTACATGCTGACTCCGTAACATCGGGGCGACTTAAGCCCTGATCAGCAGAGTCGTTCGACAACGGGCGGCGCTACCCCAGGTAGCGCCGCCTTTTCGCTTTGAGTGCAGTCACCATGATCCAGTCGTCCCGGTTAGCTTTGCGTGCGGTGGTATCAGGTTTGCTGCTGACTTCGCTGTGCCTGCCAGTACTGGGCGCGGAGCAAGGCAGCCCGGACGAGACCTTCTCCGTTTTCGAGTACCGGGTGCTCGGAAATACCACCCTGGCGGCCCGCGACATCGAGGCGTCGCTGTATCCGCAGCTCGGGGAGCACAAGTCCATCGCCGATGTGGAGGCGGTACGCCAGACGCTCGAGAAGCTGTATCGCGATCGCGGCTACGGCACGATCTATGTCGATATCCCTGAGCAGACCATTGACGGCGGCATCGTCAGGTTGCGCGTCACCGAAGGCCGGCTTGATCGAGTGCGTATCTCGGGCGCCCGCTATTTTGCGAACGGAGCCATCCGCGACATGCTGCCCGTCCTGCAGTCGGGCACCGTTGTTCCACTGGCTGCGCTGCAGGAGCAGTTGACTCGCGTCAACCAGCAATCGGCGGACCGCCAGGTGACTCCGGTGCTCCGTGCCGGCAAGGAGAGTGGTCTCGTCGACGTCGAGCTGCGCGTCAAGGATACGTTGCCGCTGCATGCCAGCGTCGAGGTCAACGATCGCTACACCGCGAATACGAGTCGTACGCGGCTCAACGTCAATGCGGGTTACGACAATCTTTTTCAGCGCTTCCACCGGCTGTCGTTCCAGTACCAGACGGCACCCGAGTCTCCGGATGAAACTCGTGTGCTGGCAGCCACCTACATCGCGCCGGCAGGATCTGAAGGAAACCTGCTTGCCGCCTACGCCGTTGATACGAACAGCGACTTCGCTGCGATTGGTGATGCAGGGGCTTTCGGTGTGCTGGGGGCCGGTCGCATCTATGGTGCTCGCTACATCGTCCGCCTCCCTGCCACAGGCGCCTTCTCGCAGAACGCCACCTTCGGCGCCGACTACAAGGACTTCGCCGACAACATCAAACTGGCTGGAGGCGTGACGGATACGACCCCGATCCGCTATCTGCTGTGGTCCCTCGGATACCAGGGTAACGCCGGCGGGATGTCGGGCAGCACGGGCTTCAACGTGACTGCCAGCTTCGGCATGCGCGGCGTGGTCAACGAGCCTGCTGCGTTCGAATTCAAGCGGTACAAGGCCCAGCCCAACTTCTTTTATGTGCGCGCAGATGTCACGCACGAGCACGCCCTGTGGGGCGGCAGTTCGCTCGCTGCTCGTGTGGCCGGTCAGTGGACCGGATCGCCTGTCGTCAGCAATGAACAGTTCGCAATGGGGGGTGCCGAGAGCATTCGCGGTTACCTCGAGTCCGCGCAACTCGGTGATCTGGGCTTGAGCGGTGGCCTGGAGCTGCGTTCGCCTTCCTTCCACCAATGGTTCGGGGGCGCTGTCGACAGACTGGTTGCAGTGGTGTTTGCGGACGCCGGCATCGTCAGCATCCTGGAGCCGCTCCCTGATCAGAACGACGTCCTCACCCGCAGCGTGTCGCTGTCGAGCTGGGGTGCGGGGCTGCGGCTTGCCGGACCCGGCGGACTCAACGCCACGGTGGATTGGGCGTATCCGCTCCAGTCATCGAGCGCGACGTTGAAGGGCGATTCCCGCCTGCATTTCCAGGTTCGTTACGGCTTCTGAGGTCAGCATGTCCCATCGCGCGCACAGTTCTTCCCTGACTCAGGCCATCAGAAACGTCCTCAGCGCATCGCGTCGGAAGATGAGGCTGTTGCAGGCGGCATCCTGCGTATGGGCGGTCAGCGCGACGCTCACGACGCAAGCAGCGGAATTGCCGATCATGTGCGTGGCAGGTGCCTGCGGACCGGGGATCACCTTCAACACCGGCGGCTCCACGGCGACGGCTGTTGGCACTACGCTCACGGTCAACCAGGTGACCGAGAGCGCGATCCTCAATTGGCAGAGCTTCAACATCTCGAAGGACGGCTCGGTGGTATTCCGCCAGCCAAGCAGCGCGTCTACCGCGCTGAACCGCATCTACCAGAACAGCCCGTCGCAGATCTTCGGGTCGTTGAGTGCGAACGGCCGTGTGTACCTGATCAACCAGAATGGCGTGGTCTTCGGAGATGGTGCAAACGTCAACGTGGCGGGCCTGCTGGCCAGTTCGCTCGACGTCACGCCTGAGGCGCTTGCCAATGGCCTCGCGGGAGCGGCGCTCGATGGCGGCAAGCCGGCGCTGGCGCAGTTCGTCGATGGACAAGGTGCGGCGCTGCCGAGTGGCGCCGTGCGGCTGGAGGTGGGGGCGCGGATCACGACTGCGGAGGGCGGGCAGGTCCTGATGTTCGCACCGGAGATCGTCAACAACGGCTCGATCACGACGCCTGGTGGGCAAGCGCTCCTCGCGGCGGGGTCTCCTGTCTACCTGGCGACGAGTGCCGATCCCAACCTGCGCGGACTGCTGGTCGAAGTGGGCGTCGGCGGTACCGTCACCAATGGCACGACAGCGAATGCGGGGGTGACAGATCCGAGGCAGCTCGTCGGCCAGATCGTCGCCGAGCGCGGCAACATCACGCTGGCAGGGCTTGCCATCAATCAGCAAGGCCGTGTCTCGGCGACGACCTCGGTGCGGCAGGGCGGTTCGATCCGTCTGCAGGCTCGCGATGGCGGTGTCGCCACGCCGAATTCGGTGAGCAACACGGTGACCCTGGCCGCCACGTCGGGCGGCAGCCTGCGCCTCGGAGCGGGCAGCCGGACCGAAGTGCAACTCGATGGCAGTCCTGAAACGACCGTCGATGTCAACGTGCAACCGCTTTCCGATGTGCAGCTGGAAGGCGCGCGGATCGTCCTTGAAAGGGGCGCTCGCATTGTCGCGCCACATGGTCGCGTGACCCTGACGGCGAGGACGGACAGTTCACTCGATCCGCAGCTGTTCTCGGGCGAGCCGGCCGGCGCAGCCCGGATCTATCTGGAGACGGGCGCGGGCATCGACGTGTCGGGTGCCAGCATCATCAAGCCCGTGTCCAGCAACGTGCTGACAGTCGAGCTGCGCGGCAGTCAGCTGGCGGACAGCCCACTGCAACGCGAGGGCGCGCTGCGCGGCCAAACCGTGCAGGTGGATATCCGCCAGTCGGGGACGAATGCCGGCAGCACCTGGGTGGGCAGTCCGATTGGCGCGCTGGCCGGCGACATCGCAACGATTGCGAAGGACGTCAGCGAGCGCAGCCTGACGGGCGGGACCGTCGTGTTGCAGTCGCAGGGAGACCTCATCCTGAGGCAGGGCTCGAGCATTGATGTGTCGGGCGGTGCGATCACCTTCGACGCCGGTTACGTCAACACGTCCACGCTGCTGGGCGCGGATGGCAAGGCCTACAACATCGGCAGCGCGAGTCCGGAGCGCCTCTACTCGGGCGTGGCTGAGGCCGGCTCCTATGTCGTGGAGCATCCCCGCTGGGGCATCACCGAAGTCATTCCCGGCAGTGTCGGCGGTGGCGTCTATGAACTCGGGTACCTCGAAGGCAAGGACTCGGGCGGCGTGACGCTCCTGTCATCCAGGGTCGTGCTTGACGGCAACCTGCTCGCCAACACCTCGACGGGCCGCTACCAGCGCCGATTGCCCACGGCGATTTCAGGGACAGCGCTTTACCGGGCCTTTCATCAGACGCCGTTGGCCGGCCTGCTGGTCCTTGGGCAGCAGTCACCGAGTCTCACCGGCACCAACGGCAATCCGGACTTCGCGCTGGGCGATGTCCGCATCACAGGCGAAACCGCGCTGTCGATGACGGGGAGTGCGTTCGATCCGTGGGCTGATGTCCTGCCGGGCTCGCTGGCGGCGCTTCAGCTGCGGACCGATCTGTTCGGCGAGGATCGGATTGGCACCCTGCGAATGCGTGCCAACGGCATCGTCAGCATGGATGCCGCTGCGCAACTGGAGTTGCCCGTCGGCGGAACGCTGGACGTCGTTGCCGGTACCTTCACGCTCAGCGGTCGGATCCAGAGTCCGGGCGGACTGGTGGCGCTGACCGCGCGACCGACAGCGACCACCAACCTGCTCGAGGGCGGCCTGACATTGCATGCCGGTGGTGTCCTCGATGTCAGCGGCCTGTGGGTCAACGATTCGCCTGCCGTGAACGGCACGCGGATCCCGGACTCGCCTCTCGCCATTGACGGCGGTGCGATTCGTCTCGCGAGTCAGCAGAGCGACATGACGCTTGAAGCAGGCAGCACCGTTGATGCATCGGCGGGCGCGCAGTTGACGGCTCGCGGCAAACTCGTGGCGGGCAAGGGCGGCAGCATTGCGGTTTCGACGACCGCCGCCGTTTCCGGTGAGTCGGTGACGACGCTGCTTGCGGGAGATCTGCGCGCCTATGCCGTGGCCACAGGCGGGACGTTGACCATCACCGCGAACGGTGTCTGCATCGCTGATCCGGGGGCTGCATGTCATGACTCGACAACCGCAGGCCTCCTCCGGCTGTCGCCAGGCTTCCTCGCGTCGGGTGGCTTTTCACGCCTCTCCCTGAGCTCGAACCAGCGCGGCATTGAAGTCGCGCCGGGAACGGGCGTTAGACTGCAGATGAGCAACTTCCTCGCCGACTCGCTGCCACTGATGACGCCTACGGGCGCGCGGCTGGAGGCGATTGCCGCGATCGGCTTGCAGGACGCGGCGATCCGCGCGCCTGTGGATCTCTCCTTGCGGGTGGCGCCTTCGTTGCCACAGAACCAGGCCTATAACAGCGCGTCCTTCGCGCAGGCTGCGAACCTCGACATCGGAGCCGGCGCGGTGATTGCGGCGGATACCGGCGCAGCGGTCCACCTCGAATCGAGCACCCGCTTACGCGTGGATGGAACAGTCGCCGCCCCAGCGGGCTCGATCCAGCTCCGGCTCAACGCGGGCCTCAATACGGGCGACAGCGGCGACGTCTACTTCGAGGACCAGGGGATCTGGCTGGGCGATCACGCCCGGCTGCTCGCCACCGGCGCCACGCGCCTGCTGACCGACCAGATCGGTCGCGTGTCAGGTGATGTGCTGGACGGCGGTACGATCACATTGCAATCGGATCGCGGTCATATCCTCACGTCAGCGGGTTCGCTCCTTGATGTTTCGGGGGTCAGTGCGGAGGTGGATGTTCGCAGCGACAGCTTGGGTCGCCTTGAGCGTCGTGAGATTGCATCGGCCGGCGGTGCCATCAATCTCGTCGCAGCGGAGGCCGTCGCGGTCGGTGGTTCGCTGCGAGGGCACTCTGGCGGTGTGTCGGTCGCTGGCGGCAGTCTCTCGATTGCCCTCGATCCCAGCCGTCGTGCCGATCCCGGCCAGAACGGCAGCAACATCGCGGTCTCTCTCTACCCCGATGCCGCGCGGTCAATTGAACTCACGCAAACGGCTGCACCGCTTGTGTTCGCGGATTCGACGCTCGCAGCGGAGTGGCAGGGTCGGGCGGCCCTCGCCGCCGATCAGGTCCTCCACGGCGGCTTTGACGCGCTGACGCTGCGTGCGCGCAGCTTCGTCACGTCCGAGAGCGGCGTGGCCGCCAATCACGTGGGTGAGGTGGCGCTGGTCGGCAACGTAGACCTGGGTCTCGCGCGGGCTCTGACTCTGGATGCGGCGCTGCTTCGATCGGACGGTGGTGCGGCGACGCTCTCTGCGCCGTACCTGCGGTTCGGCAATGCCGATCCCAATGCGGCCAACCAGTTGCCTCCCGGCCTCGCGCTGGGCGCTGGCACCTTGCGATTGTCCGGTGGCTGGGTCGATGTCGTCGGCAACAGCGCCCTGCAGGGTCTGGCGACGGCTACGCTCCATTCGACCGGCGATGTCCGCCTTATCGGCGTGCGTAGCGGCGATGCCATCCTGGGTTCGTTGTCGACCGGCGGTTCACTCGAGGTCCTGGCGTCGCAGTTGTATCCCGCAACGCTGACTGATTTCTCTCTGAATGCGGGCAGCATGGACAGTGGGTCACTGGCCATCGGCCGCACGGGTCCGACTGGCGACATCTTGTCCGCTGGCGGGCACCTGACGCTGCGGGCTCCTACGATCACGCAGCGCGGTACGCTGCGCGCTCCGTTTGGCACGATCACCCTTGAAGCCGACTCGATTACGTTGGCCGAGGGCAGCACGACATCGACCAGCGGCAGTGGACTGTCGGTTCTGTTCGGTCAGACGCAGGGCGGCTTCGACTGGGTGTTTCCGCTTGGCGCAGACAAGACGCTCATCTATGGCAGCGAAGGAGTGCCGCTGCCGGGCCAGCAGGTCTTCCTCGAAGCGGACAACGTGGTCGTGTCGAGGGGCGCGACGCTCGATGTCCGCGGCGGCGGCGAAATGCTCGCGTATGAGTTCGTGCCGGGCACGTCGGGCAATCGGGACGTGTTGTCGGGGGCAGTGTCGCCGACGAGCTTCGCGGTATTGCCGGCTTCCCGGCTGGCATCGGGGGCCGACGACCCGGAGATCAGCAAGGGCTCCGCCGTTGGTGCGGGACAGAGTGTCTATCTGGCCGGCGTGGGCGATCTGCCAGCAGGTCAATACATCAAGCTGCCCGCCCGGTATGCGTTGCTGGAAGGTGCCTACCTCGTTACGCCCGTCGCGGGCTACCAGGACATTGTCGCGGGTGAGCAGTACTCGAGGCCCGGAGGCGGCACGATCATCGCAGGCTACGCGCTGCACACGGGTACGGCGCTCGGCGATGCGCGGGCGTCCGGTTTTGCAGTCATGGCGGGTGCCGACGTGCAGCAACTTGCCCGCTATACGCTGACCAGCGCGGACGACTTCCTGTCTCCTGGCTCAACCGGCACGGCCCGGAGATTGCCGCGTGATGCGGGAACGGTTGCGATTGTCGCGAACCGTTCCCTCGCGTTGGACGGTGCTCTCAGTGCTGCTGCGGCGGCGGGCGGCAGAGGCGGGGCGCTCGATATCTCGAGTTCTGCGATCCGCGTGGTCGATGCGATCGACGCATCCACCGGCACGGGCGCACTGCAGGTGCGCGCGGCTGACCTCAACGCGCTCGGCGCCGAGTCCATCCTGCTCGGGGGGACCCGGGTAGCATCGGACGCAGGCGTCTCCATCGACACCAGCAGTTCCTTGGTGACGCTCGAGTCGGGCGCGACCCTTCGCGGGCCGGAAGTCATGCTTGTCGCGCGGGACCGTGTCGCGCTCGAAGCGGGCTCAGGGATCACGGCCAGCGGCAAGGCAGCGGAAGGACAGGATGTCTTCCTGACCGGTGACGGCGCATTCATGCGTGTCGCGAATGCGGATGCTGCGATGGTGACGCGGCAGGGGATCGCCGGCACGACCGGCGATCTCGATATCGGACCGGGATCGCAGCTGACCGCCGCGCAGGGCTCGATCACCCTTGAGGCATCCGGTACAGGCACGCTTGCCGGCATCGTCAACGCCAACGGGGGTGAGCTGAGCGTCAC
Source organism: uncultured Pseudomonadota bacterium (assembly GCA_903884105.1). Taxonomy (GTDB): domain Bacteria; phylum Pseudomonadota; class Gammaproteobacteria; order Steroidobacterales; family Steroidobacteraceae; genus CAIUGU01. The sequence goes on along the minus strand of CAISDJ010000073.1, from coordinate 68,824 downwards.
CGGCAATCGGGTCAGCATCGGCACTCCAGCAGGTGTCGCGACCGGGTTTGTGCTGGACGATTCCGCCCTGAACGGGCTGGCTCTGCGGCAACTGTCGTTGTCCAGCCGCAGCGCAATTGATCTATATGGCGATGTACAGCTGGCCGCGACCAACGTCCGGTTGCAGGCAGCGGCCGTTCGCGGTGTCGATGGCGGCAACGTGAGCGTTGCGGCCACCGAAACCCTGGCGTTAGGCGGCGCTGCCACACCCAACCCGGTCGCGGATTCCTCCGCATCGGGGCAGCTCCATCTGACCGCGGCCGACATCCGGATCGAGGCCGGCGACCTGCGTGTCTCCGGATTCCAGCAGACCATGCTGGCCGCCGCCGCCGAGATCCGCGGAGCAGGGGCGGCACGGGTTGCGGTCGGCGGTGACCTGCAACTGCGGGCGGCAACGCTGACGACGGATTCCGGTGCCGATCTGGCGATCAGTGCCGACGGGGCGTTGGGCGTCACCACGCCGGCGGGCCAGCAGCGACTTGCGTCCGGCGCTATCCCTGATCTCGGCGGACACATTGCGTTGACGGCCGGCACGGTCGATCTCAATGGACGCATTGATCTGAATTCCGGGCTGCTCGAGATCGCTTCTATTGCAGCGAGCGCAGGAGGCATCGGGATTGGCAATGCGGCAGTGTTTGATCTCAGTGGCGGCCGCACGACGCTGGGCGGTGATCCGTTCGACAGCAACGGCGGCAAAGTGCAGCTCACGACCCGTTCCGGCGATGTGACGCTGGCAGCGGGGTCCATGATCGACGTGTCGGCTTCAGGCGCGGCAACTGCCGGAGCGGTAGCGGTACGGGCGGCTGCCGGGCAGTTGCAGGTGTCGGGGACTCTGCTGGGCGCTGCAGACAGCGACACAGCCGGGGGCAGCTTCAGTGCTGACGCCGGGTCGCTGGGCAACTTCGCCGTGCTTAACCGGACGCTGAATGCAGGGGGATTCACGGGTGAGCGCAGTTTCGAACAACGCGGTAGCGGCGACTTGGTGGTGGCCACTGACGCTGCTGCGGCCGTTATCGGAACACGAGTCGCGCTCTCGGCCGACCAGGGGCGCATCCGGGTCGACGGCACCGTTCGCGCCCATGACGCTGCGGGCGGCCGCATCCTGCTGGCCGCGCGCGACGGCATCGAGATCGGCGGTACCGTTGACGCGCGAGGTGTGGACGGCACAGAGCGCAACGGACGGATCGAATTGCAGTCCGCTGGTGGCGCCATTGCAGTTGCGGCCAGCGCTGTGGTGGCAACGACGGCGCCTGGTGCCGACACGGGCTCCGCCGGAGATGGATTCCTCCGCATCCGTCAATCGCAGGACGCGTTGCTCGCTCTCCTCGATGCCGACGTGGGAAACGACGGCCTTGTGCTTGCAGGAGACTGGTCGCATGCCGGTGCGGTGACCGTCGAAGGTTTCCGGGCCTATGACGCCGTCACCGGATCGATCGGTGCCGCGGAAGTGGCGGCTGATATGGCCAATCCGTACTACGCCGATGCGGCGACCTTTGCAGGCCAGGCGGCCGCCATCGCTGCGGCACTTGGGTCCGGCACGAACGCCCCTGTTGGCGTGGTCGCTGGCGTTGAAATCCGCTCTGCGGGTGACCTGTCGCTGGATACGGCCTGGGCTCTCTCGCAGTGGCGCTTTGCAGGCCAGCCGGGAGTGCTGACACTGCGCGCTGCGGGTGATCTGCTGTTCAATGCGTCGTTGAGCGACGGATTTGCGGGCGTCACTGGAACGAATGCCTTCCTGCTCACCAGTACGGCCCCCTCGTGGTCCTATCGCCTCGCATCCGGGGCGAATCTCGGTAGTGCGGATGTGCTGGCGTTGCGCTCGTTGCAGGAGCTGCCGCTTGGCACAGGCAACCTGCGAATCGCAGCTGGAAATCCAGCTGCCAGCAACGGCTACATCATGATTCGCACTGGCACGGGCAGCATCGATATTGCGTCTGCTGCCAACGTGGAGCTCGGCAATGCGGCCTCGATGATCTACACCGCCGGCATCGCGGCTCCCGGTGTGAGCTTCAACGGAAGATTCGGCAGCGAGCTCGGCGGCCGCCTGTATCCAAGCGCCGGCGGGGACATCCGCATCGAAGCCGGCCAGGACGTCGTGGGGGCAGCCAGCACGCAGCTGGTCACCGAGTGGTTGTGGAGAGTCGGCGGCAGCACGCGCGCCACCGCGTGGACCGTCAACTTCTCGCGGTTCCAGCAGAACATCGCTGCCTTGGGCGGTGGCGATATCACGGTGGCAGCGGGTCGCGACATCGACACGCTGTCGATTGCGACGCCTACGATCGGCCGGCAGACCGGCGGCCTCACGCCCAACCTCAGTCAGCTCGAAGTGACCGGTGGCGGGGATATCCTCGCGACTGCGGGCAGGGACGTCCTCGGCGGGACGTTCTACAGCGGGCGTGGCACGGTCAACATCCAGGCGGATGGAGAGATTACTGCCAGCGCGCAGACTGCACTCAATCCGGTGCTCGCGCTCGGCGACGCGCAAGCGATCCTGCATGCGCGCCAGAACGTAAGCCTCGATGCCGTGGTGACGCCAACGTGGCTGCCACAAGCCATCCAGGGTTCGGCAGCACTGGGCCGCAGCGCCTTCTCGACGTACACGGAAGACAGCAGCGTGCGACTGGAGTCTACAGCCGGCAACATCGATGTCGGCCTCACGGACAGCGATGGCGGGCAACTCCGCTCCGTCCTGTCGACACTCGACTTCTCGTCTTCCGGCTCCGACGTCTCGCTCGTCGTCATGCCGCCGGACCTGTCGGCTGCGGCCTTGCGCGGGAGCATCGACCTGTCCGGACTCGTCACGCTGCTGCCGTCGTCCCGCGGCACACTGGACCTGCGTGCATACACGGACGTCAGCTTCGCGGGTGGCGGCACGGCCATCGTGTCAGATGTGGACCGTGCCGTGTTGCCCTCGGTTGCCACGCCGATTCCCAACCTGGCTGGCGTTGCGAGCGCACTCAATACCATTGATTCGACCAATGTCGACTTCAATGCAGACGTCCCTGTGCGCCTCGGCGCGGCGAGAGCTGGAGCGCTTGCGGCGTCGACAATCGTCGCGGAGACGGGCGACGTCAGGCGCGTCGCCGGCTACTTTGGCGGTCCGGTCGAGATCACCGCCGGTCGCGACATCCGCGATCCCAATGTCGTGATCCAGAACCTGGTTGCGGGTGACGTATCCACCCTCGTTGCCGGTCGAGACATCCTCTACTCGGTAGGCCGGACCGCGGATGGCGCCATCGCCGTCAACACAGCGGAGATTGCCGTCGATGGCCCGGGACAGCTGTCGCTTGTTGCGGGCCGCAACGTCAACTTGCAGAACTCCGCAGGTGTCAGTACCCGTGGCAACCTGGTCAACAGCGGCCTCGCAGACGTCGGGGCAGGCATCGGCGTGCTCGTGGGACTCAATGGGCAGCGCCCGGATTACGCTGCCTTCACCCAGAAGTATCTGCGATCGGGCCCCGACTATGACGCTGCCCTGAGTGCCTACCTGCAGCAGACGGTAGGCCTGCAGTTCTCATCGCGGGATGTGGCCGTGGATCGGTTCTCGCAACTTGACTCGAAGCTGCAGGCGCCATTGCTCGAACGACTGTTGCTCGCCGAGTTGCGGGCATCGGCCGAAACGGCTGCCGATCCGGACCCGGTGAAGAACGGCGACTATTCCCGCGGCTTTGCTGCACTGGAAGCCCTCTTTCCGGGCATCGGATCCGCGGCGGGCGCGGGTGCTACTAACCGTTATCGCGGCGATCTGGCGCTCTACTTCAGCCGGGTCTATTCGCAAGACGGTGGCGACATCACGTTGCTGGCCCCCGGCGGTGGGGTGAACGCCGGACTCGCGACGCCCCCCAGCGCGTTTGGGGTTGGCAAGGCGCCTGATCGGCTCGGCATCGTCACGCAGCGGTCGGGTGACATCGGCATCCTGACCGACAAGGACCTGCAGGTGAACGAGTCGCGCATCTTCGCGGTGGACGACAGCGACATCCTGGTCTGGTCGTCGAACGGCGATATCGACGCGGGCCGCGGTGCAAAGACCGCGATCTCTGCGCCGTCGCCCGTAATTACCTATGACCGCGACGGTCGTGCATCGGTGACCTACACGGCCGCGCTTGCGGGCAGCGGTATCCAGACCCGCGCGACGTCCGCGGCTGCGGAGCCGGGTGCGGTTGTACTGGCGGCCCCTCGCGGTGTGGTCAACGCCGGTGATGCCGGCATTGTCGCAGGCAATCTCACGATCGCAGCGACCGCCGTGCTGGGTGCGGACAACATCAAGGTGAGTGGCGTCGCGGTCGGAGTGCCGGTGGACGCTGGGGGTCTGGGAGCGAGCCTGGCCGGTGTCAGTGCTGCTGCCGGCAGTGCGTCCAGCGCGGCGTCCACGTCGGTCGATCGGGACGCAGCAAGCTCCGATGCCGCGGCTCCGCTGTCCGCAGCGGCGCTCTCGTGGCTGGAAGTGTTCGTGGTGGGTCTGGGTGAAGAGAACTGCCGCCCCGACGATGTGGCTTGCCTCAAGCAGCAGGAGGCTGGCCAGGCAAACTAGCAGCGGTGGGTGATTTTGGCGTGGCGATTTGTCATGCTGCATCAACCTGCCCGCTTTAGGCTGGTGCAATGAATCACAAGGGACTTGCAACGCTGATGCCCAAGTCGACTTCGCGGCGAATGCTCCTGCAGGCGGCGATGGGCGTTGCCGGCAGCCTCATGCTGCCGCGGCCACTGTATGCGGGCGCAGCGATTGATCACGGGCTGCCGCTGTTCAGGCTCGGTGTCGCATCGGGCTATCCGAGTGCCGGCGGATGCGTGGTGTGGACCCGCCTCGCGCCGATTCCGCTCTCGCCTGATGGCGGAATGCCAGCCTCGGCGATTCCCGTCAATTGGGTGGTTGCCGCAGATGAAGCCCTGCGGGACGTCCGGGCGAGTGGCATCAGCTATGCGACGCCCGACTGGGCGCATTCTGTCCATGTCGAAGTGAGCGGCCTGGAACCGGATCGGCCTTACTGGTACCGCTTCACTGCGATGGGACAGCAGAGTCCCGTCGGTCGGACGCACACGGCACCCGCTGCAGATTCGAAGCGCGATTCGCTCAAAGTGGCGGTAGCGTCCTGCCAGAACTACGAGCACGGTTACTACGCAGCCTATCGCCACATGGTGGCCGACGCGCCTGACCTGATCGTCCATGTCGGCGACTACATCTATGAAGGCGGCAACGGCGCCGATCCGGTGCGCCGGCATGATGCGAGCGAAGCCCAGACGCTCGAGGACTACCGGATCCGGCACTCGCTGTATCGGCTCGATCCGGACCTGCAGGCTGCCCACGCAGCAGCGCCCTGGCTCTGCACCTGGGACGATCATGAGGTCGACAACGACTACACCGGAGACATCTCCGAGCAGGATGACGATCCGGCCTTGTTCAGGCTGCGGCGCGCGGCCGCCATGAAGGCGTACTACGAGCACTTGCCTGTGCCGCGAAGCGCCGTGCCGTTCGGGTCTGCAATGCGCCTGTACCAGCAGCGCAATTTCGGTCCACTGGCGTCGTTTTACATGCTGGATGGCAGGCAGTTCCGGTCACCGCATGCCTGCAGCGCCCCGGGAATTCGCGGATCGCGGCGAGTGGAAAACTGCGCCGAGGTGACGGACGAGAGTCGCACGATGCTCGGCTTCCGGCAGGAGGCCTGGCTCGCACAGCGGCTGCAATCAGCCGACGCGCGCTGGAACCTGTTCGCGCAAGGCGTGATGATGTCGTACCTCGATGAACTGGCCGGGCCGGGTGAGCAGTTCTATACCGACAGCTGGAACGGCTACGCAGCTGCGCGGCGGCGATTGCTCGCTGCGGTGGCCCAGCCGCAGGTCAGGAATCCGCTGATCCTGAGCGGTGACATTCACGCGTTCTTCGCCGGGCGGCTGAATGCCGTCCCTGGCCGCGAGGACACACCGGTCGTCGCGAGCGAGCTGGTCACCACGTCGATCACGTCCCGACAGCCCGGCGTGGGCATGATCAAATCGCTTGTCGACATCAATTCGAACGTGCTGTACGGCAGCGCCCAGTATCGCGGTTACTTGAGGCTCAGCATCGGTACCGACCTGTTGCGTGGCGACATGGTGGGACTGGACGACGCGACCAACCCCCGTTCCGGCGCCCGGGTCGTTCGTTCATTCGTGATGCCGGCTGGCCAGCCTCTGACTGAAGCCTGAAGCAGGGGCAGCGCGGCCCCCGATTTTCTTCACCCGGAAGCCGGGAACACCCGACTCGCCGCGGCATAGCCCAGCAATGCGCCTGCGATTTGCGCAATGACAAAGCCCGGCACATCGACCAGAGCAATACCCGAGAACGACGTCGTGAGCGAGCGGGCGAGAGTGACTGCCGGATTGGCGAATGACGTCGATGCCGTGAACCAGTACGCCGCAGTGATATAGGCAGCGATGCACCCTGCGGCCAAGGCGACCTCGCGTCTGGCCATGCCCCTGATCACCAATACCAGGCCGGCAGTGGCGATGAGTTCGCTCAGCAACTGGCCCGGTCCTGTGCGCCGCTGTGTACCCCAGTCGATGAGGCGGAGGCCGAACATGGCGTGCGCGATCAGCGTGCCGGCAATGGCTGCAGCGAACTGCGTCAGCATCACCGCGACCAATCGACCACGGGACAGCTCGCCGCCCGACCACGCCATCACCGAGACGAGCGGATTGAAGTGTGCGCCCGACACCGGAGCGAAGAGCGTGATCAACACAAAGAGGCCGCATCCTGTGACAAGCGCATTGGCGAGGAGGGCGAGGGCGGCGTTCCCGAAGGCCAGTCGTTCCGCCATGATGCCGGAGCCGACGACCACCATCAGCAGGCCCGCTGTGCCAATGCCTTCGGCGAGCAGCGCAGCGCGCAACGTCCGATCTGCGCTCATCGAGTCCCGATGTCCCGCAGGCGCGTCTCGAGGGCGAGTCGGCTCAACGTGGGGATCGGCAGATTGGCGAACAGTTCGATGCGTCTGCGGAGGGTCGCGTAGGCATCAAGGAACGCGCGGCGTTTGGTTTCGTCGCTACCGGTGACGGCGGCAGGATCAGCGACCCCCCAATGCGCTGTCATCGGCTGGCCGGGCCAGATCGGGCACACTTCCCCCGCCGCCTGGTCACAGACCGTGATGACGAAGTCGAGGTCGAGGTCGGGCGCCCCGCGGCCGGAGAACTCATCCCAGCTCTTGCTACGCAGGCCCGTTGTCGAAATGCCTTGTCGCTCGAGCAGTTCAATCGCGAACGGGTTCAGCTCGCCCTTGGGGTGACTCCCGGCACTGAAGGCCCGAAACCGTCCGCCATTGATCGGCAGATGATTGAGCGTGCCTTCCGCGAGGATCGAGCGCGCCGTATTGCCGGTGCACAGGAACAGGATGGTGAAGTCATTCGTACCCATCTTTCCATGCTACGCGCGCCTGTGCGACGGATTGATGGCGAAATCGCACGACAGCTGTCCTGCAAATGCAGAACAGCTGTCCATGGACTTCTGATGTCAGGCGCTGGTGGGCTTGCTGGCGGTCGGAGTGACCCCTGAGTTCTGCGCCGGTGCTGCCACGACCGGCGCCGCGGTCTTCGCCTTGCGTTTGGCTTTGGCGGCGACCGCCGGCTTTTTCAGAGCGGGCTTGGGAAGCCGCACTTTGCGGGCAACGTGCTTCTGTGCGGGAGCTTGGGTCATCTTGGCGCCCGCGGGCGCCGGCCGTGCCGCTTTGGCGCTGCTCCCCGCCCCGGACTTCTTCTTCTTCGCAGCCTTTGGCTTGCTTCTGCCGGCGCGCTTGGCGGAGGCGGCCTTCTTGAGTTCGGCCTTCGCTGCCTTCACAGCCATGTCCGCCGCAGCGCGGGCATGCTTCGCCGCCTTCTTCAGGTCCTTGAACGCCTTCCGCACGGCCTTGAGTTCAGCCTTCGCCAGGTGAACCTGTTTCCTGATGTGATCCGCATGGGCTGCAGCCTTGCGGGCTGCGGCCTGCAAGCCTGCCGAAGTGACATCCAGCTTCTTCTGTTTCGTGGCCATGGGAACTCCAGTTGCAGTGGGTGACGACTTGCGCTGTCAGTTCAAGGATCGCCTCGCAGCGGCGCTGCAAGGCCAAGTTCAGGACGGTAGCCGTTCCGTCATCGATCAGCAACAGAAGCGGCCAATGGAGAGGCCCACGCAGTGTGTCATACGTTCGTCATCCGCTCAAATTGCCGCGTCGCGGCGATTCCGCTGACGTTGTCATAAAACCATCACCGCGCGTTTCCATAATCGCCGCCTCTCAAGAGGGATCGAATCACGATGAATGCGGTGCGCAGGCTGTTGCTCGTTCTTCTGACGGTTGTGCCGGCTGTCAGCCACGCCTGGTGGAACGAAGAGTGGAACTTCCGCAAGGAACTGACGCTGGACCTGACTGCGGCCGGAGCCGACGTAGCGGGCACGGCGATTGACGTCCCCGTGCTCATCCGGTTGCACATCGGCAACTTCGGCTACTTTGCCGACACCAAGCCCGACGGCAGTGACCTGAGGTTCGTGGCGGGGGATGACAAGACGCCCCTCAAGTTCCACATCGAGCGCTATGACCCGGTCGAGCAGATGGCCTTCCTCTGGGTCAAGGTGCCGCGCCTTGCCGGGGGCACGAACACCGAGAAGATCTTTCTCTACTACGGCAACAAGGATGCTCCCGCCGGGGCGGATGTGGCGGGCACCTTCGATGCCAAGCAGGTACTGACGTATCACTTCGGCGGTGACGGCGCAGGCGCTGCGGATGCCACGGCCTTTGGCAACAACTCGGCGACTTCCTCCGCAGCGAAGAACGCGGCATCGCTGATCGCAGGAGGCGCCACGCTGACTGGGGCTTCGTCCGTGACCGTCCCCTCGAGCGCCTCATTACGGTTCGTCCCAGCCAACGGTGCGACGCTCTCGGCGTGGGTGCGCATCGACGGTCCGCAAGCCAATGCGTACGTCATGGCACTTGAGGACCAGGCCACTGTCCTTGCCCTCGGCATCAACGGGACGCAGGTGTTCGGCAGGGCAGGCACCCTCGCTGATCCGACCGTGGCCCAGACCGCCGATGTGCTCGTTCCGGGCCGCTGGCACCACCTTGCAATGACGGCGACCGCGGGTCGTCTGACGCTGTTCGTCGACGGCGACGAACTGGCGGCGAGCCCTGCAACGCTGATGGAAGTGGCGGGTACGTTCACGATTGGTGCCGCGGCCAGTGGCAGCAATGGGCTGACGGCACAGGTGGACGAAGTACAGGTTGCCAATACGGCGCGCCCTGCCGAATGGATCAAGGCATCGGTGCGGGGCCAGAGTGCCGAGTCCCTGCTGGTTGCCTACGGTGGCGATACGCAGAAGGAAGCGGGCGAGACTTCATACTTCGTCGTGACGATGAAGAACGTCACGATCGACGGCTGGGTCGTCATCATCGTGTTGGCCGTGATGTTCGTGATCGCAATGCTGATCATGGTCTCCAAGGCCGTTTACCTGACGCGAATCCAGGGGGCGAACGTCGCCTTCCTCAGGGAGTTTGCGAAGCTGAAAGGCGACCCGACTGATCTCGACCAGAAGGAGTCTGGCGAGGAGCAGGGGGACGATGCGCTGGACCGCTCGCCCTTCGCGCCGGGAGCAGAGGGTCAAGACAATCGCTTCCGCATGTCGACTGTCTACCGTCTGTACCACAACGGCATCCACGAAATGACGGATCGCATCGGGCTGCCCTCCGTGGGCACACGTGCCGTCAAGACGCTCACGCCACAGGCGATTGCCGCGATCCGCGCAACGATGGACGCGTCGCAAGTCCGGATGGGACAGAAGCTCTCGGCCAACATGGTGCTGCTGACCATCGCCATCTCGGGTGGCCCGTTCCTCGGGCTGCTCGGCACGGTGGTCGGCGTCATGATCACGTTCGCCGCGATCGCCGCGAGCGGAGACGTCAACGTCAACTCGATTGCACCCGGCATTGCAGCCGCGCTGGCTGCCACGGTGGCTGGCCTCGCCGTCGCGATCCCGGCGCTGTTCGGCTACAACTGGCTGAACACCAAGATCAAGGAGATCAACGCCGACATGCGAGTGTTCATCGACGAGTTCGTCACGCGCGTCGCAGAACACTACAGCTAGCGCGATAGCGCCAAGGCCACCATGTCAGCATCAGCCGAAGAAAAGGACGCCTACGACGAGATCAACGTCACGCCCATGCTCGACCTGGCGTACGTGCTGCTGGTGATCTTCATCATCATGACCACGGCGTCCGTGCAGGGCATTACCGTGAATCTGCCAAAGGCCAGCGAGACGCCAGCCATTGCCAAGCCGAAAACCAAGGCAGTCTCCATCACTGCCGACGGGACGATCTACCTGGACACGTTCCCCGTGACGCTTGAGGAACTCGAAAACCTGCTCAAGCAGTACAAGGCGGTCGACCCGGAGCTGCCCGTGATCGTGAAAGCCGATTCGACCATCCAGTACCAGAGGGTCGTCGATGTGCTCGACATCGTCGGCCGGCTCGAGATCAGGCAGCTGGGTCTCGTGACGCAACGCGTTGTGAAGTAGGGCCACAGCGCGATGCCCAGGCAGAAGCGGTTCGCTCGCTTTGTACCGGGTGCCATCGGCGCCGTCGTCGTGCTTGCCGTCGTGGCCGGCCTGGTGTGGCTGGTGAGCGGCATGATGAAGAAGAAGGACGAGCCGACGCGTGCAGTTGCGCAGGTGGTGCAGCTCGTGCGCCCACCGCCGCCGCCGGATCAGCCACCGCCGCCACCGCCGCCGCCGGAAGAGAAGATCGACGAGCCGTTGCCGCAAGATGCGCCCGAGAATTCACCGCCTGACGATGCGCCGGCTGCAGAACAGCTTGGTCTCGACGCCGATGGCGTGGCGGGCTCGGACGGATTCGGTCTCGCGGCCCGCCGTGGCGGGCGAGACATCGTTGGTGGCGGCGGAAGTGCCTTCGCCTGGTACACGACGCTGATCAAGGACAGCATCCTCGACAAGTTGTCCGAGGATGAGCGCGTCCGCAAGGGTAGTTACCAGGTCACGGTCCGTGTGTGGCTCACGACCGATGGTCGCGTCGAAAGAATTGCCCTGACGCAGTCGACCGGCAATCGCGAGCTCGATGGCGCGATCGAGCAGGCACTCGGGCGAGTGGCCCGGATGCGCGATGCACCGCCGCTTGAAATGCCGCAGCCGGTGACGCTCCGAATCGTGTCGCGGGGATGAACATGTTTTCTGGAATACGACCATGTTGAAGAAATCGATTGCAGGCCTTGCGGTGTCAGTCGTGCTCGCGGGTGCGAGCATACAACCCGTGCAAGCCGCAGAGCAGGCGAACGCACTGGAGGAAGTGCGTAACACCGTGATCAATCTGCTCGAAGCATTGGTGCAGAAAGGCGTCATGACACGCGAGCAGGCAGCCACGATGGTTGCAGCGGCACAGGAGAAGGCGGTCAGCGATAGTGCGGCGCGCAACGCCGAGGCGGCGGACGAGAAGGATGCGGTCCGGGTCACCTACGTGCCGGAGATCGTCCAGCAGCAGATCAGCGAGCGGGTCCGCGGCGAGATCCGCCCGGAAGTGGTCAAGGACGTGATGGCCCAGGCGCGCGAGGAGCGCTGGGGCATTCCCGGGGCATTGCCGGAATGGCTGACTGGCGTCCGGATTTCAGGTGACGTGCGGGCGCGCGCCGAAGGAGCGGTGTATGCGGCAGGCAACGCGACCAACGCCTATCTGGATTTCAATGCGGTCAACAGCGCAGGTGGCGTTGGCGCCGCCGGCATCGATGCATTGCTCAACACGACGGAGGACCGGCTGCGTTCCGTGGGACGCGCACGCCTCGGACTGACTGCCAAGGTGGGGGACTCCTCGACCGTGGACATTCGGCTCGCCACGGGCAACGCGCGCACGCCCAATTCCACGAACCAGACGATGGGGACCTATGGCGGTCGCTGGACCGTCAATGTCGACCGCGCAGCGATCCTGTGGAATCCCGTCAATGGCATGCATGATCGCGAGCTCGACCTGCGGTTCGGGCGCTTCGCGAATCCCTTCGTCTCGACGAGCGAACTGGTCTGGGACACCGACCTCGGATTCGAGGGCTTCTCTGCCTCCTACGCGATGGATCTTTCCGGCCGCGACCCGGCGCACATGGAACGCAGCCTGTTCCTGACGGTCGGTGCGTTCCCGTTGCAGGAAGTGGCATTGTCCACGAAGGACAAGTGGTTGCTGGGCGGGCAACTGGGTACGGAGATTGCGCTCGGCTCCGACTCCTCGTTGCGGATCGCGGCGGCCTACTTCGCCTATCGCAACATCACGGGCGTCCGTAATTCCTTCGATAACACGCTGCTGGATTTCACCGCGCCCGAGTTTGTCACGAAGGGCAACTCGCTGTTCGACATCCGCAATGATGCCAATCCCGGGACCAACCGCTTTGCGCTGGCAGGCGACTACGAGCTTGCGACGGCCAGCCTGTTGCTCGACGTCGCGGCCTTTGGCGCCAACCACGTGATGCTGGGTGCGGAATACGTCAAGAACATCGGCTGGAAGGCGGAAGACGTGTTCGCCCGCACTGGCGTGAAGACCGACGCGAGAGTGCAGGGCTATGACGCCAGCCTGACGGTGGGCCGACCGGTGCTCTCCGGGCTCGGGCAGTGGCGAGGCTTCATTTCCTATCGCTATCTCGAGCGCGATGCCGTGCTCGATGCATTCACCGATTCCGACTTCAGGCTGGGCGGCACTGACACCCAGGGCTACCAGCTGGGATTCGATCTCGGACTGACGCGTGGTTCGTGGCTGCGGCTCCGTTACCTCACGGCCAACGAGATCGATGGTCCGCCGCTCGGCATCGATGTCTGGCAGCTCGACCTCAATGCGCAGTTCTGACGCGCGTGACGCTATCCACGACGGTGTTGCCATGATCCCCAACAGCGGCAAGTCGAGATTGGCAGTGGCCTGCCTGGCAGTCCTCGCTGCGAGCACGGCCCTGGGCCAGGCGCAGCGGAGCGGCAATGATGGCGCGCGCGTCATGCAGCAGCTCCAGCAGGTGACAGCGGAGCGTACGACACTGCAGGCCGACAACGACCGGCTGCAGAAGGAGCTCGACACAGCCAAAGCGGAGCTCACTCGCTTGCAAGCAGAGCAGGGGGGGCTGCAACGTCGCGCCCAATCCGCAGAAGCGGCAACGGCGAAATTGAACAGTTCCACTGCTGCTTCCGGTGAAACGCTCGAACGCACTCGCGCCCAGTTGCAGGAGCTGGTGGCCCGGTTCCGCGAAACGACTGATCAGCTGCGCACCGCGGAGCTGGAGCGCAGTGAAGCCCGCAACCTGCTTGGCACTCGCGAGCGGGATCTCAAGGTCTGCATCGATCGCAACGTCGGCCTGTATGAACTCAACAGCGAGATGCTTCACCACCTGGAAGATCGTGGCTTCTGGGGGCGGGCCGCGGAGCAGGAGCGGATCACCGGTATCGTGCGCGCCCGACTCGATAACCTCATCGACGACTACCGGTATCGCGTCGAGGAGTTGCGCGTCGAACGTGAGCAGAAGGGGGCGCTCCCCGCGCCCGCAAACGCTGCCTCGACGCCAGCCGGCGCAAGGTAGTCCTCAACTCAAGTGCAGGACACGTGGCCGGCAGGGATCCCGGCCACGCTCCTGTTTGCTGACCCAAGCCCGCTCGCGGCGGGCTCACTTCCCGCACTGGGCGGGCCAATGCAGTGTCCTCCGCGTTCATTGCCACCTTCTGTCCATGAGATGGCGATGCGGCGTCTGTTCGCTCGAATCCTCGTGTCTGACGCCAGCCTGCTTATGTCACACGAAAGCCACGCCAGTGGGTTACGAACGCAACGACGCGTGAAATACGAAAGTACCGCTAAAAGCATCTGATTTATCTACGTTTCCGTAGAAAATTCTTCAACAAAAGATCACCTGTCGAACATCTGCCGCTTGCAGACTTCCCCCACAGCCGCAGTCACTGCGATTTGCCAACCGGCGATGTTCTTCACCGGACCTCGACCGTCAGACAAGGGAAGTGAACATGACCGTCCTGCCGGGCTCTCGAGTGCCTTTATTCGCCGCAGTTGCCGCGCTGCTCGGTCTCGGCATCGGGGGCGAAGCGAATGCTGCGTGCAGCATGGGGCCGCCGGAAAGTTCATTGCAGCAATGCTTCGATACCTGGCTGGGTGCCGGTGTATTACCCGTCGGCAACCGTCTGGCGGATGGGGCCGACAGCTACTGGACAACCGGGGGTGTCGCCAGCTCCACGGTCGTGCTTGAGCTGGCCGGCTTTGCCAATACCAACCAGTTCGGGCTGTACGATCCGGTATCGGGCAGCTCGGTGCGGATCTTCGAGGGCAGCGCCGCAGCAGGCAGCACCGCGACCATCGAGTTCGTCGCGGGGTCCGCGGGTGGATATGACGTGCGGGTCAACGGATCGACGCAGGGCAATTTCACGAGCGCCCTCTTTGGCTTCTACCTGTTCGTGCCGACGACGGGCACGACGTTCTACAGCAACACGGCAGCCAATGCGGCCAACCCGCCGGGCCCGGCCGGTGCCATCGATCCGGGGCCGCAACCCGATCATCTGTATGCCTACCGTGGCACGAACACCCGGTTCCTGGGTCAGGACAACGGGATCGACGAAGTCCAGGGCCTCCCCGAGATTCTCGAGGGCGACGTCTTTGCGTCGCCCCAGTACATCCTTGCCTGGGAGGACCTGCGCAGTTCTGTCAGCGGCTACGACGGCGATTTCCAGGACTTCGTTGTGCTGGTCAAGGACATCACGCCGGTTCCCCTGCCTGCGGCCGCTTGGCTGCTGGCCTCGGGGCTGCTCGGATTTGGAGGGCTGGCCCGGCGGCGCAGGGCCTGAAGCCATGAGTTGAATCGGCACTGCCCACAAGGGCAGTGCCGCAAACGCCTCCCGCGCGGAGGTGATAAAGAGCTGACCCAATGGGTCCTTGCGCGGAGGTTCGGACGAACTCTCCGCTCCCGGTGCTGGAGTTTCACAAGACCTTCAACAAACAGTCACGTGAATTCGCGACTATCTCCCTTGACGGATCGTTTCATCCGTGGAAGGGGTCGCTAATGGCATCGAATGCACTGATTCTCGCGGCCGCGCTCGGAGCCACAGCCGCGCTTGTTGCCGGCGCTGCGTTGGCGACTTCGCTTCCACAGGGGCCGGACGGGCGGTGGCAGCAGGGCGGAAGCACCGAGGCGAGCCGCGCCGATGACTTCAAATCACGCAATTTTCGCAGCGGCGGCGATCGCGAAGAACGGGGCGTGACCGATGGTGGCAAGAATACCGCCGAGGCATCGGTCAGGAATGAGCTGTCGCTGCAGCGGTTGCTCGACAAGCAGGTAGGGCCTGGCGTTCTCAACTCGACACGTGACGCGCTTGCCGAGGGCAGCGATTCGCAGTGGAGCGCGCTGCCCGGTGCATCGTCCACGCTGCTGTTCGAGAGCGGGTCCAATGCGCCGTACAGCATTTTCGGCGTGTACGACCGCTCGTCGCCCGCGGCCCGTCTACCGCTGCTCTATGGCTTCGCGGGACCGGGGGCGACCAGCTCGCTGGCCATCCAGCAGGCAGGCCCCACGGGCTTCCGCTTCACCGCCACAGCGAACGGCATCAGCGAGAGCGCGCTCTTCGGCAGCTCGGTGTTCGGCTTCTACCTGCGAACCCCCACCAACGTGTTCTTCAGTGATAGCGCGCTGAATGGGGATCGGACGGATCACCTGCGCACCTTTCGCAGCAACCAGCCCGGCCAGGACGACGATTTCGTGTTTCCCGAGGGCAGCTACCTGCTCGCCTGGGAGGATCTGGTGAATGGGGGCGACCGCGATTTCCAGGATTTGCTGATCGCCGTCAGCGGGTACTCGCCTGTGCAGGCGTCGCCGGTGCCTCTGCCCGCAGGCGCGCTGCTGTTCGGCTCCGGGTTGCTCGGATTGTTCGGCCTGCGTCGCAAGCCGGCTGTGGTGCCTGCGCACTGATTCTGTTGCGAAAACGCTAGAGCAGGCCGCCGCGATCTCCTGGATAGAAGCGCGCCAAGTCGCTCAAGGGAAGGGTCATGATGGACAGTCGGAAACAGGCGGTATCGATCCGCATGAGCTCGGGAGACATCCGCAACGTCAAGAAGCTGGCCAAGCGTCTCGGGGTGCGGGATTCGGACGTCATCCGGCTGGCAGTGAAGGCGATGCTGGCACGACTCGGGCCCCTGAATGACAGCAGCCTCCGCGGTCGCAGCCTCGTGCCGGTGTTCGTCGAGTCCGGGAATGAAATCTTCCGTTACCTCGATCTCGACGCGGTCCGTCTCGAGAGCATCATCAACGATGGAGCCGAGGAAGACATTCGCGTCGACCAGGAAGACATCCAGCTCATTGCCATGAATGGCATCCAGCAGTCCTACGCCAAGCTCAGGCTGTCCAGCCTCGGTGGGCGCAATGGCACGCCGGCCCCCGTGCGCGAAACAGCGGACGGCGACAACCTGTCCCGGACGCTCAGGCACTACCTGTATGAAAAATATGTGTACGCCGGCCAGGGCGGCGCGCCACAAGAGACGGATGACCCGGGAAAGCCGCGCTGAACCGCGCGAGCGACTGTAACAATTCCTGTGGCTAACTAAGCACGTCGAGCACCTTCCTTGGCGGCCCTGACCGCCAACGATTCACTGCGTCCATGGCGAAATGCATCGGTCATACAAATGAATGAGATTGCACACCCGGGCTCCCTGAACAGGCTGTCAGTCACCGTATGGGCGTGGAGCCTGGCGCTGGTGGCGGTACTGGCGATCTCCCTTTGCCAGCATGCGTACGCTGCAGAGACTGAGGCCTATCGCGTGCAGCCGGGCGATGTGTTGACCGTGTCCGTGTGGCGTGAAGCGGACCTGCAGGCTGAAGTGCTCGTGCGTCCGGACGGCGGTATCACTTTTCCGCTGGCGGGCGAGCACATGGCGGCGGGGCATACCGTCGACGAGTTGCGCCTTGCGCTCGAGGAGCGCCTGCGCAAATTCATTCCTGATCCGGTGGTGACGGTGACCGTGCGCCAGATCGGAGGCAACCGGATCTACGTGCTGGGCAAGGTCAACCGGCCGGGCGAGTTCCCGTTCAGCAAGCCTGTGGATGTCATGCAGGCACTGAGCCTCGCCGGCGGGACCACCGCGTTCGCATCCCTCAACGACATCCAGATCCTCCGTCGCGAGAACGGCCGGCAGGTATCGATCTCTTTCCGTTATGCCGAAGTCGAGCGCGGCAAGGCGCTTGAGCAGAACGTGCTGCTGAAGAGCGGCGACACGGTGGTCGTGCCGTGAACCTGCGGTTGTTCCCGGCGCAGTGGCAGCGTGTGGTGTGCGGAATGGCTGCGGGGCTGTGTATTGCGGGTACGGCCGGCGCGGCCGAATGGCGCTTCAGCCCGAGCTCCCGGCTGTCACCCGGGTATACGACTAATCCGCGACTGCTCCCTGCAGGCGGCAAGGACGTCTATGTGAACGTTGCCGAAGCGGCGGCGCTTGCCAGCCTGTCGACCGAACGCGCCACGCTCTCCTTGTCGCCGCGCGCCACCTTCTCGCAATACCAGGGCGATGACAGCCTGGACAGCAATGACCAGTATCTCGGCATCAGCTCGTCGTGGAAGTCTGAACGCACGCTGTGGGCGGGGGCCGCCCAGCTGTCGCGCGACTCAACGCAGATCAGCGAACTCGGCACCACCGGCATCGTCGCAAGCAACCGCCGCCGGGAATTCATTTCGATCAACGCCGGACCGCGCTGGCAACTGAGTGAAAGCGGGGCCGCCGGCGTCAACGCGCAATGGCAGGACTCCCGCTATGTCGATGCAGCTGCCAGCGGCCTCGTCGACTACTCGTACGGCGCGGCCACGGTTTACAGCGAGACGCAGTTCTCGGAGCGCGGCGTGGTGCGGCTGGGCGCGAGGGCCGGGGTGCTGACGACGCCAGCCCGAGTCCGCGACTCGAAGGATGCGGACCTCACGCTCGGGTTCGACTACGAACTGGGCCCGCGCTGGAGATCGTCGTTGTCTGTGGGACCCTCGTGGGCTGATTCGGGCTACGAACAGGATCGAGGCTATCTCTTCTCTGCCGACGTTTCGCGACGGGGCGAGACCGTGCAGCTCAAGGCCGGCGTGTCGCACAAGCTGAACCCGACAGGGCGCGGTTTGCTGACCGAGGCCAATGCATTCGAGCTCAGTGCGTCGCGAGAGTTGAGCGAGCGGGTTGCAACTGGAATGACCGGCCGGTACCTGCGCAATGCAGATATCTTCAACCTGTCAGCGGCTACCGGGCAGCAGGTGCGGTTTTATGAGGTTGACGGCTGGTTGAGCTGGCGCATCACGCAGACCTGGACAGCCGTGCTGTCCCTCGGCGGAAGGACCCAAGACGTCGTGACAGCAGGCGAGGCTTCACGGTCTTCCGCGGACAGCTACCGCATGTCGTTCAGCCTCTCCTGGAACGGACGGACGGTGACGCGATGAGTACGAAGACACTGGGGGACTCCCTGACCGAGCAGCTTGGCGCCATTCGTCGCCGCCGCGTGCCCATGCTGATCGGTGCCGGTGCCGTTCTGGCGATCGCCCTTGCTGCTGCCTTGCTGTGGCCGGCCACCTATCGCTCTACGGCCACGATTCTCATCGAGCAACAAGAAGTGCCGACGGACCTCGTCAGGTCGACGATCTCGAGTTACGCCGACCAGCGTATCCAGGTCATCAACCAGCGCGTGATGACCACAGCCAACCTGCTCAAGATCATGGAGAAGTACGACCTCTACGCCAGCGAGCGCAGGAAGCAGCCGCGCGAAGCGGTCATGGCCCGCATGCGCGCCGACGTACAGTTCAACATGATCAGCGCTGATGTGGTCGATCCGCGGATCGGCCGCCCGACCCGCGCCACCATCGCCTTCGCGGTGAGCTACGACAACCGCTCATCGGA
This sequence comes from uncultured Pseudomonadota bacterium, assembly GCA_903884105.1. Lineage (GTDB taxonomy): Bacteria > Pseudomonadota > Gammaproteobacteria > Steroidobacterales > Steroidobacteraceae > CAIUGU01. The sequence goes on along the minus strand of CAISDJ010000073.1, from coordinate 49,916 downwards.
AACGGCCGCCCGCGTCGCCAACGAGCTCACGACGCTCTACCTCAACGAGAACATCGAGAGCCGCAAGCAATTGACTGCCGATACGGCCAACTTCCTCACCGTGGAATCCAATCGGCTGAGCCGCACGGTGGCGGAACTCGAGATGCGCATTGCGTCCTTCAAGGAACAGAACGCCGACAGCCTTCCGGACCTCAACGCGCTCAATGTGCAGATGATGGGCCGGGTCGAGGAAGAGGCACGGGAGGTCGACACGCGCATCCGCTCGCTCGACCAGCAGGTCGTGTATCTCGATGCACAGCTGGCGCAGCTGCAGCCGGCCGCTCAGATCTATACGTCCACCGGCGAGCGTGTCATGTCGCCGTCCGACCGGCTGAAGACCGTGCGCTCCGACTATCTGCGCGCAACATCGCTGTATGCGCCCGACCATCCCGATGTCATCCGGCTCAAGCGCGAGCTCGATGGCCTGGAGAAGGAGGTCGGGACGCAGGATTCCGCCAACGATCTGGCGCGGCAACTGGCGGCCGCGCGCTCGCAGCTCACGGCAGCACGGCAGCGATACGGTGCCGGTCACCCGGATATCACTCGCCTCGAGCGGCTCGTGTCGTCGGTCGAGGCGGCCATGCGCGTGGCTCCCGCGACAGCGGCGGCCGTCACCGCCAATGCGGATAACCCTGCCTACATCCAGGTGCGTGCGCAGCGGGAGGCCTCGGCGAATGAGCGTACTTCCCTGCAGCAGCATCGGGCGGTTCTTGCGGTCCGCCTCACCGAGTTCGAGAAGCGGCTTTCCGAGTCCCCCGAGATCGAGCGTGAGTACAGCGGCCTCGCACGCGAACTCGAGAGTTCGCAGATGAAGTACCGCGAGGTGCGCCAGAAGCAGATGGAAGCGCAGCTGGCGCAGAACCTCGAGAGCGAGAGCAAGGGCGAGCGCTTCACGCTCATCGAACCGCCGATTCCTGCGCAGGAGCCCGTCAGTCCCAACCGCATCGCCATCGTTGCGCTCGGCATCGTATTTGCCGCAGTGGTGGCGTTCGCGCTGATGCTGCTGCTGGAGGTGATGGATACCTCGGTGCGCGGCCCGCGTGACCTTGAACAACTGTTGTCAGTGGCTCCCCTCGCTATCGTGCCGTGGATCATGACCGACGAGGACCGCGCCCGGGTGCGCCGACAGCGTCACTACACATTGGCTGGGGTCGCCGGCAGTGTGGTAGTGGCGGTGACCGCCGCTCATTTTCTCTATCGCCCGCTGGACGTGATCTGGCACGTCGCGCTGCGCAAGCTCGGGGGTTGAGATATGGAAAGAATCAAACGGGCCCTTGAACTCGCGCGCACCCAGCGGGAGAGTCCGGCGGCGCAGCCTGGCGCCATTTCCTCAGCGGAAGTGACAGTCCCGGCCGAACCGGAGCGGCACGCATGGCGCACTCCCGTCGTGCCAGTCGATCGCGCGCACCTGCAGCGGGAACGGATCCTCGACGCGAATGAGTCGGGGGCGGCCGCGGCGCCTTACAAGATGCTGCGTACCCAGGTGCTGAGAAGGCTCGAGCAGCTGGGCGCCACGACGCTTGCCATCGTCAGTCCCCGTGCTCATGACGGCAAGACGCTGACGGCGATCAACCTCGCGATCAGCCTGGCAGCCGACCCCAATCGCACGACGCTGCTGGTGGATTTCGACTTGCGCCGCCCGCAGGTGGCGGCGCGCTTCGGCCTGACGCCTGCCGTTGGTGTCGAGCAGTGCCTGGAGGAGAAGGTGCCGGTCGAGCAAGGACTGGTGCGTCCGGAGGGCTACGGCCGTCTGACGCTCCTGCCCGCGGGGGCTCCCGTGGCGCATTCATCCGAGCTGCTCGGGTCAGCGCGGACCGGTGAACTGGTCAGGGAGATCAGGAGCCGGTACGCGAATCGCATCGTGCTGTTCGATTTGCCTCCGGTGCTGGAAGCGGACGATGCACTCGCCTTCTCGCGGCATGTCGAAGCGGCCCTCGTGGTCATCACCGAAGGGCGGACGCGTCGAGAGGACGTCACGCGGACGTTGCAGCTGCTCGGGCAGACGCCCGTCGTGGGGACGCTGCTCAACGGTTCGCGGGAGGTTCCGGGCAGCTACTACTAGCCCGCAACAGCACACCATGTACGAATCCTTCTATGGGCTGCGCGAGAAGCCGTTTTCGCTGACGCCGGATCCCGCGTTCCTGTACCCGACTCGCAGCCAGCTGATGGCGCTCACGCTGCTTGAATACGGCCTCGCCAACCACGCCGGCTTCAGCCTGGTGACGGGCGAAGTGGGATCCGGCAAGACGACGCTGATCCGGCACTGGCTGAACCAGCTCGACAAGTCCGCCGTGGTCGGGCTGATCACCAACACGAACCGCAGCTTCGGCAAATTGCTGCAATGGGTGTGCGTGGCGTTTGGCCTGGAGCACAAAGGCAAGGACGATGCGGCCCTCTATGAAACCTTTGTCGAGTTCCTGGTCAGCCAGTACGGGCGGGGCCGCCGCGTAACGCTCATTGTCGACGAGGCGCAGAATCTCGACCTGGCGATGCTGGAAGAGTTGCGCGTGCTGTCCAACATCAACGCCGACAAGCATCTGGTGTTGCAGACGTTCCTGGTGGGACAGCCGGAGCTGCGCGAGACGCTGAAGCAGCCCGCATTGCGGCAGTTCGCGCAGCGGATCAGCGTCGACTATCACCTGCCCGTGCTCAGCCTGATCGAGGCCTACCACTATGTCCGGCATCGTTTGCAGGTCGCAGGAGGCAACGCCGACCTGATTCGCGGTGACGCCATCCATGCAGCCCATGCTGCTGCGGGCGGCGTGCCGCGCCTGATCAACCAACTGTGCGATACCGCGCTGGTGTATGCCTTTGCGGAACAATTGCCCTGCGTCGAAGCGCCGCTCATGAACCAGGTGATTGCGGATCGGCAGCGCGGCGGACTGTGGACGGTGGCTCCAGCGAACGCCCCTGCGACGGCTGTCGCGCAGGAGAGTGCTCCGTTCGCGACCTTGTGACGGAGGGTCGCGCCATGACCCGGTCCTTTGCGCTCGCGCAGGTTGAGGTTGGAACGGGCAATCGGGTACGGCGCGCACTGTGGTGCATCGTCTCGAAGCTGCTCTATCGACCGTCACCCACGCCGTTGCATGCATGGCGACGCGGCCTGCTCAAGGCATTCGGGGCGCGGATCGGCGCGGGTGCGCACCCCTATCCGCGCGCAAGGATCTGGGCTCCATGGAACCTGACGATGGGTGAGCACAGCTGCATCGCGGACGATGTCGACTGCTATTCCGTTGGGCCGGTGACGCTCGGGCCCCATGCGACGGTGAGCCAGTACTCCTATCTCTGTTCCGCGAGCCACGACTATCGAGTTCCTTCATTGCCGCTGGTCGTTGCGCCGATCGTCATCGAGGCGGACGCCTGGGTCGCGGCGGATGTCTTTGTCGGTCCGGGGGTCAGGATCGGCAGGGGTGCCGTGATTGGCGCGCGGTCTGCCGTCTTCGCCGATGTGCCGGATTGGGCGGTGATGGTGGGTTCACCGGCCCGTCAGCAGGGACTGCGGCCGGCGTTCGAGCGTTCCGTTGCTGGTTCGCCTGTCGTGGGATCGCTCGCATCGGCTCCGGCTCTGCATGCCGATTCATGAAGCAGTTGACGCTCCATGGGTTCGTTGCAGTCCTGGGACTGGTCCTCGCTGGAACGACGGGCGCAGCGGCGAGGCCAGTGCTGTATGCCCAACCGGCCCACCAGAGTCCGGTGCGAGGCGAGCCGGACGACCTGCTGCTGCTTGCCGGGTCCGGACTCTCGGCAGGTGATCAGGTGGTTTACCGCGCGGTGGCAGAAGCTGCGCAACCCGTGACCCGGCCCGCGTCGCTTCCTGGCGTTGCCACCGCAGAGACGGGCACGGCGGAGGTCGTCAGCAATCGCGGTGTACCCGACTCGCTCGTCATTCGTCTGCCCTCCGCGATGCGGCCCGGGCAGACCTACGCGTTGTGGGTCAGATCGGCGACGAACGAGTGGAGCGATCCTGTCCTGATCAACGATGCGCGGCCGCTCTGGGTCAGTCCTGCCTATGTCCATGCGACCACGACCCATGCCGGCTTGCCGCGATCGATCAAGGTCATTGGCCGAAACCTGCAACCGGCGGCCGGGTCCGTCACCCAGGTTCGGCTCACCGGGCCGCAGGTCGTCGAGATGACGGCGAGCCACGTTGAACCGGCCCTCGATCACTTCGTGGCCGAGGTGGCATTGCCCAAGGCGCTGAGGCCTGGCAGTTACCGCATCGAGGTTCGCAAGGGTCGCGAGCAATGGAAGTTGCTACCGGGCCAGTTGCTCGAGGTGCGCGACGATCCGGCGGCGGGCGTCGAGGTGCCTGTCGCTATGTCCGGCGCGGGTGCTTGCCGAGCGGACGATGAGGCCGACGACACCCGATGCCTGGTCACTGCGCTCGCGACCGCAGCACGCAGTCGAGGTGCAGTCGTCGTGCTGGGCAGGGGAGTTTGGCGGCTCGACGAATCTCCCGAACCGGGGACGAATGGCATCGTCGTGCCTGCGGGAGTGAGTCTCCGTGGCGAGGGCAAGGGCCGAACAGTGCTGGTCCGAGGCGAGCACTGGGGGCGCGGGTCGTCAGTCACCACGTTTACGCTGCTTGGAGGGAGCGCCCTCTCGGGCCTCACGTTTCGTGACGAGAGGCGCTACAGAACTGGTGATGCGCCTGCTCCGATGCTGCGACTCGGGACGCCCTCGGGCGAACGTGCGGCGGGGAGTGACCCTGAGGTGGGGCATGTCAGTGACGTCATCATTACGGGCAATCAGTTCCGGGGCGCGCATCCGGCCATCGCTGATTCCGGCTCGCCGTTGTCGCGCCTGTTCATCACCGACAACGAATTCGGCGCGTACTCGACTGCGCTGCGCCTGGAAGGCAATCGCTTCAACGTCAATCAGCCTTTCAAGCTGGAAGACGCCGTCATCGCCTTCAATCGTTTCAATCCCGGCAGTGATCTCGATTCCGAGGCGAAACAGGGCGCAATCGCCAGTGAACTCGGCGCCGGGCATCGCGTCGACTTCAGTCACAACACGGCAGACGGCAGTTCGACCGCCGCGCTGTATGCGCCTGGCGATGCGCCCGGCTGGCGCGCGGCCTTCTTCTGGCATTTGAACGGCAGCCAGGAGCAGGTACTGATCTCGCAGAACACAGCGAGCTGCACAGGCGACAAGACCGGCGACGGCGAGGCCATTGCGCTCGACAACAACGGCAACACCTTCGGGACTGCAGCGGCAGCGACGGTGCTCGCGTCCACTGCGAATTCGGTCACGCTGGGCATGCCGCTGCTGGCCACGCAGCATGCACGAGAGGTGCCTGCCGATGCTTACTATGTTGGACACTGGGTGACGGTCGGTTCGGGGCCGGGAGTCGGGCAGGCCCGCAAGATCGAGTCCTATCGCACTGATCCCGTCAGCGGTGCCGTGACGCTCAAGGTCGCGCCGGCCTGGGACGTCGTGCCCGCCTCCGGCGTGGGGCGTGTGGGGATCGGACGGGCTTTCTGGCAGGCGTATGTCGTCGCGAACACGGTCGATCATCGCAGTCCGCCTTGCCGCAAGAGCAATCGCTCAGCACGCAAGGGAGGCGGCATCGTGGTGTGGGCGCAGGCGGCGGACTCCGCAATCGATGGCAACATGCAGTTCGACACCGATGGCATCGTGCTGCAGCAGCTGTACAGCGCGCAGGGCAAAGGGTGCCTCGACTGCGTCTCCGAGAGCTTCTTTCAGTCTGCCGTCGAGATCCGCGGCAATCGCATCCTTGGCGAATACGACCGGACGTCGGCCTGCAGCTCGTCCGGCATCGGGATCTCGGTCGCAGCGTCTCCCACGCCGGACTCCCCGCCGCCGACGATCGGCACCGGTCTGACGATCGCGCACAACGTCGTTGAACACGCGGATGGCTGGATGGGGGGTGCGATCGCGTTTTCGCCCGGCTGGTATCAGGGGCCGGTGCCGCATCGCTGGCCCTTGGTTGCGGCACCGCTGATCTTTCACAACACCGTAACCGGAGTCGGCGATCCTGCGGCGCGCCCCTGTCGCACCGAGCGCCCGCCGAACCGGACTGCGATCAGTGTGGGTGAGTCCGCGCTGGTTGCGCATCCGGTGATGTACGCCAATGCCTGTCCAGGAGCACCCCGGCCCATCCTCGCCAGTCGCGATCAAGCCGTGATCGTGTGTCCGTTGGGCGCCGTTACGTCCTGCGGATGCCCTCACTAGAGAATGACCATGGCCCTGCTCAACACCTTAAGCTTCATTGCCCGGCATCCGCTCAACCGGCCCCGCAAGCTGGCGGCTTTTCTAGGCTTCGTGAAATGGCAGCTCGGCAGCCGGCTGGTGCCGGGAGATACGGCCTTCGACTGGATCGGCGGTGCACGCCTGCTGGTCAGGGCAGGTGAAGAAGGCGTCACAGGCAACATCTACACGGGCCTGCATGAGTTTGCCGACATGGCGTATGTGCTGCATGCCATCTCCAGGGAAGACCTGTTCGTCGATGTCGGTGCCAACGTGGGGTCCTACTCGGTGCTCGCCTGTGCAGTGCGCGGCGCCCGGGGCTTCTGTTTCGAGCCGGTGCCGGCCACGTATCGACGCCTCGTGGACAACCTGCGCCTCAACGATCTGCTCGAACGCGTGGTACCCCTCAACGTCGGTCTCGGTGAGCGCGATACGGAACTCGTGTTTACCACCGGCGAGAACTGCATGAATCACGTACTGGCTTCCGGTGAGTCGGCGACGGCGACGATCTCGGTTCCCGTCAGGACGCTGGACGCGGTACTGGCCGGGGCTCGGCCCGCGATCATGAAGATCGACGTCGAAGGGTTCGAGTTGCCGGTGCTGCGTGGCGCAGCACAGACGCTCGCGGATGCGACCTTGCACTCCGTTGTCATGGAGCTCAATGGCAGCGGCACGCGCTACGGGTTCAGTGACCGGGAGCTGGTGGCCTGCATGCAAGGTCACGGCTTTTCTCCGTACGAGTACCTGCCGTTCTCGCGGACGCTGCGGATGGTTGCAGTCGATGGTGCGACGACGGGCAACGTCCTGTTTGTTCGCGATGTTGAACGCGTCCGGCGCCTGCTCGCATCGGCACCGAAGATTGCAGTGGGGGGCGTGCAGCTATGAGCGCCGTCGCAGTGTCACGGGCGTCGATGGGTGGCGGCCTGCCGTTGTACGGCTTGCTCAACGCCGCGTTCCTGCTGCTGGTCGCACTCGGCATGGTGTGGGGTCACCTCGATGCAGCTCATCCGGTGTATCTGGTCCTGCTGTTCGCGCTGTGCTCCAGCGCGGTTTGCGGCATGCGCCAGCTCAACGACAGGCAGGTCTACCTGCTGCTGTTTTCGGTGATCTACTTTCTTTTCTATGGCCTCATGGATGTCGTTCGACTGCTGACAGGATCCGCCGGGCCGGCTGCTCCGTCTGGCCTGTTCGACAAGGCGGAGCTGGTCATTCTCGCGGGTGGCGTGCTTGCGCACGTCGGATACCGGGTGGTGCAGCTGGCGCCGGCAGCGGCACGGCGCGGTGCCCCTGGCGACTGGTCGGAACGCACGCTCGTGAGCGTCGGCCTGTTGCTGTGGACGGTCTGCACCTGGCTGAGCTGGGAGTTCAAGGTGCACGTCATCGTGAGTACCGCGGGCGCCGATATCCAGCGCGGCCTCGCCGGACTTGGTGGCTGGGAGACCTCGGCGTTCATCCTCGGCATCATGCTGCAGCCGCTCGGTCTGCTGATGCTGGCCTACGCGCAGTCACGCTTCCAGCGCGCCTACCTGACGCCGTTGCTGATCGCCGTCGTCGTGTTCCAGTTTGCTTTCGGCTTCATCGTGGACGTGAAGGGGGATGCGCTGATGGGGGCGGTGCTCGTCATTCTCGTCAAGCTGCTGACGCAAGGCCGCGTCCCGCGGATGTGGCTCGTGGTCATCGGCGTCTCGGTGGCCCTGGCGTTTCCGGTTCTGCAGGCCAACCGTGTTGTGCGTGGCGAGTCCGGAATGGACCGGACTGCCGCTGCGCAGAACGTCGTACAAGTATTGAAGAAGGCGGTTGCCACCAGCCGGCAGGCCAGTTCCGCGAATTTCCGCCCCGAGTCCTTCTTCGAACGCCTGTCTCTCAAGACCAGCGTGGAGCTCATCGTCAGCCGAACGGGCAAGGACGTTGCCTTCCAGGACGGCGATACGTTGTCGCCGCTGCTCACGGCGTTCATCCCCCGCCTGATCTGGCCGGACAAGCCCGACGTGCAGACAGGGCGCGTGATGAACGAGGCGTTCCAGGTGTCGGAGCAGGCCGAGACCTATATCTCACCCTCCCATCTGGGCGAACTCTACTGGAACTTCGGCTGGTCCGGCGCGCTGGGCGGCATGTTCCTGATCGGTGCGCTGCTCGGGATCATCGGCCGGTGCTGCGATCTCAGTGAAGCCGTGACGCTGACGCGCGTCATGATTGCCGCCGTGACGATGCAGGCGCTCGTTCTTGGCTTCGAGAGCACGATCGCCGCCCAATACGTGGTGTGGATGCGATCGATGCTGGCAATCGGCCTGCTGCACCTGGTGCTCGCCCGGCGCAGCGGGGCGGAATCCAGTGAGGCTGGCGATCAGACTGGCAATGGGAGCCCTCGGCCTGATGCCATGAGTGCGGCAGTCCCTTTCCCGAACCTGATGCGTTGAGCGCGTTGCGGCGGGACGTTCGGTTCAGCGGGACGCGACCGCTGTCAGGCGTCTGGGCTTGTCGTTGTCGAAGCGGCCCCGCCAGCCGTCGACGCTCGCGTGCAGGAAGAACTTCAGCCGGGTCATGCGGTGCGAGTCGTACAGCAGGATGCCCACGGCATTGCGCAGGTATTGTCGGATAGCATAGCGGGCGGCAACACCGGCACCGCAGTGGCGGCGCCTCAACCAGATGAGGTTGCGCAGCGAGTAGTACCCGAGCCACAGCTTGGCCATGGGGACTCGCCGTACCTCGCGACCCAATACGACTTTCGCCGGATGCACTGAGTTCATCGCATCCTTGTGGCGGATCAGGCTGTCCGTCGCGAGGACCAAAGGCCCCACCGCGGACAATCGCACGCAGTACTCGAGGTCGTCGCGGTGGATGAAGAATTCCTTGAGGGGCAAGCCGACCTTCTCGATGGCGCGCCGGTGGACGGCCAGTCCGACGAACGAAGCAAACGAGATCTCCATGCCATTCGCCAGGGCGGTGGCATCGATCGGTTGATGGGCCTGTGCGGTCGTGCCCCGCAGCCGTAGCCAGCCGCGATGCTCCACCTGGGGCTTGCCGTCGAGGCCGATCGGCAGGTTGGCAATTCCGGCCACATCGTCCCGCGCGAAGTGCTTGCTCATCTTCTCCACGGCGTCGACTGCCGGCTCGGCGTCGTCATCCATCAGCCAGAGCCAGTCGTACCCTCCGGCAGTGCCGCGTCGGACTCCTTCATGAAAGCCCCCCGCACCGCCGGTGTTGACCGGCAGGCATACATAGTCGATGAGAGGATGGTCGAAGTAACCGTGTGCCTGCAGCAGGTCGGCGGTGGCATCGGTGCTCGCGTTGTCAATCAGGATGATGCGGGCAAGCGGCCGGCTTTGTGCAAGCAACGCTGCCAGGCATTCAATCAGCAAGCCGGCCCGGTTGTACGTGACGACGATCGCCGCCAGGGTGTTATTCATCGGCGGGCTCTCCCGTCAGGAGCGCCGCGGCCTTCAGGGCGGCGCCCACGACCTGGTCCATGTTGTAGTAACGATACTGGGCGAGGCGGCCGACGAACGTGACGCCGGGTTCCGCGTTCGCAAGCGCCTGGTAACGCTTGAACTGGGCTTCATTCGCCGGTCGCGGGACGGGATAGTAGGGTTCTCCTTCATCCTGCGCATATTCGCGCACCAGCGATGTGCCGGCGCACTGCTGCCCCGTCAGGTGCTTGAATTCGGTGATCCGTGTCCAGGCGTGGTCGTTCGGGTAGTTGATGGTTCCCACCTCCTGTACTCGGTCTGACGCGGACTCATGCAGGTGCTCGAATCGCAGCGAGCGGTACGGCAGCCGGCCGAAGCAGTAACCGAAATACGCGTCAATCGGGCCCGTATAGACGGTGTGTGTGCGAAGCAGGGTAGTGCGGATGTCCGCAAAGTCGATGCCGAGCCGGATCTCGATGTTCGGATGGCCGAGCATGCGCTGGAACAGGGCCGTGTAGCCGGCGGCCGGCATGAACTGAAACGTATCGGAAAAATAACGGTCATCGTCGTTGGTCCGCGTAGGGATGCGGGCCGCGACGCCTGCGGACAACTGCGACAGGTCGAGTCCCCACTGCTTGCGCGTGTAGCCGCGGAAGAACTTCTCGCACAGGTCGCTGCCGACGCTGTTGAGCACGACGTCCTCGCTGGTCGAAAGCGGTGAGCGGGGCACGCGCACGGTCTCAAGATAGGCGGCCACGCCCGCCTCATCGAGATCGAGACCGTAGAGCCGGTTGATGGTGGTTCTGTTGATGGGCATCGGATACAACTGCCCGGATACGACGGCACGTACCCGGTGCTCGTAGAACCGCCAATCGGTGAAGCGCGAGAGGTACTCGAAGATCCGCTTGCCGTTCGTGTGGAAGATATGCGGGCCGTAGCGGTGCACGAGCACGCCATGGTCGTCGAGGTGGTCGTACGCGTTGCCTGCGATGTGCGGACGCCTGTCGATCACGAGTACGCGCCGGCCGGCGTTGGCAAGCCGCTCCGCGCAGACGGCGCCCGCAAACCCCGCACCGACTACCAGCACATCATGCGATTCATTCATGGAGCGCCTTCATGCGGCCATGGGCGCCGAAAAGATCGGGATACGTTTCCGCCACAGGACGGCACCCATCACGAGGGTGACCGCGCATTCGGTCAGCAAGACGGCCATGGCCGCGCCGGCTGCCGAGAACGCTGGGATCAGCACGAACAGCGCCACGATGTGCAGCGCGCCTGCAGTGATGAGGATCCCGGAGAACATCCGTTGCATGCCGAGCGGCAGCATCGTGTTGATGCCGAACACGTTGGAGAGGCCGACCAGGAAGGGCAACAGTGACAGCCAGCGCAGCACGGCGACGGCGCCCGAAAAGTCGGGGCCGTAGATCAATGTCACGACGTAGGGGGCCGATACGAAGATCAGCGCCGACAGCGCCAGCGTTGCGAGGCCTTGCAGGTGCAGCAGCTTGCGCAACAGCGCGAACGCCTCGCCCTGCGATTCGTTCATCAGGCGCGATACCCGGGGGAAGATGGACTGGGTGAGAGGCGTCACGAGGCCCTGCGCGGCGCCGATCAGTCTCTCCGCGGCACCATACTGGCCGACCACGGCCGGGCCGGCGAGGAATCCGAGCACCACCGTGTTGGCCGTCGTGTACAGGCTGATGGCCGTCGTGGATGCAAAGAGCTGCCAGCCGTCATGCAGGGTCTCTCGAAGACCGGCAAGTGAGACGGGAGCGTACGGCACTGCCCGTTCCTGCATCAGGAGCAGAAGGCAGATGGCGCCGATGGCGACCGGCACGCCGGCCGTGATCGCCATTGCGGTCAGCAGATCGTCGGGCGTGCGCACCAGCAGGAACAGGGCAGCGACGGACACCGCCCGGACTGCGATGGTGATGGTGCTGAAAACCCTGAGACGCTCGGTTCCCTGGAAGTACCACAAGGGGGTGAACGCGCTGCCAATGACCGCGAGGTATCCGGTGAGGAGCAGAGCCGCATTGTCCGCAAGCGGTTCCAGGACAAGGGTCAGCACCCCGAGGACGGCGAGACCAACGCAGGCCAGCACGAGCTTGGCCGTCATCGTGGTCCAGAACACGCCCGACCTGGCGGGGCGATCGTTGCCAGCCAGCGCGACGGCGCGGGTGGCCGTGAAGTTGAAGCCGTAGTCGGTCAGCATGATGAAATAGGCATTGATGGCCGTGCAGAAGACCAGCCGGCCAAAACCATCGAGTCCGAGCACGCGCGTCAGCCACGGCAGCGTCAGCAGCGGCAGCGCGTACGTCAGGAGCTGGACCCAGTAGAGGGAGAGGATGTTGTTGCGCAGTGACGGCATGGATCACCGCGGGGGACCGGCACTGGGGCTCCGCGGTGATTCACTATAGGCAACGAGTGTTACAGTTCCCTATCAAATACCCGGCTTGTCAGAAAACTGTTACATGGCTGTGGCCACAATGCGGCAGGGGAACAGAGCCCCGGTAGCGGCTGGCACCAGCCTGGAATCACATGGGGTATGAAGAGCGGGGGCCGCGGCCGGGCACGTGGCCGGCCAGATATGCGTTGCTGGACGGGCTGCGGGGGCTCGCCTGCCTTGGGGTCGTGCTGCATCACCTCGGTGTCGCGCCCATCGGGCACTACTGCGTCATGGTCTTCTTCGTGGTCAGCGGCTACTGCATCGCGGCGGCGGCGAGTTCCGGCCTGCGCAACGGAGCGTCATTAGTCATCCTGCACCTGCTGCTGGCGACCGGATTCTGGTGGTTGTTCGAACGGCCCTTCGTGAACAAGCGTCCGTCTGCCGTCGCGCAGCCCGCCGATCCGGGGGCAAACAGGTTGCGGGCAATTCGGGACAGGGCATGAAGCGCACTCGCCTCGCCATCGTGCTCACGCATCCCACGCAGTACTACGCACCGGTGTTTCGGGCGCTCGCAGCGTCGACGTCGGTCTCCCCCAAGGTGTTCTACACCTGGTCGAACGTGGCTGAAGGCACGGTACCGGATGGGGAGTTCGGCAAGGCCATCCGCTGGGACATCCCGCTGCGCGAGGGCTATGAACATGAGTTCGTGCACAACGTGTCCGCCAATCCCGGAGTCGATCACTTTCGCGGCGTGCGCAACCCGGAGCTGATCCCGCGGATCACAAGCTGGGGGGCGGAGGCGGTGCTCGTGTTCGGATGGAATCTCGCTTCACACTTTCAGGCAATGCGACACTTCAAGGGTAGGGTGCCCGTGTTCTTCCTGGGCGACTCGACGCTGCTCGATGAGATGCCGCCATGGCGGTCTCTCGCACGCTGGCTGGTGCTGACAGGGGTCTATCGCCACATTGACGTGGCGATTGCCGTCGGACAGAACAATCGCGACTACTTTCGCCGTTACGGCGTGCCCGCTGAACGCGTCCTCATCGCGCCCCACTCCATCGACACGGAGCGCTTCGGCGCTGCTACGGCTTCGCATCGCGCGCTCATAGAGAACTGGCGCAGTGAAATGCGCATTCGGGAAGGGGAGGTCGTCTTCCTGTTCGCCGGCAAGCTGACTCACAAGAAGAATCCGCAGCTGTTGCTCGACGCGTTTCTGCAATCGGGCGGCCAGGGGCACCTCGTCTTCTGCGGCAATGGCGATCTTGAAGACGTACTGAAGTCACGGGCAGGCGGGTGTGCGCGGGTCCACTTCCTGCCGTTCCAGAACCAGAGCGTCATGCCGGCTGTTTACCGGCTCGGCGATCTCTGCGTCTTGCCCAGTCAGGGACCTGGAGAAACCTGGGGGCTTGCGCTGAACGAAGCCATGGCTTGTGGTCGACCCGTCATTGCGAGCAGCCGCGTCGGTGCGGCTCGGGATCTGATCGAATCCGGCGTGACCGGTTGGGTGTTCGAATCGGGCAATCAGGCGCAGCTGATCGAGATCCTCACTCTGGCCGCCAGAGAAGGCGTCGATGCGCTCCGGAAGCGGGGCGAGGCTGCGCGCCGCGTCAGCCAGCGCTGGTCCAGTGAGAGCAGCGCCACGCGGATCGCGGACATCGTCTCTGGCTGCGCGCGCGAACGGGAGACTTGACCCGCGGATCGGTGTCAATCGAGGTGGATGTGCGCAGGTCGATGGGAAGCACTGCCCAGGGTCCAGTCATAGGCCTCCGCAATGTGTCGCGCGGCGCGTGACCAGCCGAGCTGTTCCTGCGCGTAGGTGCGTCCGGCGGAGCCCATTGCTGCACGCTCCTGGCTGTCTGTTGCGAGCGCCCTGCGCAGTCCGTTGATCAGGCCCTCTTTCCCGACTTCAACCCACCAGCCTGCGCGAATGCGCTCGAGGACCGACCACGGCGTTCCCTGTGTCGTCAGCACAGGCAGGCCGTAAGCCATCGCCTCGGCAATGGCGACACCGAAGTTCTCCGAGAAGCTGGGCAACACGAACAAGTCGGCAGACTCGAACAGCGACTGTTTGTCCGTGCCTGCGACTTCGCCCACGAACTCGAAGTCCTGTGTGAGCGAGGTGGCCTGCAGATGCCTCTCGATATCGGCGCGGTGACCGGCTTCGTCGGGGCCCGCGACGATCACTTTCCATCCGGGTCGGCGCGCCTGTTGCCACGCGTCGATGAAGGGAAGGAGTCCCTTGACCGGATGCAGCCGCGAAAGGAACAGGATCCGGCGTCCGCATGCCTGCGGGTCGTGCTGTGCGCGGGTCCGGGGCATAGCGATGCCCGGCGGGACCACGGCGACGGGTTGCCTGAAACCCGCACGGCGGATCGATTGCCATTCGCTGTCGGACGTCACCACGAAGAGCCTCGCGGCCTCAAGCAGGGCGCGCTGGTAAAGGAACATGGCGACCGTCTTGCGTGCCCGTCGATGCGAGAGCGCCCAGGGTTCGAGCATGCCGTGCGGGCTGATGACGAGGGGGATGCCCTGGCTTGCCGCAAACCGGGCTGCAACGAAATTGGTCTGGCCCCATAAGCCATTGTCGTGGATCAGCTGCGGGCCGGTGGTCTTGAGCACGGTTCGGATGGTGCCCGCGTAATCTGCCGTCCAGAGGGCGCGATTGCGGAATCGCAGCGTACCGGTTGGGCATGCAGTTGCCTTGGCAGGCAGCACGTCGTCCGTTGACCGTTCGCTACCGCCAAAAACGAGGGACACATCGAGCCCGGACGCAACCAGTGCGTCTGCGAGTTCGGTGACGACTCGTGATGGGCCACCGGATCGCTTCTCCAGTGAAGCAATGGTCAGGACAACCGAGGGCCTCAGCTCGGCCTGCTGCGGGATGATCGCTTCAGCGATTGAGCAGGTAGTCATAGATCTGGGCAAAGGGCTGGAAGGCTGCGGTGGCCGAATAGCGCAGCTCGACCTGGGCGCGGGCCCGCAGGCCCATCGCCACGTTCTGCGAGGCTTCGGTGCACAGCAGTTCGAGCCTTGATGCGAGCTGCTTCGCGTCGTCGAGCGGCACCAGATAGCCGGTCTCGCCCTCGTCAATGATTTCTTCCGGACCGCCACAGCGCGTGGCAACGACGGGGATGCCGCTTGCCATGGCTTCGATGACCACCATGCCGAAGCCTTCCTCATGCGAGGGCAACGCGAGGCACGCCGCGTGCTGGTAGAGGGAACGCAGCTCTCTTGCCGAGGGTGAGCGGACGATGCGGATGCGCGCCTGGTCCGGGCATCTTGCAAGCAGTGCCGCTGCAGGTACGGGGAGGTCCTCGTGACCGGCCAGGATCAGCCGCGGCGGGTCGGGCATCCTGGAAACGAGATCCGAGTAGGCCGCGCACAGCAGGGTGAGATTCTTGCGCGGGTCGGCAAACCGGCCAACGAACAGGATGTACGGATGTTGCTGCACCTGTGGCTTGCGGTCCGCGAGCGGCGTGTACGCCTCGCAGTCGACGCCGGGCGGAGACTTCACCACTCGGCCGAGCCCGGCGGAGCGTTCCCGCGCGTACTTCAGCATCCACTCGTTCTCCACCATGATGGCATCCACCGTGGCGAGCGCCCGATCATCGAGTTCGCTGGTGACACGCATCATGGCTTCACGCCACCAGCGCATTGTCGCGGTACTCTGGCTGACGGCGCTGGCCCGTTCGGTCGCGATCAGCGTCGCCACTTGCAGCACGACTGGACGATCGCACTTTGATGCGCAGAGGGCCGCAGCGGGTGAACCCGCCACCACCTGGATGAGGTCGCATTCTCGCAGCGCGCGGGTCAGCGGTGATCGGGTTCCATAGCGCTGGAACTCGAACTCCGCGGCCGTGGCGCCGAAGTGCGTGTAAGGCCTGCCATTCCACAGGCCCGTCCGGGAGCGGGGCGCCCCCAGCCAGGAGTGCGGCGCGCGCAGGCGCAGGCTGCAGTCATCGCGACTGGAAGTGGCAAGTGAAAAGATCCGCAGGGTGTAGCGGCCTGCGCGCTCGATCTGCGTGCAGAGGAAGTCGGCGACCGCAGGCACGCCGCCCCCGCCGGCCAGCGCGGGCACGACCATGCCAATGGTGGGGCGCGTCCCGAGCGGCGCGTCATCGGGGATTGCTGGAATCACGTGTCCTCGTACCTCCCTGACCTGCGTAGGGCCGACGCATGACAGAGCCATGAACGTCAGCGTTGCCCGCAATCTAGCTGCAACAGATGAAGTCCAGATGACGGTCAGGCAGGGCCCTGCGGACGGCACCTGACATACGACTGCAACACAGGCTGCCTACCCTGACTCGGCTTGATTCCGGTTGCCGGCGTCGATTGAGGTGAGGGTGGGTGACGTGTCTGTCTCGATACTGATCCTGACCTACAACGAGGAGGTGAACATTGGGCACTGCCTGGACTCGGTCGCCTGGTCAGACGATATTGTCGTCCTCGATTCCCACAGTACGGATCGCACTGGAGAGGTGGCGCTTGCGGCCGGCGCGCGGCTGGTGCGGCGGGAGTTCGATCATTACGCCGGTCAGCGCACGTTCGGGCTGACCCAGATCGCATTCAGGTATCCCTGGGTGCTGATGCTCGACGCCGACGAGCGCGTGCCCGAGGCGTTGCGAGAAGAAATGGTCAAAGTCGTTGCCGCGGTAGATTCCGGGGTGACGCTGCTGCAGTTGCGGCGCAGAGATCACCTGTTCGGCAAGTGGATCCGTGGGAGCAGCGGTTACCCCACGTGGTTTGGGCGGCTTGCACGGGTTGGCCACGTGCGCGTGGAGCGGCCGATCAACGAGGAGTATCACACCGACGGTCGCATTGAACGGCTGCACCATGCCCTCGAGCACTACCCGTTCAACAAGGGCTTCAGCGAGTGGATCCGCAAGCACGATCGCTACTCGACGATGGAAGCGGAGCTGATCGTGGCTGGGTGGCGGCAACCGATTGAATGGACCGGCCTCGTGTCGCGCGATCCTGCAAGGCGGCGCAAGCAGTTGAAAGCGCTGCTCTACCGGGTTCCCGGCAGGCCGCTGATCATGTTCCTGTCGCTCTATCTGCTGCGTGGGGGGGTGCTGGAGGGTCGTGCGGGGCTGACGTTCAGTCTGCTGCGCGCCTGGTACGAATTCATGATCGACTGCAAGACGCGGGAATTGCGCCGTCGGGTTGCTGGGCAGTCGCTATGACGCGCGTCCTGTTCGTCAACCGCTACTTCCATCCCGACTTCTCGGCCACCAGCCAGATGCTGAGCGATCTCGCGCTGGATCTCTCGGCGGAGGGATTCGATGTCACGGTCGTGACCAGTCGCCAGCGCTACGACTCGCCCGGGGCCAGCCTCCCTGCATTCGAGGTGGTCGGCGGGGTCAAGGTGCATCGCATTGCGACCAGTGCATTCGGGCGAACGCATCCGGCCGGCAGGCTGGTCGACTACCTGACCTTTCACGTCAGCGCGCTCATCGCCTTGCTGCGTCTCGTGGATCGTGAGTCGATCGTTGTCGCCAAGACCGATCCACCGCTGATCGGCATCACCGCTGGATGGGTCGCTGCGCTCAAGCGTGCCCGTCTTGTCAACTGGTTGCAGGACCTGTTTCCGGAAGTGCTCGGCGCGCTCACGACACGACCTGCTGCGCGGCTGGGGATCGCACCGCTTGCAGCGCTGCGAGACCGCTACCTGCGTCGCGCCGCGTGCAACGTGGCGGTCGGACACCGCATGGCGACGTTGCTGGCGGAAAGGAGGATTCCCGTGGCGCGCATTGCCGTGATCGAGAACTGGGCCGATGGCACTGTCGTGCGACCGGTGTCGCCTGAAGCCAATGCATTGCGCAAGGAATGGGGCCTCCAGGATGCCTTTGTTGTGGGCTACTCCGGCAATCTCGGCATGGCACATGAGGTGGAGACCATCATGCAGGCCGCGCGCTTGCTGCGTGAGCGGACCAACGTGGTGTTCCTGTTCATCGGCGGCGGTGCCCGCGTCGCCGAGGTACAGCGCGTCCTGCAGCAGGAGCACCTCACCAATATCGTCTTTCGGCCCTATCAGCCGCGTGAACGCCTGGCCGATTCCTTGAGCGTTCCCGATCTCCATCTGGTCTGCCTGCGCCCGGCAATGGAAGGACTCGTGGTGCCCAGCAAGCTGTACGGCATCCTCGCGGCGGGCCGGCCTTGTGTGTTCATCGGGGCCCCGACGGGGGAGTGTGCCGCTTCGCTGCGGCAGGCTCAGTGCGGCTATACGGTGGCGGGTGGCGACGGCGAGGGGCTGGCGCACATCGTGCGGCAGCTCGCGGACGACCGGCCCCTGACGCGCGAACTCGGGGTCCGGGCCGGTGCGGCCTTCCGGGAGCGCTTTGACCGTCCCCTGGGAGTGCGCCGCTGGAGCCGGTTGCTCGGCGGCCTTGCCACCGCCGCGACCGACACGGTTCCGTAATCCGATCGCAATACACTGCTTCCTCCTTACTCCCCAACAGGGTTGTCCTTTGCCATGACGGTGCGCTCCACGGCCTCGCCTGCGATCTACCAGCTGCCATGGACGGTATGGGTGCTGTTCGGCTTGACGCTGGCCATCGTCGCTGCGGGTTTCCGTGTGGGTCTCGAGAACATGGTGGCCATCTGGTTCGGCCGCGATGAATACAGCCACGGAGTGCTGATTCCGCTCATCTCCGCCTTCCTCGTGTGGCAGAAGAAGGATGCGCTCGAGCTGATCGAGTTCCGTGGCTCCTGGGCGGGAGTGGCTGTCGTCCTCTTCGGCGCGGCATTGCAGGTGCTCGGCGATTTCGCGACGCTGTATGTCGTCCAGCAATACGCCATGCTCGTTGTCCTCTACGGGCTGGTGCTGTCCTTTGCTGGCTGGCAGGTCGTACGGTTGCTGGCTGTGCCGCTCCTGATCCTGGTCTTCATGATCCCCTTGCCTGAGTTCCTGCTGCAGAATTTTTCTGCGCAGCTGCAGCTGATCTCGTCGCAGATCGGCGTGTGGTTCATCCGCCTGTTCGGCATCAGCGTGTTCGTCGAAGGCAATGTCATCGACCTCGGTTCGTACAAGCTGCAGGTGGCGGAAGCCTGCAACGGATTGCGCTATCTGTTCCCGCTGATGACGCTCGGCTTCATCATGGCGTACTTCTACAAGGCGGCTTTCTGGAAGCGCTCCGTGCTGTTCCTGTCGAGTATCCCGATCACCCTGCTGATGAACTGTTTCCGCATCGGCACCATCGGCGTGATGGTCGAGTACTGGGGCGTGCGGATGGCGGAGGGCTTCCTGCATGAGTTCCAGGGATGGGTGGTATTCATGGCCAGCGGTGCGCTGCTGGTCGGCGAAGTGGTGCTGTTGACGCGACTGGGCCGTGAAGCGCGACACTGGCGAGAGGTGTTCGGACTCGAATTTCCGGCACCGCCACCGAGCGGCGCCGTGCGCAACAACCGGCCCATCCCCCGCTCGTTCCTCGTGGCGGGGGCGCTGGTCACGCTGTTGTCCCTGGCGCTGTCGTTCGCTCCGGAGCGCCAGGAACTGATTCCACAGCGCGCCGATTTCTCGGTGTTTCCCAACCAGATCGACGGTTGGACAGGGCGCAAGGAGCCGCTGGATAGGGAGTACCTCGATGCACTGAAGCTGGATGACTATGTCATGTCCAACTATCAGCGTAACGGCGCAGAGCTCGTCAACTTCTATGTCGCCTGGTACGAGTCGCAGCGAACCGGAAACTCGGCGCATTCGCCCCGGTCGTGCATCCCCGGCGGGGGTTGGCGGATCACGTCGCTGGAGCAGGTCGTGCTGCCAGGCGTCATGGCAGGTGACGTCCAAGTGGTCGCCAATCGGGCGCTGATTGAGTTCGGGGACCAGAAGCAGGTGGTCTACTACTGGTTCCAGCAACGCGGTCGTGTGATCACCAACGAATACATGGCGAAGTGGTACCTGTTCTGGGACGCACTGACCCGCAATCGTACCGATGGCGCGCTGGTGCGACTCGTGGCCCCGCTGGGCAAGGGCGAAGACATTGCTGCAGTGGACCGGCGCCTCGTGGAGTTCGCGTCCCGCGTCGCGCCGCAGCTTGGAAAGTACGTCCCGGGCTGAGCGCGAAACGATGGAACTCCTGCTTGGCTTCCTGCTGGCAATGAGCGTGACCATCGCGCTCATTCCGCCGCTCATGCACGGAGCGGGGCGCCTGCATGTGCTCGACATGCCGTCGCAGCGGAAGGTCCACGCGCAACCCATCCCGCGGGTGGGCGGAATCGCCATGGCTGCCGGCACGCTGCTCGCGTTGTTGCTCTGGGGAGGGGTGGCCGCGCCGCTGCCGGCCTTCTGCACGGGAATCGTCATCCTGCTGGCGTTCGGTGTGTGGGATGACCGAGTGAGCCTGGGTGCGGGAACCAAGTTCCTGGGGCAGCTGGCGGCGGCGCTCGTCGTGATGCTCTGGGGCGATGTCAGCATCGGCTCACTGACTCTTGCGGAGCGCATCGACTTGCCGCAATGGGTGGCGGCGCCATTGACGCTGTTCTTCATCGTCGGCGTGACCAACGCCATCAATCTGGCCGATGGGCTGGACGGCCTGGCCGGTGGGACGACGCTGCTGTCGCTGTGTGCCGTGGCGCTGCTCGCCTGGACATCGGGCAGTGCCTTCGTCGGGAGTGCCGCTGTCATCATCGTGGGTGCCGTGCTCGGGTTCCTGCGGTTCAATACGCATCCCGCCCGCGTATTCATGGGAGACAGCGGCAGCCAGATTCTCGGCTTTTCCGTCGCCGTGCTCGCAGTGGTGCTCACTCAGGATACGGCGACGCCGCTCAGTTCATCGTTGCCGCTGCTGCTGCTTGGCCTGCCGATCATCGACACGCTGATGGTCATGACACAGCGGATGCTGGCGGGCCATTCGCCGTTCAGGGCAGACCGCAACCATACGCATCACCGGCTGCTGGCACTTGGGCTCGTCCATCATGAGGCCGTGGTTGCGATCTACCTGCTGCAGGCGGTCCTGTTCCTGCTGGCCTGGTTCATGCGCTTCGAGTCGGACATCGCCATCGTCGCCACGTTCATTGCGTTTGCCTCCTTGGTGATCGGCCTGCTGTTTGCCGGCGAGCGCTGCGGATGGCGTTTGCGCGATACAACCGCCGGAGCAGGCGCGCCCAAGTCGGCACTGCAGGGGTCGATCGAATGGCTGCGCTCGCCCGGCCGCCTGCCGAAGTGGGCCTACCTGACCGTGACGATGCTGCTCCTGGCCTATTTCGCGGCGGTGGCGCTGGCGTGCGGTGGGCTCTCTGCTGACCTCCGGTTCCTGGCGATCGGCGTGGCGATGGTTGCCGTGCTGTCGCTTGCGTGGCGCCGCCATGCCACGGAACCGGGCTGGGTCGACATGGGCGTGCTCTACGTCTGCGCGGTGCTGGCCGTGTACCTTGAAATGCACAAAGGAACGACGGCCATGCCGAGCTGGCTGGAATGGACGGTGTTCATCCTCATGGCGATGGCCATCGCAGTCCGGTTCCGGTTGTCGTCCGACCGCCGGTTCAAGATCACGCCGCTCGACGTGCTCGTGGTCTTCATCGCCCTGGTCATCCCGAACCTGCCGGGGTCGATCGTGGCGCCTCAGGGCCTCGGGGCCTCGGTCGGCAAGCTGATCGTGCTGTTCTATGCCGTGGAAACCTTGAGCGCGGGCATCCGCCCCGGAGCCTGGCGGTGGCCGGGAGTGGCCGCAACGGCCTTCCTGCTCGCTTGCCTCTCGACTGGCGCAGGGTGGCTGACCTGACGGGCGTGTCCCTGTCATCCGCCCGTCAAGTTCTCCGCATACGCTTGTCATTCGTGCGGCACGGACGATTCCTTGACGTCCGGTCGTCGGTTGCTCCCACACTTGTCCGGGTTCCGTCATGACCAACACCTGCGTTCGTTCCGCTGCGATCGTCATCGCGTCGCTGGCCCTGTTGGGCCTCGGGGGCTGCGGCGGAGCCGAAGCGCGTCTTGCAAGCTACCTGGAGAGGGGCGACCAGTACTTTGCCGTCCGGAATTTCGAAAAGGCCCGCGTCGAGTTCAGCAATGCGTTGCAGATCGATCCCAAGAACGCCGACGCACGCTACATGTCGGGACGCGTGGCGGAAAAACTCAACAATCCCCGCGAGGCGGTCGGCCAGTACCAGGCGGCCATCGACGCCAACCCGAATCACATCGAGTCCCGAGCCGCGTTGGGGCGGCTGTTCCTTTTCGGGGGATTGCCCGAACGTGCGGCGGAGATCATTGAGCCGGGCCTCGCGAGTGCGCCCGACAGCGCTTCGCTGCTGACAGTCCGGGGCGCAGCCAAGGCACAGAAGGGGGATACCCAGGGGGCATTCGCCGATGCCGAGGCGGCCTTGCGTGCCGGGCCCGCGGATGAATATGCCCTTGCGTTGCTGGCCTCTCTGTATCGGCAGAACAGGCAGAACGACAAGGCCATCGAAGTCGTGCGCACCGGCCTCGAGAAGCTGCCGGACAACGTGGATCTGCGGGTAGTGCTCGCGGATCTGGAGTTGCAACAGAATCACCCGGAGGCAGCCGAAGAGCAGTTGCGCAAGACCGTCGAGCTGCAGCCAGGTGTTGTCAGTCATTGGCAGCGCCTCGCGCGGTTCTATCTGCTGACCCGGAACAACGACGCGGCCGAACAAGCGATGCGCAACGGCATCGAGGCCCTGCCAGACAGCCTGGACGCCAAGCTTGCGCTGGTCGAGTTCCTGGCAGTCCAGCGCGGAGCTGGAGATGCAGAAAAGCAGATGCAGGAATTCATTGCGGCAGACGAGAGCAATGACGACCTCAAGCTCGCGCTCGGCCGTTTCCATGAAGGACGCAAGAACAACGATCGAGCCGAGGTCGTGTATCGCGAAGTGATCAGCCATGCGGGTGAGCGCCCGCAAGGGCTGGCCGCGCGGAATCGCATCGCCGCGCTGCGCGTGCAGGCCAATGACGTGCCCGGTGCCGAGCAGCTCATCGCCGAAGTCCTCAAGGAGAATCCCCGCGACAACGATGCGCTGATCCTCCGGGCCAACCTGGCGTTGGGCCGCAACGATGCGCCGGGCGCGATTGCCGACCTCAGGTCCGTCCTGCGCGACCAGCCAAATGCCGTCCCCGTCATGCGGGCGCTTGCCCGGGCTCACCAGATGAACAATGAGTCTGCTCTGGCCGAAGAAACGCTGCGCACCGCCAGCGAGGCGAATCCCCGGGATGCCACGACGCGGCTTGATGTCGCATCGCTGCTGGTGCAGTCAGGCAGGCTCGAGCAGGCGCGACCGCTGCTGGAAAAACTGGTGACCGATGCGCCGGACAACCTGCAAGCCTTCGAGGGGCTCTTCCGGGTTCAGGCGGGCCTCAAGGACATGGCAGCAGCTCGTGCCACTGCAGAGGGCTTGCAGCGGGTCCGTCCGGATCTCGCGATCGGATTCTATTTTTCCGGGCTGGTGGACGAGTCCGAACGGAAGATGGAAGTCGCCGGCGCTGCCTACGACAAGGCACTCGAGATCCAGCCCGATGGCGCCGAACCGCTGGCCGCTGCAGTCAGGGTCGACATCGCGCGGAAGCGCCCGGAGCGGGCCCTGGAGCGACTCGATGCGGTCATCCGGCAATTTCCAGGTAATGTCGTGGCGCGGAACCTGAAAGGCGAGCTGCTCGCCTCTCAGAAGCGATTTGATGATGCTGCAGCGTCGTTCGCCGAGGCGATCGCCCGTGCCCCGCAGTGGTGGGTTCCGTATCGCGGACTGGCGCTTTCTCATCTGGGTTCCAGGGATACCGAGGGTGCCGTGGCGGCGTTGTCGCAGGGCGTGGAAAAGACGCAGGGTGCACCGGGGCTGGCCTCTGATCTGGCTGCGCTTTATGAGCGCCTTGGCCGGCTCGATGAAGCCATCAAGGTTTACGAGGGGCTCGTCGCGCGTAATCCGGGATCAGCCCCGGCGTCCAACAACCTCGCGATGCTGCTGGCGAGCTACAAGAGCGATACCGCCAGCCTGGATCGTGCCCTGCAGCTGGCCGAAAAGCTGGCCGGTTCGCTCGAACCGACTTTCGTGAACACGCGTGGCTGGGTTCGCTACAAGAGAGGCGAGTATCAGCAAGCGTTGCCGCTGCTGCAGCAGGCTGTCGACACGGCGCCTGATTCGCCGCTGATGCGCTACCACCTCGGGATGGCACAGCTGCGGCTCGGCGACAGGGACGCGGCCAGGCGGAATCTCGAAGTTGCCGTCGCTGCGAGTAGCCCCTTCGCGGGTCTTGACGAGGCTCGTTCGGCACTCGCGGAAGTGAAGCGGACGGGGTAGCCCAGGTGGGTAGCGTGCAGGGAGGCTGGTAACCGACGGGCGCTGGCCTCCGCTGAACTGCGCGAATCTGTCTCCGAATCCATACAGCCCACCGCCCGGTGGGTCGCCACGCATTTGCTGCTGTGCTGGTTTCCTGTTGCCGGCGACCCATGACTTCGTTTCGTCAATCAACTCGGGTCGGCAAGAGATCGCGCAGGGCCCATGACGACTACGTGCCTTCACCCTTCCACGCTGATGCGGTGCATTCTGCCGCTATTGGTCACAATGACGCGCTGTACGTCCTGGATGGCAGTGCGTCGTGCTCTGGTAACGCAAACACTTCGCGCGACATCAGGATGGGGAACGTCCGGTTACACTGGTACGCGGGCTGCAGCGCCATTTGCCATTCTCGACACTATCCATAAATCCGCAGGTTGCCAATTCGGTAGCCGCTCTTGATCCCGACATTGTCGTATGGAGGCAGGGGCAGGTCTTTGAGTTCGATGCCAATGCTCCGGTGGCCAATGAAGTGATTCATCGCGAGACGCTCACGTCCATGCAGTTTCCCGCTGGAGAGTATGTAATTGAGATTTATGACTCGGCTTTTATTGAACAGTCGGCTGCAAACTCCAATCCGCATTGCATGACAGTTTCCATAGCCGGGTAAATTGGTATACAGGGGTTATCGGCGTATGCAAATCAACAAGAATCGTCTCCTGGCTGCATTGGCTGGCGCGCTCCTTCTGTCCGGCTGCGGATCTGAAGAGGCCGCGCCCCCTCCGGCAGTCAAGGCGCCTGCTCCCAAGGCGATCCTGAGCGCCGACGACCCCGCGGCCAAGATGGCCAAGGCTGTCAGCACGGCCAAGACAGGCGCTGCCGTCGAGCTTCGTTACGAGATCAATGCCAAGCCTGCGGTCGGGGTGCCCTTTGATATCGACCTGGCCCTGGTCTCGGGAAGTGATGCCGAGACGATGACGGTGGTGATTGCCGGTATGCCGGGACTCACCGTGGCGGATGAAGTGATGGCCCCGCTGGCAGATGTCGTTGCCGGGCAGGTCTATCCGCACAAGTTCACTGCCTTGGCCGACCAGCCGGGGGTGTACTACATCAGCGTCACCGTGACGACCCTGCGCGGGTCGAGTACCCAGGCCCGAACGTTCTCGATTCCCGTGCTGCTGGGGGATCCCTCGACCGCCCGCAAGCCGACGGTCGAGCCTACGAAGGACGCCAAGGGGCAGCCGATCCAGTCGATGCCGGCAGTGGAACGTTCCCGGCCCAAGTAGCCTCGGGACACGGACGCCGGCGCCATCCAGGATGAGGGGTGGGTTGGCAGCCTGAAGGCCCCTGAGATTGCACGGATTTGGCCCATTCCGGAGTCTTCCGGGGCCCTGGCGGGGTCCGGGACCCCTGATGCCGCTCGCTATTACACCCTGCCCCCGTATAATCCGCGGCCTTCACTCTCCAGGCTGCCTATTTAGTGACCACCTCGACCTTAAGAAATATCGCCATCATCGCGCACGTCGATCATGGCAAGACCACGCTCGTTGACCAGCTGCTTAAGCAGTCGGGAACCCTCGACGCCCGCAAGGCATCGCCTGAACGCGTCATGGACTCGAATCCGCTCGAGCGCGAGCGTGGCATCACGATCCTGGCCAAGAACACCGCGATCCGCTGGCGCGACTACCGCATCAACATCGTCGATACACCGGGACACGCCGATTTCGGCGGCGAAGTGGAGCGCGTGCTGTCGATGGTCGATTCCGTGCTGCTGCTGGTCGATGCCGTCGACGGTCCGATGCCGCAGACCCGGTTCGTCACCCAGAAGGCCTTTGCCCACGGTTTGCGTCCGATCGTCGTCGTGAACAAGGTTGACCGTGACGAAGCCCGCCCCAGCTGGGTGGTCGACCAGACTTTTGACCTCTTCGATCGCCTCGGCGCGACGGAAGCGCAGCTCGACTTCCCGATCATCTATGCATCGGCATTGCGGGGCTTTTCCGGTCTCGATCCCAAGAACATGGGAACGGACATGACGCCCCTGTTCGAGGCCATCTTGGAGCACTGCCCCCCGCCGGACGTGAACGAGGATGGACCGCTGCAGCTGCAGGTCAGCCAGCTCGACTACTCGAGCTACGTGGGCGCCATCGGCATCGGCCGCATCAAGCGCGGCAAGCTGAAGCGCAACAGCCCGGTGGTCGTAGTCGATCGGGACGGCAAGGTACGCAACGAGCGCATCATCCAGGTGCTCGGCTTCCTCGGGCTGGACCGCATCGAGGTGGATGAAGTCCTGGCTGGTGACATCGTGGCCTTTGCAGGCATCGAGAAGCCGGAAATCTCCGACACCATCTGTGATCCGTCCACTCCGGAAGCATTGCCGCCGCTCGTCGTCGATGAGCCGACGATCAGCATGACATTCGAAGTGAATACTTCCCCTTTCTGCGGCAAGGAAGGCAAGTATGTTACCAGCCGGCAGATTCGCGAGCGCCTGTCGCGCGAAGCCGTGCATAACGTTGCCTTGCGCGTCGAAGATACGGAAGACCCCGACAAGTTCCTGGTCTTTGGCCGCGGCGAGCTGCACCTTGGCATTCTGCTCGAGAACATGCGTCGCGAAGGCTACGAGCTGGCCGTGTCGCGACCCAAGGCGGTCACCAAGGTGATCGACGGCGAACTCTGCGAGCCTTACGAAACCGTTGCCATCGATCTCGATGAGTCGTCCCAGGGAAGCGTCATGCAGGCGCTCGGCGAGCGCGGTGGGCAGCTCACGGGGATGCTTGGGGATGGCAAGGGCCGTGTCCGCCTCGACTACATGGTGCCGGCACGCGGCCTGATCGGCTTTCAGACGGACTTCCGCACGATGACCTCTGGCACCGGCCTGCTGCATCATGTGTTTGATCACTTCGGTCCGGTCCTGCAGAAGGAAATTGGACTGCGGCAGAACGGCGTGCTGATCGCGAATGGACAGGGCAAGGCCCTGGCCTATGCGCTATTCACCCTGCAAGAGCGCGGCAAATTGATGATCGGCCATGCGGAAGAAGTGTATGAGGGCCAGATCCTCGGTATTCACAGTCGCGACAACGATCTCGTCGTCAATCCGCTGAAGGCCAAGAAGCTCACCAATATGCGTGCTGCCGGGACTGACGAAAACATCATCCTCGTGCCGCCGATCCGCTACACCCTCGAGCAGGCGATGGAGTTCATCCAGGACGACGAACTGGTCGAGGTGACTCCGAGCCAGATTCGCCTGCGCAAGCGGGCGCTCAAGGAGCACGACCGCAAGCGCAGCGGTCGCTCAAGGGAATCGTCGGAAGATTGATTCCTGCGGGGCCAGGCCGCTGCTCTTCGCTGCCTGGCCCATTAGACATAACCCCAAGCGGGACTTGAGGAATACCGCGTTGTCTTTCACATAAATCGGGAGCCTGTTCACACCGGCGCCCGTAGCGAAGCTTCTACGATGGCAGACGCCATTGCGACGCTCCCTGAGGGTTCGGGAGTGTCTGGAGTTTTTCGCTCTCATGCATCGCCAGCTCAAAAAGCAGATCGACCAAGCGACCGGCCCGGACGGGCGGCTCGACTCCGATCGGCTGCTCCGGCTGGTTGCAGAGACGTATGTGAATATGGACGAAGAGCGCCGCGGCATCGTGCGCTCCATGCAGTTGATGTCCGAAGAGGCCACCGCGGTCACGCGGGAAATCAGGGAGAGCACCGCAAGCCAGCTGCAGGCCATCCTGGACAACGTCAAAGATGCCATTATCACGGTGGCCGAGTCCGGTCACATCGCAACCGTCAACGGTACCGGCGAACGAGTGTTCGGCTACAGCGAACAGGACCTCATCGGCCGTGGCCTGACGTTTCTATTGCCGGAGCTGCCAGATGGCGGATCGCTGGCCAATGCGCTCGACCAACTTGCCGCACGGCTCGATGACACCCAGGCGGATCTCGCTCCCCAGGAGGCGATTGCCCTGCACGCCAACGGAAGCCGCTTTACGGCGGAGCTCGCTGTCAGCAAGGCGAGGGTCAATCGCGAGAATGTGTACATCGTCTGCCTTCGTGACACCACTGAGCGCAAGAGTTCCGAGGCCGCGTTGCGTGAGAGCGAAGCGCGCTATCGCACGCTGGTTCAACATGCTCCAGAGTGCATCGTCGTGCTCGATCTTGACCTGGGGCGATTCGTCGAGGTCAATGACAACGCCGTGCGCTTCTTCAGGATGGAGCGCGAGCGGTTGCTCAAGCTCGGGCCCGAGGGTGTGGCGCCCGCAATGCAGCCCGATGGCAGGTTGTCCGTGGAACTCTGCAATGCCTACATGGAGCGTGCGCTCGATGGCGAAGCGCCTGTATTCGAGTGGACGCTCTGCGACGCTGTTGGCAATGAGATTCCCTGCGAGGTCCGGCTGGTGCGTTTGCCAGCCTCCAATCGCAGGCTCATTCGCGGCAGCATCATCGACATCACGGAGCGCAAGCGGGCGGAGCTGATCGTAGGTGGAGAAAAGCGCGTCTTCGAGCGCATGGCGGCCAATGTCGATCTGGGCATGACGCTGCTGTCTCTGGTGGAGGCTGTCGAGCGCGTGGAGACCGACAGCATATGCGCCATCCGTCTGCTCGAGCCGGACCGCTCGACCCTGACATTGTCCGCCGGACCCAAGCTGCCCGATGACTATTCCAGCGCAATGCGTTCGGTGCCGATTGCGATTCGCAATGGATCGTGTGCGGCCGCGGTCTACCTTGAACGCCAGGTGATCGTTGTCGACATTGCCCGCGACGCACTGTGGGAGAACCGGCGCAAACTGGCGCTGTCCACTGGCCTCAAGGCGTGCTGGTCGACTCCGATACGCGGCTCCGATGGCGGCATCATTGGCACCCTTGCGTTGTATTTCCGGTCGCCGCGGAATCCGTCCGGGCGGGACTTCGAGCTCATGTCGCGAATGACCCAGCTCGCCGGAATCGCAATCGAGCGCCGGCGCGCCGAGGATGCGCTGAGAGCCAGTGAATCGCAGTATCGCGGGCTGTTCGACAACGTGATCGAAGGTGTCTACAGCTCGACCTGCGATGGGCGCTTTGTTTCGGTGAATCCCGCCCTGGTGCGCATGGTCGGATACGCAAGTGCGGCAGAGTTGCTCGCGCTACCGACCGGCGAAATGTATGCGGACCCGGATGTCCGGTCCGAGATTCTTGCCGCGCTCGAACTCGTAGGCGAGGTTCGCAATGCCGAGTTTCAGCTGCGCCGGATCGATGGCACGACACTGACGGTCGTCGAGAATGCCAGAGCGGTGCGTAGCAAGGATGGACAGGTGGTCGGGTTTGAGGGAACCATCTCTGACATTACCGAGCGCAAGCGGGCGGAAACGCAGGTCATCGAGGAGAAGGAAAAGGCGCAGACAACATTGAGGTCGATCGGCGATGCCGTCATCACTACCGATGCCGAAGGTCGCGTCGACTATGCCAACACCATTGCCGAGGAGCTGACGGGATGGTTGCTGGCGGAAGCCCAGGGCAAGCCGCTCGCTGAGGTCTTCGGGCTGATGAACGAAGCCACTCGTGAGGTGCTGGAACATCCCGTGTTGCGCTGTATCCGGGAAGGCCAGGTCATCAAGCCTGTCGAGCAAGCCGTGTTGGTGAATCGCCAGGGACAGGAGATCGCGATCCAGGATTCGGCCGCCCCGATTCGTGATCGGGCAGGAAAGGTGATCGGAGCCGTCATGGTGTTTCACGACGTCAGCAAGGAACGACGCCTGCAGCGCGCGCTGACCTACCAGGCGACCCACGACGCGTTGACCGGCCTGATCAATCGCCGGGAATTCGAGCGCCGTGTACAGGAGGCGTTGCTGCAATCCCGAGCGGGCGGCGACGTGACTCATGTGATGCTGTATCTGGACCTGGACCAGTTCAAGGTCGTCAATGACACTTGTGGCCACCAGGCGGGTGACCTCCTGCTAAAGCAGATCACCGGATTGCTGCAGACTCGTGTCCGCGCGACCGACACGATTGCGAGGTTGGGTGGCGACGAATTCGGCATCTTGCTGCTCGAATGCTCCGTGGATTGGGCTGCCAAGGTGGCAGAAAGCCTGCGGCAGGCGATCCGTGACTTCCGGTTCGTCTGGCAGGACGGTGCGTTGAATGTGGGCGTTAGCGTCGGCATTGTCGAAATCAACCGCGACAGTGAAAGCATCGCCAGCATCCTGAGTGCATCCGATGTTGCCTGCTATGCCGCAAAGGATTCAGGGCGAAATCGCATCCATATGTATGAGCACGGCGCTGCGCCGGAGCGACATCGCGAAATGCAATGGGTGTCCAAGCTCACGCGTGCATGCGAGGAGAATCGCCTCGAGCTCTATTACCAGCCGATAGTGGCGATCGGCAAGAACTCCGACACGCGGGGGCACTACGAGCTGCTGCTTCGCATGCGCGGTGAAAACGGTGCGTTGGTGAGCCCGGCGGAATTCATTCCGGCTGCCGAGCGCTACAACTTGATGCCCACGATCGACCGTTGGGTCGTGCGTCACGCATTGGGGACACTGGCACACTACCGCAATGACGGTCCGCCCGAAAGCGGCTATACGCTGTCCATCAATCTGTCCGGTACCTCCCTCAACGATGACCGGTTCCTTGATTTCATGATCAGCGAGCTGCAGTCCTACGACTTGAGTCCTGGTGCGGTCTGTTTCGAGATCACGGAAACGGCGGCCATTGCCAACCTCGCCAATGTGGCCCACTTCATGAAGGAATTGCGTGAGCGGGGCTGCATGTTCTCGCTCGACGATTTCGGCAGCGGCCTGTCGTCATTCCTGTATCTGAAGAACCTGCCGGTCGACTACCTGAAGATCGATGGCCAGTTCATCCAGAACGTGACGACTGATCATGTTGATCGCGCGATGGTTGAGGCGATTGCCCAGATCGGCAAGGCGATGGGGCTCAAGACCATTGCCGAGCGCGTGGAGTCTGCCGAAGTGCTCGCGTGCCTTGGGGAAATCGGCATCGACTACGCGCAGGGCTGGTACCTGGCGGCACCGGAGTCCGTTGAGTCATTGAACCGCATTACCTGCTCCACGACTGACGTCCGATTCGTCCGGTCGGCGTGATCTACGATCCGTGACCGCGCCTGAGGTGCTGGCCTGCTCCATCGCACGGGAATTCAGGCATAGTCGCGCTTTTAACAGACGCAATCTACTGATACGGCGCATCTCCTCCCTATGTCGGCCCCAAGTAACCTATTGAACAGCAAAGTGATTCCGATCTCCGTTGCGCCTATGATGGCCTACACGGATCGGCACTTCCGCTATTTTCTGAGACTGTTGAGTCCGAGCGCGCTGCTCTACACTGAGATGATTACCGCCCAGGCGCTGAAGCATGCGGATCCAGCTCGCTTGCTTGAATTTAGCGACCAGGAGCATCCCGTGGTCCTGCAGCTGGGAGGCAGCGAGCCCGCGGATCTCGCCCATGCAGCCAGGCTTGGAGCCGAGTTTGGCTACGACGAGATCAATCTCAATTGCGGTTGCCCCAGTGATCGGGTGCAGAGCGGGCGGTTCGGTGCGTGCCTGATGGCCGAACCGGACCGTGTAGCCGAGTCGGTGCGCGCGATGCGCGAATCGGTATCCGTGCCAGTGACGGTGAAGTGCCGGATCGGTATCGAGCCTCGAGCCGAAGAAGGTGATGACTACGCATTCCTCGCGGACTTCGTCGGGCGAATTGCGGCAGAAGGGTGCTCCGTGTTTGTAATACACGCTCGCAAGGCGGTGCTGGGCGGCTTGAGTCCCAAGGAGAACCGCGAGATTCCGCCCTTGCAGTACGGAGTCGTTGCGCGGTTGAAGGCCGAC
Source organism: uncultured Pseudomonadota bacterium (assembly GCA_903884105.1). Lineage (GTDB taxonomy): Bacteria > Pseudomonadota > Gammaproteobacteria > Steroidobacterales > Steroidobacteraceae > CAIUGU01. The sequence goes on along the minus strand of CAISDJ010000073.1, from coordinate 17,850 downwards.
TTCCCTGACTGCGCTTTTGTTCTCAATGGGGGCATTCGCACTGTCGCCGATGTGCGACGGCACCTCGAGGGATTTGATGGGGTGATGCTCGGACGCGAGGTTTGCGATAACCCGTACATTCTGGCCGAGCTGCATCGGGCGGTCGTTGATCCGGCCTTTGAGCTGCCATCGCGTGAATCCGTTATCGAAGCCTACGCCAAGTACGTCGAGGCTCGGCTCGCGGAGGGCGATCCGCTTCGCTCCATGACGCGTCATGTCCTTGGCCTGTATGCGGGATTGCCTCGTTCCCGGTCCTGGCGGCGATTCCTCAGTGAGCAGGCCAATGTCGGGCAAACCGGACCGCAAATGCTGCTGGACTCGCTGCGGATTGTGCGGGCCGCTTGAGTGGCGGTCTTTTTTCCCGATCCCGCCGGGTTATACATAAGCGGGTGACCGACGCTTCATGTATATATGATTCCACGGGCATGAGCACGGGGCATTAGCGAATGGGGAAGGATGTCGAAGTCGCAATCCTGTTTGCCGACGTGGTCGGCAGCACCAGGATTTACGAGATCATGGGAGACCTGCGCGCCCGCGACATGGTCCTCACCTGTGTCGAAATCATGCGCAGTGCCACCGAACAGCACCACGGTTCGGTGATCAAGACCATTGGCGACGAGATCATGGCCACGTTCCCCACCTCGAACGATGCCGTGAACGCCGCAAGCCAGATGCAGCACGACATCGTGAGCCATTCCGGGCTAAGGGTGGAAGGCCAGCCGGTCGCGATTCGAATCGGCTGTCATTTCGGTCCAGTGGTGGTTGAAAACCGCGACATCTTCGGCGCAGCGGTGCATACGGCAAATCGCATGACCAGCCAGGCCAAGGCTGGGCAGATCATGATCACGACGGCGATGGTCGAAGGACTCCCGCCCGAATGGCGGTCAGCAGTTCGGCAGATCGATGTCGCCACGCTGCGCGGCAAGACCAGCGAAGATGAGCTGTTCGAGGTGTTGTGGCAGAAGGAAGATGCGACGAGCATGCTGCCGGCACTGGCGCTGAACGTGGCAATCAACGGTCGTGACAGGCAGCGTGTGCGCCGGTTGCGGCTGCAGTTCCAGGGTAAGGAGATCGTGGTTGACGATGATCACGGCAGCATCAACATCGGACGCGCCGAAGAGAACGACATCGTCATCAAAGGCAACCTGATTTCCAGGCTGCACGCCAGAATCGAGTACAGCCGCAACAAGTTCACGCTGATAGACCAGAGCACCAACGGTACCTTCGTGACCTCGAATGAGGGCGAGGAGGCGTTCGTTCGCCGCGATAGCATGCTGCTGAAGGGCGAGGGCGTGATCGGGTTCGGTCGCGTGCCGGAAAGCGGTTCGACCCTGACGGTCAGGTTCATCTGCGAGGAATAAAAAAAGAGCCTGCTCGCGCAGGCTCTTTCTTTCTTCCTTCCTCGGGAGACGTCTCCCGGAAAATTGCTCAGCCCAGTCGTTGGGTGACTTTCGCGTGTTCCTCACGCAAACGCGCGGGAGTGCGCTGGCCAAAGTCGTTGAGGTATTTGCCGATGTCGGCCATCTCATGACGCCAGGCGGCTGCGTCAATCGACAGTAGCTGCTCCAACGTGGCCGGATCCAGGTTCAATCCGGATACGTCGAGATCCTTGGCATGAGGCAGATAGCCGATAGCCGTATCCTGCGCCTCAACCTTGTTGTCGCAGCGGTCAAATATCCACTTGAGCACGCGCAGGTTGTCACCAAAGCCCGGCCACATGAACTTGCCGTTCTTGTCCTGACGGAACCAGTTGACGTGGAACACCTTCGGGAGCTTCTGGGTTCGCTGCTCGAACGAGAACCAGTGGGCCCAATAGTCGGCGAAGTTGTAGCCGCAGAACGGCTTCATTGCCATGGAGTCACGACGGACGATGCCGACTTCGCCCACCGCCGCGGCAGTGGTTTCGGACGCCATGCCGGCACCCACGAGTACCCCATGGCCCCAGTCGCGAGCCTGGTAGACCAGCGGCGGCACTTCGCGGCGGCGGCCGCCAAAAAGGATCGCTGAAATCGGCACGCCCTCGGGGGCCTCTGCCATCGTCGAGTACGCAGGATTCAGCTTGGCCGATACGGTGAAACGGGCATTCGGATGGGCTGCGGGACCGTTGCCGGAATACGGCTTACCCTGCCAGTCGAGCGCAGGTGTCCCAGACAGTCCTTCCCACCACGGCTGGTTGTCAGCCGTGACTGCGACGTTCGTGAAGATCGTGTCCTTTTTGATCGTCTCGTAAGCGTTGGCATTGGTCTTGGCGTTCGTGCCGGGAACGACGCCGAAGTAACCAGTCTCGGGATTGATTGCACGCAGCTGACCTTCGCCGTCGACGTGCAGCCAGCAGATGTCGTCGCCGATCGTCCAGATCTTCCAGCCCGGCATGGAGGCGGGTGGGACCATCATGGCGAGGTTTGTCTTGCCGCACGCGGACGGGAATGCGGCGGCGACGTAGTGAACCTGTCCTTGAGGATTCTGCACGCCCATGATGAGCATGTGCTCGGCGAGCCAACCTTCCGTACGTGCCTGCCAGCTGGCAATGCGCAGCGCGTGGCACTTCTTGCCGAGCAGGGCGTTGCCACCGTAACCGGATCCAATGCTCTTGATCGTCAGCTCTTCGGGGAAGTGCATGATGAAGCGCTTCTTCGGGTCGAGGTCGCCCGTCGAGTGCAGACCCTTGACGAACGTGCCTTCGCGCTCGATCCGCTTGAGGGCGGCGTCGCCCATGTTCGTCATGATGCGCATGTTGGCGACGACGTAGGCACTGTCGGTGATCTCGACACCGCATCGCGAATGAGGCGAATCGAGCGGCCCCATGCAGTACGGTATGACATACAGCGTACGCCCCTTCATTGAACCGCGGAGCAGGTCATCCATCTTCGCGTTGGCTTCGGCAGGGTCCATCCACAGGTTGTTCGGGCCGGCATCCTCGCGATTGCCGGTGCAGATGAATGTGAGGTGCTCGACGCGTGCGACGTCGGTCGGATTCGAGCGGTGCAGGTAGCAGTTGGGATGGGTCTTTTCGTTCAGCTTGACGAGGTCACCCGACGCGAGCATCTGGCTGACGAGGGAGGCATTCTCGGCGTCGGAACCGGTGCACCAGTGGATGCGATCAGGCTGCGTGAGGCGCGCAACTTCATCGACCCAGTTATTCAGCGCTGCATTGCTGGACGAACCCAATTTCAGCGCCGCATTGGACGTGCTCATTTCGAATCATGCCTCCTGGACCAAGAAAACTGTACATTCCGTGCCGCCACGCAACATGCTTGGCGTTTGCGCACTGGCGCGAGCGCGGCCTGTCTCGAACGGGCTTGGGGCACGCAACCCAAGGGGGTGCCGCCAGCGGGAAGCCACGCTTTGGAAACGGCTGCCCGACACCGGGTAGGCCGGGCCTTCGGGCAGGGGCGGGATTATACCGATCGACAGTGGACTGTCATTGCGACAAGGTCGCGAAAAAAAGCGCCCACTCAAAGGTGGGCGCAACAGGGGGATCGGTAAGGAGGCGCGATCAGTTACTCTTAAGGCAGTAAACTTACCGCGCCGCAACATTGATGCGTCGCAGCATACTTCTGACTCGGACGACTGTCAATGGCCGTCTATCGAAGCCCTTTGGAGTCGAAGTCGATGTCGATGTCGGAAACTGCTATTGCCCCGTACAGTGCGTCCATGTTTCTAGTCCTTTCATTTCGCACCTGTTTTTGGCTATCTGCGGTCGGCTTGCTAGCCGTTGCTTGGCTCACTGCCGTTGACGCTGCGGTACCCACGCCGCCCTCGAGCCCAGCTGGGGCTGTAGTCACTATTGAAACGGACATGGTGGCGGCGGTTCTCGGGACTCGGACGCTGCCTGATGGCACGCGGACCAAGGAATGGCTCCCCGCCACGGATATCCGTGAGGGTCAGGTGGTTTACTACACGGTGAAGATCAGAAACCTTGATTCGAAGGCTGCCCATAACGTGGTGATTACCAAGCCGGTCCCCACGAATACCCGCTACCTGGCCGATTCCGCGGCAGCTCCCGGGGCCCTCCTTTCCTTTTCCGTCGACGGCGGCGTGACCTTTGCGCCTGCTCGCGAACTTCTTGTCAGGGACGCGAAAGGTGTCCAGCGAGCGGCTGCGCCCGATGCCTATACGCATATCCGGTGGCAGATGCGTTACCCGTTGGCCCCTGGGGCCACCGCCTACGCGCGATTTCGTGCCGTCTTCCGCTGAAGTCAGCATCGCGATATGACTTCCGTTGCCGAACTCTTCAGTCGACAGGGCCCGCTGGCGCAAGCGATCGAAGGGTTTACCGAACGAGCCGAGCAGGTCGCCATGGCGGAGCATGTGGCTGCTGCCTTGCGGTCACCTCAGCAACTCCTGATTGAAGCGGGTACCGGTATCGGCAAGACGTTTGCGTACCTTGTGCCGGTCCTGCTATCCGGAAAGCGGATCATCATCTCTACGGGCACGCGCTCGTTGCAGGATCAGCTTTATCACCGCGACCTGCCCACCATCACGCGGGCGCTTGGCCGGCCGGTGCAAGTCGCGTTGCTCAAGGGGCGTGCCAACTATCTTTGCCTGCATCGACTCTCGCTGGCAGAGCAGCAGGCTGCGGCGCGGGGGCTCAAGCGGGAGGTTGCGATCGGGATCGGTCAGGTTCGTCGCTGGTCCTTCAGTACGGCCAAGGGAGACGTTGCCGAGCTCGCGACGGTGGGCGAGCAGCATCCCGTCTGGCCCTGGGTGACATCGACACGTGACAATTGCCTGCAGGCAGAGTGTCCCGAGTACCAGCGGTGTCATGTTGTGGCCGCGCGGCGCGAAGCGCAGGCGGCAGAGATCGTCATCATCAATCACCACCTGCTGATGGCGGATCTCGTCCTGAAGGAAGAGGGCTTTGGTGAACTCCTGCCGGGCGCCGATGCTGTCGTGATCGATGAGGCGCATCAGCTGCCTGACGTGGCAACGCAGTTCCTCGGCCAGTCGGTCAGCTCACGACAGCTGCAATCCCTGGCTCGCGATGTGGTGGCGGAGCTCATGCTGATGAGCTCTGTCGATGGAGCTGCAGGCACATGGGCAGAGACCTTTGAACGCCGGATCGCTGATGCGGAAAGTGCTGTTCGCAGCGCAGGTGAGCGCATCGATGTGGCGGCGTGGCCCGCGGCCTTCGTCGAAGCCCTGGAGTTGCTGGTCGCCGACCTGCGGACACTGTGTGCGCTGCTTGAGCCGGTCGCCGCCGACAATGCGCCCATGGCTGCCATCAAGCGTCGCGCTGGTGAGGTTGCCGATCGCATGGATACCCTGCTTGCACCCGAGGACGATGTGCGGGTGGTGGCAGGGATCCGGTGGGTGCAATTGAGTCAAAGCGGCTTCAGCGCGCACTACGTTCCTGTGGATACGGCAAAGCAATTGGGAGCCTTGGTCGAGGCCCGCGCGAGTTCCTGGATCTATACATCCGCCACGTTGGCGGTCGGCGAGGACTTTTCGCACTTCAAGCGCAGGCTCGGCGTGGCGGACGCGGTGACGGTGCGCTTTGGCAGCCCGTTCGACTATCCGAACCAGGCCTTGATGTACTTGCCGCCCGGGCTCGATGCGCCGTCATCACGGCGGCATACCCGGCAGGTGGTTGAAGCGGCGTGGCCGGTCCTCAAGGCCAGCGGCGGTCGTGCCTTCCTGCTCTTCACCAGCCACCGCGCATTGCGTGAAGCAGCGGAGGTGCTGGCAGGCATGATGAAGGGAGAGGCGCCTTTCCCTGTTCTGGTTCAAGGAGACGCCCCTCGCGATGCGCTGCTGCAGCGGTTCCGGCAGTATGGCAACGCAGTGCTGCTGGGGACTGGCAGTTTCTGGGAAGGCGTCGACGTGAAGGGGACGGCGCTTGCGGTCGTTGTCATCGACAAGCTGCCGTTTGCCGTTCCGGATGATCCGGTGCTGAAGGCCCGCCTCGATGCCATCGAGCGTCAGGGCGGGAACCCGTTCTTCGATGAACAGATTCCACAGGCCGTGATTGCGCTGAAGCAGGGCGTGGGACGCCTGATTCGCGACCAGCAGGACTTTGGTGTCGTGATGTTGTGTGATCAGCGGCTGACGTCGAGGCCCTATGGAAGGACCTTCCTCGGCAGCCTGCCCGCCATGCGCCGCACTGAGCAGATCGCAGAGGTGGAGCAGTTCCTGAGTGACAAGCTCCATGGTGCCGGCATTGATCCTTTGGCAGTTGCAGTCGTTCACGCCGAGAGACGGATTCCATGAAAGTGCTCGCGATCGATACGGCCACCGAGCAATGTTCGGTTGCTCTCAGGTTGGAAGGGCGCACGATTGAAGAGCGTGCAATGACCGCGCGCGGGCACGCTGAAATGTTGTTGCCCATGGTTGAAAGGGTGATGGTGGAGGCCGGGTGCACGCTGGCTGATCTGGACGGGCTCGCTTTTGGCCGAGGCCCCGGTGCGTTCACTGGCGTGCGGATCGCAGTAGGGGCAATCCAGGGGATCAGTCTCGGCAGTGGGCTGCCTGTGGTCGGCATTTCGACGCTGGCGGCTGTGGCGCAGCAGTTTGCCGGGACAGGAGAGGCGGTACTCGTGTGCATGGACGCGCGGATGAATGAAGTCTATTGGGGTGTCTATGCTCGTGGCGGTGACGGCAGATTGACCCTGCAGGGTACAGAAGGCGTCGGCCCGGCCGAGAGTGTCTTCCTGGATGACCCCCGGGTTGTGATGGGAGTCGGTACGGGTTTTCATGCCTACTCCGTCCTCAAAGGGCGGTTTCCAGGACTACGGATCGATGACACCGCGCTGCCGAGGGCGAGCGACATCGCCTGTCTGGGCGAGCTGGCGTTACGGCGAGGCGAGGGCTTGCAGGCGAGCGGTGCGCAGCCGGTTTACCTGCGCGACCAGGTGGCTTGGGTCAGTGCTGCCCAGGTGAAATAGGGGTATTCACCCAAGTGTCACAATTACTTGCTGTAATATCGGTGCAATCAAAGATTTCCAAGTAGTTGAACTCAATAAAGAATCCCCAGAAACGCATGGCAGTCAAACAGATCCTGATCGTCGAAGATGAACGCCCCATACGCGAGATGATTGCGTTTGGATTGCGCCGCAGCGGATTTGAAGTGCGCGAAGTCGAGGATGTCAGCGCCGCTCGTGCGAGTATCGCGGACCACCGGCCCGACCTCGTCCTCGTCGACTGGATGCTGCCTGACATGAGCGGGCTTGAGCTCACGCGTGCTCTCAAGCGTGACAAGGACACCCAGGAAGTTCCGGTCATCATGCTGACGGCTCGCGCAGAAGAGCAGGACAAGGTAATGGGTCTTGAGGGTGGTGCCGACGACTACGTGACGAAGCCATTCTCGCCCCGCGAATTGCTGGCCCGCATCAACGCTGTGCTGCGAAGGACTGCGCAGGCGGGAGCCGAGGATGTGATCGATGCCGACGGGCTGGTTTTGGATGCCGCCAGCCATCGCGTCATGGCGGGAGGAGGCACAGTCCAGCTCGGCCCGACGGAGTACCGCCTGCTATCCTTCTTCATGACGCACCCGGAGCGGGTCTACAGCCGGGCTCAGCTCCTTGATCGCGTCTGGGGTGGCAACGTGTACGTCGAGGAGAGAACGGTGGACGTCCATATCAGACGGTTGCGCAAGGCCCTCGAAGTCTTCGGCTACGACCGGTTCATCCAGACTGTCCGCGGTTCCGGCTACCGCTTCTCCACTCGAGTGGCGTAATGCCTTTCGGTCGGGCCCTTTCCGGCACGGCAGGGCAGGCGCTGTTCAGGCTCGCGGGTACACTCCTGCTGGCGCTCATTGCGGGACTGATCTTCGGTCATCTGGGCGGGATCCTCATCGCTGTCCTGTCCGTCTACCTGGCGCTCCAGGTCCTGAACCTGCTGCGACTCGACCGTTGGCTGCGGTTGCGACGGACGGAATTGCCTCCGGATATCAATGGTCCCTGGGGTGAGGTCGTGGCGACCGTCAACCGCATCTATCGCCGCAAGCAGTTCCACAAGGCGCGGGTCGTCAGGCTGCTGCGCGAATTCCGCCGCCTTACTGCAGCGATGCCCGACGGCGCTGTGCTGCTTGGGCCCAACAACGAAATCATCTGGTTCAATCGCCATGCCGCCAGCTGGCTCGGCTTGCGCCGCAAGCTGGATTTCGGGATTCGCATCGAGAATCTGGTGCGCGATCCGCAGTTCATCCAGTACCTGAAGGACCAGGGAAGCCGGTCTTCAGTCACCATCCACAAGCCCGCCAAAGGCGATCGATGGCTTGAGCTGCACCTCGTGACGACTTCCGCATCGGAACAGAAGCTTGTCATTGTCCGCGACGTCACTCGCGAGATCAGGGTCGAATCGATACGTCGCGATTTCGTCGCCAACGCGTCCCACGAGATACGTTCTCCGTTGACCGTAATCGCCGGGTATCTGGACGCACTCGTTGAGGAACCGCAGCTGGATGCACTATGGCGCGAACCCATTCTCGAGATGCGTCGCCAGGCGGACCGGATGCGGGGCATCATCAACGACTTGCTGGAGCTGTCCCGCCTGGAAGCGAGTGGCACAGCGCCGTCTGATCAGAGTGTCGACGTGGGCGGCATGTTGGCACTGTTGCGGCGGGATCTGGAGTCCCAGGAGCAGAGGCCACGCAGGATCGAGCTCAAGCTGGAGTCGACTGCGCATCTCCGCGGCTCGGAGAGCGAGCTGCATTCGATCTTCTCCAACCTGGTATCGAACGCGGCCAAGTACACCCCGGTAGAAGGAGAGGTGGAGATTCGCTGGTGGGTCGATGCGGCAGGCGGTCATGTCGCGGTTCGTGACTCTGGAATCGGCATTGCTGTCGAGCACATTCCCCGTCTCACCGAACGCTTCTACCGGGTCGATCCGGGCCGCTCGCGCAAGATCGGCGGCTCCGGCCTCGGGCTCGCCATCGTCAAGCATGCATTGCAGCGGCATGATGGCACGCTCGCCGTCGAGAGCGTTGAGGGTCGCGGCAGCGTCTTCACGTGTCATTTCCCGCCGGAACGCGTGATTCACATCTAGCAGGCCGGCGTCCATCTCCAGGGCCGCAATCAGTCCGGCGTGCTTTCATCCACGCTCCTTTCCAGTTGATGGCAGCAGGTCGAGCCGCCCGCCGCTGTAACCGTATTGTCATCTTGCCGTCGCCTTGTTGTAAGACAACTGGCCTACCTTTCCTTGGCAGATTGTCCAGCTACAGCTTTCCACGTCTCCAAGACGACGGTTTGGCATTGCGCTGTAGCACCTTTACCTCTTGGTCAATTCCCGGCCTGGCCGGATCGGAGATTTTCATGGTCGGAACCGTCAAGTCGAGCTCTCTAGTGTTGCTCACCGCAGTTTGTGCAGTCCTCAGTGGATGTGGCGCGGACGGAGTGGCATCGCCTGGTACCAGCGGTAACGTCACCATCAACAATCCCGCTGCGCCGGCGCCTGTAACGCCGACGGCACCGAACGGGGGGCCGCTGGCGACTGCCGCAGCCGGTTGCCCTACGATCGCCGACCCGGCCGGACTGACCGACAGGGCTACCATTACAGGCCCCACCGGTACCTACCGGATCTGCGAACTTCCGGCCCGATTTACGGCGAGTGCGACTCTGACGAAGATTCCCGGCCTCTTGTATTCGCTGGGTGGTCGTGTAGACGTCGGCCTGGACCGCGGCGCGGCACCGACTGCCGATGCGCCCGTCGTCCTGACCATTCAGCCTGGCGTGGTGATCTATGCCTCGACCGGCGTTTCCTGGCTGGCCGTCAACCGCGGCAACCGCATCAGTGCAGTCGGCACACCGACTTCTCCCATCGTCTTCACTAGTCGCGACAACGTTCTCGGCCTGGTGACTGATGATTCCCAGGGGCAATGGGGCGGAGTCGTACTTCATGGTCGTGCACCGATCACGGATTGCACCGTGGCTCCCGCGGCGCCTCCCGGCTCGGTCACGTGCGAGCGCCAGACCGAAGGCGCCGTAGATCCGGCCTTGTTCGGCGGCGCGACGCCGACTGACAACAGCGGCACCATGAAGTATGTGCAGATCCGCTACTCAGGTTATGTCCTGTCCGGAAACAGTGAACTTCAGTCCCTGACGCTGGGTGGCGTCGGCAGCGGGACGGTCATCGACCACATCCAGTCCCACAACAGCTCGGACGACGCCTTCGAGAACTTCGGTGGCCGCGTCAGCCTGCGCTACCTCGTGCTCACCGGTGCGGACGACGACAACATCGACGTGGATACGGGCTGGAAAGGTACCCTCCAGTATGTGATCGGTGTGCAGAAGACCAGCGGTGCTGCTGACTCCATGATTGAATTGGACTCGGCCAACGCGCTCGAGGCACAGGCGCCGCGGACTTATCTCAAGCTGGCGAACTTCACGTTCGTTCACCGCAATGCGTCGTCGGGTAATGGCGCTGCCATGCTGATGCGCGGCGGTGCCGATGCCAGGCTGGTCAACGGCGTTATGACTACGTCGATGCCGTGTCTCCGCTTCAATGGCGCCAACATTCTAGGGCCCCAGGATGCACCCACGGACAAGGTGGGTCCTCCCGTGTTTACGTCAGTGGCATTCCAGTGCGGCGCGACGCCCTTCGTGGGCACGGGAGGCGTGACTGCACAGCAGGTTGCAGACGCCTTCAACGCGGGAACTGACGTCACCAGCGCGTTTACGTCAACTCTCACGAATACGTTCGTGAACGGCGCAAACGAATCGGCTCGGATTGCGACGGACCCCAAAGTGGTTGACGCGGCCTTTGACACCACGACCTACATCGGTGCAGTCAGAGATGCAAGCGACACCTGGTACACGGGCTGGACCTGCAACTCCGTCACGGCGAACTTCGGTTCGACGAATACGGCCTGCACCACCCTGCCGACGCTCTGATTGGCAGAATGCAACCCGCGGCGTGGGCGGCCACCAGGCTGTCCACGCCGGATCTGAAGCGCGAAGTTACGTTACCGAGGATTACCCATGGCCAAGCCACTGACGTGTGCGGGCATGTTGCTTGTTGCGAATATGCTGACCCTGCCGGCTGCGATAGCTCAGGCATTGGCAGCGGAGCAAGCCAAAGAGCCTGCTCGAGCGGCGGCACCGGCACCGGCAACCGCAGATGCTGACGCGGCAGCCGACGCACCGGCTGAGGTGTCTGCTCCGGGTGGCGAGATCATCGTACTGGGTCGACGCGACAGCAACATAGAGAGGGCAACAACCCAGGTCATCTCGCTGCTCTCGAACGAGGATATCGCGCGGAGCGGCGAGGGTGACATTGCCGGTGCACTCGGCCGCGTGACGGGGCTCAGCGTCGTCGGTGGCGGATTCGTTTATGTCCGCGGATTGGGTGATCGCTATTCGCAGGCGCTCTTGAATGGTTCGCCCCTGCCGAGCCCGGAACCTCTGCGGCGTGCGGTACCGCTTGATCTGTTCCCGACTGATGTCATCGCCTCGTCTCTCGTGCAGAAGACCTACTCGCCGAATTTCCCCGGCGAGTTCGGTGGCGGCGTGATCAACCTCACGACGCTGTCCACGCCAAGGATGCCGTTCCTGAACTTCAGCTTCGGCGTCAGTGGCGATACGCAGACGTCGGGAAGCTTCGGCTACACCCACTTTGGCAACAGGGCCGACTGGACGGGCTATGAAGGCGGCAAGCGCGAGCTTCCGTCTGCGCTGCGGGCGTTTCTGGGGAGCGGTGAACGCCTGAGCGCCGGCAACGTGGATTCCGGCGAGATCGCCAAACAGCTCGTGAACGCGAACAACGCGCTGGTGCAGAAGAATGACAGCATTCCCGCCAACTATTCCCTGTCCGCCACCGGGGGAACCTCCTGGGTATTCGACGATTCGGAGCTTGGGCTGATTGCCACGGCAGGCTTCAGCAACAAGTGGCGCACGCGGGACAATATCGAACAGACACCCGGCAGCTTCGACCTGTCGGCGATCGACAAGGACTATCACAGCGTTGCCACCGAGAATCACGCGGTGACGAATGCCCTTCTTGGGGTGGGCTACGAGTTCGGCGATGGCAACAAGCTGCGCTGGACCAATCTGTATGTGCACGACACGCTGAAGCGGACCAGCCTGGCGGAGGGCAAGCAGAACAATCAGCGCTTCGGTGCGGATTTCCTCGAGCAGAACACCGGCTGGTATGAGCGGCAGCTGATCGATACCCAGTTGACCGGCGATTTCAAGCTTGAGCCGGTGTCGATCAGTGCACGGGCCTCCTATGCCGAGTCTAGCCGCAAGGCACCTTTCGAGTTGGGATTCGGCTATGTCCGCACGAATCTGGCCGCCAGCCCTTACGGCAGCTATTTCATCAACCGCTTGGACAACGGGCAGTCCGGCTTTGCACAGGCCTCCTTCTCCGACCTCAAGGAGAACCTCTGGTCAGCGGGTATAGACGTGACGGGAAGGGTATGGAGCGACGTCGTGCTGACGGCGGGCTACGACTTCACTGACACCAAGCGTGATTCGGCCAGGCGCGAGTTCCAGATCATTGCGCCCTCGACCTTCCCGAGCTCCATCGGACTGCTGCGGCCGGACTACCTGCTCGCGCCTCAGCTGATCGAGGACTACAACATCAGCCTGATCGAGACGACGGAGTCGGATCCTGCGTTTGCCGCCGAGTTGCGCACCATGGCGGGCTACGTGCAGGCGCAGGCCGAGATCGCAGCGGGTCTTGAGATCAATGCCGGAGCCCGCCTCGAACGCGGGACCCAGTCCGTGCGCGGCAAACAGGTGTTCACTACCGCCAACGCGTCGAGCGCGTCGACGCTTCTGGAAGAAGACTACGTACTGCCTGCAGCTACGCTGACCTACAAATTCTCGGACAACATGCAGGTGCGGTTGAACGGGTCGGCGACGATTGCGAGGCCACAGTTCCGCGAGCTCATCTTCCAAGCCTACTATGACCCGGAAAGCAACCGGGCCTATCGCGGCAACCCGTTGCTCGTCGACAGCAAGTTCGTCAATGCCGAAGCGCGGTATGAGTGGTACTACGCGCCGGAGCAGCAGTTCTCGATCGCCGGGTTCTACAAGTCCATCGACAAACCGATCGAGGCGTTTACCGGCTTCAACGACAATAGCCCCGTGACCAGCTTTGCGAACGCGCCGAGCGCCACCCTCTACGGTATCGAAACGGACGTGCAGAAGTACTTCCCGCTCGATCTGATGTCCGACGTGGCCTTCCTCGCGTCTCGCCGCATCGTGCTCATTGGCAACTACACCTTCACAAACTCGAAGATCAAGGTGGGGGCTGGCGATTCCGTGTCCGTGTTTGGCACGACGACACAACCCGCGACGAACTTCTTCTTTGACGGTGCGCCGCTGACGGGTCAGTCAGACCATCTCGTCAACCTGCAGATCGGGCTCGAGGATACCCAGGCTCTTTCCCAGCAGACCCTGCTCCTTTCCTATGCGAGCGACCGCGTCACCAGTCGGGGCGCAGCCGGATTGCCCGATATCTACGAATCACCGGGATTCATCCTCGACTTCGTGGCGCGGCAGGGCTTGAACCTCTTCGGGACCGAGCTCGAGCTGAAGTTCGAGGCGCGCAACCTGCTCGGTCACGGCTACAAGGAATTCCAGGAGCGCGGCGGCAACACGGTTTACTACAATCGCTACAAGGCAGGCACGTCGCTGTCAGCATCGTTCAGCGCAAAGTTCTGACCTGCGGCGCTGTCATTAAGGCGTCATATGCGCCCTACAGTGCCGTGTCCCCGGAGAACGGCAGGCGTCAGGAGCGGAGCATCAGTGCAAGGGGTGAGTGAAATATATCCGTAACAAATCTGCCGTATAACAATTGTGTTACACGAAGCCGCTCGGCCGGGCGCGCGCCTGCCGCGTCCCTCCGACCGGAGTCGTTTCCTGACACAGTGCAGTAACGGGAGAGAGTCTGTGAAGAACCTGTTGGCAGCGTCCGTCCTGGTATCAGTACTTACATCCGCACCAGCATGGGCGCAGGGGGCCGCCCCATCCGGTGAACTGTCACAGATCCGGGCGCAGCTGGAAGGGTTGTTGCAGCGGGTTGATCGCCTCGAACAGCAGAATGCCGCACTGGCGGCAGAAAATACCGAATTGAAGGCGGCGACCGAGCAGGACAATGCCGAGCGCGAGTACCTGAAGGCCCAGACCCAGGATCTGCGCAAGGACTCCGCGGCGACCAACGCAGCCCTCTCTGGCCTGCGCGGCGCCGAATGGGCGCAACGGATCGCGCTCAAGGGCGATCTGCGCTACCGGCACGAGGAAATCTTCGACGCTACCAAGGTTGCAGATGGCACGCTCGCAACAGCCGCTCGTTACCGTGATCGCATCCGGGTCCGCGCTGGCCTTGATGCTCGTCCGACCGACAACATTCTCGTGTCCGTGCAACTGGCGACAGCGGAGGGCGGGTCAGATCCGCGCGTGGGTGGGGACTACAGATCCTCCAACCAGACGCTGGACGGCACTTATTCCCGCAAGAACATCTACCTGGACCAAGCCTACTTTGACTGGAAATTCGCAAGCTGGGGCAACTTGATGGGCGGCAAGATGCGGACTCCCTTCGTGCGCATCGGACAGGAGCAATTCTACGACGGCGATACCAACCCGGAAGGGCTGGCGCTGCAATTCAATCGGGGCATGTGGTTTGGCAGCGTGTATGGAACCTGGTTGGATGAGGTGAGTGGGGCAGCCTCCACCGTGACGGCAGATACCCTCTTGAACGGTGTGCAGGTGGGTGCCCGCGTTCCCGTTGGCAGCTCAACCCTGATGCTCGTGGCGCACTACTACGATCTTGTCGGCGGGCAGGGTCGGCGCGGCATCTTCTGGAACTGCACGACGACGAGCAACGCCTGCTCGAATGGCAATTCCACGACCGGAGCAGCGGGCGCCGGCGTCCTGAAATACGACTTCAATGTCCTGCAGCTGGCCACGCAGTGGAACACGACCATCGCCGGGCTGCCTTTCCAAGCCTGGGGACAATACTCCAAGAACCTGGACCCGGACGACCTCAATACAGCATGGGCAGCCGGGGTACTCTACGGTACAGCAGCGAACTACCGTACCTGGGAAGTGGGCGCCATGTACCAGGTCGTCGAAGCAGACGCGTTGTTCGGGCAGCTGGTTGACTCGGACTTCGGTGCCGGCAATACGGACAATCGAGGATTCCTGCTGCGTGCGGGCTATGCGCCCGTCCGCAACTGGGTCTTCAACGCCACGTACTTCATCAACGATCGCAATGTCGATGTCGGCACGAAGTCCAGCTATGACCGGCTGCAGCTCGACATGAACCTGCGATTCTAAGACGGCGCCTTCGGTTGAAGAGAGGGGCGGTGGCGCGTGCGCTGCCGCCCTTTTCTTTTCTGAGTGTTCGTCGCGATGCGGCTACATCGCTTGCGCAGCGCGGCGCGGCCGGGTATACCTCCCCACAATTCTGGAGAGCATCATGGAAAAATCGGACCTGTCCCATCACATCCTGAGCCGCTACAACGAGGATCTCGAGCGGGTCAGGACCAATGTGCTGCAAATGGGCGGGTTGGTCGAAGAGCAGCTCAAGCAGGCCGTCGAGGCGCTGGTCCAGGGCGACAGCCGGATTGGCGACCTGGTTGCGCACAACGACCACAAGGTCAACGCGATGGAAGTGGCCATCGACGATGACTGCAGCCGCATCCTTGCAACCCGCAGTCCAGCGGCTTCCGATCTGCGCCTCATCGTGGCCGTCATCAAGACCATTACTGACCTCGAGCGCATCGGCGACGAGGCGGAAAAGATCGGCTACATTGGTTCGCGGCTCGCGACCATGGAGCGTCCGGCCGACCGGTATCGTGAAATCAAGCATCTTGGCCGATTAGTGGCCGAGATGGTCCATGGCGCGCTCGATGCCTTCGCCCGGCTCGATGCGGAAGCGGCGCTCGGCATTGCCAAGAAGGACCGTCTGGTGGACGAGGAATTTGACGCCATCCAGCGCCAGTGCATCACGTTCATGATGGAAGATCCGCGGACCATTCGCCGCGCACTGGATGTCCTCTGGGTAGCCCGCGCGCTGGAACGGATCGGCGATCATGCGAAGAACATCTGCGAATACGTTATCTACATGGTTTACGGCAAGGACGTCCGCCATGTGGCGCTTGAAGACGTTGAAAAGCATCTGCAACAGCGGTCGGGTCGTGCACCTGACGCCGCGCAGGGCGGCTGATCGGCTACGACGGACCAGAAAACCGGAGGACGGCATTGAGTATCGCAACCATGGGCAGGCGGACTGCCAATCTGCTCGGTTTTCTCGCATGCGTGGCGCTGATGGCGTACGCGCTGTACTCGGAGCATATCCTGGGGCTCGAGCCGTGCCCGCTGTGCATTTTCCAGCGTGTGGCCGTCATCGCGGTAGGCGTGCTGTTTCTGATCGCTACGATTCACAACCCCGCCAGGAGGGGATCCCTCTTCTACGGCGCGCTGATCCTGATCGCCGCACTGACGGGCATCGGCATTGCTGCACGCCACCTTTGGATCCAGGCGCAACCTCCAGGCACCGTGGCGGCGTGTGGCGCAGGGCTCGACTACATGATGGAAATCCTGCCGCTGCGCGAAGTGATCGCCACGGTCCTAACCGGGTCGGGCGAGTGCGGCACCGTGAACTGGCGGTTTCTTGGCCTCGCCATGCCGGGCTGGGTACTGATCGCGCTGGTGGTCCTCGGTGCCTGGGCAGTCCTTGCCAACCTGACCGAGCGGCTTAACCGGCGCTGAACCGGTTCGCCGCTCGCCCTGCTGCTGACGGACTCAAGTCGTCAGCAGTAGGTCAAGCACCCGCTCGTACATCTTCGACAGGGGCTCGATGTCGGCTATCCTCACGCATTCATTGACCTTGTGGATGCTCGCGTTGATCACGCCGAGTTCCACCACCTGCGCACCCATGGTTGCGATGAAGCGACCATCCGATGTTCCACCGGTCGTCGAGAGTTCAGGAGTTCGGCCGGTGACGTCTTTGACGGCCCTTTGCACGGCATCCGACAGCACGCCGGGTTTCGTCAGGAAGGGCAGGCCCGACACGAACCACTCGAGCGTGTAGTTCACCTTGTGGCGGTCGAGGATCTCGATGATGGTCTTCTGCAACTGTTCGACGGACTGTTCCGTCGAGAAGCGGATGTTGAACCGGGCCTTGAGTTCGCCTGGGATGACGTTCGGCGCCCCGGTGCCGGAATTGATGTTCGAGATCTGGAAGGTCGTAGGCTGAAAGAATTCGTTGCCTTTGTCCCACGTGCGGCTGATGAGTTCCGTCAACGCCGGCGCGAGAGCGTGCACCGGGTTGTCCGCGAGGTGGGGGTAACCGACGTGACCCTGAATGCCGTGCACCGTCAGCTTGCCTGACAGGGAGCCGCGCCGGCCGATCTTGAGCGTGTCGCCCAGGACATCGCCGCTCGTGGGCTCTCCCACAATGCACCAGTCAATCTTCTCGTTACGCGCCGTCAGCGTCTCTACCACCTTCCGGGTGCCCTCCACCGAGGGGCCTTCCTCGTCACTGGTGTAGAGTACGGCGATTGTTCCCTTGTGGTCTGGGTGCCGGGCGACGAATCGTTCGAACGCGGTAACCATTGCGGCCAGACCGCTCTTCATATCCGCTGCCCCTCGCCCGTACAGCACTCCGTCCTTGATGACCGGGTCGAATGGGTCGGTCTGCCATTCGTCCCGCGGTCCGGTCGGTACGACATCGGTATGACCTGCAAAGCACAGGACAGGGCTGCCGGTGCCGTGGCGCGCCCACAGGTTTTCTACCGGTCCGTACTTGAGACGTTCCAACCGGAATCCGGCCAGTTCGAGGCGCGCCCCAATCAGGTCAAGGCATCCGCCGTCCTCTGGACTGACGGAGGGACGGCGAATGAGGTCGGCGGTCAGTTCCAGGGTG
>CAISDJ010000072.1 GCA_903884105.1 uncultured Pseudomonadota bacterium | reverse complement strand
GTCATGGAAGACTCCTCTTTAGCAGTTTGGCCGATGGGCTGGGGCCTGCAATTCGGATGAAATTGCCCCGGAAACGTTGTTGAAGGTAGCAGATTAGCGGTGTACGGGCTCACCAGATGAGCCTGCGGTGGGCGCACAATCGTCGAAGCCGAAACACGCTGATTTGCCGCGTGAGCCGGGGTGGCTCCGCGTCTCGGCCCACGCGGGAAGTGCGTGATCGCGGCTCGCTACACCGGCCTCGTCCGAAAGCTCTCTGCGCTCAGGCTGAAGCTCCGCCTGATCGCACCGGGGAGCGTGTAGAGCCGCGGAGCCTCCCGGAATGAGTACAAGCGGTAGACCTGGTACGTATCCGCATGCCTCTCGTCCGGCGCTGATCAACCGCGCGCGGATCCACTTACCTTTACTTCGCGGAACGCCGAAAAGAGGGGGGATTACCCATGGGCTGGAGGGATTCCGTGTGATGTCAATGCCTGGTCCGGCCGATATTCAGTCCTGCGCCGCCACGAACCGCACGGGTATGCCGGCCGCTTCTGCAGCGCGGTTGGCTCTGTCCATGTCGCCGCGCAGCTCCGCGGCGTAGTAAGTGCTTCCGGGACGGTCGCCCTCGACGATGTCGATTCCGAGTGTGTCTAGGGCGTCGCCCGGCATGTCGCGAAAAAACTCCAGCGCAGCGCCCTGTGACGTGCCCGACTCGGGCAGATAGTCGTCTTCGGTGTTCCAGTCCGGCGGCTCTGCAAACCACGTCTCGATCTCGGGGGCGAGACGTTCACCGAATTCCTCGGTGCTCAGGCTCAGGACCCAGTCCTCGGCCCCCTCCTCGGGCTCCTCGGGCATCGCCTGGAGCCGAGCCTCTAGATCGACTAGCTTCCGCTTGTTTCCGCCGCCCGCGTCCTGTGCGTCCTGCAATTCGGCCTCAATCTCGTCGCGAAATTCCGAATAGATTGAATGCACTGCCCACGCCAGCGGTTGGCATTCGGTCATCGCGTAAGCGAGGTCTTCCTGCGAGCGTGACCACAAGCTGGCGACGTAATCGTAGAAATCGGCACGGGTTTCGGCTTCGGTGTAGTTGCTCACGCGCAGGGTGCCACCTTTGCTCACCTCGAATACGGTGATGGGCTCGGCGGACTCGAGCGAATTAGACTTCTGTAGATTCTTCGTCAAGGACCTGCTCCTTCGATAAACGCCACGAGGAAATTGACTCGACGCCTGCACTGACCAGCCCCGTCCGGGCGATGTCGTAGGCGATACAACCTGAGCGGTAGCGATCCTCCGCCCAGTCGCCCCAGAGCACCAGCCGCCACTTCGGTGCCTTGGCCGGTCGCAGCAGCTCGAGCAACACATTGAAGCTGCGTTTGACTTGGATCTTCATGATGCCGTTCCCTCCAACGCCAACTTCGCCTCGAGCCCGGCCGGGATCACAATGGGTCGCGATTTCGCTGGCAGCGGCGGATCGATCTGGAAGCGGACCGCTCCGAACCGGTTCCTCATGAAGCCCAGAAACTGCGCGAGCCCTGCGAAGGGCAGCGTGATGAACACGAAGCAGCTGCCGTCGTCGGCCGGCCGCACATCGGCCGCCACCGGGTAGGACAGCGGCTCCTCGTCGATGACGTCCTGTATCCAGCGTTGCGAGCTCTCTATGGCCCCCGCGGCGATGGGGACGACGATCGAGCGGAAGGCCCCGTCGGGCATGCCGCAGAAGCTGTAGGCCTCAGCCGGCTGCTCAATCACCGTGAGTTGGTACCGCGACTCGAACTGCGACTTTGCGGCGGCGTCCCATCTGCGCGGGAACTGCGTGTAAAGCCCCTGCATGATCACCCTGTCGAGCGGCACTTTGGTGTCGAACAGCGCGAAACCGCCCTGTTCGCCGCGCCAGGTCTGGCGGACGCTCCAGCGCGTGGACTGCGGCTGCCAGGCCACGTCGAGGTGCGTGTCGTGGTCGACACCCTGCCACCGCGCCGACCAGCTGCCGTCCGACTGCGCAAACGACGAGTGATCGAGCGGACCGAGGATGAGGTACGGCGGAAGGTCGGCGGCTGAGCGCACGCGCGCCGGGTCCCAGCCTTGCCACGAGAACGGCTTGCGCCGGGGGGCATACCGCGCGAATGGAATTGCGCGCGAAAGCCCGGGGAGACGAAGGGTCATAGGGAACTCCTCTTTAGCAGTTTGGCCAGATGGCCGGGGCCTGCAATTCGGATGAAATTGCCCCGGGAACGTTGCTGAAGATAGCAGCTTAGGCGCAGCCAGGCTCACCAGATGAGCCTGCGGTGGGCGCACGCTCGTCGAAGCCGAAACACGCTGATTTGCCGCGCGGCCTGGGGCGGCTGCGCGTCTCGGTCCACACCGGCAGTGCGCGATCGCGGCTCGCTACACCGGCCTCGCCAGAAAGCTCTCCGCGATCAGGCTGCAGCTCTGACGAATGGCGCCCGGCAGCATGTAGAGCCGCGGAGATGCCCTGAAGGAATACAGGCGGTAAACGTGATACGTCTCGGCATGTCGTTCCGAGGTCGACACCTCGTTGCGGCTGACGAAGAACGGCGTGCTTGCGCCGTACTTCGTCGTCTTCACCTCGATCAGCCGCTCCTGCCCCGAAGCCTCGAAGGACAGGATGTCGTAGCCCGCGTGGTCGCCACGAGTGCGTGAGGTGTGCTCGATACGGTCTGCGAAGCGCTCGTGGCCCAGGCTGATCAACCGGGCCCGCTCATAGTTGAGGGTGAAGAGCTCGCCCGCCTCACCCAGCGAACGGTTGCGCGCCTCGCGCTCCAGGTAGTTCGTGGTCATGCGCGGCGTGCGCGGCTCCTCGACCCTCGGCCGCCGAGCGATCGGCGCAGGCTTGCCGGTGAGCACCGCGAGTATGTCCTCCACCTCCGGCACGACCATCGGCCGGTCCGCGTCCGCTGCCGCCAGATCGTGCAGTGCGCGAAAGGCCGGAAGCCGCTCCGCGAGCACCTCGTCGATCCGCCCCTGATAGTTTCCGCGCGGCTTGTACCCGTCGATGTATTGGAATCCCGCTTCGATCAGCGCCGCGCTGACGTTGGCGCGCTTGAACTCGACCGATCCCTTTGATCGATCGACGAGACGCGGCTGCAAACGGCGCAGGTGAGCTGCTTTGCTGTATGGCGCTCCGGCAAGTTCCAGCGCGAGCATCGAGAGATAGTCATCGACTACGGCTTCCACTTCCGCACGTGTCCAATCGCTCATGCGGCCGATCGTACCAGGCAAGCCGGAACGCTGCCGGCTGCCGGGTCAATCGCCGCCTGGCTCCTTAGCGATGAATCCGCTCGTACCGATGCCCCACGGTCACCAAGTCAGTGCCGTTCCTGAAGACCGCGTAAGCGTTCAGATACTCGTGCATCCGGCGGACCGGTTCGCGCCCGAAACAGCGTTCGAGTTGCCGCCGCGCTCGGCGGTCAAAGTAGCAAATGACCGCCCCGTTCCCGTCATGGTGTTCACGACCGAATCGCTGTAGCCATTCGACGATGAGATTGGGAATGCCGCGCTGCTGCTGTCGCTTCCGGGCGTGACTGCTGTTCATGCGCCAGCCCTCGAGGTCTCCTGGGAGGCGCGGAATCTCTCCCGAAGCCAAAGCACGCGATCCACCGCTCGGTCGACCTGCATGAGTTCTTCCGGAATCTCTGAGAGGCGCACCGCACCGAAAGTAAGCGCGAAGGTCGCATCGGGGTCCAGGCAAGTAACGCGCTCTAGCTCGCGTCGGCACACCTCAACCCTTGGCACTCGGTAGCCCGGGCGCATCCCGTAAGCGTCGGGGGGCGCTCCGTCGCCGAATCTCTCAAGCCGGCCTGCTGCGCCACTCCCCGAGGACGCCAGCGCACGTACGAGGACCTCTACAAAGGCGTTGTCTTCCCCTAAGTACGCGCAAGACGCCGGGTCCGGGAGACCAAAAATTTCGCATTTCCCTATGACGTGCCCTTTGGACTCGTCCTCTAGATCCTCATAATCGACCTCTCCCTGTCGGAGAAGTTCGAGCATTCCGCGTCTGTGAACTTTGCGAGCCTCTTCCGCGTAGATTGCAAAAAGCAGCGTTGAAACATGCACCACGTCCTCTATCGATGCGCCGTATCGCGCCTGGACGAGTTCGAAATTCAGGAGCGTGCGGGGATCCAGCTTGGCAGCGAGCTGTGCAGCGAACTGCTCTGAATGACGGTTGCCGGACGGCGGCAGGTCAATCTCTCCGGTGAGAACATCCGGTGGTGTGCCGAAAGCCTTGGACAGTCTCTTCAGGGTTTCGCCCCTGACTTCCACCGCGCCGGTTCTTTTCGCTGCATCTTCGATGCGCTGAATCTGGCGCTTGCTAACACCGGACTTATAGGCGAGTTCCTCTTGGCTCCAATGCGCCCTCTCTCGTAAGCGCTTCAATACGTCTGACTTGATCGTTGTGGGCATGTCGTCCTCCTTCAGTAGAGACGACTTTACGCCACGTATGGCGCTAAAAAAACGTCAAAACGACGTCATTAAATGGGAAACAGCGAGAGTTTGTGGTCTTAAAGGCGCCATTATCTTGTACGAAGCCCGACGGCGAGGTCTGGGCACTTTCCCCATCTGTCAGGGGCGGTGGGCGTGCGTTCGTGAGCAGAAGGTTCCCAGTGCCCAAGTGGCGCGGGATTTGGGGATTGGAGCCAGCGTGGTCAGCCGCTGGGTTCGAGAGGCCGGCGGCGATATCCGCAAGGCCTTTCCTGGCCAGGGTCAGCAGCCCGCTGAGCAAGCCGAGATCGAGCGCCTGAAGCGCGAGATCGTCAAGCTCAAGGCCGAGAAGGACATTCTAAAAAAAGCCGCCGCCTACTTCGCGAGAAAGTCGGGTTGAGATTCTCGTTCATGGCGAAGCATTGAGGGATATGGCCGCTGGGTTGGTTGTGCGAGGCGCTGCTCGGCGCCATTCATCGCAGCTTCACAGACAGTGACCGAACGTATGGGGCACGCCGCATACGTCGGGACCTGCGTGGTTGGGGACAGCCGTGCAGCATTCATCGTGTGCAGCGCCTGATGGTTTCTGCGGGCCTTAAGGCCCGCAGAAAGCCCCGGCGAGTGCCTCATGATCCGGGGCGGCGGCAGCAGGATGCGATGGCTGGCAACGTGCTGGATCGTAACTTTGTGGCCACCGGACCGAACCAGCGCTGGGTGGCGGACTTTAGCTACCTGTGGACGGAGCAAGGCTGGCTGTACGTCGCGGTGGTCCTGGATCTGTACTCACGGATGGTCGTCGGCGGGTCGATGCACTCGAGTATGGCCGCGCAGCGGGTCAGTGACGCGATGCTGATGGCGATCTGGCGACGGCGACCCAATGCGCAACTGCTGCATCATTCGGACAGGGGCAGTCAGTACACCGGTGACCAGTTCCAGCAGCTGCTGATCGAACACGGGGTGATTTGCAGCATGAGCAGGTCAGGCAACTTTTGGGACAACGCGGCCATGGAAAGCTTCTTCTCGACGCTCAAGACCGAACGGACAAGCCGCAAGGTCTACCGGACAAGAGACGAGGCCAAAGCGGATGTGTTCGATTACATCGAACGGTTCTACAATAAACGTCGACGACACTCGACGCTGGATAACCTGACTCCCCTGGAGTTTGAGAACCAGAGGAAATCAGGCTAAAGGTGGTGTCAGTGAAATCGGTGTCAGCTCAATCTGTGATGGCGAATTTCGTCTGGTTGGCGTCCTGGCCGTGCACGTTCCGAACGTACCAGGCGACAAAGCGCTGTCCATCGTTCGGAAAGTTTTGCTGGTAATAGCTCTGCCCGATGTCGGCCTTGATCTGGTCGTACATGCTGCTCCCTAACCTGGTTGATTCGACCTGGCCATCCCGCTCAGCCCAAAGCTCCGCTCAGCCGATCGCGGAATTCCATGCGTGGATTGCCTGCCCGTGCCGCCACCTGGGTCCAGGCCTGCATCTGGGGCAGCCCACGCAGAGAGGCGGCCGCGCCCTTGATGAAGTCATCCAGATGCAGCACCGCACGCAGGTAGATGTCTTTCCGCAGGGGAAAACGCTGCTTCAGGCGATCGGTCAGCGGCGAGTTGATCCAGTCGCGGGCACGCTCGAACTGCGCCAAGCCCAGTGGCTCGGCCGCCTTGCGCAGGTAGAGTGCCGTGCGGACGCCTTCCTGGTTGGTTGCCGCGGCAAAAGCCGCCTGGAACGTCGGCTCATGCGGCGTCATCGCATAGGCGATGGTGCCGGCAGGCACATAGGCTGAGCCCAGAAGAAACGCATCCTGCCAGTCGCCCCACTCCGGCAGTTCTCGGGTCTTGATGAGCCGCGGGCTGAAGTCACAAGTGCCCATGCTCTCAATCATGAGCCACCAATGAGGTCCTATGTTCCGGCCGACAGGCCGTTGATCACCCACAGGACCTTGAACGAACCCGACTGACCCGCTGATGGCCACCGCTGCATGCCCCCGAATCGCTGCCAGCGCCGCCACGACCAGCGCGTGGTCGCGGCAACTCCAGCCCTCATCTCGCACGCCCTTGTTGATAAGCGGGTCGATCCAGAGCAGATGATGCAGTTCCTGCCTGAAAGGCTCCGACGCAAGTTCAGCCTTGAAACCGGCCGAGGGCGATGGACCCGCGTCATTAGTACTGGAGCCGGATGGCGCGTTCACTGGCTTCCCTCCTCAAAGAACACCCACGCCACCCGGTAGTCCGCCTCGCGGCTGGCGCGGGCGAATGGGGCTACGAAGCGGCGTTCCATGGTGCGGGGGCCGCCGAGCAGGGTGTCGTCAACCACCGGCATGTTCACTACGGTACCTTCCGGAGCATAGGAATTTCAAACGCCGTCAGCAAGGCATGTAGAGGCCCGGGAACTGGGCTGCGGCGATTGCGGTGGCAGAAAAGTGTCATGGTCGGGCCAGTTGGGCGGCCGGGCAGGCAGCCGAAGGCCATCGTGCCCCTGAATCCCCGGCCCGCCCCGGCGTGCCACCGGCGCAAACCACCCTCACCAGCCGCCCACCGCGTTCCCGGCACGCACCGTCCCTGCCCGACCGGTTCACCGCTCAGGCCCTAAGCGCCCCTCTTCTGCAAGTACGGACGAGGTATTCACGAGAATATTGTATAGATTTGTAACTTTTTGATTATAAACACTTTAAGTGCAGTACGTGGCCGTTTTTTTAGGAGGCATCCTACCCAACACGGCAGAAAAATCTTCACTACCTCTTGATTCTGTATAGATTGTATGTATTTTAACGGTTGGAAGTCGTCTCGGGCGCAATTCTTGACAGGGAGTATTGATTGCAAAAAACAACACGTAAAGCAGAGAGCACCCTCGCGGAGCGGCTCGCCGCAGCGCTAGAAGCGCGGCGCCCCGTCATGACTCGCGGCCAACTCGCCACAAAGCTCGGCGTAAGCGCCGGCGCGGTCTCCCATTGGCTAAACGGCAACCGTCCGTGCCCTGAAACGGTGGTGCTCAAGATTGCGAAGCTGACCAAGTCAGAGCCCGGTTGGCTGTTGAATGGCGCCAAGGCGCAGTCGGACGATGGGCGCTTGATGCAAAGCGGTCGTCCAGCGGTGGAGAGCTTGCTCTGGGGTTTCCGCGAGGCGCCGCTCGATGGGGGGAAAGATTTCGGGAACGCCGCAGTCTATGCCACGCCGATGGCGGTGCGCACCATCGTTCGTGAGGACGGCCAGAACTCTCTGGATGCGGGCCGAAGCGACGAAGTCGTGCTCCGGTTCCGCCTCGTCGAACTGAGCCCGACCAATAAGCGATATACCCGCGTGCTCGACGCGCTCGGCTTCGCTGATCTTCGCAGCCGGATCAAATCCATCGAAGAAGCAGATGAGTACCAGAGCAAGCTCGGCACGAAGTTGTCTGCCGGGCTCGAGGCAGTCCTCGAAGAAAAGCTCGTTCTCCTTTACGTCGACGACTACCGCTCGCGCGGTCTTCAGGGCGACGAGTTCGACTCCACAAAGCCATATTGCGCCTTGGTGCGCGACAACCTGAACTCACGAAAAGAGACCAACACCGCCGGCGGCGTGTTCGGGGTGGGTTCCAAGGTCAACATTGCCTGTTCGCGTCTCAGCACGGTTCTCTACGCCTCGAAGGTCGCGGGAGATGAGAGCCGAGGGACGAGGCTGGTCGGCCGTTCGGAGCTGACCTACCACGAGCTCAAGGTAGGTGGAAGGAAGCATCATTTCGCCGGACCCGGGTGGCTGGGTGTTCCTGGCGATCGTCCGGGCGTCGTGGAGTCAGCGTGGCTTCCTGATGACTCCCCGCTGCTTGACGATCTCATGCTGCGTCGCGATCGACTGCCCGCAGGTGTGCGGCCAAGTGAAGCGACCGGTACGAGCATCCTGATCGTTGGGTTCACCGACCCGCAGACTGAGGCGGGCGCAACGACCCAGCAATTGGCTGACTCGTTCGCGGAGGCCGCCGCCACGAACTTCTGGCCCTCCATGATGCGTGGTTCCCTTTCCGTGATCGTCGAACGCTATGTGGGCGATGCAGAGGAGCCGATCAAGAGCGAACATGTAGATCCGCGGGCGGTGGCCGGTGTGGCCGAGTTGTGCGAGGCGTACGAGAAGCACGTATCGGGCGCGACCACTCCGGCGTTGGTCAACCCCGGGGACGTGGCGAGCATCGTCGTGCCCCTGTCAGTTCCGGCGACTCGGCAGCGGGCTAAGGGAATCCGCGCACACGAGGAACAGTCGGCTGAGTGCCGCCTGCTCGTCCGACTCGCGGATCCTGACGGTGGCGCTTCCGATCCACGCGTTGGCCAAGTCGCGTACACGCGTGGACGTGCCATGGTTGTGAGATATCAGCCACGCGCGTCTGTCGTTGGAGGCCGGCCGTTCCATGCCGTGGTTCTCGCGGGTACCATAGCCGGCAGATCGAATGAGCAGATCGGAGCCGAGCAGTTTCTGCGCATCGCCGAGCCCCCTGCGCACGATAAGTGGGCCTACAGCGCGGATCTGGGTGAGCGTTATGCGCGCGGCGCCAAGAAGGCGCTCGAGGATTTCCACGCTCGTGTGACGGAGGAGCTTCAGCGCGTCCTTCGGCCAGTCGTCTCGCGCCAGAGTGACGGCCCAGAAATCCTCCGCCGCCTCCTCCAGATCCGGCCACCCGCGCAGGACCCTGTACCCTCGCAGCCCCAGGTACGCATCACTCGTCGACAGGCACGGGTCGTCGACGGCGTGTGGGTGGTTGAGGCGGAGCTTTCCGTAAACCCGACATCTCGGACCCTTTCGGTGACGCCGCGGCTTTCATTCCGCTGCGAGGGCAGTGCGCCTGTCCCCATCCGGTGGAGTCGGCTTGAGGTGGAGGAATCCAGCCCGGTTACGGTACTCGAGGAGGCGCTGGTTCTGCCACCGCGAACGAAGCGAGTCGCGTTCAAAGCGTGGTCCGACGCTGCATCTCATCCGGTGCCAGCGGAGCAGGCGTCGGCACTGTTGGATGTTCTCGCGCGCGTGGAGGCCGAACAATGAAAGCCGCAACACTTTATCCGTACGAGGTGTCCGAGCGTCTTGTGCTTCGCCTTTCCGATTTCGACGATCCCGTAGCCGGAACTACGGTGTCCGTGCGTGAGCTAAGCCTATCACGAGCCTCGAACGGAGAATCAACCGATGAGGCAGGTGCTGCCGCGTATGATGCGACGCAGTCGGATCAGTGGGGAAAACTCACCTTTCGCCTGACCGTCACCCTCGAAGTGGGAGAGCTTGAACGCGTTTTTCCGCCCACCTCTGACGTCCGGAACGACGCGTCTCTGGTCGTGCTGATGACCTGTCCTTCGACCCGATTTCGACGAGGTGTTCGGCTACGCCATACCGGATCAGGGCAGTGGGTGGGGCACGCATCTGTCCAACGAGATGACGTGCAGGGCTCGCTCACTTTGCGTCCGCAACTCGTCCGAGTCTCCTCGATCGCCGAGATTGGCGACTTGCCGTACGCGACGAGGGAGGGAGCACTCGTTGCGTTTGGGGAGCCCGTACCGCTCTACGTCGACTCGCTACCGCCGTCACTTGGCTCCGGCCTTTCAGCGTCCGTTACGATGGCGTGGGAAGACTTCGCCAACTCCGACGATCCATGGCGTCGAGAACACTCCGACGATGTGTACTATCTCGAACCGTTCGGATCTGAGCCTCGACTCTGGCTTAACAGCCGATATGCACAGCTGAGGGAGTTGCTCGAGTCGACGGCGAAGCGTGGGCGTGAGGCCGCGTTGCGCGACATGTTCGGCATCCTGGTAGCTCAACCCGTCTGGCTCCAGCTTTGCGTTACTTCACTCTCCGCGCTTGAAGTCGACGACGATTCAGGATCAGTCTCGGCACCGTCGGGGTGGCGTGGCGATCTCGCTGCCATGGTTCTACCGCGTCTCTATCCAGAAGAAGCTGATCCCGAGGAACGGCTCCGCCGAGCCGCGAGCGAGTTTCGCGAAGCAGACGGTGCGGCCAGCGTCGCATCCAGATTGGGAACCGTGGTGCAAGGGCTTCTGACGTCATACAAGACGGTAGAACTGACCCTCCGCACGTTTGAGAACGTTCGCAACGAGGAGGATCGTGCAGATGACTGAGCTTCGCCGTGTTCGCCCCGAATCCATGGTGATGCTCAGCGATGTCCTCGCCGCCACCGGACGCCTGCCCGCGGGTTGGGCATCCGCGACGGAGGGAATGGGCGTTGAGTGCGATCTGGATCTAGTGAAACAACTCGCCGAGAAGGCGGCCGCCTTCCTGCCATCGGAGCAGATGGACGCGTGGTTGGCGCCCCGATTGCACGCCGCACTGCGAGTTCCCAGGCGGATGGCGAATGACGCCGGAATGTGGGCCTGGTTGGCTTTCCAGTGCCCCCGCTTTGTCGAGGCACGATTCCGGAAGGGTAAGGAGAAGATTCACCCGTGGCGTTACCGTGGCATGTGGAGCCGCAACGCGCTTGCACGTCTATGGTGGGGTGCAGAGATGACACGGAACGGCAAGGACTATTCGGCCACGTCGCTGTGCTTCAAGCGGACGCGCACAGCGCAGTTTGCGCTTGAACTCATGTACTCATGGGATCGTGCGGCAGCTATCGCATTCGTTTGCGTTACAGAGGGCGCGGATGGCGGGACCCGTCTAACAGATGCACAGACCAAGAGGCTGAGCACCACGCTCAAGGTGCTTCTCACTCTCCGGTCGCTGGACGCTTTCGGAGATGGGTCGGATGAGGACTCGGAAGAGTTCGACGCTTCATGGGCCTCACACCGGCCATCGTTCGTTGCGCTCGCATCCGCGGACGTTGCGGCGCTGCCTGGTCCGAAGATCGGCACCGTCAGCAAAACCAGAATTGCCGAGTTGGTGACGTGGTTCAGGAGCGTCGTCGACGCCGCTGAGGTCGACGACGATGACTCGGAAGCGGAGAGCGAGTGACCGCAAGTCCGCTCAAAAAGTTCATGATGAATCGCCAAAGAACAAACGGGACGCCGCCGAGCTGCGGTCGCAGATCATGCGGTCAGTGCGTCAAGAACAGACTGTGGCCCTGAGGACGCGGTTGCGGCGGCCACAGTGAGGGCGGGGATTCGCTTTCGACGGAACGTTCGGTCATTGCCCGGAAGTCCTGATCTGGTGAATAAGACACGCCGCTTCGCGATCTTCGTGCATGGATGCTTCTGGCATCGGCGTCCAGGATGTCGCAAGGCTACGACGCCGAAGACGAATATCGAGTTCCGGCTGAACAATTTCCTAGCGAATCTCGAGCGAGATTCGCGGAAGGAAGAATCGCCCCGAGCTATCGGCTACAACGTCCAGGTAATCTGGGAATACGAAACCCAAGACGCCGTAAGTCTCGATAGGCTAGTGGCACGCCGAACCCGGTAGAGTCAAGAGGGAGAGGTCGGCGCAAATGCACGCGTTGGAGTGGTGGCAGATGCATTCATTCGATGACAGCGTTAGCGCATGGAGTTACTAGTTTGAGAGTCATGAAACCGAGCAGAACGTCTGTGGGTCAGGGAAGGCTTTTCGGCGCGCGCGGCGCGGTCGAACGATTCCGTGTGGACGAGTCCACGGGGATCATCACGCGTTCAGTAACTCCGCGTGATCCGGACGTTCCGCCGATAGTCACGGTCGTAGGCGAGTGGGATAGGCGCAGCCCACTCCACGACATGCACGCTGCCGCCGACCTCGCGTACCTTCGCAGGCAGCGTCTGCCGGAGTGGCCGGCCAGTGGACCCGCCGTGCGTGTGGTAGACCTCTTTTCGGGCTGTGGTGCGATGTCGCTGGGTGTTTCAGAGGCGTGCCGCGCGCTCGGACGGCGAGTCGAGCATGTTGCTGGATTCGATCTGAATCCTCGCATTGCTGAAGTTTACGGCCGAAACTACGGACTACCAAACACGGTTGCCTCCGATCTTTCCGCGTGCCTTCAGGGAGAGGTGGGCGCCCCCCCCTCAGACGCAGAGCGTGAACTCATTGAACGTCTGGGATCCGTCGATTTCGTCTGTGGAGGGCCACCGTGCCAAGGCCACTCCAACCTGAATAACAAGACTCGCCGCGACGACCCCAAGAACGAGCTGTATTTTCTTATGGCTCGCTTCACCGAGCTGACAAGACCTCGATGGGTTCTAATTGAGAATGTCATCTCGGTGCGGAACGATAAGGGGCGAGTGGTGGAGCGCACTCGTGAGGCGCTTGAGAGACTCGGCTATGAGACAACCGATGGTATCGTAGATCTCTGGAGTCTCGGGGTCTCGCAGACACGCAGGCGACATGTTTTGGTAGCGCAGAGGCGGGACGGTGAGCCGGATGAATTAGAACGCCGGAAGCTGGACTTCCTCGAGGATCTGATCGCACCGTACGTCACGCGCCAACGACCGGTGAGCTGGGCCATCGACGATCTCCTCGGCGTGACTGAAGAGTCGTTCCTCGACCGTCCGCGGGTGCCCGATCCGATCACGCAGAGCCGTATAGACTATCTCTTCGACAACGACCTATACGATCTCCCGAAATCACAGCGCCCGCCCAGCCACAAAGGCGAGCACGGAGACAGTTACAAGGCCGTGTACGGGCGCATGCGTTGGGAAGAGCCTGCTCCAACCATGACGGGCGGATTCCTCACCATGGGGCAGGGCCGATTCGTTCATCCTAAGCGCCGGCGAACGATCACGGCGCACGAAGCAGCCCGTATCCAGTTCATTCCTGACTTTTTCGATTTTTCACCGCTTTCCGACAATAAGAGCGTGCTGGCTGAGACAATTGGAAATGCGGTTCCACCGAAGCTGAGCTACGTACTCGGCCTGGAACTCATGCGCTAATTCGACGTTGCCGCTGAATCGGCGGATTTCGGTCAGCGCCGTCGATCGCAGGACACTTCATTACGCACACAACTTGGCGAGAATCGCGACAAGCTTCTCTGGTGGGAGGGAGGTCTCCTCGTCGAGTGTCGCGAGGAACCGGATGTGGTTGACGCCGGTATCGGCCGTCCGCACTCGAGGAAGGCTAGTGACGGGAAAAAGCTGCGGTGGTTCCAACAGTCGGAGTTTTATCTTGTATCGGTGCTCGTCAGCGTGAGCGTATCCCGCTGATAGGAGCTTCTCTTCCAGTGCTGCTTCGTCGTCAGCCATAGCGACAGCACGGGCCACTAGATCGGGGAGTGACGAGCCACCCACCGCGTCGATACCAACCCAGAGCGACAAGACGAAAACTTCATGGTCGCCTAAAGGTCTAGTCACTTGCTCCTGCGAGATCCAATGCTCCAATCGTCGCATTCCGGCTTTGCACTCAATGCCCACGCCACCGCCGACGAAGTCGACGTAATCAGCGTCGGGCCCACGCCATGCTGCGAGCCCACGACTAGAGTCATGGAGCTCCAGTAGCGTCCAAAGCTCACCCCATAGCCCGATTTCTTCGTCGCGAGAAAGCTGTTTGCGACTTCGCAGGAGTTCTTCCCATCGGGACAATGCGCGCGACACAGCATGCGGAGCCGGGCGCTCCTCCGCTGCTCTTAGGGTGGTGGCGACATCTTGCGCCAGAACGCCGAAAGTCCGCGCGAGCGAAGGATTCTCGCATCTTACGATAGCAGCAGCGCTGGAGAAATTGCGCCCCGTGACAGTGAACGTGCCTTCCGATCGAAATATCAGATGCACATCACCCGAAGCTCGTTCCAACGGAGGGCGTGTACCTGTCGTCGGTACCAGAAGACAAATGATCCCAGCGTCGTCATGCGCTATGTACGAGCCGTGCACGTCGCGTTCAATGGTGTACCGCGGCTCGGTCAAATGAGAGACCTCAGGCATCGCGGTTGAACATCACTGCGGGCATATCTCGAGGAAAAACGATGGTCGGGTACCAAATGTCCGCGTCCCAAGGCTGCCCCTTCTTGCCACGAAACATAAACAACACGGGTGCGAGCTTCTCGCGCGCGGCCGTCTGCTCATCGCCGCTGATCGCACCGCTTGGAAGCGAGAGGCGCCGCGGCTTGTGGTCGCGCACGTACAGGTAAGCCGCATCGGCGTACCTACTCGCCGTAGCGCTGAGTACCTGCAAAAGGGCCACGGTGTGCCAGTCTCCATCGTCCTCCTGTACCTTTACCGTCTCGAGCATCTCCTTCACTGTCGCAAGCTTGACTTGGCGGAATTCGTTTTCGCTGACGTCGCCGCCGAATGCTGCTTGCACCATTGCGTTCAATTTGCTAACGCTGTCTCCAAGCGCCTTGGGCTCGTGTATCGGGTCAACCGGGTAAACCTGCTGCCCTGGACGATATGCGGATAGTGCGCCAATATCGAGAATGTTACTCCGGGTCGCTCGCAGGTCTCCAGCGACTTCCACGGGTACGGATCGGCCCGAGCCGTCTGACTCCAACAGACCTCGAAGCGCGGCCTCTCCCTCGTGGATCTGCCGGAAACGCGTCGCCAACGTCTGCGTAAGGAAGACCCGCGTATACGTCATGACGCCTTGTCTATAGCCGTACATGCGGGCGTGCTGATGCATCGTATCCATCTGGGTCATTCGTGCTTGCCTCAGATAGTACGTGACAAGGAGATCGTCAATCGTCAGCCCTCTGCCGAGGATGTTTCCGCCGACCAAGAAGTTAAATCGCGTGTCGAATTTCAGCTGACCACTCTGCTGCTCGGAGTTCACGACTTGCATCGAACGTTTCGGCAAGTGTCGAACGATGTCCCTCTCTAAGGCGGCGAGGTCAAGTTCCGAAGCTACGGATTTCCGTAGTTCAGAGACTGCCCAAACCACTTCTGGGCGAGCGAGTGCACCGGCGGGATCTGCAGCGATGTGCTTCGCGAAATCATCGACGTACGAAAGAATCGCCTTCGCTAAGTCCTTGTGGACGTCCTTCTTGACGCTCGTGTGGCAGAGATACTTGTAACCTGACCGTGGTGGAGATCCAGTGATTAGCCGATGTGCGGTCGCGCTGACGAGAAAAAACGCGATAGAGCGCTGAAGTCCCTCTGGAACCTTCATCGGCTCCGTCGTGAGCGCCTGACCCTCCGTCTCGTCGACATACACGAGCGGAGGAGTCGCGCTTTCACCAGTGGAAGCGAAGAACGACTCGCCTCCGTTGTACCCGGCGCCGGGCTTGAGGAGCCTGGTGAATGCGGGGCGCAGCGGGTTCGTGAGGTTCTGCAAGAGCAGTCCGTATGGCGTCGCCGTTACCTGAAGAAACACATTGTGGGTGAGGGTTTCTCGGAGGGACAGTCCTACCTGCCCTGGCTTGTCGTTCTCAACTACCAACCGGAACGTGGTTGATGCGTGGGGTACGTCGCGGCCCCGTGCACGTGCGGCCTGCTGAGTGTCCGGCGTCGCGTGGTCTGCCTCATCATCGAGAATCAGCGCAGGGTAGTCTGCAGCCCCGATGGCCTGAAGGAACCGGATCAATGATTCAAGGTGCCCATCCTCCTTGGCGCACACGAATACAGCACCGCGGGCACCGACGAAGGTCTGTATATGGCCACGGTCGCGGTCCCAGTCGTATTGGCCCGCCACAGAACCGAGTGACGAGTAAATCAGCGCGCCGTCTAGATCTCCAAAACGATCCTTCGTCTGCTCGACGAGCTTCAGATTGTTGGATGTGAGGACGATGATGACGCGGAAGCCATTGTCCACGGCCAGCGCGCATGTCACGATCATCGCCGCTGTCTTTCCGCTTTGGACTCGACCGTAAAGCAGTCCTGTCGGGCACTTGCCGGCCGTGGGGAGGGAACCGGATGCACGGGCCCTCCCGCCATCTCCGACCTCTCCCGGTGCGACCTGCGTGTCGTAGGAATCGACGATACTCTCGAGGATCTCCCCAGCTTGCGTGCGGATGGCTTCCAGAGCTGATCTTCCCATCGGCTTTCCCCGATCTCCGCGCTCCATGGAGCCGAGCGTCTCCTCGGCGCAGGGGCCGTCTAGCCGGATCCTTGACCTTGCACTGGAATGATCAGGCGACTTCGAGAAAGCGGCGGTGCCTAGCACAGGTCACCATACTGTCGAATCACATTGGCTCGCGCTGCAAGGTGGTCTTCTTGATGTTTCGATTCGGTGTCTTTAGCGGTCATCACTTGAGCCTCTTCTGATCGTCACTACAAACGGAGTCACCTGGCCCCTTTTTAGTACCGGGGGTTAGTTCGTAAAGTCCTTGTTGGTGAACATACCCTATGTGTGTGCTTCCTGCCTGGCGTGCCTGGCATGCCAGGGACCAACCCCAGAGTTAAGCTACTGGCCGAAGGAAGAAATTCACGCTCCCATCGTCCATGTTGACCGATGGAGAACTGCCGGCGGCTGGTCGCATACTCAAAAGCAGAGCAATACTGGTTCGACACGGTTGCTGAGTGTGTAACCAAAGCCAGCGGCATTGGCGAATAATGGCTTGATTGTTAGGGGGTCGATTCTTCGTTGCGGGGTAGGGTACAGTCCCTCTCATGAGCGCAAACGATTTGATTGGTATTCGTGATTTGTTGCGAGACTTCGCGGCCGAGCGCGACTGGGACCAATTCCATACCCCAAAGAACCTTGCTACGGCTCTATCCGTCGAAGCAGGGGAGTTGCTTGAGCACTTTCAGTGGTTGAAAGACGACGAGAG